>NZ_JBIARL010000018.1:0-180505 GCF_042889835.1 Streptomyces sp. NPDC002463
GACCTGTTCACCACCATCAGCGAGGCACTCCGCCTGCGCTGAACGAGCCCGACGAGCTGAACCCCAGGGGGAGTCCGGTCGACCGGACTCCCCCTGCGGTGTGCGTCCTGGCTGCACCGCCACGACCTCGCACACGAGGACATGGCCATGGCGGCGAACTTCCAGGTGATCCGAACGAATGGATAGCCTGGGCGAATGCTTACCGAAGTGACAGCGACCCGCTATGTCACGCCTTTGCGTGAGGGCGGCTCGCTCCCCGGGATCGTCGAGGCCGACGACCTCGGTACGTACGTCATGAAATTCACCGGCGCCGGACAGGGGCGGAAGACCCTGGTCGCCGAGGTCGTCTGCGGGCAGCTCGCCCGCAGGCTCGGCCTGCGGGTGCCGGAGCTCGTCACCATCCAGCTCGACCCCGTCATCGGGCTCTCCGAACCCGACCAGGAGGTGCAGGAGCTGCTCAAGGCGAGCGGCGGGCTCAACCTGGGCATGGACTTCCTGCCCGGCTCGCTGGGCTTCGACCCGCTCGCGTACGAGGTCGACCCGAAGGAGGCCGGCCGGGTCGTCTGGTTCGACGCGGTGATCAACAACGTCGACCGGTCCTGGCGCAACCCGAACATGCTCGTCTGGCACGGCGACCTGTGGCTCATCGACCACGGCGCCACCATGATCTGGCACCACAACTGGCCGGGCGCCCAGGCCTCCGCAGCGAAGCCGTACGACGCCTCCGACCACGCGCTCGCGCCCTTCGGCCCGGACATCGCCGCCGCGGCCGCCGAGCTCGCGCCGCTCGTCACCCGCGAGCTCCTGGAAGAGGTCGCCGCCGACGTCCCCGACGAGTGGCTCGTCGACGAGCCCGGCTTCGACAGCACGGACGAGGTCCGCGCCGCGTACGTCTCGGCGCTGCTGCCGCGCGCCGCGACCATCCACGAGCGGATCACGCTCGGGCCGCGCACCGAGGGCCGGCCGCAGCAGCCGCCCGGCTGGCTCGCCGAGCGTCTCGCGCCCCGGAAGCACTCCACCGAGAAGGACAGCACGACGTGACCGACCGCGATGTCTTCGAGTACGCGCTGCTGCGTGTCGTCCCCCGGGTGGAGCGCGGCGAGTGCTTCAACGCGGGAGTGGTCGTCTACTGCCGTGCCCGGTCCTTCGTGGCCGCCCGTACGCACCTGGACGAGGCCAAGCTGACGGTGCTCGACCCGGCGGCCGACGTGACCGGCGTACGGGCCGCGCTGCGCGCCGTCGAGGGGGTCTGCCTGGGCGGCGACGCGGCCGGTCAGGCGGCGCGCGACGAGCCGGGACGGCGCTTCCGCTGGCTGATCGCGCCGCGCTCCACGGTCGTGCAGCCGGGGCCGGTCCACACGGGTCTGACCACCGACCCCGAGGCCGAGGTGGAGCGCCTGCTCGACCTTCTCGTCCGGTAGATCGTCCGACAGGCCGTCCGGTGCTCGTCCGGGAGGGCCGCGGCACGTGACCTGGTGCACCCGGTGGGCCGTTGACACCGGGTGCCAGGGCTTCTAGCGTCTCGTTCTGCGGTCGATACTAAGCGGTCGCTCATGTGCGGGACGCAGGAGCGGCTCACGGACTCGGCCTACCAGGGACGATCCAAGGGCGAGGAGAACCAAGCATGTCCACCACCGAGCAGCGCGTAGCCATCGTCACGGGTGCCGCACGGGGCATCGGCGCGGCCACCGCGCTCCGCCTGGCGGCCGAGGGCCGCGCCGTCGCCGTACTCGACCTCGACGAGGCGGCCTGCAAGGACACCGTCGAGAAGATCACCGCCGCGGGCGGCACCGCGCTCGCGGTCGGCTGCGACGTCTCGGACGGCGCGCAGGTGGAGGCCGCCGTCGCGCGGGTCGCCGCCGAGCTCGGCGCGCCGACGATCCTCGTCAACAACGCGGGCGTGCTCCGCGACAACCTGCTCTTCAAGATGTCCGAGTCCGACTGGGACCTCGTCATGAACGTCCACCTCAAGGGCGCCTTCCTGATGGCGAAGGCCGTCCAGAAGCACATGGTGGACGCGGGCTTCGGCCGGATCGTCTCGCTCTCCTCCTCCTCGGCGCTCGGCAACCGCGGCCAGGCCAACTACTCGGCCGTCAAGGCCGGTCTGCAGGGCTTCACGAAGACCCTCGCCAAGGAGCTCGGCAAGTTCGGCATCACCGCCAACGCCGTCGCCCCGGGCTTCATCGTCACCGAGATGACCGCGCAGACCGCCGAGCGCGTCGGCATGGGCTTCGAGGACTTCCAGGCGGCCGCCGCCTCGATGATCCCGGTGCAGCGGGTCGGCCGCCCCGAGGACGTCGCCAACGCGATCGCGTTCTTCACGGGCGACGACGCCGGCTTCGTCTCCGGCCAGGTCATGTACGTGGCCGGCGGCCCGCTCAACTGACGACCGGCAGCGAGAGGAGCAGGGCGCGCATGAGCGCACAGGAACGGCCGGAGCTGTCCGGCAAGGTCGCCCTCGTCACCGGCGCCAGCCGTGGCATCGGCTACGGCGTCGCCGAGGCCCTCGTCGCCCGCGGCGACCGGGTCGTGATCACCGGGCGAGGCGAGGAGGCCCTCAAGGAGGCCGTGGAGCGGCTCGGGGCCGACCGGGTCATCGGCGTCCCCGGCAAGGCGCACGACGAGGCCCACCAGGCCGCCGCCGTCGAGGCGGCGATGGACGGCTTCGGCCGCCTGGACTTCCTCGTCAACAACGCCGGTACGAATCCGGTCTTCGGGCCCATTGCGGACCTGGACCTCGGGGTGGCCCGCAAGGTCTTCGAGACGAACGTGATCTCCGCGCTCGGCTTCGCCCAGCGGACCTGGCACGCCTGGCAGAAGGAGCACGGCGGGGCGATCGTGAACATCGCCTCGATCGCCGGCGTCACCGCCTCGCCTTTCGTCGGCGCGTACGGAATGAGCAAGGCCGCGATGATCAATCTGACCCTGCAGCTGGCGCATGAATTCGCGCCGGTCGTGCGGGTCAACGCGATCGCTCCCGCCGTGGTGAAGACGAAATTCGCGCGGGCGCTCTACGAGGGCCGCGAGGCCGAGGCGGCGGCCTCCTATCCGCTCGGCCGGCTCGGCGAGCCCGAGGACATCGGCGGCGCGGCGGCCTTCCTCACCTCGTCCCAGTCGGAGTGGATCACCGGCCAGACGCTCGTCGTCGACGGCGGCATTTTCCTGAACGCCGGAGTCGGGTGACCGATAACCGGACACTTTCCGGAATCTCCTGTCCGGATTGACCCCGGTTATGCGCCGAATGCCTCAAGTGCCCCGTCAGGCTCGAACATTGACCTGGCGGGGTGCTGCGGTATCGTCGGCCGACCCCTGGCTGAACGAGGAGCGTGCACGTGTTCAACCGGACCAGTCTGCAGGCCGCTGCAGCCCTTGTGTCCATATCCCTGGTAACCGGATGCGGTGTCTTCTCGGACAGTGAATCCGCCGGGGATCAGAGAATCGTCGTCGGCACGACGAGTTCTCCTTCCACGCTTGATCCGGCCGCTGCCTGGGACAATTCCTGGGAGCTCTTCCGGAATGTCTTCCAGACCCTGGTGGCTTTTCCCACGGGCAGCACCACGCCGCAGTCGGACGCCGCCGACTGCAAGTTCACGGACACCTCCAGCCGGGTCTTCGAGTGCAAGCTGGTGGAGGGTCTCACCTTCTCCAACGGGCACAAACTGGACGCGAATGTCGTGAAGTACTCGATCGAGCGCATCCGCACGATCGACGCCAAGGGCGGCCCGAACGGCATGCTCGGCTCGCTGGGCAAGATCGACACGGTCGGAGACCGCACCGTCGTCTTCCGGCTGAACAAGTCGGACGCGACCTTCCCCTTCATCCTCGCCACCCCCGCGATGTCGCTGGTGGACCCCGCCGAGTACCCGGCCGACAAGCTCCGCACGGACGGCAAGGTCATGGGCTCGGGCCCGTACGTCCTCGACTCGTACAGCGAGCGCAAGGAGGCGGAGCTGACGAAGAACCCCTCCTACAAGGGCTTCGCCGACCGCAAGAACGGCGGCGTCACGATCAAGTACTTCGACGACTCCGAGGCCATGGTCGCCGCCCTCCGGAAGAAGGAGATCGACGCCACCTACCGAGGCCTCACCGCCGCCGAGGTCGTCGCCCTCCAGGAGGACAAGCCGGAGAACAAGGGCCTCCAGATCGTGGAGTCGACCGGCGCCGACATCCGCTACCTGGTCTTCAACACCCAGAACAAGTCCGTCGCCAAGCTCCCCGTCCGCAAGGCCATCGCCCAGCTCGTCGACCGCGACGAACTGGTCAGCAAGGTCTACCAGGGCACCGCCGAGCCCCTGTACTCCATGGTGCCCAAGGGCATCGCCGGTCACACCACCAAGTTCTTCGACCGCTTCGGCTCGCCCAGCGAGGAGAAGGCGAAGAAGATCCTCCGCAACGCCGGCATCACCGAGCCCGTCGAGCTGGACTTCTGGTACACCACCGACCGGTACGGCTCCTCGACGGCCGCCGAGTTCGCCGAGCTCAAGCGCCAGCTGGAGGAGTCCGGCCTCTTCAAGGTCACCCTGCACGGCAAGCCCTGGAAGGAGTTCCAGGCGGGCTACCAGAACGGCGAGTACCCGGTCTTCGGCCGCGGCTGGTTCCCCGACTTCCCGGACCCGGACAACTTCGTCGCCCCCTTCGTGGGCAAGGAGAACGTCCTCGGAACGCCCTACGAGAGCCCCCGGATCACCAACGAGCTGCTCCCGAAGTCCCGCCGCGACAGCGACCGCGGGACCGTCACGGACGAGTTCGTGGAGGCCCAGGAGATCATGGTCCAGGACGTCCGCCTGCTGCCCCTGTGGCAGGGCAAGCTGTACATCGCGGCCGGTGAGGACATCGGCGGCGGCGAGCGCGCCCTCGACCCCCAGACGGTCATGCAGATGTGGGAGCTGAGCCGCCGGGCCAGCTGGTAGAGGGTCTGCGGGGGCCACTGTCAGTGGCCCCCGGTAGGTTCTCGGACGGAGTAACAGGAACGTCCACCGGAGGTTGTTGACCGTGACCGACACCAGCATGCTGCCCGAGTCCTGGCGGGGTGTCCTCGGCGAGGAGCTGCAGAAGCCGTACTTCGCCCAGCTCACCGAGTTCGTCGAGGAGGAGCGCGCCAGGGGACCGGTCTTCCCGCCGAAGGACGAGGTCTTCGCCGCCCTCGACGCCACTCCGTACGACAAGGTGAAGGTCCTGATCCTCGGTCAGGACCCCTACCACGGCGAGGGCCAGGGGCACGGTCTGTGCTTCTCCGTCCGCCCCGGTGTGAAGACCCCGCCCTCCCTGCGGAACATCTACAAGGAGATGCAGGAGGAGCTCGGTCACCCCGTCCCGGACAACGGCTATCTGATGCCGTGGGCCGAGCAGGGCGTCCTCCTGCTCAACGCGGTCCTGACCGTCCGCTCCGGCGAGGCGAACTCGCACAAGAACAAGGGCTGGGAGAAGTTCACGGACGCGGTGATCACCGCCGTCGCCTCCCGCCCCGACCCCGCCGTCTTCGTCCTGTGGGGCAACTACGCGCAGAAGAAGCTGCCGCTCATCGACGAGGAGCGGCACGTCGTGGTGAAGGGCGCGCACCCCTCCCCGCTGTCGGCGAAGAAGTTCTTCGGATCGCACCCCTTCACCCAGATCAACGCGGCCGTCGCGGCCCAGGGGCACGAGCCGATCGACTGGCGCATCCCGAACCTCGGCTGAGCCTCGGCCCGATCCGGGCCGGGTGCGGCTAGCGTCGTCACTCCCAGTGAGTGAGCGGTGGAGGTCGCGGTGACCGAGCAGCAGCAGGTGTCGGACGACGGGGTCATGACCAGGATCGGGCAGGCCCTGATGCTGCTGCACGGCGGCGACCGCGAGGAGGCCCGCAACCGCTTCGGGCTGCTCTGGCAGCAGATCGGCCCGGACGGCGACCCCCTGCACCGCTGCACCCTCGCGCACTACATGGCGGACGCCCAGGACGATCCCGACACCGAGCTGGCCTGGGACCTGCGGGCGCTGAGCGCGGCCGAGGGCCTCGCCGAGGAGCGGCTCGCCGCGCACGACTCGGCGGCCGCCCTCCGCGCGCTGTATCCCTCGCTCCATCTGAACCTGGCCGCCGACTACGTCAAGCTCCAGCGGCCCGACGCCGCGCGGGTCCATCTCGACCGGGCCCGCGCGGCCTCGGACCATCTCGACGACGACGGTTACGGGAACGGGGTGCGGGCCGCGATCGAGCGCCTGGAGCTGAGACTCAGGGGCGCGTGACGGCGGCGCGCCCTGAGGGGAAGGCTCATCGCCCGTGCGTGCCGCGCCCTGAGGGGGAGGCTCACCGGCCGTACGTGCCGTGGCAGATCCTGGACTGATCGCTGCCGGGGGCCCAGCCCCCGTACCGCTCGCCCAGATCGCAGACCTCGTCCCGGGAGACCGGCGGCTTCCCCGGCAGCCGCCCCGTGAGCTCCGGCAGTACGGGAAGGTCGGGGCGGGCCGCCGGGCGCGGACGCTCGTGCCGCTGCGGTACGGAGCCGTGGTGCGGGGCCGCCGGGCGGGGAGGCGCCGCCTGTCGGTGCCGCTCGGACGGAGGCGTCGCGCGGGGCGCGGGGGTCGGCGGGGGAGCCGGGAGCGCCGCTTCGAGGGCCTCGCGGGCCGGGCCCTCGACGATCTGCGGTGCCACGTCCTGGGCGGGGGCGGTGTCGGCCGCGGGGACGGAGGCGGGGGCGGGCGCCGTCGGCGGGGCGTCCACCGAGACGCAGCCCGCCAGGGCGGCGACCGCCGCCCCGACCAGGATCTTCACTGTTGTTCGGGTTCCATGCACCCGCGTCACTCTGCTGGTCCGTACACGATCTTCGCGCCCCTACCGGCGGGGAATGCCCCGCACGGGTGAGCCGCGCGGGGCCCGGTCTTGACCGGCCCGGTGCCGGTGCCCGGTACGGGGTCAGCGGCCGGCCGTGGCGTCAGTCTCCGGTCGCGCCGTCGATCCGCTCGCGGATGAGGTCCGCGTGGCCGTTGTGGCGGGCGTACTCCTCGATCATGTGGAGGTAGATCCACCGGAGGTTGAAGGTCCGGCCGGTGCGGTGCTCGCCCAGGCCCAGGTCGTCGAGGTCACGGCCGGCGGCCAGGGTGCGCGCGTGGGCGATCTCCGCCTGCCAGGTGGCGTAGGCCTCCTCGTAGGTGTCCTCGTCCGTGGCGTGGATGTCCCGGTCGAAGTCCTCCTCCGTCGAGTAGATCCACTCCGCCTTCTCGCCGGCCAGGACGCGGCGGAACCAGCCGCGCTCGACCTCGGCCATGTGACGGACCAGACCGAGCAGGTTGAGGTCCGACGGCGGGGCGGACGGGGTGCGCAGCTGGGCGTCGTCGAGCCCCTCGCACTTCATCGCGAGGGTCACGCGGTGGAAGTCGAGCCACTGCTCCAGCGCCTCGCGCTCGCCCGTGGTGGTGGCCGGGTCGACGCGCGGGGTGGATTCGGTGCGTTCGGTGGTCATGGGCGGCATCGTCTCCCATGGCCGAGGGCGGCGCCAGGGGTCCCCCGGGTCTTCCGACTCCGCGTCAGCTCCGATCGCCGAGCATGCCGCGCAGCAACTCGTCGAAACCGGTGCGCAGTTCGGCGCGGCTCGGGACGGCCGCGTGGAAGGAGCCCGCCGCGCAGGAGAACATCAGCCCCTCGCTCCAGGCGATCAGGGAGAGCGCGTGCCGCTCGGGCTCCGGCGAGCCGGCCGCCGCCATCATCGCGATCAGCGGGGTGTGGAAGGTCGAACCGGCCGCGTCGAAGAAGCTCCGGAGCTCGGGCCGGCGGGTGGCCTCGAGGGCGAGCTCGTAGCGGGAGACCAGCAGGGAGCGGTGGTCGGTGAGGTAGCGGTGCAGGGAGAGGGCGAGCGCGTCGACGAGCGCCTCGCCGCCGCTCTCCGGGCCCGGCAGCTCGTGCGGGGTGAGGACCTCGGCCTCCCGCTCGACCTGGCGCCGTACGGCCGCCTCCAGCAGGGCCTGGCGGGTGCGGGCGTGGTTGGACGTCGAGCCCTGCGGCAGCCCGGCCTGCTCGTCGACGGCGCGATGGGTCAGGCCCCGCATGCCGCGCTCGACGAGGAGGGCGAGGGCGGCGTCGCCGATCCGCTCGGCGCGGGTGGCGGGGGACTCCGGGGCCGGGGCCCCGGCGGTGGCTCGGGTCATGGGGACAACCTACTACCGACGCGACTACAGCTGTAGTACGGTCGTGACATGGAGGTCACTACAGCTGTAGTGACCCTCCCGTGCCGCACCCGTCCCGAACCGAGGAGCAGCCATGGAACAGCAGCACCGTGCCGTCGTCGTCGGAGCCGGCATCGGCGGGCTCACCGCCGCCGTGGCCCTGCACCTGCGCGGCTGGCAGGTCACCCTCCTCGAACGCGCCGCCGACCTCGCCCCCGTCGGCGCCGGCATCGCCCTCGCCCCCAACGCCCAGCGCGCCCTCGACGTCATCGGCCTCGGCGACCGCGTCCGCGAGCTCTCCGCCTGGCAGGGCGACGGCGGCATGCGCACCCCGGACGGCCGCTGGCTCGCCCGTACCGACGCCAAGGCCGCCGCCGCACGCTTCGGCGGACCCCTCGTCCTCCTCCACCGCGCCACCCTCGTCGACATCCTCACCTCGGCCCTCCCCGAGGGCGTCGTCCGCACCGGCGTGACCGCCACCGTCACCGACCCCGGCGACGACCACCGCCCCGCCCGCCTCACCGTCTCGGAGGCCGGGACCGCGACCGGCACCGACCTCGAGGCCGAGCTCGTCGTCGCCGCCGACGGCATCCGCTCGGCGACCCGCGGGACGCTCTTCCCCGACCACCCCGGCCCCCGCTACTCCGGCAGCACCAGCTGGCGCGTCGTCGTCCCCGCCCCCGGGCGCCCCTTCGCCCCGCACGAGACCTGGGGCGCCGGCCGGCTGTGGGGCAGTCAGCCCCTCAAGGACGGCCGGGTCTACGCGTACGCCATGGCCGTGGCCCCCGCCGGCGCCCACGCGCCCGACGACGAGAGGTCCGAACTGCTCCGGCTCTTCGGCGACTGGCACCACCCCGTCCCCGAGATCCTCGCCGGCGTCGACCCCGACCGGATCCTCCGGCACGACGTCCACCACCTGCCCGACCCGCTGCCCGCCTTCCACCGGGGCAGGGTGGCCCTCCTCGGCGACGCCGCGCACGCGATGATGCCGAGCCTCGGCCAGGGCGGGAACCAGGCCGTCGAGGACGCCGTCGTCCTCGCCCACCACGCCCGCAGCACCACCGACTTCGCGCCGGGCCGCGCGCTCGCCGCGTACACCGCCGACCGGCTGCCGCGCACCACCGGCATCGTCCGCAGGGCCGCCCGCACCGGTGCGCTCACCATGCTCTCCGCCCGCCCCGCCGTAGCCCTGCGCTCCGCGGCCGTCAGCGCCGTCTCCCGCTTCGGGCCCGGCCTCGCCTTGCGCGGCTTCGACGGCATCTGCGACTGGTGCCCGCCGGTCGACCCGGCACCTTCGGCGCATGATCCGTCCCGCGTAAGCTGACCGGCGCGAAGGGCCCTTCGCGCCCGTGGACGACAAGGGAGACCCCGTGAAGGTTGGCTGCATCGGACTCGGCGACATCGCGCAGAAGGCCTACCTTCCCGTCCTGGGCACCCTCCCCGGGGTCGAGCTCCACCTGCAGACCCGCACCCCGGCGACCCTGGAGCGGGTGGCCGACACCCTGCACCTGCCCGCCGAGCGGCGCCACCGCGACCTCGACTCGCTGCTCTCAGCCGGGCTCGACGCGGCCTTCGTCCACGCCTCCACCGCCGCCCACGCCGAGATCGCCGGCCGGCTCATCGAAGCCGGCGTCCCCACGTACGTCGACAAGCCCCTCGCGTACGAGTACGCCGACTCCGAGCGGATCGTGGAGCTCGCCGAGAAGCGCTCGGTCAGCCTCGCCGTCGGCTTCAACCGGCGCCTCGCCCCCAGCTACTCCCAGTGCCTCGACCACCCGCGCGAGCTGATCCTCCTCCAGAAGAACCGCATCGGCCTGCCCGAGGCCCCCCGGACCTTCGTCCTGGACGACTTCATCCACGTCGTCGACACCCTGCGCTTCCTGGTGCCCGGCGAGGTCGAGCACATCGACGTGCGCGCCCGGATCCGCGAGGGGCTCATGCACCACGTGGTGCTCCAGCTCTCCGGCGACGGCTTCACCGCCATCGGCATGATGAACCGGATGAACGGCTCCACCGAGGAGGTCCTCGAGGTGTCGGGGCAGGACACCAAGCGCCAGGTCCTCAACCTCGCCGAGGTCGTCGACCACAAGGGGCAGCCGACCGTGCGCCGACGCGGGGACTGGGTGCCCGTGGCCCGGCAGCGCGGCATCGAGCAGGCCGTCCTCGCCTTCCTCGACGCGGTACGGGAGGGCCGGGTGCTCAGCGCCCGGGACGCCCTGCTCACCCACGAGCTGTGCGAGCGGGTCGTCCTCGACGCGCTGACCCAGGCTTCCTGAACGCGCCCGCACCCTCGGCGGCGCACACCGCGCCGACCACCGCGAGCGCTCCGTACAAGGGCCAGTCACCCCACCGGACAAAGGCCGTCGTCGTCCCCGAGAGCGGAAGCTCGCGCACGACGGCGGCGCTCGCGTCCGTGCCGAGGACCGGACCGATCCGGTGTCCGTCGGGGCCGTACGCGGCACTGATCCCGGTGAGCGTCGCGTGGACGACCGGACGGCCCGTCTCGGCCGCCCGCAGGGCCGCGAGCGAGGCGTGCTGGGCGGGCGCCCAGCTGTCCTGGAAGGTACTGGTCGACGACTGCACGACCAGGAGGTCGGCCCCGTCGCGGGTGAGCGTCCGGCTCATGTCGGGGAACGCGGACTCGAAGCAGACCAGCGGCCCGACCCGGAGCGGGGAGGCGCCGGCCGCACGGGCGGGCAGGCTCATCACCACCGGCTCGGTGCCGCGACGCCGGTCCTCCTTCGCGGCGCGCCCGGCGGACGTGACCCAGCCGAGGAGCCTGCGCGCGGGGACGTACTCGCCGAACGGGACGAGCCGCATCTTGTCGTAACGGTCGCCCGTGAGACCTGCCGGGCCGACCAGGACCGCGCTCTTGTAGATGCCGGGGCGGTCGGCGCCCCGTGCGTCCACGTTCACCAGGAGCGGCGCGCCGACCGTCCGCGACAGCGCGGTCAGCCGGGCCGCCAGCACCGGGTCACCCGCCGGATCGGCGCCCACCCCGCTCTCGCCCCACACGACCAGGTCGAGCCGCTGCCCGGCGAGGGAGCGCGTCAGAGTCTCGGCCCGCGCGAGGCGCCGCTCGGGCCCGTCGGGGCCGCCGAACATCCCCGGTTGTACGAGGGCCACCCGTACCGACCCGCTCTCGCGCGGGGCCGCGACACCCCAGGCCGCCGTCCCCGCCACCAGGGCGCAGGCGGCGAGCCCCGCCACCCCGACGGAACGCCGCCCCGGCACCGCCACGAGAAGCGCCACGGCCGTGTTCACCGCCACCACCAGGAGGCTTACCAGCCACACCCCGCCGATCGAGGCGAGCCGCAGCGCCACCGGGACCTGCCACTGGCTCGCCCCGAGAAGCCCCCACGGTCCGCCGAGCCCCTCCCAGGAACGGGCCGACTCGATCAGCAGCCAGCCCGAGGGCACCGCGAGCAGCGCCACGGCCGCCCGCACGGGCGACGGGGGCCCGCCGAGCAGCGCCCTGACGAGCCACCCCCAGGGCAGCCACAGAAGACCGAGCAGCGCGGCGAGCGGGAGCAGGAACACATGCAGGCTCGGCAGCAGCCAGTGGTGCATCGCCAGCATGAATCCGAAGCCGCCGGACCAGCCGTCGAGACCGGCACGGCGGGCTCCCGGAGCCGTACGGATCAGCAGCAGCCACGGGACGAGCGCCACAGGGGCCCACCACCAGAGCCCAGGAGCCGGGAAGGCGAGCACGGGCAGGGCGCCGCAGCCGGCGGCGAGCAGGGAGCGCGCGGCCCCGCGCCCGGCGAGCCGGGGGGTGGGGGAGCGGTCGGCACGGCCACCTCGGCGGCGAATCACGAACGGACCACCCATGACGTGCCTCCCGTCGATGCCTCCAGTGTCCGCGACGCCTGCGGTGACCAGGGGTCAGCCGTGGCGGCGCCAGCGTTCGTCGACCACGACCGAGGCGAGCCGCCAGCCGTCGGCGGTGCGGCGCGCCGCGAAGGCGTAGCGCCCGCCGCAGACGAAGTCCTCGCCGGAGGCGAACCGCATCGGGTTGACGTAGTCGGCGCCGATGTCCGCCCTGTCCCCGGTCTCCGGATAGCCGCCCGGATCCAGGAACCGCACCCGCCGGTTCACGATGAGGTGCTGGCGTACGGGAAAGAGGGGCAGCGTCGTGGAGAGCCACTCCACGACCTCCGCCGCCGGGCCCTCGATCCCGCCCGAGCCTCGGTAGTCGGCCCTGCCGTCCGGGGTGAACAGTCCCCGGTAGGCGCTCCAGTCGCCCTCGTCGACGGCCGCCGCGTAGCCGGTGATCAGGTCGTCGAGGGCGAATCGGTCCATCACGGTCGCGAGGTCCACGCGCTGCGTCATCGGCTCAGTGTCGGCCAGCGGACGCCAGGGGCCAAGAGTCGTGCGGGCCAAAGCGTGCGAGGGGCGCACGGACGTGCGGGCTGAGACATGCGAGGGGCGGACGGACACGCGGGTCATCGTGTGCGAGGGTCGACCGGGCGTGCGGCGGTCGCCGGGGCGCCGGTCATACTGGCCGCCATGCGCGTGAACATCGATCCCGAACTGACCGACCGCACCTCCTTCTACCGGCTGCTTACCGCCACCGTCGTGCCCCGCCCCATCGCCTGGGTGTCCACGACCTCGGCCGACGGGGCGGACAACCTCGCCCCGCACTCCTTCTTCACCATCTCCTCGGTCACGCCGCCGGTCGTCCAGTTCACGTCGGTCGGGCGCAAGGACTCGCTGCGCAACGTGGAGGAGACGGGGGAGTTCGTGGTGAACCTCGCCCCCGAGAGTCTCTTCGAGACGATCAACGCCACGTCGACGGACTTCCCGCGCGGGGTCAGCGAGTTCGACGCGTGCGGCGTCGAGCGGGAGCCGAGCCTGCGGGTGAAGCCGCCGCGGGTCGCCCAGTCGCCGGTGGCGCTGGAGTGCGAGCTGCACAGCACGCTGCGGATCGGCGACTCGACGGTCGTCTTCGGCCGGGTCGTGCACGCGGCGGTCGACGAGTCCGTCATGGTCGACGGCCACCCCGAGATGACCCTGATGCGCCCGCTGACCCGGCTCGGCAAGAACGAATGGGGCACCCTGGGCGGCATCGAGGAGATCGCCAGGGTGCCCTACCGGGCTGAGGCCGTCAGGGCGGATGCGGGTGCTCTGGGCGAGGAGAAGTGCTTCGTCAGCGTGGCGCCGGGGGCGTTGTCCACCGGGTTGTGCGACCCGGGCGGCGGATAGGCGGCGGATACGCGTACCGCGCGCCGCGGCTGCCGTCATCGCTGTCTCGGGGGCGTTGCCGACCGCCCCCGGAGCCGTGGTCGCCCTCATCGCTCCCCGGGGACCCGGGACGACGTCGCTCCAGGTGAGGCTGCCTGGTCGCGGATTTCCTCGGTGCGTTCGGGCAGGAGCAGCACGGAGCCGATGAGGAAGCAGACCGCGCCGATCAAGGTCGTCGTGTTGGCTTCGGTCGCGTTGTGCACCTGGCCGGTGACCGGGTCGATGTAGCCGGCCACGGCGGAGATGCCGAAGGCCACGGACCCGACGAGGTTGGCCAGGGTGATCCACCACGCCCACGACGCCGGCCGCCAGGCGGTCCAGCCGTGACAGGTCTCGTACCAGGCGAGGAGACTCGCGACGAGGAAGCACACCGAGCCGATGGCATCGGGGCGCCAGATGTGCTGGTGGGCGGTGGTCGCGGACAGGTTGCTTCCCATGGCGACGCCGGTGCTGACGTTGAAGTACAGGGTGCCGACCAGCTGGATCGCGGTGGCCCACCAGTCGATCCGTCGTGGCTGGTAGACGAGGAGCCGCCGACGCGCGGGGTTGAGCGCCGGCGGGGCCGCGTCGACCGCCTCGCGGTAGGTGAGGTACGACGCCGCGGTGAAGAACAGCGATCCGACGAAGTACGTGACCGTGTCCCAGTGCGCCCCGACCGCCTCGGTGTAGCCGGGCACCGAGCCGACGGCGAACAGCAGCGACCCGATGGCGAACAGCACCGCGATCCACCAGCCGCGGGCGGCGGGCGCCCACCAGGTCGACCCGGCGGCGGGCCGCTGGTGCTTGCGGTGACGCCGCGATTCCCACCGGACCACGACCCCGTCCGCGCGCACGTGGTCGACGAACGCCACTGCTCGGAGGGTGCTCCGGTGCCCCCTGTGGGCAGGCGGCTCCCGCCTGCTGGACCCGTTCGTCGTCATCGTCCGTGGCCTCCGGTCTGAGTACGGTGCGTATCGGCCCTGCGCTGCCGGCCCCGGCGGACCGCACCCACGATGATCTTGAGGGCGAGGCCGAGGACCACCAGGTCGGCGAGCATCTGGACGGTGACGACCAGCCGCGCGGCCTCGGTCTCGGCGGTGATGTCACCGAATCCGGCGGTGGAGAACACCGTGACGGTGAAGGAGAGCGCGTCGCTGTGGGACAGCGGCTCGCCGAAGCTTCCGGGCGACAGCGCGGCCGGCGCGGCGTAGCCGGCGGCGAACAGCAGCAGGAAGTACGGGATGCCGGTGGCCAGACCCTCGACGGCCCGCAGACCCGGGTGCGGGGACCGGAGGATCGAGCGGACCCGGGCGGCGACCGGTGCGACGAACCCCGCCGGCCCGACGAGGAGCGTGGTGAGGGTGACCGCCGTGGACGAGTGGTCCAGGGGCGGCAGGTAGTACAGGGTCACCAGGACGGTGGCCGAGCCGACCGCACGGGCCACGACCCGGACGGTCCTTCGGACCGAGGGGCCGGCCCGGTCCTGGGCCACCCCGCCGTTTCCGGCAGTCACGACGACCGCCTCATCTTCGTGAGCGCCGCCCGGAAGGAGATCTGGCGGTCCTGCCACATCATGCCCGTGGCCGCGCCCAGGGTGATCACCACCCCGATCGCGATGAAGAACGACATGAGGGCGAAGACCACGCCGATCGGCCCGTACTTCTCGTCGTAGTCGGTGACCATGCCGGAGAAGACGAAGTGGAAGACGATCAGCATGCCGATCCAGAACGAACCGGTGGCCACCGCGCACGGCAACAGCCTGCGCCAGGCGACGCGCCCCGCCAGCAGGAGCCACATCGTGAACCACCAGAACACGACGAATGTGGGGGCGTTGACGATCCACCACAGGACCGGCGCCTTCTCGTGGAAGCCCGTCCCGGCGGCGGTGCCCAGGGCGGTCCAGCCCACGACCGCGGCCAGCCAGACCACCGCCCGCAGCCGGTCCCGCGCCCCACGAGTACGGAGCTGGAACATCTGCTGGTACAGCCTCTGCAGCGAACCGGCGACGGCGAGCCCGCTCAGGACGAAGAACACCCAGGACAGGCCGGTCACCGCCGCCGAGGTCGCCGCGCCGGAGGTGAACAGGTCACCCATGTCGGCGGCGGCCTGCCTGTTGAGTCCCAGCCGGAGCGACAGCCCCGACACCGCCGACCGTCCGGCCAGGGCGGATGTGATGAGCATGAACGGGACCGCGCACAGCAGGAGCGTGGCCGCCAGCAGCATGGCCTGGTTGAGGAAGTCGAACGCGTCCAGCCGTCGCCACAGGTCCTCGGCCCACGACCCCGCGTACTTCGCCCTGCCCCACTCGGTCGCCCGCCTGGCGCGCCGAGCACCCCGCTCGGCCGCCTTTCGGCCGGGCCGCCCGCGGGCCCCCGCCCCACCCCGCCGTGTCGCGCGCGCGTCCCGAGGCATGCCCGGTGTTCTGTCGCTCGCCCGCATGATGCGTCCTCCAGGAGCTGATCACGACGGTCAGCGGGGACCCCTCACGAGGCGGCGACACGCGTGCTCGGGGCCGCGGTCCCGTATCCACCGTCGCACGGCTGCCAGACCGTGTCAGATCTGATGGGCGACCCCGGCTCCGCCACGCGCAAAGACGCGGACGCCCTCCCCGAAGACGACGTCGGCCTTCACGACCACAACCAGGTCGTGAAGGCCGACGTCACGCGCGAGGCCCGGATTCGCCGGCAGCGTCAGCCGGCGGACTCGCCCGCGTGCGGGCTCAGGACGTCCGCGCCGACCAGGACGAACAGCAGGATGCCCAGTGCGATCCGGTAGTAGACGAACGGCATGAAGGACTTCGTGCTGATGAACTTCATGAACCAGGCGATCACCGCGTAGCCGACGGCGAAGGCGATGATCGTGGCGAAGATCGTCGGGCCCCAGGAGACGCTGCCGTCCGAGGCGGCGTCCTTCAGCTCCATCCCGCCGGAGGCGATCACGGCCGGGATGGCGAGCAGGAAGGAGTAGCGGGCGGCGGCCTCGCGGGTGTAGCCCATGAGCAGACCGCCGGAGATCGTCGCGCCCGAGCGGGAGACGCCCGGAATCAGGGCCATCGCCTGGCACACGCCGTAGATCAGGCCGTCCTTCACCCCGAGGTCCTTGAGCGTCTTGCGCTCGCGCGCGGCCCGGTGCCGGCCGCCGATCTCGTCGCGGGCGGCGAGCCGGTCGGCGATGCCGAGGACGATGCCCATGACGATCAGCGTGGTGGCCGTCAGCCGCAGATCGCGGAACGGCCCCTCGATCTGGTCCTTGAGCGTCACGCCGAGGACGCCGATCGGAATGGAGCCGACGATCACCAGCCAGCCCATCTGGGCGTCGTGGTCGGAGCGCATCGACTTGTCCGTGAGGGAGCGGAACCAGGCGGAGACGATCCGGCCGATGTCCTTGCGGAAGTAGATCAGGACCGCGGTCTCGGTGCCTATCTGGGTGATCGCGGTGAAGGCCGCGCCCGGATCCTCCCAGCCGGCGAAGGCCGCGGTGAGGCGGAGGTGCGCGCTGGAGGAGATGGGAAGGAACTCCGTCAGCCCCTGGACGAGTCCGAGGATGAACGATTCGAACCAACTCATGGGGCTAGGGCCGTCCCGTTTGTACGTGTGCGGTCAGAAGGTCGTGCGCAGCGTACAGGTACAAGATGACAAGCCTATGGTGAGGCCCGTGGCCGCTACTTGAGGACCGGCTCCCGCTTCGGCTCGGGGGCCGGGACGGCGGCCCGCAGGCCGTGCCGCTTGCGCCACGCCACCACCGCCGCGCCGAGGCCCGACAGGACGATGAACCCCGCCGAGAAGAGGAACGCCGGCGAGCCCGGCGAACCGGCCTGGGCGCCCGCCACCACGTACGCCGCCGTGTTCGGCAGGGAGCCGAGCGCCGTCGCCAGGAGGAACGGCACGTATCGCATCCGGGAGACCGCCGCGCAGTAGTTGGCCGCCGCGAACGGCACCCCGGGGAACAGCCGGATCGCCAGCATCGAACGGAACCCGTGCCGGCTCAGCTGCCCGTCCGCCGCCGTCAGCCACCGGCCCCGCACCAGCGGCCGCAGCGCGTCCTGCCCCAGGACCCGGCCGAGGGTGAACGCGATCCCCGCCCCGAGCACCGTCCCCGCGAGCGCCCCCGTCAGACCGGCCGCGGAACCGAAGAGCGCGCCCGCCGCCAGATTGAGCACCGGACGCGGTACGAACGCCGCCGCGCACACCCCGTACGCGAGACCGAACAGCAGCACCGCCCCGGCGCCGCCCGACTGCGACGGCCAGCCCGAGGAGAGCATCCGCTGCGGCTCGTACAGCACCACCAGGGTGCCCGCCGTGAGCAGCAGCAGAGCGAGCAGCGAGAGCCGCGAGCGGGGGGAGAGCAGGGTCCGGGAGCAGCGGACGGCGAGGGAGCCCGGCGGCCGGGGGACGGGAGCGAGCATTCGGGGAGAGTAACGGACACCTTTGTAGGAGCGCCGTAATGTGCGTCATGTCCGACCGGGCGCGCCCCGCGGCACACCGAGACAGAGAGGCACCATGACCGACACCGCACCACCCGCGAGCGCCCTCGCCGACACCGTCCTCGACCGGCTCACCACGGTCTACCCGGCGGCGGCGAACCCCTTCCGGGCGCAGGAGATGGTCGCGTACATGAAGGGTGTCGCCCCCTTCCTCGGCGTACGGACCCCCGAACGGCGGGCGCTGTCCCGCACGGTCCTCGACGGCACCCCGCGCCCCGACGAGACCGACTGCGCCGCGATCGCCCTGCGCTGCTTCGCCCTGCCCGAGCGCGAGTACCACTACTTCGCCGTCGACTACCTGCGCCGGCACGTGAAGCGCTGCTCCTCGGACTTCCTGCCGATCGCCCGCCGGCTCGTCACCACCGTCTCCTGGTGGGACACCGTCGACCACCTCGCCGCCCACGTCGTCGGCGGCCTGGTGGCGGCCGATCCCGCCCTCGCCTCCGCCATGGACGCGTGGATCGACGACGAGGACCTGTGGGTCGCCCGCACCGCCCTCCTCCACCAGCTCTGCTACAAGGACGCCACCGACGCCGACCGGCTCTTCGCCTACTGCCTGCGCCGCTCGGCCCACCCCGACTTCTTCATCCGCAAGGCCATCGGCTGGAGTCTGCGCGAGTACGGCAAGACGGCCCCCGCCGAGGTCCGCGCCTTCGTCGCCGCCCACGGCTCCCGCCTCTCCCCCCTCTCCGTGCGCGAGGCACTCAAGAACCTCTGACCCCCACCCCGGTCGCCGGACCCGTCAACTGCTGCGCCAGACTCGGCACATGACGCAGATCGGGAAGCGGACGGGGAAGCGGACGGCGCTGGTGCTCGGGGCCGGTGGGCTCGTCGGAGCGGGGTGGGAGATCGGGGTGCTGCGGGGGCTGGTCGACGCCGGGACCGATCTGACCGGCGCCGATCTGATCGTCGGCAGCTCCGCGGGGGCGGTCGTCGCGGCACGGCTCTCCTCCGGCCGTGGCGGGCTCGACGCCCTGTACGAGCAGCAGCTCGACGGCGAGGCCACCGAGCCCGCCGCACGGCTCGGGCTCCCGACGATCCTCCGGTACGCCGTCGCCGTCCTCCGCTCCCGCACCCCCGAGGAGTACGGCCGCAGGCTCGGCCGGCTCGCCCTCGCCGCCTCCACCGTCGCCGAGGCGGACCGCCGCGAGACCGTCGCCCGGCGGCTCGGCCGGGCCACCGAATGGCCCGCCCGGCCGCTGCTCGTCACCGCGGTCGACGCCGAGAGCGGCGAGCTCACCGCGTACGACGAGGACAGCGGCGTCCCGCTGGTCGACGCCGTCACCGCGAGCTGCGCCATCCCCGGCGTCTGGCCCCCGGCGACGATCGGCGGGCGCCGCTGGATCGACGGCGGCATCCACTCCACGGCCAACGCCCACCTCGCCGCCGGCCACGACCGGGTCGTCGTCATCGCCCCCAGCGCCCGTGGCAGCAAGGTCGTGCTCTCCCCGGCCCGGCAGGGCGCCGACCTCGCCGCCGCCGGGGCGCGCGTCGAGGTGATCACTCCCGACGAGGCCTCCCGCAAGGCCATCGGCCGCAACGCCCTCGACCCCGCCCACCGGGCGGCCGCGGCCCGCGCGGGCCGCGCCCAGGCCGCCTCCCACGCCGCGGCCGTCGCAGCCGTGTGGGGCGGGTGAGGAGCAGAGCCGCGGGCCGGCAGACGGGCCGAGTGACAAGCCGCCTGCCGAACCGGGCGACAATGAGAGCGTGAACGAGCAGATCCCCGTCATCCGCGAGGTCGACCAGGGCACCGCGCGCCTCATGCCCGATGTGGACCGGGAGCGGGCCTGGCTCCTGACGGTCGACGGTGCGCCCCAGTCGTACGTCGACCTGGACGATCCGGCGTACCTGGAGTTCGAGTACGCGCGGCGCCTCGCCCATGTCGTCGACGGCGCCGCCGAGCCCGGCGCGCCCCTCGACGTCCTCCACCTGGGCGGCGGGGCGCTCTCGCTGCCCCGGTACGTCGCCGTCACCCGGCCCGGCTCGCGTCAGGACGTCGTCGAGGCCGATCTGGGTCTCCTCGCCCTGGTCGAGGAGCACCTGCCGCTGCCCGGGGGCTCGGGGACGACCGTGCACGGGGCGGACGCCCGCGCCTGGCTGGAGGCGGCGCCGGACGCCTCGGCCGATCTGGTCGTGGGCGACGTCTTCGGCGGCTCGCGCGTGCCCGCGCACCTCACGTCCGTCGAGTACGCGCGCGAGGTCCGGCGGGTGCTGCGGCCCGGCGGTCTCTACGCCGCCAACCTGGCCGACGGGGCGCCCTTCCCGTTCCTCCGGTCCCAGCTCGCCACCTTCGCCGCCGTCTTCCCCGAGCTGGCGCTCGTCGCCGAGCCGGCCGTGCTGCGCGGCCGCCGCTTCGGGAACGCGGTCCTGGTCGCCTCCGGCCGGGAGATCGACACCGCCCACCTCGCGCGGCGCGCGGCGGCCGACGCCTTCCCCGCGCGCGTGGAGCACGGGGACACCCTCGTCCGCTTCACCGGCGGCGCGGAACCGGTCCTCGACGCCGGGGCCGTCCCGTCACCCGTTCCCCCGGAGGGCGCCTTCGGCATCGGCTGAGGCGGCGGGGGCCTCAGTGGCAGGCCCGCCCGCGGCCTCCTTGCCGTGCGGGCGCCGCGTCAGGTTCCGTACGTCCGGCACGAGGAGGACGAGCGCGGTGACGACGGTCATCAGGGCCGCCGCGCCCCACAGGGCCTCGCTCCGGCCGAACGCACTCTCCGCCGGGCCCGCGAGGGCCGTGGACAGCGGAAGCAGCGCGGTCGAGCCGAACCAGTCGTACGCGGACACCCGGGACAGCTTCTCCTCGGGGATCTCCTGGTGCATGGTCGTCATCCACGAGACGCCGAACACCTCGATCGCCACCCCGCTGACGAACATCGCCGTCGTCAGGCCCGCCGCGTCCAGCGGCACGGCGAGCGCGGCCGAGGGCAGCGCGATCGGGAAGACGCACAGGGTCCCGACGAACAGCATCCGGCGCGGCTTCCACCGGGTCATCAGGACGGCGCCCGCGACCGTCCCCGCGCCGTACGCGGCGAGCGCGATGCCCCAGGGGCGCGAGCCGCCCAGCGAGTCCCGGGCGACCAGCGGTCCGTACACCGACTCGACCGCGCCGATCAGCCCCACCACCACGGAGAACTGGGCGACGATCGACCACAGCCAGGGCCGCCCGACGAACTCGTGCCAGCCCTCCCGCAGATCCGCGAAGAGCCCGCCGCCGGGGGCGCGGTCCGGGATGCCGCTGACGTCGAGGAAGGCGCGCAGGCCGCCCGCGACGGCGAAGGCGACGGCGTCGATCGCGAGGACCCAGCCCGGTCCGACGAAGGCGACGAGCGCGCCGCCGAGCGCCGCCCCGCCGATGGCGGCGCCGTGCATCGCCATCCGGAAGACGGCGAAGGCGCGGCTCGCCTGCTCCCCGCTGACGCTGGACATGAGCATGCCCTCGGCCGCGGGGTTGAAGAAGGCCTGGCCGGTGCCGCAGAGCGCGGTGAGCACCATCATCTGCCAGATGCGGGCCTCGCCGGAGAGCACGAGGACGGCGAACGCGGCCTGCGAGACGCAGTTGAGGGCGTTGGCCGCGACCATCACCCGGTGCCGGGGGAGCCGGTCGGCCACCGCGCCGCCGATGAGCAGGAACAGGACCAGCGGCGCGAACCGCGCCATGGCCACCAGGCCGACGTCGCCCGCGTCGCCCCCGGAGTCGAAGACCGCCCAGGTCGTGGCGATCAGCGCGCCGTGCGTGCCGAGGTTGGTCACGATCGTGGCGGCGGTGAGCAGCAGGTAGTTGCGGCCGGCCCACTCGGGGCGGCGAGAGCGGGGCGGTGTCCGGAGGGGGGAGGCGGCGGGTGACGTCACCCCGGGACTATCCCTGGCCGCCGCCCGTACTGCCAACCGGATATCGGACGGCCCGTCACCGCGCGGGACCGACCCGGCGGGACCGACCGCGCGAGACCGGAAGGGGGAGACCGACCGCCGGGGCCGACGCGTCGGCCCCGGCGGTCGGTCGGTCAGGACTCGGAGGGGGCGAGCCGGACTGTGGAGAGGATCTTCCGGACCGTCGCGTCGGGCAGCTCGTCCTTGACTCCGTCGGCGCCGTAGAGCACCCAGGTCGAGAAGTCGCCGGCGGCGTTCTTGAAGGAGAAGGCGATGGACTTGCCGTCCGTCTCGCACTTGTTGCGCTTCTTCACGCCGGGCGCCGTGGCGGTCGCCAGGCTGCCCGTGAGACCGGACGCCGTCGTGTACGGCACGGACTTGGTGATCTTGATGGTGCTCTGCGGCATGTGCTGCGCGTAGCCGCCCCACACCCAGGTGCCGGCCTCGCTACGGGCGAGGGACGCGGTGTCCTTGGCGCCCTGGCCGCCCTTGGTGCCCGAGGTGGCCAGGCCCCAGGTCTCCTCGGTGCCGTTCTTGTCGACGTCGTACGTGCACCACTTGCCCTTGAGCCGCGTGGGCCCGGACATCGTGACCAGCGGACTGCCGTCGTGCTTCTTCTCGTCCTCGAAGTACGTGATCGAGCCCGGCTTCAGGACCTCCCACTCCGGCGGCACGTCGAAGAGGGTGCCGTACTTCGGGTTGTAGACGACCTTCCAGCCGGGGATCGTCGGCTGCTGCGCCGCTCCGTCGCGCGGGTTGGCGATCCCGGACGACTGGCTCGGGGCGGGCGCGGAGGAGGGGTCCACGGAAGCGGAGGCGGACGGCTTGGGGTCCTCGGCGGTGTTCTTCTTGTCGTCGTCCTTGCCGAGCACGAGGAAGGCGGTGACTCCGGCCGCGACGACCACGGCGGTGGCGGCGACGATCGCGACGATCGTCGTCTGCCTCTTCTTGCCGCCGTCGGGCCCACCGGGCTGTCCGGGGCCCGGCACCGCGTACTGCTGCGGCACGGTCGGCTGCTGGTACGGATTGGGATAGCCCGGCTGCTGCCCGTACCCCTGCTGCGGATAGCCGGGCTGCGTGGGCGGCTGCTGCGGGTAGCCGGGCTGCGTAGGCGGCTGCTGCGCGTACCCGGGCTGCGTAGGCGGCTGCTGATACGGGTTCGGCTGCTGGTACCCCGACTGCTGGTAGGGGTTCTGACTCTGGTCCTGCGGGTTCTGCTCGCCCCCGGGCGGCTGCTGTCCTGGCCACATGGCCAGTAACCATAGAGGTGCGCGGGTCGCCCGACCACGCCCGCCCCCGGACCGGTGGGCGGCCGGGGGATGGCCAAGGCTGCTACTCGTGGGTAACATCACGGTCCATGAGCGCAGACCAGATGTCCGTCGGCGAGATGCTCGCCGCCACGGTCCCCATGGCCGGAACCCTGAACCTGGAGTTCCTGGAGACCACCGCCGAGCGCGCCGTCGTGCGCCTCCCGGACCAGCCCGCCTACCACAACCACGTCGGCGGCCCGCACGCCGGAGCGATGTTCACCCTGGCCGAGTCCGCCAGCGGCGCCATCGTGCTCGCCGCCTTCGGCGACCAGCTGAGCCGCGCGGTCCCGCTCGCCGTCAAGGCCGAGATCGGCTACAAGAAGCTGGCCATGGGCGTCGTCACGGCCACCGCCACCCTCGGCCGGCCCGCCGCCGAGGTCGTCGCCGACCTCGACGCCGGACAGCGGCCGGAGTTCCCGGTGCGGATCGACATCACCCGCGAGGACGGCGCCGTGACCGGCGAGATGACCGTCCTGTGGACCCTGCGCCCCCACGACAAGGCGTAGTGACTCGCGGCGTGCGCACCGTGGCCCCCGCCCCTCGCCGGAGCGGGGGCCACACGCGTCACGCGACCTGGAACCAGAACGCCTCGATCGGCAGGCCGCGGCCCGTGGTGCCGATCATGTAGTTGGGCAGCGTGTTGAATTCGCTCGCGCCGACGTAGGCGGCGCCGCCCTGCCAGCCGTCGTTCCTGATGTGGGCGTCGGCGTTCATCGTGGGCGAGCTGGCGAACATGATCGCCTCCATCGCGACGTTCACCCCGTCGATACCGATCTGGTCGGTCGTGTGGGAGCCGTTCACGCACACCTGGCGGTCGTCCCAGCCGTAGTTCGCGCGGTGCGCCCTGGCGCAGAACCGGATGGAGCTGCCCGGCTGCACGTGGAACCGGACGGCCTCGACGGCGAGGGCGCGGCCGGTGGTGCCCGCCCACTCCCCGTCGCAGCGCCAGTCCTGCCAGCCGATGTTCTGCACGTGCGCCTGGTAGCAGAAGGTTCCCGTGGGTTCGCTGCGGGCGACGGCCTGGCCCGCGGTCGTGACCGTGGCGGCCGCCGTGATCGCCAGCGCGGCGACCACGCGCGTGATCTGCTTGAGCATCTGGTGCTTCCCCCTTGTGAGTTGACGAGCCGTTCGCGGCTCGGCGGGATCTTGACCGGGGCTTACGACACCGCCGTTCGAAGGCCGTGCCCGGCGCCCGACCCGCCGGCTCGCCCCCGGGTTGCCTCCCGGGCGGGTGACAATGCCCTCACCCCGGCGTGTCGAGGCCGGACACATCGGAGCCGGTACGCTGCCCAGGTGTGCCCGACGCGGTGCACACCTGGTCGGTCGTCACGGGAGGTACCGCGTTGCACGTGCAGGAATGGCTGGAGACGATCCCCGCGGTCGCCGTCTACGTCCTCGTGGCGGTGGTGATCGGGGTGGAGAGCCTGGGCATCCCGCTGCCCGGCGAGATCGTGCTCGTGAGCTCGGCGCTGCTCGCCTCGCAGCACGGCCACATCGACCCGTACGTCCTCGGCGCCTGCGCCACCGCCGGCGCGATCATCGGCGACTCGATCGGATACGCGATCGGCCGCAAGGGCGGACGGCCGCTGCTCGCCTGGCTGGGCGGGAAGTTCCCCAAGCACTTCAGCGAGGCCAACATCGGCCTCGCCGAGAGCTCCTTCCAGAAGTGGGGCATGTGGGCCGTCTTCTTCGGCCGCTTCATCGCCCTCCTGCGCATCTTCGCGGGGCCGCTCGCCGGTGTGCTGCGCATGCCGTACTGGAAGTTCCTCATCGCCAACGTCCTGGGCGGCGTCCTGTGGGCTGGCGGCACCACGGCCGTCATCTACACGGTCGGCGTCGTCGCCGAGGCCTGGCTCAAGCGCTTCTCCTGGCTGGGCCTCGTCCTCGCCGTCCTGATCGGCATCGCCTCGATGCTGGTCGTCAAGAACCGCGCCAAGAAGGCGGCGGCGCAGCGGGCCGAGGCCGCGGAGCCGGAGCCGGTCCCCGCGACGGACTGAGCGCGGACCGTACGCGTACGACGGAGGGCGGCACCCGGGACGGGTGCCGCCCTCCGCTCCGTATCGGACCGCGGTCGTGGGCGCGGGGCTCGTGGTGCAGGGCCTCAGTCCTGGCGCCGGGCCGCGATCCCGGCCCCGCGCATCAGTCCTCGAAGGCCTCGGCGTGGCCCTTGGCGAGCAGCAGGTACATCTCGGCGTTCAGCTGGATCCCCGCCTTCTCCTCGCCGGTCAGCGGGCGGCGCACCTTGGCGGGAACGCCGGCGACCAGCGAGCCCGGCGGGATCTCCATCCCCTGCGGGACGAGCGCCTGGGCGGCGACGAGCGAGCCGGCGCCGATCCGGGCCCCGTTGAGGACGGTCGCGCCCATGCCGACGAGTACGTCGTCCTCGATCACGCAGCCGTGCACGGTCGCGTTGTGGCCGACGGTCACCCGGTCCCCGATCGAGACGGGGAAGCCGGGGTCGACGTGGACCGTGCAGTTGTCCTGGATGTTGGAGTCCTCGCCGATCGCGATCGGACCGCAGTCCGCCCGCAGCACCGCGTGGTACCAGATGCTGGCGCGGGCGCCGAGCGTGACCTCGCCGAGCACCACGGAGGTCGGGGCGGTGAAGGCGGTCGGATCGATCTGCGGCTCCTTGCCGCCCACTCCCTTGATCAACGCCTCTGTCATGGTTCGCTCCTGATCGTCGGATCCCGGGATCCGCAGCCGTCGTGTCACGCCCGGGGGTGCCCCCGTGCGCAGCCTATGCCGTGCTCATGACGGACATCACAGCGCACCGCAGTGATCAGGTACGACGGCTCCGACTACGGTGGCCGGGTGCCCAGGAACAGAAACACGTTCTCATCCCTCGCCGCCTGGCGGCGCAGGGTCCTCGCCCGTGCCGTGCAGGGCGGCTGGCGCTGGGTGCAGCAGGCGGGCTCCGTCACCGCCGAGCACCCCGGGAAGCTGCGGTTCCGCCGCCTTGGCGCAGGGACCCGGCTGGCGTTCCCGCAGGGCACGGTCTTCGGCGAGCCGTGGATCGAGATCGGCGAGTGCTGCATCATCGCCGAACAGGTCACGCTCACGGCCGGGATGCTGCCGGACCTCGACCTCGGGACCGACACGGTCCTGACGCTGGGCGACGGAGTCGTCCTCGGGCGCGGCAGCCACGTCATCGCCGACGCGAAGGTGACGATCGGCTCGGACACGTACTGCGGCCCGTACGTCTACATCACCTCGACCAATCACAGCTACGACGACCCGGACGAGCCCGTCGGCCGCCAGTGGCCCCGCTCGGCACCCGTCTCCATAGGTCCCGGCTGCTGGCTCGGCACGGGCTCGGTGATCCTCCCGGGCGCGCGCCTCGGCCGGAACGTGGTGGTCGCGGCGGGCGCGATCGTGCGCGGCGAGGTTCCCGACCACTCGGTGGTCGCGGGCGCGCCGGCCAGGGTCGTCCGCAGCTGGGATCCGGAGAAGGGCTGGCAGCCGCCGATCCGTACGCCCGCCCCGGTGCCGATCCCGGAACACGTCACCCCGGAGCAGCTCGCGGCGCTGGCCGTCTGGGAGGCGCAGCGCGCGCAGTCGTCCGAGTCCGTGCCGTCCTGACCGGCGAGGGGTGAACGGCCGGCGGTGGCGGCTAGCCCGTCGCCAGGAGGACCGTGCCCACCAGGGCGAGGCCCGCGCCCGCCGCCTGGACCGTGCGGAGCCGTTCCTTGAGGACGCCGCGGGCCGCGAGGGCCGTGACGACCGGGTAGAGGCTGGCGAGGACGGCGGCGACGGTGACCGGGCCCTGCTGTGCGGCGATCGCGTACGTGCCGTTGGCGGCGACGTCTGCGAGGCCCACGAAGGCGAGGGCCGGGAGCGCGGCGCGGACGACCCCGGCGCCGCCCTCCGGAAGCGCGCGGCCGCCACGCCTCACCGAGGCGTACAGGGCTCCGCCACCGACCAGGACGTTGGTGACGCGCTGGACGAACAGGGCGAGGAACAGGCCCGTGACGGTCGTGGACGCCTCGGCGATGAGCGTCATCACCGAGCCGAAGCCGAACGCCGCGATCAGGGTCAGCAGGACCGCCTGGCGCTGGACGGGCGCCCCGCGCAGCTCCGGTCCGCCCGCGAGCACCACGCCGAGGATCGCCACCGCGATCCCGGCGAACTGGAGCAGTCCCGGCCGGTCGCCGACGAGGAGGCCGACGGAGACGGGGACGAAGACGCCGAGGGAGCCGAGCGGCGAGACCACCCCCATGGGGCCGAGCGCGAGCGCCTTGTAGAAGGCGAGCATGGCCGCAGGGCCGACGACGCCCGCCCCGACCGCGTACCAGAGCTGGGGTCCCGCCTCGGTCCAGGCGCCGGTCGCGAGGACGATCGAGCCGAGGACGAGGACCGCGAGGGTCTGGGAGACCACGACGACGGTGAGGGCGGGGATCCGGCGGGTGAGGAGCCCGCCACCGAAGTCGGCGAGGCCCCACAGAAGGCTGGTGGCCAGGGCGAACAGGGCGGTCATGGATCCTCGCAAGGGCGTGCGTGAGCGGCGTGCGGCAGTACAGTGCAGTGAACAATCGGGCGCACCCCACCGTAGTTCAGTCTGTTGAACTCTGTCATCCAGAATATTGGACGGAATGTGTCGGACCTCGACCAGCTCACGCAGTCGCTCGCCCGGAACCTGAAGCGCTGGCGCAAGGAGCGGGGACTCACCCTGGACGCGCTCGCCGCCCGCGCGGGCGTCAGCCGCGGCATGATCATCCAGATCGAGCAGGCCCGGACCAACCCCAGCGTCGGCACCACCGTGAAACTGGCCGACGCCCTCGGCGTCTCCATCACGACCCTCCTCGACTACGAGCAGGGCCCCCAGGTCCGGCTCGTCCCGCCCGGCCAGGCCGTCCGGATGTGGTCCACCTCCACCGGCAGCCACACCACCCTCCTGGTCGGCACCGAGGCCCGCGGCCCGCTGGAGCTGTGGTCCTGGACCCTCATGCCGGGCGACGGCAGCGCCTCCGACCCGCACCCGGAGGGCACGGTCGAGCTGCTGCACGTCACCGCCGGGACGCTCACCCTCGTCGTGGAGGGCGAGGACCACCCGCTGCCCGCCGGCACCTCCGCCGTCTTCGAGGCCAACGTCGCGCACGCCTACCGCAACGACGGCGACGAGCCGGTCGAGATGACGATGGCCGTCTCCATCCCGCCCGTACGCTGAGACGGATGCCCTTTCCCCGGGCGGCGGTTGTTAGCGTGAGGCGTATGCGCGCACCCATCGGAGACTTCGAAGACGCCCGGCCCGCCCCCGACTGCCTCGACCTCCTGACCGCCCCCGTCGCCGCCGCCGTCCGCGCCTGGACGGGGCCCGTCGCGGCCGACCAGGTGCTGTACGTGGACACCGACCCGGCCATCGCCGACACGGCCGTCTTCGTCGAGCACCACGGGCCCGACCTCCTCGACGCGTCCGCGAACTGCGTGGTCGTCGCGGGCAGGCGCGGCGAGACGACCACACTCGCCGCGTGCCTCGTGAAGTCGGCGACCCGGGTCGACGTCAACGGCCTCGTCCGCAAGCACCTCGGCGCCCGCAAGGCATCGTTCGCGCCGATGGACACGGCGACCGGCGAGACCGGCATGGAGTACGGCGGGATCACCCCCGTCGGCCTCCCGGCCGACTGGCCCCTGCTCGTCGACGCCGCCGTCGTCGACACCGAGTGGGTCCTCATCGGCAGCGGCCGCCGCCGGGGCAAGCTCATCCTCCCCGGCAAGGCCTTCGCCCAACTCCCCGGCGCCGTCGTCCTGGAGGGCCTCGGCGTCCCCGTCGGGTGAGGACGGGGCCGACCGTCGGGTGAGGACGGGATCGAGCGCCCCGCCCAGGACCCGGCCTGCGGCTCAGCCCAGGCGGGGTATCTCGATCGCGGGGCAGCGGTCCATGACCATGTCGAGCCCGGCCTCACGGGTGCGGGCGAACGCGTCCTCGTCGATGACGTCCAACTGGAACCAGACCGCCTTCGCGCCGATCGCGACGGCCTCGTCGGCGACGGCCCCCGCCAGCTCGCTGTTCACGAAGACGTCCACGACGTCCACCGGGAAAGGGATGTCGGCCAGCGAGGCGTACCCCTGCTCGCCGTGGACCGTCTCCGCCTTCGGGTGCACCGGCACGATCCGCTTCCCGAAGCGCTGGAGGACGGCCGCCACCCCGTACGCGGCACGGGCCCGGTTCGACGAGAGGCCGACCACCGCCCAGGTGTCGCCCGTGGACGTCAGGATCCGCCGCACCGTCTCCGACGCGGAGTACGCGGCGGGGTCCGTGGTCGTGGTGTCTGTGCTCATCGCTTCTGCTGCCTTTCGTCGGCGCGGCCCGTCTGCGAGTGGAACGAGCCGCGCCGAGCCGTGATTCCCGCCCGCGCCACCGCGCGGCCCTGAGATCTCCCCTAGGGAGTGCCTTGCCGATCAGGCCGGGCCCGGCGGAACGTAGGCTGGTCGGATGCAGGAGCAGTACCGCACTCTGGCCCGTGAGGGCGTGCACGAGACCGAGATCAACCGCTCGCGCTTCCTCTGCGCGCTCGCACCCGTCGCCGACGAGCGGGAGGCGCAGGAGTTCGTCGCCCGGATCCGCAGGGAGCACCCGACCGCCACCCACAACTGCTTCGCGTACGTCCTCGGCGCCGACGCCTCCGTGCAGAAGGCGAGCGACGACGGCGAGCCCGGCGGCACCGCCGGCGTCCCCATGCTCCAGATGCTGCTGCGCCGCGAGATGCGGTACGTCGCCGCCGTCGTCACCCGCTACTACGGCGGCGTGAAGCTCGGCGCGGGCGGCCTGATCCGCGCGTACGGCGGGGTGGTCGGCGAGGCGCTCGACGCCCTCGGCACCATCACCCGGCAGCGCTTCCGGCTCGCCACCGTCACCGTCGACCACCAGCGCGCCGGCAAGCTGGAGAACGACCTGCGGGCCACCGGCCGCACCGTCCGCGAGGTGCGGTACGCCGACGCCGTCACGATCGAGATCGGTCTCCCCGACGCGGACGTCCCCGCCTTCCGCGGCTGGCTCGCCGACGCCACGGCGGGCACGGCCTCCTTCGAACTCGGCGGCGAGGCCTACGGGGACGCGTGACGGGTGACGGGTGACGCGTGACGCGGTGAGATGTACGCGCGCGTGACACCTCGCAGGTGACGTGCCTCACATGGGTGAGCCCCCGGTGACGCCCCGCCCGCGGCGTCCGCTCCCGTGGAGCCCAGCCCGCGGCGTCCGCTCCCGTGGAGCCCCGTCCGTGACGCCCCGCCCGTGGAGCCCCGTCCGTGGAGCCCCACCCACACCCCCGCTCGGGATAGCGTGGTGGGCGCACACGAACGGGAACCGGCGACGAGGAGCGGGGCACATGCGGGGTGGGACGGCATCGTGAGGCTCCTGCACACCTCGGACTGGCACCTCGGCCGGTCCTTCCACCGCGTCGGGCTCCTCGAAGCCCAGGCCGCCTTCCTCGACCACCTCGTGGCGACCGTCCACGCGCACGACGTGGACGCCGTCCTCGTCGCCGGTGACGTCTACGACCGGGCCGTGCCGCCGCTGCCCGCCGTCGAGCTGTTCGACACCGCGCTGCACCGCCTCGCCGAGGCCGGCGTGCCCACGGTCATGATCTCGGGCAACCACGACTCCGCCCGGCGGCTCGGCGTCGGCGCCGGACTCATCGAACGCGCCGGGATCCACCTCCGTACCGACCCCGACGGCATCGGCACCCCCGTCGTCCTGACCGACGCCCACGGCGAGGTCGCCCTCTACGGCCTGCCCTACCTGGAACCGGCGCTCGTCCGCGAGCGGCTCGGCGCCGAGAAGGCCGGTCACGAGGCCGTCCTCGCCGCCGCCATGGACCGCGTCCGCGCCGACCTCGCCACGCGGTCCGCCGGCACCCGCTCCGTCGTACTCGCCCACGCCTTCGTCGCGGGCGGCGCGCCGAGCGACAGCGAGCGGGACATCACGGTCGGCGGCGTCGCCGCCGTCCCCACCGGGATCTTCGACGGCGTCGACTACGTCGCCCTCGGCCACCTCCACGGCAGCCAGACCCTCACCCCGCGCGTCCGCTACTCCGGCTCCCCGCTCGCCTACTCCTTCTCCGAGGCCGACCACCGCAAGACCATGTGGCTGATCGACCTCGGCGAGGACGGGACGATCACCGCCGACGTACGCCTCGACTGCCCCGTCCCGCGCCCCCTCGCCCGGATCAGGGGCCGGCTCGACGACCTCCTCGCCGACCCGGCGCTCGACCCGCACGAGCAGTCCTGGGTCGAGGCCACCCTCACCGACCCCGTGCGCCCCGCCGAGCCCATGGCCCGGCTCACCGAACGCTTCCCCCACGCCCTCAACCTGGTCTTCGACCCCGAGCGGACCGGCGACGACCGGGGCGCCTCCTACGCCCAGCGGCTCCGGGACCGCAGCGACCAGCAGATCGCGGAGGACTTCGTGGCCCATGTGCGCGGCGGCGCCGCCCTCGACGGCGCCGAACGGTCCGTCCTGTACGGCGCCTTCGACGACGTACGCGTCGACACGGCCGAGCGCGAGGTGGGCCGATGAGGCTGCACCGCCTGGAGATCACCGCGTTCGGGCCGTTCGGCACCACGCAGAAGGTCGACTTCGACGCCCTGTCCTCCGCCGGGCTCTTCCTCCTCCACGGGCCGACCGGCGCCGGCAAGACCTCCGTCCTCGACGCCGTCTGCTTCGCCCTGTACGGGAGCGTGCCCGGCGTCCGCCAGAACCCCGGCACCTCCCTGCGCAGCGACCACGCGCCCGTCGGCACGTACACCGAGGTCCTGCTCGAACTGACCGTGGGGGACCGACGCCTGGAGATCACCCGCCGCCCGGCCCAGCAGCGGCCCAAGAAGCGCGGCGGCGGCTTCACCACGGAGAAGGCCCAGACCTGGCTCCGGCAGTACGACCCGGCCACCGGCAAGTGGGCCGGCCTCAGCCGCTCCCACCAGGAGATCGGAGAGGAGATCACCCAGCTCGTCGGCATGAGCCGCGAACAGTTCTGCCAGGTCGTCCTCCTCCCGCAGGGCGACTTCGCCCGCTTCCTGCGCGCCGACGCCGAGGCCCGGGGCAAGCTCCTCGGCCGCCTCTTCGACACCCGCCGCTTCGCCGCCGTCGAGGAACGCCTCGCCGAACTGCGCCGCGCCGCACAGCAGCAGGTCGAGGACGGGGACGCGCGGCTGCTCACCCTCGCCCACCGCATGACCCAGGCCGCCGGAGGCCTCGACGCCGCCCGCATCCCCGTCGAGGGCCGGCCCGGCGACCCCGGGCTCGCCGAGTCCGTCCTCACCTGGGCCGCCGTCGCCCGCACCGAGGCCCGCGAGGCGCTCGACATCGCAGGCGTCCGCCTCATCGCGGCCGAGGCAGGACAGGCCTCCGCGCGGGCCGCCCTCGACGCGGAGAACGACCTCGCCGCCCGGCAGGCCCGGCACGCCGACGCCCTCCGGCGCCGCGAGCGGCTCACCGAACAGGCCCCCGAGCGCGACCGCCTCCAGGACACCCTCGACCGCGGTCTCAAGGCCGACCGGGTGGCCCCCGCGCTCGGACTGCGCCGGGACGCCGAGCGCGAGCACGCCACCGCGCAGAGCGCCCGGGAGCGTGCGCTCGCCCAGCTGCCCCCCAACCTCGCCGACCACGGCGCCGAGCAGCTCTCCGCCCGCGAACACCGGCTGCGCGAGGAGCTCGGCGGCCTCGAAGCCGCCCGCCGCGCCGAGCACCGGGCCGCCGCCGTCGCCGAGGAACGCGCCGTCCTGGCCCGGGAGGCGCGCGCCGACGAGGACGCCCTCCGGGACGCGGCCGACTGGCTCGCGGGCTGGGAACCGCGCCGCACGGCCCTCACCGAACGCGTCGAGGCCGCCCGCGACGCCGCCGCCCGCGCCGAGCACCTCGCGGGCCGCCTCGATCCCGCCCGCCGCCGGCTCGCCGCGGCCCGCCGCCGCGACGCCCTCGCCGAGGGCACCCGGGTGGCCGAGGCCCGCCTCACGGAAGCCCGCGAGCGGCGCAACGCGGCCCACGAGACCTGGCTCGACGTCAAGTCCCGCCGCCTGGAAGGCATCGCCGCCGAACTCGCCGTCACCCTCGCCCCGGGCGACCCCTGCCAGGTCTGCGGCTCCACCGCCCACCCCGCCCCCGCCCGCACCACCGCCGACCACGTCGACCGCGCCACCGAGGACGCCGCCTACGCGGCCTACACCCGCGCCGAGGAGACCCGCACGGGCGCCGAACGCGAACTGGCCGTCACCCGCGAGTCCTGGTCCGCGGCACGTACGGAGGTCCAGGCCGGGCCCGAGTCCCCCGAGCCCACCGTCGCCGAACTCGCCGACGAAGCAGACGAGTTGGCCAGGCTGCACGCCGAGGCGCACGCTCTTGCCGGGCAGACGCACGGCGCGCGGGAGGCGCTCGCGCGGGCCGAGCGGGAGCACGAGGAGCGGGTGGGCGCCCAGCGGGAGGCCGAGCGGCGGGTCGCCGCGCGGACCTCGCGGCGCGAGGCCCTGGAGCGGGAGCAGTCCGCGCTCGACGAGGAACTCGCCCGGGGACGCGGCGTGTTCGCCAGCGTGGCCGAACAGGCGGCCCTCCTCGAGCGGCGGATCGCGCTCCTGGCCCATGCCGCCGGGGCCGTACACACCGCCGAACTCGCCGCCCAGCGCCTCAAGGAGGCCGACGACCGGCTCGCCGACGCCGCCTACCGCGCGGGCTTCGCCACCCCGGCCGAGGCCGCCGGAGCCCTCCTCGACGAGCGTGAACGCCGCGACCTCCAGCAGCGCGTCGACGCCTGGCAGGCGGAGGCCGCCGCCGTCGCGGACCGGCTCGCCGAGCCCGGCACGGCCGAGGCCGCCGCCCGGCCGCCCGCCGACCCCGCCGGCGCGGCGGCCGCGCACACCGCGGCCGAACGAGCCCTCCGCGAGGCCGACTCCGCCCTCTCCGCCGCACGCGAGCGGGCCACCGGACTCGCCGGACTCTCCCGGCAGGCCGCCACCGAGGTCAGCCGCCTGGGCCCGCTGCGCGAGGAGTACGACCGGGTGGCCCGGCTCGCCGCCCTCACCGCCGGCACCTCCGCGGAGAACGAGCGCCGGATGCGCCTGGAGTCGTACGTCCTCGCGGCCCGGCTCGAACAGGTCGCGGCGGCCGCGAGCGCCCGCCTCCAGCGCATGTCCTCGGGCCGCTACACCCTGGTCCACTCCGACGCGCGCTCCGGCGGCAAGCGGTCCGGCCTCGGACTGCACGTCGTCGACGCCTGGACGGGCAACGAACGCGACACGGCCACGCTCTCCGGCGGCGAGACCTTCTTCGCCTCCCTCGCGCTCGCCCTCGGCCTCGCGGACGTCGTCACCGACGAGGCCGGCGGGGTCAGGCTCGACACCCTCTTCATCGACGAGGGCTTCGGCAGCCTCGACGAGCAGACCCTCGACGAGGTCCTCGACGTCCTGGACTCGCTGCGCGAACGGGACCGCAGTGTCGGCATCGTCAGCCACGTCGGCGATCTGCGCCGCCGGATCCCCGCCCAGCTGGAGGTCGTCAAGGCGCGCCAGGGCTCGGCCGTGCGGCTGCGGACCGGCGCGGACGCGCTCAGCGGCTGAGGGAACGCCGGGGCAGCGGCGAGGAGTAGACGACGCTGGTGGTCACCGCGCCGAGCGTGGCGATCTTCCCGGTGATCCCCTCCAGGTGCTTCATGGAGCGCGCGGCGACCTTGAGCACGAAGCAGTCGTCGCCGGTGACGTGGTGCGCCTCGAGGACCTCGGGCGTGGTGTCGAGCAGGTCGTGGAACGGCTTGTAGTTGCCGTGCGGATAGCGCAGCCGTACGAAGGCGAGGATGGGCAGGCCGAGACGGTCCTGGTCGACGATCGCGGTGTACCCGGTGATCACCCCGGCGTCCTCCAGACGCCGCACCCGCTCGGTCACCGCGGACGGCGACATCGACACGGCGCGGGCGAGCTCGGCGAAGCTGGCGCGGCCCTCGGACTGGAGCGCTTCGAGGATGCGCCAGTCGGTGGCGTCGGGTGTGTAATCGGTGCTCATGGGAGAGAGCCTGCGGGGGAATCCCCGGCCGATCAAGCGATCGGCCGGGGATTCTCGCCATCGGAGACGCCGGAGCCGGGCTATCGGATCCAAGATTCGGATCCGAAATATCGGATCCAGGATTCAGGATTCAGGATTCAGATCCGGGATATCGGATCCGGGATCTCGGATATCGGATACTGGATCCGAATCCTGGATCCCGGATACGGAGACCTCAGAGGCGGGAGATCTCGTCCACCAGGTCGTCCAGGCCCAGCGGGCCCAGCGAGAGGGCCGCCATGTGCCAGGCCTTCGCGTCGAACGCGTCGCCGTGCGCGGCCCGCGCGTTGGCACGGCCGAGCAGCCAGGCGCGCTCGCCCAGCTTGTAGCCGATCGCCTGGCCCGGCATCGACAGGTAGCGGGTCATCTCGCTCTCCACGAAGGACGGCGGCCGGCTGCTGTGCAGCTGGAAGAACTCCTGCGCGAGCTCCGGCGTCCACCGCTCGCCCGGGTGGAAGGGCGACTCCGCGGGGATCTCCAGGCCGAGGTGCATGCCGATGTCCACGATCACCCGGCACGCGCGCATCATCTGCCCGTCGAGGTAGCCGAGGCGCCGCTCCGCGTCGGGCAGGAAGCCGAGCTCGTCCATCAGGCGCTCCGCGTACAGCGCCCAGCCCTCCGAGTTCGCGCTGACCTTGCCGATGGTCGCCTGGTAGCGGGAGAGCCGGTCGGCGACGTGCACCCACTGCGCGAGCTGCAGGTGATGGCCGGGCACGCCCTCGTGGTACCAGGTCGACACCAGGTCGTACACGGGGAAGCGGGTCGTGCCGTCCACGGGCAGCCAGGTGCGGCCGGGGCGCGAGAAGTCCTCGGACGGGCCGGTGTAGTACGGCGCGGCGGCGCCGCCGGGCGGGGCGATCCGGGACTCCACCCGCCGTACCCGCTCGGCGAGTTCGAAGTGCCGGCCGTCGAGCGTCTCGATGGCCTGGTCCATCAGCTCCTGGAGCCAGACCCGTACCTCCTCCACGCCCTCGATGTGGGTGCCGTGCTCGTCGAGGTGGGCGAGCGCCTCCCAGGGGCCCGCGCCGGGCAGGATCCGCTCGGCCTCGGTCCGCATCTCGCCGAGGAGACGGTGGTACTCGGTCCAGCCGTACGCGTACGCCTGGTCGAGGTCCAGGTCGGTGCCGTTGAAGAAGCGGGTCCAGCGTTGGTAGCGCTCGCGGCCCACCGTGTTCGGCGCGCCGGTGACGGCCGGTGCGTACACGTTGCGCATCCAGTCCCGCAGCGCCCCGACGGCGGCGGTCGCGCCCTTCGAGGCCGTCGCGAGCGCGGCCCGCAGCTCCTCGGGGAGCGTGGCGGGGCCGGCGGCGGCGAACTCCTCGAACCAGCCCGGCTTCCCGTTCTCCCCGCCGGCCCACTCGGTGAGCTGCTCGACGAAGGTGGCGGTGGGGCGCGGCCCGCCGTAGAGCTTGCGCTCCAGGCCGAGTGCGAGCGAGGCGCGGTAGCCGTCGAGCGCGGCCGGGACCGCGCGCAGCCGGGCGGCGACCGCCTCCCAGTCCTCCTCGGTCTCCGTCGGCATGACGGTGAAGACGATGCGGACGCTGTGCGCGGGCGAGCGCATGTTGCTGACGGTGCAGAGGTTCTCCTCTGCCTCGTGCATGGCCAGTTCCGCCGTCAGCCGCTCCCGGAGGAGCCGCGCGCAGCGCCGTTCGGCGTCGCTGTCCGCGCCCGGCGCCCGCTCGGCCTCGTCGAGCCGCGCGAGCGTGCGGCGTGCGAGGTCGGCCACCGCACGCTGGCCGGCGGGCGAGAAGTCCGGCAGCCGTCCGGCGCTCTCCTTGACTCCCAGGTACGTACCGGTGATCGGGTCGAGGGCGATGAGTGCGTCGACGTGGTCGTCGGCGACCTGGCGGGGCAGCGGGCTGATGGAAGTGTCTGGCATGGGAGTCATCCTGGCGCCTCCGGCAGGCCCGCGTCACCCTCGTCCGGCCTCAGTCGGCTGACAAGGAGGGGCCCGGGGAGGGCGGCAGGAGCGGGCCGCACTCCCACTGCTGGAAGATCAACCGCGTCTCGACGCGGGCCACCTCGCGCCGCGAGGTGAACTCGTCGAGGACGAGACGCTGCAGGTCGGCGGGGTCCGCCACGGCCACGTGCACCAGGTAGTCGTCGGGTCCGGTGAGGTGGAACAGCGCCCGGGACTCGGGAAGGGCCCGGATCCGGTCGACGAACGGACCGATCAGTTCACGCCGATGGGGGCGGACCTGGACCAGAAGCAGCGCTTCGAGCCCGCGCCCGAGTTTGGCCGGATCCAGTCGTAGCTGGTGTCCGAGGATCACGCCGGTGCGGCGCAGCCGTGCCACCCGGTCGAGGCAGGTGGAGGGTGCGACCCCGACCTCGGCGGCGAGTTCGCGGTAGGTGCTCCGGGCGTCGTTCTGCAGGAGGCGAAGAATGTGCAGATCGACCGTGTCCAGTACGACAGAATCGGCCATCTGGCGAACGTAGCACGGTGATCTCGCGCTACTTCCCGGTATCCGTTCACAGTGCCGCCATGGACGCCATGGATCACGGCCCCTCGGTCATCCCGAGGGCCCTTGCCACCGAAGCCGTGCACGCCGGCCGCGAAGACCTCGCCGGACTCGGGCTGCACGCCCCGCCGCTCGACCTGTCCACCACCTACCCCTCGTACGACGCCCGGGCCGAGGCCGCCCGCATCGACGAGTTCGCCACCACCGGCGCCCGGCTCGACGGGCCGCCGGTCTACGCCCGGCTCGACAACCCGACCGTCGCCCGCTTCGAGGACGCCCTCGCCCGCCTGGAGGGCGCCGAGGCCGCCGTCGCCTTCGCCAGCGGCATGGCCGCCCTCACCGCCGTGCTCCTCGCACGGGCGAGCCAGGGCCTGCGCCACGTCGTCGCCGTCCGTCCGCTGTACGGCTGCAGCGACCACCTCCTCGACGCCGGGCTGCTCGGCACCGAGGTGACCTGGACCGACCCGGCGGGCGTCGCCGACGCCCTCCGCCCCGACACCGGCCTCGTCGTGGTCGAGTCGCCCGCCAACCCGACGCTCGCCGAGGCCGACATCCGGGCCCTCGCCCACTCCTGCGGCTCCGTCCCGCTGCTCGTCGACAACACTTTCGCCACACCGGTGCTCCAGCGGCCCGTCGAACAGGGCGCGCGCATCGTGCTGCACAGCGCCACCAAGTACCTCGGCGGCCACGGCGACGTCATGGGCGGGGTCGTCGCCTGCGACGAGGAGTTCGCCCGTACCCTCCGTCAGATCCGCTTCGCCACCGGCGGGGTGCTCCACCCGCTCGCCGGATATCTGCTGCTGCGCGGTCTGTCCACCCTTCCGGTACGGGTCAGGGCGGCGTCCTCGACGGCCGCGGAGCTGGTCCGGCGGCTCGCCACCGACCCCCGGATCGCCCGCGTCCACTACCCGCGGATCGGCGGCGCGATGATCGCCTTCGAGGTGTACGGGGACCCGCACGACGTGATCGCCGGGGTACGGCTCATCACCCCGGCGGTCAGTCTCGGCAGCGTCGACACCCTCATCCAGCACCCGGCCTCCATCAGCCACCGGATCGTGGCCGAGGGGGACCGGCGTTCGGCGGGCGTCAGCGACCGGCTGCTGCGGATGTCGGTCGGCCTGGAGGACGTCGAGGACCTGTGGCGCGACCTGACCCGGGCGCTCAGCGCTCCGCCCGCCGGGGCGCTCAGCGCTCCGCCCGCCGGGGCGCTCAGCGCTCCGCCGGCCGGGTCCCTTCACGCGGCTGCTCCTGCTGCGTCCGGGCGGCCGGTCGCGATGCCGAGGCCAGCCGGGCGGTGATCACCAGGGTGCCCTCCTCGATCTGGTAGTCGAGGGGGAGGTTCAGCGCCCGCATCGCGGCCACCATCCCCGTGTTGGAGGACTGCGTCACGGCGTACACGCTGTCGCAGCCGGTCTCCTCGGCCATCGCCACCAGTCGGCCGAGGAGCTCGGAGCCGATGCCGCGCCGCTGCCAGTCGTCCTCGACGAGGAGGGCGACCTCCGTCTCGTCGCCGTCCCACAGCAGGTGGCCGAGGGCGACGAGACGGCCGGAGGCCGTCTGCACGGCGAGGGTGCGGCCGAAGCGGGGGCTGAGCAGGTGGTCGAGGTAGCGGTCGGCGTCGCCGACCGGGCCGTGGTACCGCAGGCCCAGGGTGCGGGCCGAGCAGCGGTCGTGCATGGCGCGCGCGGCGGCCAGGTCGCGCTGGTCGGCGCGGCGCACGGTGATCTCGTTGCCCTCCGGCAGGGTCAGCACGTCCCGGCTGCGCGGGACGCGGGGGCCGAGACGGGCGTCGAGCTCGACGAGGGCACGGGCCCGGGCGAACTCGGTCGGGGTGAAGGGCAGATAGGGCCGCTCGATGATGAGGGTGCCGCCGTGCGGGTCGCGCAGCCGCATCACGGTCTCCTCCAGGACTCCTTCCACCGGGGCCTGTTCGCCGGTGGGGCGGCCGGTGAGCGAGACGGCCGGCACGGAGTGGAGGGTGCAGCGGCCGAGGAGCTGGCGCAGCGCGAGCGGCAGTTCGGCCGCGTCGAGCGCGGTACGGGTGGCCAGGCCGAGGACCCGGGTGGGCGTGTCCACCAGGTCGTGGGCGTCGGCCCGCTCGGTCCAGGTGTCACGGCCGCCGGCCGCCGCCGTCTCGCGGGCGAGGGCCTGCGCGGAGAGGCCGGCGGGGGCGCGCAGCAGGAACTCGTCGACCGTGCCGTCACCGAGCGGATGCGTCTGCAGGGTGAGGATGTCCACGCCGAGGCGGGCGAGGACCGTGCAGAGCGCGGCGAGGCTGCCCGGGGTGTCCGCGACGGTGGTCCGCATCCGCCACAGCGTGGTCTCGGCCGGGGCCGCGGACTCGTCCCCGCTCTCGCTCCGCTCGGATCCGGCCGCCGCCGGGAGGTCGGTGGTGGGGAGCCCGCCGGTGTCACCGGTGGGTGGGGCATGGCTGGCATGACTGTGCCGCCGCGCCCACCAGGTGTGGAACGCGGCGGTGGCGACCAGCGCGATCGCCGAGAAGACCAGGAGGTAGGGGCCGTCATGGCCCTTGACGACGGTCTTGGCGATCGTGTCGGCCACCACCACGGCGGTGAACAGGGCGGCGAGCTCGATCAGGTCGTGCCGCCAGTGGTGCGGACGGCGGGCGCTCTTCGAAGACGTCACATCGGTCATGGCTTCACTGTGACCCAGCGGTGTTGCGTGATCACGAACGCTTTGTGACTGGCGGGTTAAGCGCCGATCTGGCGGATTAAGAACCGATTCAGACCGTTTCTGTCGGCGGCTGATCGGCCCCCTGACGGAGTGCGCCCAGAAGCCGCTTGGCCTGCACCACCAGCTGCGAGGAACCCCGTCCCGAGGCCAGCGCGCCGAGCCCGGAGACCTCGCCGCCGGCCCCGCACCGCTCCACGCAGTCGGCGGCGACCGCGAGGACCTCGCCGAGCCCCCGTACCGGCTTCGGTACGGCGAGCAGCTCCGGGAGCATCGCCGCGAGCACCGCCCAGACCGTCCCGTACGCGCCCGTGGCGGCCGCCGTCCGGGCCGCGTCCGCCAGCCGGTTCGGCTTCACCGAACCCTCCGCGACCAGCCACGCCAGCTCCGCACCGAGCCCCTGGGCGTCCAGCTCGCCCCGCGCAGCCAGGACGAGCACGGCGTCCACCGCGCGCAGCCGGTCGTCCGCGTCCACGCAGCCGAGACCGAAGGCGAGGGCCAGCAGGACCGCCCGGCCGACCGGACCTTCGGCCTCGACCAGCTCGGTCAGCGGCTCGGTCGTGCCGCGCGAGTCTCCCTCGGTGCTGCTCGTGAGCGTCGGCAGGAGGCAGGCCGCGAACACCTCGCGGTCGGCCGGCAGTACGGTCGACCACTGCGCACGGCCCTCCATCCAGTGGGTGCAGCGGCGCGGAGTCGCCTCCAGGGTGCCACCGAGCCACTGGAAGGCGGGCGGGAACTCCGCCCGCACGGCGGGGTGCTCGTCGATCCCGACGACGAGGCGGTCGGCCAGCCACAGCCTGCGAAGCGTCCTGTCCTCGTCCCGCTGGAGGAACCGCACGGTCGCCCCGACGGACGCCGCACCAGGGACGGGCTCGCCGCCGGACGCGCTCGGGACCGGCTCGCCGGCTGCCGCGCCCCGGACGGCTCTTGCGGCGGTCGCCTTCCCGCGCAGCCAGGCGGCGAGCCGTCGGCCGGACTCGGTGCCGAGCGCCGCGGCCGCCCCTGCCGCCCGCTCCGCCGACGGATCGGCCCGCAGCACCCGCACCAGGGCCTGCGCGAGATCGGCCGGAGCGGGCTCGACGCCGGCGTCCCGGTACTCCCGCAGTCGGTCCACCAGGACCAGCGGGTCGATCGCCCCCGTGTGCCAGGTCGGCGTGGCGAGCAGGAACGGCAGCGCGTCCGTGCCGACGAGGCCGGCGGCCTCCCACAGCCGGGCGTCGAGGACCCCCGACAGAGCCTGGTGGAGACAGGCGACGGAACCGTGCCCCTGGGTCCGGCGGACATCGACGAGCGCCGGGTTCAGGACCCCGAGCAGCCCCGCGAGCACCACATGGATCCCATGGGTCTCGTGCGTGAAGTAGTGGGGCTCCTGCTCCCATCGCGGTTGGGGGAAGGCCTCCCGCACCGCCTCCACCACGGCCGCCCGGTCGGCGCGCGCATGCCGCACCAGCCCGTCGAGCGCCCGCTCGAAGGCCGCGGGCTCCTCCGTCAGGCGCCTCACCACCAGCTGCGCCATCAGCTCCTCGACCGTCGTCGCCGCAGGCGCGAGCCGCTGCGGCTCCGGCACAGGCGGCAGGATCTCCTCGTACGGAAGCCGCCCCTCCTGCTCCAGGTCCGTGCCGAACAGCTCCTCGGCGGCCTGCCGGTGTGCCGGGCCCAGGAGACCGGCGGCCTCGGCCAGCTCGCGCCGGACCTCGGCGTCCACGGCCGGCAGATGGCGGGCGACCAGCTTGAGGGCCCGCTCCTGCACGTCGGTGTCCTCGCTCGTGAAGGCCTCCGTCACGGCGGGCAGCAGCTGCCCGGCCGCGCCCGGCTCCCGGGCCAGCACCTTGCCGACCAGCGCCAACTGGGCCCGTACGAGCTTCTTCTCGGTGCGGAAGAGAACGCCCGCTGTCATCTCGGCCAGCGCCCCGACCGGCAGGAGCTCCACCGAGGCGAGCTCCACCAGGACGTCCTGGGCGTACCCGGCGACGAGCGACGGCGCCTCGGCCGCGATCCCGACCCAGTCCGGGATCCGCTGCCGCAGCTCCTCCGCGTCCGGTGCGAGCAGCCGCACCATCTCCAACGGCAGCCGGAGGTTCCGGATGGGGCCGCCGCGCAGCAGCCGCGACACGCACACGTCCAGGATCCGCGCCCGGTCCAGGAGCCCTTCCTCGACGAGCGTCCGCAGGGCGAAGGGCCAGTACCGCTCCGGCCGGCGGCCGAGGGTCCGGGCCAGCCGCTCGGGCGGCTCGGCCATCGCGAGCGCGTGCGCCACCAGGACCGGGGTCTGCGGGTCCTCCCGAAGCCGCTCCACGAGCCGGTCGTCCGTGATGTGCCAGGCCCAGCCGGTCACGTAGCCGTCGGTCGGCGGCACCGTGTACCCGGAGCGGACCATGAGCCCGTGCAGCAGCGGGTAGCTGTTCTCCGCCGCCGTCCGGCGCTCGGCCAGGCGCCCCGCAAGGTCCGCCGCCCATTCCGGGTCCCGGTCGCCGAGCACCTCGAGGGCCAGGACCTTGTCCTCCTCCCAGATCAACAGGTCGCGCGCGCCGAGCCAGCTCGCGGCGGCCGCCGCTGTCGGGTGACAGCCGGCCCCCGCCACGTACAGCGCGCTGCGGATCCGGTTCGGGTGGTACGGCGGCGTCGCCCACTTCCCGGCACGCACCTCCGCGCGCAACTCCTTGAGCCGGGCGAGCGCGGCCTTGCGGGCGGCGGCGTCCAGCGGCTCCAGGAGCCCCGGCACCCGGGCGGCCTCCCCGTCGCGCACCGCCGCGAGCAGCTCCTCGACGCGGGCGTCCCCCTGCCTGCCGCCGCCCGCGCGAGCCGCCACGCCCTCATCCGCACGCATCCCCGTGCTGTCACCCGCACCAGCCACCACGTCGTCAGCCCTCCCCGTTCCCATGCTCCCCCCGTCCCGTTCTGCCGCAGCCGGAGAACGACTCGAACCGCAGCCGGAGCCCGTAGGCCCCGGCGCGGACGGCCGGACGGAGGCGAGCGCCTGTACGGATCGCGTCATGGGAACGACGTTACGACCCCCCACTGACAACCAGCGGCGCCCGCCCCGACCAGGGGTTACTGCCCGACGCGCCCCGGCTGCAGCACCTTGGTGAACAGCACCGTGCCGCCCTCGGCCCGAAGCCGTACCGTCAGTTCCCCGCTGTGTCCGTCGATGTCGACCTCGCCGAAGTACTGCGGGCTCTCCATCGGCGACAGGTTCGCCCGCTCAGGCGCCCGCACGAACACCCGCTCCGGACCGAAGGTCGCGTCCAGCGCGTTCGCCGGGAACCCGCCCGCCGCCAGCGGCCCGGACACGAACTCCCAGAACGGCGCGAAGTCCTGGAAGGCCGCCCGCTCCGGCGCGTAGTGCTGCGCCGAGGTGTAGTGGACGTCCGCCGTCAGCCACACCGTGCCGGTGATCCGCCGGTGCTTCACGAACCGCAGCAGCTCCGCGATCTGCAGTTCCCGGCCCAGCGGCGCGTCCGGATCGCCCTGGGCGATCGCCTCGAAGTTCGTCGCGCCGTCCGTGACGACCAGACCGATCGGCATGTCCGCGGCGAGCACCTTCCACACCGCACGGGACGCGGCCAGCTCCCGCTTGAGCCAGGCGAGCTGCTCGGCACCGAGGATGCCGGTGGTGTCGTCGGCCTGCCGGCCGGGCGAGTTGGCGTTCCGGTACGAGCGCATGTCGAGCACGAACACGTCGAGCAGCGGCCCGTACCGCACCACCCGGTGCACCCGCCGCTCGCGTCCCTCACCGCGCGCGTGGAGCGTGGAGACCGGGAAGTACTCGCCGAACGCCTGCGAGGCGCGGGCCGCGAGGACGTCCACGTCCTTCTCCGTGTAGCGGGCGTCGTCCAGGATCTGCCCCGGGTACCAGTTGTTCCGCACCTCGTGGTCGTCCCACTGCACCACCGACGGCACCTGCGCGTTGAAGGCCCGGACGTTGTGGTCGAGGAGGTTGTAGCGGAAGTTGCCCCGGTACTCGTCGAGGGTCTCCGCGACCTTCGACTTCTCCGGCGTCGTGACGTTCCGCCAGATCCGTCCGTCCGGCAGGGTCACGCTCGGCTGGATGACCCCGTCGGCGTAGATCGTGTCGCCGCTGCACAGGAAGAAGTCCGGGTCGAGCCGGCGCATCTCCTCGTACGCGCGGAAGCCCCCGATGTCCGGGTTGATGCCCCAGCCCTGCCCCGCGATGTCCCCGGACCACAGGAAGCGGACCCCGTCCCGGCGACGGTCCGGGGCCGTGCGGAAGGTACCGAGGACCGGCTCGCCGGCCCGGCGCGGGTCGTCCGGGTCGACGAGGGTGACCCGGTAGTGGATCTGCTCACCCGCCGGCAGCCCGCGCAGGGCGGTCGTGCCGGTGAAGTCCGTGCCCGCGCCGATCAGCGGCCCGAGGTGGCGGCGCGCGTGCCGGAAGGACTCGGTCGCCGAGGTCTCCACGAGCATCCGTGCCGGCCGGTCCGAACGCACCCACACCAGACCGGAGGAGGCCGTGACGTCACCGGCCTGCACGCCCCACTCGGCCCGGGGCCGGCCCGAGAGCGCGAACGCCGGGGCGACGAGGCCGGTGCCGCCGAGGGTGAGCGCCGCCGACGCGGCCAGCGAGCCGCGCAGGACGCTCCGCCGGGCGGGCGAGGAGGAAGAGGCGGACGGGGGAAGGGACATGAAAGGACCTCCGGGGTCGGTCGTTCCGGTCACGGACGGCGCGCCGGCCCATGCCAGACGGTCGAGTGCGCCGCCCCATGCCTAACGACCGGGTGCGGCGCCCACACCAACCCCGCGTGAACAGATCGCCCTGGCCGCCGGCCGCTTTGGATCCAACATCCCGGATCCAACATCCCGGATCCAACGTCCTGGATCCAACCTTTCGGATCCAACCTTCCGGATCCGATCTCCTGGACCATGGATCCATGACCCTCGTCACCCGCGCCCCAACGCCTCCGCCACCAGCCGGATCCCCGTCGCCACGGCCGAAGGCGCCAAGTGCGCGTACCCGATGACGAGCCGTACGTCCCCGTCCCCCGGCCGGGCCGTGCCGTACTCCTCCAGGGAACGCAGCGCCACCCCGGCCTCCGCGGCCCGTGTCAGGAACCGCTCCGGTGGCCCGAACCCGGCCGGTACGCGCGCGATGACGTGGAGTCCGGCGGCGATGCCGCTCACCTGGGTGCCGGGCAGGTGTTCCGCGAGGGCGGCGAGGAGTGCGTCCCGCCGCTCCCGGTAGGCGCGTTGGCAGCGGCGGAGCTGCCGGTCGTACCCGCCGCGCGTCACGAACTCCGCGAGGACGGCCTGGTCGAGTACGGGATTCCCGAGGTCCATCGTCCGCTTGCGTTCGACGACCTCGTCGAGCAGCGCCTCCGGGACGAGCAGCCAGCCGAGCCGCAGGCCCGGGGCGAGGGACTTGCTGACCGAGCCGGCGTAGGCGACCCGTTCGGGGTCGAGTCCCTGGAGCGCGCCGACGGGGGCGCGGTCGTAGCGGAAGTCGCCGTCGTAGTCGTCCTCCAGGACGTATCCGTCCACCGCGCGCGCCCAATCGAGGAGCGCGGCCCGGCGCTCCGCCGACCAGCTGATCCCGGACGGGAACTGGTGCGAGGGCGTCACCACCACCGCCCGTACGCCGGAGTCGGCGAGGGGCCCCGGGCGCAGACCGTCCTCGTCCAGTGGCAGCCACACCGTGTCCAGGCCGGTCGAGGCGAACAGCCGCCCGTGCTCGGGGCTGCCGGGGTCCTCGATGCCGACCCGGTCGTGTCCACGCGCGCGTAGGACGAAGCCGAGCAGGGTCGACGCCTGCGCCACGCCCGAACAGACCACGAGCCGCTCGGGGTCGGCCACCACGCCCCGCCGCCGCGCCAGCAGCGCGGCGAGGGCCTCGCGCAGTGCGGGGAGCCCGCGCGGATCCGGGTAGCCGAGCGACGGGTGGGGGAACCGCGTGAGTACGGACCGCTGTGCCGCCGCCCAGGCGCTCCTCGGGAACAGCGACAGGTCGGGCGTCCCCGGACGGAAGTCGACCCGGACCCCGGGCGTCCCGGCGGCCAGGTCGCGGGCCCCGCGCGCGGCCGCGCGGGCCGCGCCGCCCACCCAGGTCCCCGCGCCCCGGTCGCTCCGCAGATAGCCCTCGGCCGTCAGCTGTTCGTACGCCTCGGTGACGAGGCCCCGCGAGACGCCGAGGTCGGCCGCGAGCGCGCGGGTCGACGGCAACCGCGTCCCGGCCGCGAGCCGCCCCGAACGCACGGCTTCCCGTAGCGCCTCCTGCAGTGCCCGCCCCCGACGCCGCGGCGGAGCGCCTGCGGCCGGCAGCAGCAGCTCCCAGGCCGCCTGCCCCTGGCTCCTCATGTCATCTGGCCCTTCTCGCCGTCCCGGCCCGGGAGTTCACCGATCCGCACCGGACCGATCCGCCCCGGACCGATCCCCCCCGGGGCGATCCACTCCGGGACCGATCCACCCGGTCGGACCCATGATGCCGAGGCCTCCCGGTCAGTGACGCACGTCCAGGGACAGATGTGCGGACAGCGCGCGGAGGAAGTCGGGCGCGTCGAACATCTCGCCCGCGGAGGCGACGCCGGTCGTCCGGGTCCGGCCCGTGAGGATGCGGTGGACCGCCTCCACCGCGAGCGGCGCGGTGACGGCGTAGATGTCCTGGCCGGCGGCGACGGCCCGGCGTTCCGCGCCGCCGGAGCGCACGACGACGTCCACCAGGAAGGTCTGCGCGGAGCGGCCGCGCTCGTCGACCGAGGTCGGTGCGGACGGGTCCGGCGCCGTCAGGTCCTGGGCCGCGTCGACTGCCATGTACGTGCGTACCTCCGGCACCGCAAGATGACTGGGGACGGTCACGACGTCGGCCATGGTGAACTCGCCGATGACGGGTCGGGTGCCCAGGGGGGCGGGGAAGGGCCACTCCACGACGGAGAGCGCGTCGTCGTGGTATTCGAGCCGTCCGCCGGTGTGGCGGACGTGCCGGCCGCCCCGCCGCTCCCGGGAGACCTTGCCCGCCGCGAGGGTTCCCGCCGTGGGGTGCCAGCTGCTCAGCCCGTACGCGACGTGCACCTCGTCGGCCGTCGTCCAGTCGCCCATGGCCGTGGTCGCCAGGAGGTCGCCGAGGCCGCCGTAGAAGGCCATCGCGGGGACGATCACGGTTCCCGCGGCGCGGGCCCGGTCCCTGAAGTGCGCGAAGGTGTCGGCGTTGGCCTCGATCTCGGCCGCCACGTCGACATACGGGATTCCGGCCCGCAGCGCGGCCTCGATCACCGGGGCGCCGGTCACGGCGAACGGTCCGGCGCAGTTGACGACGGCCGCCGCGCCCGCCAACGCGCGGTCGAGCGAGGCGGGGTCGTCGACCGAAGCCGGGCGGACGTCGAGCCCGTCGTGGGACGCGGCGAGCGCCTGCAACTCGTCGGCGTCGCGCCCGGACAGTACCGGGGCGAACCCCCGCTCCAGCAGCTCCGCCACCACGAAGCGCCCGGTGTGACCGTAGGCACCGAACACCGCGACCGTCCGACCCGATCCCATGACTTCTCCCGCCGTTCCCTGTAATCGAATGTTCAACTACGCCCATCCTGGCGGCTGTTGCGAGCGACCGCGAGTGTCCGGAACGACACGCCCCGTACAATTACGGACATGGGTACGCTCGCGCTGGCCGTCACCGACGGCATGCTGCACTTCGAACTCTCCCTCGCCCACGAGGTGTTCGGCTCCGCCCCGGACGCGGTCGCCGTCCCCTGGTACGACATGACCGTCTGCGGGCCCGGCCCCGTACGGGTCGAGCGGTTCCGCCTGGAACCCGACCACGACCTCGACCGGCTCCCGTACGCGGACACGGTGATCGTCCCCGGCTGGGCCGACGTCGACCGGGAACCGCCCGCCGACCTCGTCGGCGCCGTACGCGCGGCCCACGAGGCAGGCGCGCGCGTGGCCTCGCTGTGCACGGGCGCGTTCGTCCTGGCCGCCGCCGGCCTGCTCGACGGCCGGCGCGCCACCACGCACTGGGCGCACACCGAGGCCCTGGCCGAGCGGTACCCCCGGGTAGAGGTCGACCCGGACGTGCTCTACGTCGACAACGGCACCGTGCTCACCTCCGCCGGCAAGGCCGCCGCGATGGACCTCTGCCTGCACCTCGTCCGCCTCGACCACGGCTCGGCGATCGCCAACACGGTCGCCCGACGCCTGGTCGTGCCCCCGCACCGGGACGGCGGCCAGGCCCAGTTCGTCCCCGCCCCCGTGCCCACCCGCGAGGACCACCCGCTCACCGAGCTGCTGCCCTGGGCGGTCGAACGGCTCGACCAGCCGCTGACCGTCGAGGACCTGGCACGCCGCGCGCGGATGAGCTCGCGCCACCTGGGCCGCCACTTCCGTGCGGCGACCGGAACCACCCCGCTGCAGTGGCTGCTCACCCAGCGCATCCGCCGCGCCCAGGAGCTCCTCGAAGCCACCGACGACAGCGTCGATGCCATCGCGGAGGCCGCCGGCATGGGCACCGCCACGACGCTGCGCCGGCACTTCAACCGCACCGTCGGCGTGCCCCCGGACACCTACCGCCGCACCTTCCGCCTGCGGACCCGCCCCGGTCCCGTCGAAGTGGTCCCCGATGGCGCGACGGAAGTGGACCTCAACGCGGACCGCATCGCTCCCTAGCGTCGGAGGCATGAACGCGAACGCCCTGCGCGGGGTCCTCCTGGTGACCCTCGCCTACACCCTCGTCGGTGCCTCCTTCACCGCCAACAGCCTGCTCGGCGCCTACCCGTACGCGGGTGGACAGGCCCTCCGGTACGGCGCCGCCTGCCTGCTCCTCCTCCCGCTGCTCGGCCGTGGCGGCCTCGCCCCGCTGCGGCTCCTGACCGCCCGCCACCGGCTGCGGCTCGCCGCGCTCGCGGCCGTCGGCATGGTCGGCTTCAATCTTGCCGTCCTCGCCGCCGAGCGGACCGCCGAGCCCGCCGTCCCCGGCGTCCTCGTCGGCTGCGCCCCGGTCGTCGTCGCGGTCCTCGTCCCGCTCACCGAGGGCCGCAGGCCCGCCCCCGCCGTGCTGTACGGGGCGCTGCTCGTCGCCGCCGGCGCCTTCACCGTGCAGGGCTGGGGCCGGACGGACCTGGCCGGGATCGGCTGGTCCGTGGCGGCGCTCGCGGGTGAGGTGGGCTTCACCGTGCTGGCCGTCCCGGTGCTCCGCGTCCTCGGTCCGAAGCTCCTGACGGCCACCGTGTGCGGGATCGGCGCGGCCGAGGCGGCACTCCTCGGCCTGGTCGTGGACGGCGCCGGGTTCGTGCGGATGCCGACGGCCGTGGAGGCGGGAGCCCTGTTCTGGCAGGCGGCCCTGGCCACCGTCGTCGGATTCGTCCTCTTCTACATGGGCGTCCAGCGTGTCGGCATGGAGAGGGCCACTCTCTATACCGGGGCCATCCCGATCGCCGCAGCCCTGAGCGCCGCCCTGGTGGGCGACGCGGTCTTCGGCCTCCCGCAGGCCACCGGCAGCCTCCTCGTGGGCGCCGGAGCCGCCCTGGGCACGGGCCTGTTCACACGGAAGGCCCGCAGGAATCTGTTCACACAGGTGCGCCGGCGCGGTCTGTTCACGCGGGTGCCCCACCCCGTCTCAGCGGCTGCCGTCCAGGATCACGCGTGCGACGAGAGCCGGGTCGTCGTTCATCGGCACATGCCCGCAGCCGGGGAGTCGGACCAGACGCGCGGCGGGCAGGATCTGCTTGGCGCGGATGCCCTGGCGGCGCAGCAGCAGCCGGTCGCCGCTGCCCCAGGCGACGGTCACGGGGACCGAGGGGACGACGTCGCGGAAGAGGGCCGTACGGCCCGCGGCAAGCGTCTGGTGGAAGCCGGTGGCCTCGCGCAGCGCGAGCGTCTCGGCGACGACGGCCTCGGGTGAGCGGCGGCCGGGGCGCGCGTAGATGGTGCTGGTGAGCACGGTGCGCCCTGCGGCCGAGCGGGAGAGGCGTTCGATCAGCGGCACGGGCAGCGCCAGGGCGGCGCCGCGCATGGCCCGCAGGGTCCCGAAGGCGTACCGCCGTTCGCTCTCCGACCAGAAGCCGGCGGGGGAGAGGGCGGTGACCGAGCGCACCAGTTTCTCCCGGCCGAGTTCGAGGGCGAGCAGTCCGCCCAGCGAGTTCCCCGCCACGTGCGGCCGCTCGAAGCCGACGGCCTCGCAGAAGGCGCCGAGCACGGGGACGACGGTGGACAGGTCGTACGGGACGCCCTCGGGCAGCCCGTCGGAGGCCCCGAAGCCGGGCAGGTCGACGGCGACGACCTCGCGTTCGGCGGCGAGCACGTCGAGTACGGGCTCCCAGGCCTGCCAGTGGTGCCCGATGCCGTGGAGCAGCAGCAAGGGCTCGCCCGCGCCCCGCCTCTCGTACGTCAGGGACGTGGTGCGGGGACCCGCCGGGGTCTCGATCGTGAACGCGATCCGTGCGGGCATGGGCCCCTCGCTTCCTCGTGAAGCTCGCTCGTGGAGCTTCCTCGTGAACACCGGGCACGCGCCATCTTTTAGACGTCCCGTCAGTAAGAATTACCGCTCAGTAGCCAGGAGTTCAAGACGGGAGCCGGAAACTGGACAGGACCGATGACGTGGGCTGGGATGGGTGTGTGCTCACCGACACCGACACCCTGACCGAACTCTTCGAGGAGCACCGCCCGATGCTCCTCGGCGTCGCCTATCGGATGCTCGGCCGCACCGCCGACGCCGAGGACGTCGTCCAGGAGGCCTGGCTGCGCTGGACCGCCGCGGACCGGGCCGCCGTCCGCGAGCCGCGCGCCTTCCTCGTACGGATCACCACGCGGCTCGCCATCGACCGGCTCCGCCAGGCGCAGGCGCGCCGCGAGTCCTACGTCGGCCCCTGGCTCCCCGAACCCCTCGTCACCGACTTCGGCCCCGCCGCCCCCGACAGCGCCGAACGCGCGCTGCTCGCCGACTCCGTCTCGCTCGCCGTCCTCGTGGTGCTCGAATCCCTCTCCCCGCTGGAGCGGGCCGTCTTCGTGCTCCGCGAGGCCTTCGGCTTCCCGTACGGGGAGATCGCCACCGCCCTCGACCGCTCCGAGGCGGCCGTGCGCCAGCTCGCCGGACGTGCCCGGCGCCACGTCGACGAGGGCAGGCCGCGCTACGACGTCGACCCGGCCGAGCGCCGCGACCTCACCGAGCGCTTCCTCTCCGCCGCGGCCGGCGGCGATCTCGGCGAGCTCCTCGCGCTCCTCGCCCCCGATGTCCGGCTCGTCGGCGACAGCGGCGGCAAGTCCAAGGCGCCGCTGCGGATCATCGAGACCGCCGACAAGGTCGGCCGCTTCCTCTCCGCCGTGGCCCGGGACGCGTGGGCCGGGTACGAGGTGCGCTTCCTGGAGCTCAACGGCGCCCCCGCGGTGCTCGTCCTCGCCGACGGGAACCCCGACACCGTCTTCCAGATCGAGATGCGCGACGGACTCGTCCAGTGCGTCCACATCATCCGCAACCCCGACAAGCTCCAGGGCCTCGCCGACGCCTGACCAAGATCACGCCAGTCGGCCGGAACTCGCCCCGCCTCCCCTCCCGGGAGGCGGGGCTCTTTGCTGCGCAGGGCTCACCAGGGTGCGAACGTCCTGTGAACGATCTAGGTCAGAGGGTCACATTCAGGGGCGTTCGACGGAGGATTGGTCTTGACCAAGGGGGTGGCTCGCCTTATGGTCGCAGAGTTAGTGCAGGAACCTTTAATAAACAAGGGCGCGGAAAAACGCCGCGGGACACGGCGAATTGCGGAGGATCAGGGTGGGGACCACGCAGCTGGCATCGGTACCGGAACCGAAGTACCAGCACCTCAAGACAGTGATCGGCGAAGCGCTCGACTCGGACTTCGCGGTCGGGGAGATCCTGCCCAACGAGCGCGAGCTCGCGGCCCGCTTCGGCGTCGCCCGCGCGACGCTCCGCCAGGCCCTGGAGCAGCTGGAGCTGGAAGGACGCCTGCAGCGCCGCCGCGGCGTCGGCACCACCGTCGCCCCGCCCCGCGTCGGCGTCGACGTCTCCACCACCCAGCACGTCTGGCCCGGTGTCGGCGACGACGCCTGGCAGCCCCAGGACTCCGCCGCCGACGTGGCCCCGGCCGCTGTCGCGCGCGTCCTGGAGACCGCCGCCGACGAGCAGGTGCACGTCGTCCGCCGCCTCCGGATCAGCCAGGGCCAGCCGGTCGCCGCCGAGCTGCTCTACGTGCCGGCCGGCTCCGTCCCCGGCCTCAGCGCCATCGACGCGCCCGCGGGCCCCGCCCGCGCCCGCGCCGTGCTCCGTGAGCTCCAGCACCTCGCCCTCGACGGCCAGGACCGCTCCGTGGAGCTCGGCTCCGCCCGCGCCGACGACGCCAAGGAGCTCGACCGGCTGCCGGGCGCGCCCGTCCTCGTCGTGACGACCCGCTACCTGTCCGCCGGCCGCCCGGCCGCCGTCTCGGTGGCCACGTACCGCGCCGACACCTGCCGCCTCACCTTCGGCGACTCGGCCGACCTGGTCATGGCTTCGTAATACGGCACCAGCAACACCGCACGAGCACCGGCCCGTCGCAGGCTCCCCGGAAGGAGGGTCTAGCGGCGGGCCGTCACCGTGCCGTCCACGGCGAAGAGCTGCTCCTCGACGTGGTCGAGGGCGAGCCGCAGGGCACCCGTGCCCACCGCGGCCTCACCGAGCAGGGACAGCACCACCCGCGGCGGCCTCAGGCAGAACCGCGCCAGTTCCTCGCGGAGCGGCTGGAGCACGCCGTCGAGACCGGCCGCCCAGCCGCCGACGACCACCAGCTCGGGGTCGATGGCGAGGACCAGGGCCGCCACGTCGTGCACGAGCCGCTGGATGAACCGCTGCACCGCCGCCTCCGCGCGCGCGTCGCCCTTGCGGGCCAGCGCGAAGACCTCGGCGACCGCCTGTTCGTCCAGCGGGTGCAGCGGCTCGTCCGTGGTCGACAGGAGATGCTCGGGGGTGACGCCCCGGCCGAGCAGGTGCAGGGCCCCGATCTCCCCGGCCGCCCCGCCGAAGCCCCGGTGCAGCCGGCCGCCGATCAGCGAACCGGCCCCCGGGCTGAGCCCTGCCAGTACGAACACGATGTCGTCGGAGTCGGTCGCGGCACCCTTCCAGTGCTCGGCGACGGCCGCCGCGTTGGCGTCGTTCTCCACGATCACAGGGCAGCGGAAGGAGCGCCTCAGCCGCTCTCCGAGCGCGAGGCCCGTCCAGCCGGGCAGCGCCGTGCCGAGGCGCACGGTCCCGTCGGCCTCCACGATGCCGGGGGTGCCGACGCCGACCGCCCGCAGGTTGGACCGGGCGACCCCGGCCCTGCGCAGCACGTCGGCCACGACCGTACGCACCCGGTCCAGGCGCTCGTCCTCGGGCGCCGTCTCCGACACCTCGCGGGATCCGGCGCCGATGATGCGTCCGTCCAGGCCGGAGAGCAGGGCGGCCACGCGGTGCGGGCCGATCTCGATGCCGAGCAGATGACCGGCCTCCGCGCGGAAGCGGAACCTCCGTGCCGGACGTCCCTGCCGCCGGGCCTCGCCCTCCTCGGGCGCCGACTCGACGACGAGACCGCCCTCCATGAGGCCCTCGACGACGCCCTCGACCGTGGGCCGCGACAGGCCCGTGATCCGGGTCAGATCCGTGAGCGTGGGCGCGTCGGCGCCGCGCAGCGCATGGAGTACCACCGCGGAGTTGATCCGCCGCAGCAGAGACGGATCCCCGCCGGTCAGCCGCCCCACAGTGTTTCCTCCCAGCTCGTGCGCCTCTCCGGCGGATGGTACTCAATGGGCCCGGATGCGGCGAGTGCCGCCCCCGCGGCGTCCCGGAGCGGCGCGCGCCCCGAATCCTGACGGAACGCCAACTGTCAGTGGCGTCCGTTTCACTGGACCCATGACCACGGCACAGCACCTGGCGACGATCGACTTCCTCCGCACCCGCGCCTTCCCGGCGCGACCGGAGCGATCCGGACCCGTCGACAGCGGTCCGGGCTTCCACATCGGGACGCTCGCGACGAGCGAGGACTTCTGGGAGGACGACGAGGGCACGCGCAGCGTGCTCGTCCATGAGCAGTACGAGGCGGAGCAGGACGGACTCGTCGCCGTGCTCACCGTCCGCTGGGGCCCGCCGCGGGTGCTGAGCCTGTGGTACGTCCTGGAGCGGCTTATCGACGACGAGGAGATGCCGGAGCCGTGGGCCGACCTCAGCTGCCACACGCCGGACCTGCGGCTGTGGCGGGTGGACGGCCGGTGGATAGGCCTCGGCGTCTCCCAGCACGACAAGGAGCTGCCGTACGAGCTCCTCGCCGTGATCACCGAGGTCGATCCGCCGTGACGCGCTACTGCGCCGCCGCCCGCAGCCGGGCGAACTCCTCGGCCATCGTCGCCGCCGTCCAGTGGGCGTTGAGCCCGCTGGGATTGGGCAGTGCCCAGATCCGGGTGGAGCCGATCACCCGCTCCTGCGGCCCGATCGCCGCCTTCGGCTCCGCGAAGGCCGTGCGGTACGCCGTGACGCCGACGACCGCGAGCCAGCGCGGCTCCAGCCGCTCCACCTTCTCCACGAGGAGGCGGCCGCCCTCGCGGTACTCCTCGCGGCTCAGCTCGTCGGCCCGCGCGGTGGGCCGGGCGACGACGTTGGTGATGCCGAGTCCGTACGAGAGGAGCTCGTCCTGCTCGTCCGGCCGCAGCTGCCTCGGCGTGAACCCGGACAGGTGCAGGACCGGCCAGAAGCGGTTGCCGGGGCGGGCGAAGTGGTGGCCCGTGGCCGCCGTCATCAGACCCGGGTTGATCCCGCAGAAGAGGACGGAAAGGCCGCCCGCCACCACGTCGGGAACGACGCGGTCGCGAGCGGCCTCCAGCTCCTGCTGGGTGAACCGGGGGTTCCGGGTCAGAGGATCGCGCCGGGGGTGTAGGCGGCGGCCTCCGGGTGCTGCTTGAGGATCTCCTCGATGCGGGAGACCACGGACGCGACCTGGTCGGCGGCGGCGCCCGTGAAGGACAGCTTGTCCGCCATCAGCTCGTCGAGCTGCGCCCGGTCCAGCGGGATCCGCTCGTCGGCGGCCAGCTTGTCGAGGAGCTCGTTCTGCACCGTGCCCTGCTCGCGCATGGCGAGGGCGGAGGCGACGGCGTTCTCCTTGATGGCCTCGTGCGCGACCTCACGGCCCACACCGGCGCGGACGGCGCCCATGAGCACCTTCGTGGTCGCCAGGAAGGGCAGGTAGCGGTCGAGCTCGCGGGCGACGACGGCCGGGAAGGCGCCGAACTCGTCGAGCACGGTGAGGAAGGTCTCCAGGAGGCCGTCGAGCGCGAAGAAGGCGTCCGGCAGCGCGACCCGGCGGACCACGGAGCAGGACACGTCGCCCTCGTTCCACTGGTCGCCGGCCAGCTCGCCGGTCATCGACGCGTAGCCGCGCAGGATGACCATCAGGCCGTTGACGCGCTCGCAGGAGCGGGTGTTCATCTTGTGCGGCATGGCCGAGGAGCCGACCTGGCCGGGCTTGAAGCCCTCCGTCACCAGCTCGTGGCCCGCCATCAGACGGATGGTCTTGGCGATCGAGGACGGGGCGGCGGCCAGCTGCACCAGCGAGGTGACCACGTCGTAGTCGAGCGAGCGCGGGTAGACCTGGCCGACCGAGGTGAAGGCGTGCGCGAAGCCGAGGTGACCGGCGATCCGCTGCTCCAGCTCGGCGAGCTTGCCGGCGTCGCCGCCGAGCAGGTCCAGCATGTCCTGCGCGGTGCCGACCGGGCCCTTGATGCCGCGCAGCGGGTAGCGGCCGAGCAGCTCCTCCAGGCGGGCGTACGCCACGAGCAGCTCGTCCGCCGCCGTCGCGAAACGCTTGCCGAGGGTGGTCGCCTGGGCTGCGACGTTGTGCGAGCGGCCGGCCATGACCAGCTCCGCGTACTCGGCGGAGAGCTTGCCGAGCCGGGCGAGGACGGCGACCGTACGGTCCCGCATCAGCTCCAGGGAGAGCCGGATCTGCAGCTGCTCGACGTTCTCGGTGAGGTCGCGCGAGGTCATGCCCTTGTGGACGTGCTCGTGGCCGGCGAGGGCGTTGAACTCCTCGATCCGGGCCTTCACGTCGTGCCGGGTGACCTTCTCGCGCTCGGCGATGGAGCCGAGGTCGACCTGGTCGAGAACGCGCTCGTAGTCGGCGAGGGCGGCGTCCGGAACCTCGATCCCGAGGTCCTTCTGCGCACGCAGCACGGCGAGCCACAGCTGACGCTCCAGCTTCACCTTCTGCTCGGGGGACCAGAGGACGGCGAGCTCCGCGGAGGCGTAGCGGCCGGCCAGAACGTTGGGGATGCGGGGCTTCGGAGTCACAGCAGTCACGTGCACAGAGTTTACTGGTGGTTTCTGCAGGCCAGCGCCACGGTCCCGTGTGGAGCTTGCTACGAGACGCAGCTCACTCGGGCTCGTACGGCAGGAGCTCGGGGCGCTTGGGCGCGCGGCCGTCCCCCGAGGAGCGGCCGGTCAGGCGCCGTCCGATCCACGGGCCGAGGTGCTCCTTGGCGAAACGGGCGTCCGCGACCCGGCGGCTCGCCCAGCCGGGCCGCACGGCCGGGGGAAGCGGTTCGCGCCAGTCCGCCTCGGGCGCCAGGCCCAGGGTCTGCCACACGGCCTCGGCGACCCGCCGGTGCCCGTCGGCCGTCAGGTGGAGCCGGTCCACGTCCCACAGCCGGGGGTCGCCGAGCGACGGGGCCCCGTACAGGTCGACGACCAGCGCGCCGTGCCGGTCGGCGAGCGTGTCGATGTGCTCGAACAGCTCCTCCATCCGGGGGCGGAAGCGCTCCATGACCGGGCCGTTGCGGCCGGGGCTGCGCATCAGGACCAGCTGCCCGCAGGAGGGGGTGAGGCGTTCCACCGCCTCGGTCAGCAGGTCCCGCACCCGGACCATGTCGACCTTGGGCCGCAGGGTGTCGTTGAGCCCGCCGACCAGGGTCACCACATCGGCCTTCATGCCCGCGGCCAGGCCGACCTGCTCGTCAACGATCTGCCCGATGAGCTTGCCGCGGACGGCGAGGTTGGCGTAGCGGAACCCGGGGGAGCGGGTGGCGAGACGGGCGGCGAGGACGTCGGCCCAGCCCCGGTAGGAGCCGTCGGGGATGAGGTCCGACATGCCTTCGGTGAAGCTGTCTCCGACGGCGACGAGACTGTTGTACGTGGCATTGATCTCCATGGCGGAGCGATCATACCGCGCGGTATGGCGGACCCCGGGACCCGAGGTACGGCGGCCCCGGGGGCCCGGCGGTGTGCCGGGCCCCCGCCCGCGACGCGGGCTACGGTGCTGTCGGGCGGCCCACCAGTTCTCTCAGGACGTCCTCCATCGTCACCAGGCCCGCCGGCTTGTCCGCCTCGTCGAGCACCGCCGCCAGGTGCGTCCGGCTGCGGCGCATCGCCGTGAGGACGTCGTCCAGCGGCGTCGCCGCCCGGACCCGGGCGATCGGCCGCAGGGCCGACACCGGGAACGGCAGGTCGCGCGGCGTGACGTCCAGGGCGTCCTTGACGTGCAGATAACCCAGGATGCGGCGCTCGGCGTCGACCACGGGGAAGCGGGAGAACCCGGTCCGCGTCGCCAGTGCCTCCAGCTCCTCCGGAGTGGTGCCCGCCTCCGCGTACACCACCTTCTCCGCCGGCATCACGACGTCCCGCACGGGGCGCCGGCCCAGCTCCAGGGCGTCGTGCAGCCGCTCGGCGGCCCGGTCGTCCAGGAGACCCGCATCGCCCGCGTCGGTGACCATCCGGGCCAGCTCGTCGTCCGAGAAGGTCGCCGCGACCTCGTCCTTGGTGTCCACCCGCAACAGCCTGAGCAGCGCGTTGGCGAAGGCGTTGATCGCGAAGATCACCGGCCGCAGCGCCCGCGCGAGCGTCACGAGCGGCGGCCCGAGGAGCAGCGCGGAGCGCGCCGGGTCGGCGAGCGCGATGTTCTTCGGCACCATCTCGCCGAGCAGCATGTGCAGATACGTCGCCAGGGCCAGCGCGATCGCGAACGAGATCGTGGCGGCCACGCCGTGCGGCACGCCCATCGCGTCGAAGACCGGTTCGAGCAGGTGCTCGATGGCCGGTTCGGCGACGATGCCGAGGACCAGGGTGCAGAGCGTGATGCCGAGCTGCGCCGCCGCGAGCATCGCGGAGACGTGCTCCAGGCCCCAGATGACACTGCGCGCCCGCCGGTTCCCGGAGTCGGCCAGGGGCTCGATCTGGCTGCGGCGGACCGAGATCAGGGCGAACTCGGCGCCGACGAAGAAGGCGTTGACGACCAGGGTCAGCAGGCCGATCAACAGCTGGACCGCGATCATCGGCCGGCCTCCCCGGACTCGTCGTGGGTGTCGTGCGCGGGGGCGTGCAGCAGGACGCGTGCGGCGCGGCGGCCCGAGGCGTCGACGACGTCGAGGCGCCAGCCGGCCAGCTCCACGGTGTCGCCGGCGGCGGGGATGCGGCCGAGTTCCGTCGCGAGGACGCCCGCGAGCGTCTCGTACGGGCCGTCCGGCACCCGCAGGCCGATCGCGGCCAGCTGGTCCGTACGGGCGGCGCCGTCGGCGGACCACAGCTCGCGCCCGTCCGCGTCCTCGCCGGCCCGCGCCAGGTCGGGCGTCTCGTGCGGATCGTGCTCGTCGCGTACCTCCCCGACGACCTCCTCGACGATGTCCTCGAGGGTGACGACTCCGGCCGTGCCGCCGTACTCGTCGATGACGACGGCCATCGTCTGCTTGCCCGAGAGGCGGTCGAGGAGCCGGTCCACGGTGAGGGTCTCGGGGACGAGCAGCGGCTCGCGCAGCATCTCGCCGATCCGGCGGCGGGGCCGCTCCTCGGCCGGTATCGCGAGCACGTCCTTGATGTGGGCGATGCCGACGACCGCGTCGAGGCTGCCCCGGTAGACGGGGAAGCGGGACAGGCCGGTCGCGCGGGTCGCGTTGGCGACGTCCTCGGCGGTGGCCTGCACCTCGAGGGCGGTGACCTGCACGCGGGGCGTCATCACGTTCTCCGCGTTGAGCTCCGCCAGGTTGAGGGTGCGGACGAACAGCTCGGCCGTGTCCGCCTCCAGGGAGCCCTCCTTCGCGGAGTGCCGGGCGAGCGCCACCAGCTCCTGCGGGGAACGCGCGGAGGCGAGCTCCTCGGTCGGCTCCAGGCCGAGGCGGCGCAGGATCCGGTTCGCGGTGTTGTTGAGGTGGCTGATGAACGGCTTGAAGGCGGCCGTGAACACGCGCTGCGGGGTGCCCACCACCTTCGCGACGGCGAGCGGCGAGGAGATCGCCCAGTTCTTGGGGACGAGCTCGCCGACGACCATCAGGACGACCGTCGACAGGGCGGTGCCCAGGACGAGGGCGACGGAGGAGGCCGTCGAGGACGAGAGTCCGATCGACTCCAGGGGGCCGCTGATCAGCGCGGCGATCGACGGCTCGGAGAGCATGCCGACGACCAGGTTGGTCACGGTGATGCCCAGCTGCGCGCCGGAGAGCTGGAAGGTGAGCGAGCGGACGGCCTTGAGCGCGCCCGACGCGCCGCGCTCGCCGCGCTCCGCGGCGGCTTCGAGCTCGCCGCGCTCGACCGTGGTCAGCGAGAACTCGGCCGCGACGAACGCGCCGCACGCGAGCGCGAGCAGGAGCGCCACCACGAGCAGAAGCACTTCGGTCATCGGTTCACCTCCGTCCCATGATCAGTCAGAGGGAGAGGGATCGCTCGATGTCGGCGGTCGGAACCAGTGCTACTGGGAGGCTCGCCCATGGGCGGACGCTCACACCTTTCGGTCGTCGGGAGGAATGGACACCATGGTAAAGGATCGGCAAAGCGGGGTTGTGGGCCCCCGGTGATCACCCCGTGGCGATCCCGGTGGTCACTTCGCGGCCCGGTCCGCGAGCGGCTTCACCCAGCGGCGCCAGCGCTCCTCGCGCTCGTACCCGGCGGCCGTCCACAGCGCCTGTCCCGTCCCGTTCGCCTCCAGGACCATGGCGTCCGCCCGCCGTCCGCCGAGCGCCAGGAACCTCTCCTCGGCCGCGCGCAGCAGCGCGGTGGAGATCCCGCGGCGGCGGTACGAGGGCAGGACGGCGAGCCGATAGAGGGAGGCGCGCCAGCCGTCCCAGCCGGCGATCACGGAGCCGACGATGACGCCGTCGGCGAGGGCGAGGATCAGGGCGTCGGGGTCGCGCTCGACCAGCCGGGTCACCCCGTTCACGTCGTCCGAGATGGACGTGCCCTCGGCGGACTCCTTCCAGAAGGCCAGGACGGCCTCGGCGTCGGCGGGTACGGCGGAACGTATCTGCAGGTCGATCATGACCGGATCCCATCACGTGGCGCGGCGGGGCTGCAGGAATTACCGCCGGGCCGTGCCCAGGACGCAGGGGGAGGACGGCAGGCGTGGGCCCTGCTCCGGGACGTCGAAGGAGCGGTACGAGACGAGGTCGAAACCGGCCGCCTCGATCGCCGCGAGCGGGGTACGGGAGGTGTGGCAGCCGCCGAAGAGCAGCGGCCAGACCGTGCGGTCGAGCCCCCGCTGCACCCGCGCGAGCCCGGGCGTGTCCGCCGCACCGTGCTCGAAGAACCGCAGCTCGCCGCCGGGGCGCAGGACCCGCCGCAGCTCGGCGAGGGCCTCCGGCACGTTCCGTACGGTGCACAGCACCAGCGAGGCCACCGCCGCGTCGAAGGAGCCGTCCGGCTCCGGCAGCGCCTCGGCCGTGCCCGGCAGCACCGTCACCGGGACGGCGGCCCGGCGCCCGGCCTCCTCGGCGAGTCGGCGCAGATGGGGCTCCGGCTCGACCGCGACGACCTCGGTGACCCCGGCCGGGTAGTGCGCGAAGTTCAGGCCGTTCCCGGCCCCGATCTCGACGACCCGGCCGGTCAGCCCGGCGAGCAGCTCCGTCCGCAGCGCGCCGAGACCGCCCCGGGTGTCGGCGGAGGTGCTGAACCGGGCGTAGAAGCGGGCGAAGAGCGGATGGTGGACGTGGGGAGTTCGGGGCGCCGGAGGGTTCGGGGTCATCGCAGCCGCCCCTCAGCCCGTCACGAAGCAGAACTCGTTGCCCTCCGGGTCCCGCATGACCTGGAAGGAGCCCTGCTCGTCGGTGACGAGCCCGCCGACCGTGACGGCCCCGAGCGGCAGCACCTCTTCGGCCGCCCGCGCCGGATCCGGCACCTCCAGGTCGAGATGCAGCCGGTTCTTCGCGGCCTTGCCCTCCGGCACCCGCTGGAAGGCGATCCGTACGAACTCCGGCGGATCCACGTACGACCAGTCGGCGCTCCGGTCGACGGGCTCGCCGCCGAGGAGCCCGGCCCAGAAGCGGACGAGGGCCGCCGGGGCGGCGCAGTCGAAGACGATCTCCTGAACGTGTGCGCGCATACGGTCAGCGTACGGAGAGGAATGCGGGTCGTGCTTCCCCGCGCGCCCTTGGTGAGGGCCGTGCCTTGCGCGCGTGCCGTCCGTGTACGGAGACCGTGCTTTCCGCGTACGGAGACCGGTGCTGCCCGCGCGGTCTCCGCGCGTGCCCTCAGCTCGCGGAGAGCGGTGCCGCCTGCGCCTCGGTGAACGCCTGCGCGTCCCACGTGCCGCCGAGCTCCGGCCCCAGCCAGCCGCCCGCCGCCGCCCGGAACTCCGCCGGGTCCAGCGCCCCCGAACCCTCCGGTACGGCTCCGAGCAGCGGAGCGCCCGCCGCCTCCGGCAGGTCCGCGAGGTTGCAGCGCGCCGCGAGGTCCGGCGCGTCCGGCCAGCTGCCGACGACCACGCCGAGCTGCTCGATCCCGCGCGCCCGCAGCGCCTCGGCCGTCAGGGTCGTCGAGTTGAGCGTCCCCAGACCCGCCGGGACCACCACCAGGACCGGCGCGCCGAGCAGCGCGGCGGCGTCCGCGAGCGTGCCGCCTTCCTCGTCGAAGCGGACGAGCAGGCCGCCCGCGCCCTCCACGAGCACCAGGTCGTGCTCCTCGGCCAGCTTCCGGGCCGCTTCGGCGACCTCCCCGGGCCCGACCGGGGCGAGCCCGGCCCGCCGGGCGGCCGTGCCCGGGGCCAGCGGCTCCGGGAAACGGCCCAGTTCGGCGGAGGCCGTGGCGCCGGAGAGGCGTACGACCTCGTCCGCGTCGCCCTGCTCGTCCGGGGCGAGGCCGGTCTGGGCCGGCTTCAGGACGGCTACGGAGCGGCCGGCGGCCGTGGCCACGGCGGCGAGGGCTGCCGTGACGATGGTCTTGCCGATCTCCGTGCCGGTGCCGGTGACGACGATGATGCCCATGGGGCGTCCTTTCTTGTTCGGTGCGGGGCCGGTGGGCTGGGGTGGCGGGAGCCTCTGGCGCCGGCAGGGGCGCCGTTCCGCGTGCCCGCCACTGCCCACAACGGCGTCAGCCGGCTGCAGCCGCCGCCCGTACCGCCGCGCAGATCCGGGCGAGGTCCTGCTCGTCCGTCACGTACGGCGGCATCGTGTAGATCAGGTCTCGGAACGGGCGGAGCCAGACGCCCTCGCGGACTGCCGCGCGGGTCGCCGCCGTCATGTCGACCTCGTGGTCGAGCTGGACGACGCCGATCGCGCCGAGCACCCGTACGTCGCGGACGCCCGGGAGGTCGGCTGCCGGGGCGAGGCCCTCTCGGAGGCCCGACTCGATGCGCTTGACCTCGGCCTGCCACTCCTGGGAGAGCAGCAGGTCGATCGAGGCGACGGCGACCGCCGCCGCCAGCGGGTTGCCCATGAAGGTCGGCCCGTGTGCCAGGACCGGGACCTCGCCGCGCGAGATCCCGTCGGCGACGCGGCTCGTGCAGAGCGTCGCCGCCATCGACAGGTAGCCGCCGGTCAGCGCCTTGCCCACGCACATCACGTCGGGGGAGACCCCGGCCTGGTCCGCGGCGAACAGCGTGCCCGTACGCCCGAACCCGGTCGCGATCTCGTCGAACACCAGCAGCACGTCGTGCGCGTCGCAGGCCTCGCGCAGCACCCGCAGGTACGCCGGGTCGTGGAAGCGCATGCCGCCCGCGCCCTGCACGACCGGTTCCACGATCACCGCCGCCAGCGCGTGCGCGTGCTCGGCGATCCGGGCCCGCAGCAGCTCCGCGTACGACTCCTCGTACGCGGCCGGCGGCGCGTCCACGAACACCTGCCGCTGGAGCACCCCCGACCACAGCTCGTGCATCCCGCCCTCGGGATCGCACACGGACATCGGCTGCCAGGTGTCCCCGTGGTAGCCGCCGCGCCAGGTGAGGAGCCGCTGCTTCTCGGGGCGGCCCAGGGAACGCCAGTACTGCAGGCACATCTTGGCCGCGACCTCGACGGAGACCGAGCCCGAGTCGCTGAGGAAGACGTGCCGGAGCGGTTCGGGGGTGATCTCGACCAGCCGGGTGGCGAGCCGGACGGCGGGCTCGTGGGTGAGCCCGCCGAACATGACGTGGCTCATCTTCTCCAGCTGGCCGCGCGCCGCCTCGTTGAGCACGGGGTGGTTGTAGCCGTGGACCGCCGACCACCACGAGGACATGCCGTCGACCAACTCGCTCTGGCCCTCGACGGGTTCGGCGAGCCGGAGGCGCACCCCGGACGCGGACGCGACGACCAGCGGCTCCGCACGGCCCGGCATGGGGCCGTACGGATGCCAGACGTGCGCCCGGTCCAGGGCGAGGAGCTCGTCGTTACGCATTCGGCGCGAGGTCCGTGCCGGCGCCCCGGCGGCGCACGGCCACCAGATCGGTGCGGGCCTCGTTCGCACGGGCCTCCTCGGCCGCCGGCGCCGCGTGTCCGCCGCAGGGGCCGCAGCCGCCGGCCTCCTCCGCGTGACCACCGCAGCCCGTGCCCTCCGCGGAGGCCTCCGAACCGCAGCCCGCCGAGGCCTTGGAGCCGCAGCCGCCCGCCGCCGCGAGCGCGTCCGCGCGGTGCTTCGGCAGCGTGGTCGTGCCCGCGCCCTCCACCTCGAAGCCCGCGTCCGCGATCATGTCCAGGTCGGCCTGGCCGGCCTGGCCCTCGCTGGTCAGGTAGTCGCCGAGGAAGATCGAGTTCGCGATGTTCAGCGCCAGCGGCTGCATCGAGCGCAGGTGCACCTCGCGGCCGCCGGCGATCCGCACCTCGACGTCGGGGCAGACGAACCGGACCATCGCGAGGATCCGCAGGCAGCGCTGCGGGGTGAGGTTCCACTCCTTGGCGAGCGGGGTGCCCTCGAACGGGATCAGGAAGTTGACCGGCACCGAGTCCGAGTCGAGCTCACGCAGCGCGTAGACGACGTCGACGAGGTCCTCGTCGCTCTCGCCCATGCCCGCGATCAGACCGGAGCAGGCCGACAGACCGGCGGCGTGCGCCTTCTGCACGGTGTCCACGCGGTCCGCGTAGGTGTGGGTCTTGGTGATGTCCCCGTACGTCGCCTCGGACGTGTTCAGGTTGTGGTTGTACGCGTCGGCGCCGGCCTCCCGCAGCCGCTCCGCCTGGCCGTCGGAGAGCAGACCGAGGCAGGCGCACACCTCGACGCCCTCGTTCTGCTCCTTGATCGCCTCGATCGTCTTGCCGACGCGCTCCACGTCCCGGTCCGTCGGGCCGCGGCCGCTGGCCACCAGGCAGACCCGCTTGGCGCCGCCGGCGACACCCGCCGCCGCGGCCTGCGAGGCCTCGTCCGGCTTCAGCCAGGTGTACTTGAGGATCTCGGCCTTCGAGCCGAGCCGCTGCGAGCAGTACGAGCAGTCCTCGGGACAGAGACCGGACTTCAGGTTGACCAGGTAGTTCAGCTTCACCCGGCGCCCGAACCACTGACGGCGCACCTTGCCGGCCGCCGCCACCACCTCGAGCAGTTCGTCGTCGGAGGTCGCCAGCACGGCGAGCGCTTCTTCACGGGTCGGCAGCTCGCGCCGCAGCCCCTTCTCCACCAGCGTGTTCAGGAGGTCCATAACCGCAGATCCTTGCCTACCGCCCGCCCCCTGGCCAAGGAGGATCCGAACAAACGCCCCCGATCGAGGTGTGTGGATGACCACATCCCGACCTCGGCATCCTGCGGTTAGGGTCTGTGCGCTGCCTACAAAAGGATCGCCGCATGCCACAGGCCGAGGACGCACGCGCCGCGGGCGCCGACGACGCACGGGCCGCGGGCCCGCGCCGTACCGCCTTCGACTGGACCGACGCGGAGGCGCGCCGCCGGGCCGAGGCCGGTCTCGTCCGGACGTTGCGGCCCCGGGCGGCCGAGTCGGACGTCCTGGACCTGGCGAGCAACGACTACCTCGGCCTCACCCGCCGCGCCGAGGTCACCGAGGCGGCGGCCGAGGCGGCCAGGCGCTGGGGCGCCGGCTCCACCGGCTCGCGGCTCGTCACCGGCACCACCCGGCTGCACACCCGCCTGGAGCGCGAACTCGCCGACTTCTGCGGTTTCGAGGCGGCCCTCGTCTTCTCCTCCGGCTACACCGCGAACCTCGCGGCGCTCACCGCGCTCTCCGGCCGGGACTCCCTGATCGTCTCCGACGCCTCCAACCACGCCTCGATCGTCGACGGCTGCCGCCTGGCGCGCGCTGAGACCGCGGTCGTCCCGCACACCGACGCCGAGGCCGTCGCCAAGACCCTGGACGCCCATCCGGGGCGCCGGGCACTCGTCGTCAGCGACTCCGTCTTCTCCGTCGACGGCGACAAGGCCCCGCTCCCCGGGCTCGCCGACGCCTGCCGCGCGCACGGCGCCGGGCTCGTCGTCGACGACGCCCACGGCTTCGGCGTCCTCGGCGACGGCGGCCGGGGCGCGCTGCACGAGGCCGGGCTCGCGGGCGACGAGGACGTCGTCGCCACCCTCACCCTCTCGAAGTCCCTCGGCAGCCAGGGCGGCGCCGTCCTCGGCCCGGCGCGGGTGATCGAGCACCTGGTGAACGCCGCCCGCACCTTCATCTTCGACACCGGGCTCGCCCCCGCCGCCGCGGGCGGCGCGCTCGCGAGCCTGCGGCTGATCGCGGCCGAACCAGGCCTCGCCGAGCGGGCCCGTACCGTCGCCACCACCCTGCACCGGCTGCTCACGGACGCCGGGCTGACCTCGGCCCGTCCCGACGCGGCCGTCGTCTCGGTCCACGCCCCCTCCCCGGAGGCGGCGCTGCGCTGGGCGGCGGACTGCCGCGAACAGGGCCTGGCGGTCGGCTGCTTCCGTCCCCCGTCCGTCCCCGACGGCATCTCGCGGCTGCGGCTCACGGCGCGGGCCGATCTGACGGACGCGGAGATCGCGCACGCGGTGGAGACGATCCTGCGGACCGCGCCGGCGGTCTGACGTCCCGTCGGGAGTCCCAAGCGCGGTCCCGGGCAGCAGAGTTCACCGCTTCGGGCGACAGATGGGGACATATCTTGGTGGAACGCCTGCCGGGGCGGCACGATCGGTGGGACTCTGACGCGAAGCGCGATCCGGGGCAGAAGCCCCGGCGGGAAAGGGACAGCGTCGCCATGGCAGACCATCAGGAAGCATCCGTCACTCTGCCGAGCGATCCCGCGTCGGTCCCCACCGCCCGGCGGTTCGTCGCGGAGGTCCTCGACGGGTGGGGCCTCGACGGTGCCGACGACCTGGCGGACGCGATCCGCCTGATGATCTCGGAGCTGGCCACCAACGCCGTCCTGCACACCTTCGGGCAGTCGCCCACGTTCACGGTCGACGTCCGCCTGGAGCGCGAGGAGCGCCTCCACATCGGCGTCACCGACAGCCACCCGCGCTGGCCCCGCCGTCTTCCGGCGGCGGTCCAGCAGGACAACGGCCGGGGCATGGTCATCATCCGCTCCCTGGCGGCGGAGGCGGGCGGCCGTCTGTCGGTCACCCCGACGGAGGAGGGCGGGAAGACGGTCTGGATCTCCCTCCCGTGGGCCTCCACGGCGGCCTCGTACGCGTAGACCCGGCGCAGGGGTGCGGCGGCGCCACCGCACCCCTGGGGCGGGCTCAGTGCCCGGCGGGCGTCATCGGACGCGGCCGTAGTAGACCCTCGACGTCCAGATCGGGTCGAGCTTCACCCAGGATCCCGTCTTGGGCGAGTGCCAGATCTTGCCGCTGCCGGCGTAGATGCCCACGTGGTAGACGCTCCCGCCGGAGTGGAAGAAGACCAGGTCCCCCTTCTGTCTGCTGGACGCGGAGATGTGCCGGGTGTTGTTGTACTGCTGCTGCGCGGTGCGGGGCAGCCACTTGCCCGCCTGCTTGTACGCGTAGAGCGTCAGACCGGAGCAGTCGAACCGGGTGGGTCCCGCGCTCCCGTACCGGTACGGGGCTCCCTTCTTGGACGCGGCGACGCTCAGTGCCTTGTTCGCGTAGGTGGTCGCCGCCTGGGCCTCGGACGCCGCACCCGGTGCGAGCATCGTGCCGCCGACGGCGGCGAGGGTGAGAGCCGTGACGGCTCCGGCCCGGGACAGCAGGGACGGGACGTGCATCTGCGCAGTCATGCGCAACCCTTCGTCAGCCGCCTGCGAAGGATGACCTGTCGGGTTCGGGCTGGCGAAGATGCCCGGCCGCGGCTGCGGCTTCACCCCAAGGGACGGTCCCGCTGCGGAAACAGCGCGTACGTCCCGTACTGCCTGGGTCCTCCACTCCTGCCGATCCACTCCTGTCGACCAGACGTCCGGGACAGCGGCAGGACTCGGCGTCCGCCCGGACCGCCCCGCCTCGGATGGCGGGGGCTTGTCGTCGACAGGGATCTTGACCCACACCCAGGGCGAAATCCGAGCTGAAACGGCGATATGTGAGGCTCCTCACGACTGATCCATTCGGGTGGACAGGGTGCTTTCGCGATCACCGGAGGTTTGGCCTACGAGCCCCGTACCAGGGGCGGAACGCCCCATTCCGCCAGATGCGTACACCTGTTGCGCAACTCACCCGACCCATATGTCGACTCGTCGACTACGCCGAACGGGGGAGCGATTCTGCGGTGCGTGTCGGCCGTACGGACCTCGACACGACATGCCGGAATGTCAACTCGCCCGTGCGTGGGGGACGGTGACGCGGTCGGTGCGGCGCTCTCCGTCCAACACCCGCAGGGCGCGCGCCAGTGTGTCCGCGTGCACCTCGCTCTCGCCCCGCATATGCATGAGCGTCAGGGCCTCGCGCAGCGCCTCCGCGCGCCCCACCAGGGCCTGTGCCGCCCGTAGTGCCCCATAGGTATGCGTACCTCTGGATGGGTTGATCTTCCCAAGGAGGTCGACGACTTCGAGGTAGGCGTCGATCAACTCGCCCTCGGCCCGCGTCAGCGCGGGCAGCGGCGGCAGCTCGGGTACCACGGCCGGCTCACCGCGCCGCACCGGCGTCGCGCCGGTTCGTGATCACGTGGTCCACCAGCCCGTACGCGACGGCCGCCGGCGCGTCCAGGACGGTGAGGCGGTCGATGTCGGCGTCGATCCGGTCCCGGCTCTGCCCGGTGTACTCGGTGAGCATCCCGGCCGTCAGGGCGCGCAGCCGGAGCAGCTCGCGCGCGTGGATGTCGAGGTCGCTCGGCTGTCCCTGGAGGGGTTCGTCCATGGCCGGCTGGCGGAGGGTGACCCGGGCGCCGGGGAGGACGAGCCGCTTGCCGGGGGTGCCGGCGGCGAGCAGGACGGCGGCGGTGGAGGCGGCCTGCCCGAGGCAGGTGGTCTCCACGTCGCAGGAGAGCGTCCGCATCGTGTCGTGGATCGCGGTCATGGCGCTGATAGAGCCGCCGGGGGAGTTGATGTAGAGCGCGATGTCCTGACCGGGGGCCGCGTAGTCGAGGTGCAGGAACTGGGCGATGACGTCGTTGGCCGAGGTCTCGTCGATCGGGGTGCCGAGGAAGACGATCCGGGACTCGAGGAGCTTCGAGTACGGGTCGAGGGTTCGCGTTCCGAAACTGGTCCGCTCCGTGAACTCGGGCAGGACGTGGCGGGCATCCATGGCTGAGCACCTCCAGCTGTCTGTAAAAAATGTACAGGACGTACAGGCCGTAAGATGAGGAGCATGACCTACGAGATCCCGGTGACGCAAGCGCGGGCTGAGCTCGCCGACCTCATCAACCGCGTCGTCTACGGCGGCGAGCGCGTCGTCGTCACCCGGCACGGGAAGCCGCTCGTCGCCCTGGTCTCCGCCGCTGACCTGGAAGAACTCGAGGCGGCGGAGAAGCCTGCCGACGAGCAGGTGGTCAGCTCGCTCTCCGGGCTGCACCCGGTCGACTCCGCTCCCGGCGAACAGCGCCGCTTCGGCATCGCCGCCCACCACCAGGGGCCCGGCGCCTCCTGATCCCGGAGGCGAAAGCCCCGCGGCAAGCGAAAAGCCGCGCACCCCCCGTCCGCTGCAGCGGGGGTGCGCGGCCGTCTTCGGGTGAGGGGCCTCAGCCCGCCGGCACCGGCGCGGGCTCCGTCGAAGGGGCCGCCTCCGCGCGGCGCCGCGCGCCGAACGCGGTCGCGGTCAGTCCTGCCACCGCCCAGAGGGAGAGGACGAGGAGCGGGCCGCCCGCCGCCGCGCCGTCGAAGGCGGAGACGGACCGCAGGGCCGAGCCCCCGGCGCCCGGCGGCAGCCACTGGCCGAGCGCGCCCACCCCGGTGGGCAGCAGCTCCGGCGCGCTCGACATCCCCGAGAACGCGTTGCCGAGCAGGATCGTCAGGGCGGCCCCGAGTCCGAAGCCGGGCTTGCCGAGCAGCGTCGCGAGCCCCGCGAAGGACGAGCCGATCGCGAGGACGGTCAGGCCGAGGACCCCGGCCTCGGCCCACCAGTCACCGGTCAGCGCGCCGAGCCAGCTGTCGGCGAGCGCCGCGCCCACGAGTCCCGCGAGCGCCGCCGCGCCGACCAGGGTCGCGACCGCCCCGGCCCCGCGCAGGCCGAGCAGCACGGTGGCGACCCCGGTGGCCGCCCCGACGAGGGCGAGGGGCAGCAGGCTTGCGCCGAGCACGGCGCCCCGGGGGTCGCCGGCCGGTGCGGCGACCACGTCCGTGACCGGGACCGGTGTCCCCGCCGGGGCCTGCGCGGTCACGGCCTCGCGCAGCAGCCCGGCCACGACGGGGCTCCCCGCGGAGGCGGTGAGGAGCTCCGTACCGCGCGGGGTCACGACCACGGCTCCGTATACATCGCGGTCCTCGATCGCGGCCCGGGCGGCCCCGGCGTCCTCGTAGCGGTGGATCTCGAAGGCCCCCTCGTGCCGGCCGAGCTGCCGCTCCACCGCGTCGGCCGCGACGGCGGGCCCGGCCACGCCGATCGGCAGGTCGCGAGGGGCGATGCGCGCGGCCGGCCAGGCGAAGACCGCGAGGGCGAGGGCGGCGACGACCGGTATCAGTACGAGCACCGCGAGGGTTCTGCGCCCCGCGGCGGCCGAGGGGGCGGTGGCGGCGGACATGACGGCCTCGATTCGAAGAGAGGAGATCCCCCGAGAATGGGGACTCCAAAGAGAAGGATCGTTCGTTTTACGTCGGCCTCAACGTGCGCCGCCGTCCGGAAGTTGTCAAGAATGAACATTCGTTTTAGGTTCTCCCCATGGCACGTGTCTCCCAGGAACACCTCGACGCCCGCCGGCGCCAGATCCTCGACGGCGCCGCTCGCTGCTTCGCCCGCAACGGCTTCCACGCCACGTCCATGCAGGACGTGCTCGCCGAGGTGGGCCTGTCCGCGGGTGCGGTCTACCGCTACTTCCGCGGCAAGGAGGAGCTGATCGCCGCCATCGCGGCCGAGGCCTTCGCCGGCATCCGGGGAGCCTTCGAGGAGGCGTCCCGCGCCACCCCGCCGCCCACGCCCGACGTCCTCCTCGGCGCGGTGCTCCGGCTCTTCCTGGAGGAGCGGATCGAGGGCGCCGACCGGCAGGCCTTCGCGCGCCTGATCATCCAGGTCTGGACGGAGACCCTGCGCAACGAGGAGCTGGCCACGACCCTCTCCGAGGGCTACGACGGGATGAGGGTCGCGTGGACGAGGCTCGTGACCGCCTACCGGGAGAACGGCCTCCTCCGCGCCGACGTCCCCGCCGACCACGTGGCACGCACCCTCATCGCCACCGCCCAGGGTTTCATCGCCCAGCAGGCGCTCTTCGGCGACGTGGCGGTCGAGGTCCTGGAGGACGGGCTGCGTGGCCTGATGTCGATGTCCGCGCCGGGGGAGACCGAGCTGATCGGATGATCATAAGAACGCAAAGGCCGAGTTAACGAGCCGGAAAAACTTCCGCCCTAACGTGCAATCTCTGGCCGTCCGCCGCATCTCCGCAGTTCAACAGAGTGTTGACGGTCGGTAGGGTCCCCAGCTGTCCGGGTCCCGTCCCGGTCGACGACTGTGAGGTGGAAGAGTGCAACTGAGCCCGCACGAGCAGGAACGCCTGCTCATCCATGTGGCGGCCGACGTGGCCGAGAAGCGCCGGGCCCGCGGTGTGCGGCTCAACCACCCCGAGGCCGTCGCGCTCATCACCTCCCACATCCTGGAAGGCGCCCGGGACGGGCGGACGGTCGCCGAGCTGATGGCCTCCGGGCGCAAGGTGCTCACCCGCGACGAGGTCATGGACGGCATCCCGGAGATGATCCACGACGTCCAGGTCGAGGCCACCTTCCCGGACGGCACCAAGCTCGTCACCGTCCACGACCCCATCGTCTGAACGGGCGGCCGCCGATGATCCCCGGAGAGATCCTGTACGCGGACGGGCCCGTGACCCTCAACGAGGGGCGCCCCGTCACCCGCCTCACCGTCCTCAACGCCGCCGACCGGCCCGTCCAGGTCGGCTCCCACTACCACTTCGCCGAGGTCAACCCCGGCCTGGACTTCGACCGCGCCGCCGCCCGCGGGCAGCGGCTGCACATCGCCGCCGGGACCGCCGTCCGCTTCGAACCCGGCATCCCCGTCGAGGTCGAGCTCGTGCCGATCGCCGGCCGCCGGATCGTGCCCGGCCTGCGCGGCGAGACCGCGGGCCCCCTCGACATCCCCGCAGACCACAAGGACGGCGTCCGTGCCTGACCTCCACCGCGCCGTCTACGCCGACCTGTTCGGCCCCACCACCGGCGACCGCATCCGGCTCGCCGACACCGACCTGCTCGTCGAGATCGAGGAGGACCGCTGCGGCGGCCCCGGCCGCGCCGGCGAGGAGGCCGTCTTCGGCGGCGGCAAGGTCGTCCGCGAGTCCATGGGCCAGGCCCGCACCACCCGTGCCGAGGGCGCCCCCGACACCGTCATCACCGGCGCCGTCGTCATCGACCACTGGGGTGTCGTCAAGGCGGACATCGGCATCCGGGACGGCCGGATCACCGCCCTCGGCAAGGCCGGCAACCCCGACACCATGGACGGCGTCCACCCCGACCTCGTCATCGGCCCCGAGACCGAGATCATCGTCGGCAACGGCCGTATCGTCACCGCCGGGGCCGTCGACACCCACGTCCACTTCATCTCGCCGACCGTCGTCGAGCAGGCCCTCGCCACCGGCGTCACCACCCTCGTCGGCGGCGGCACAGGACCCGCCGAGGGCACCAAGGCGACCACGATCACCCCCGGCCCCTGGCACATGGCCCGGATGTTCGAGGCCCTGGACACCTTCCCCGTCAACATCGGCCTGCTCGGCAAGGGCAACACCACGTCCCGGGAGGCCATGCACTCCCAGCTGCGCGGCGGCGCCCTCGGCTTCAAGATCCACGAGGACTGGGGCGCCACCCCCGCCGTCATCGACGCCTGCCTGGGCGTGTGCGAGGAGACCGGCGCCCAACTGGCCATCCACACCGACACCCTGAACGAGGCGGGCTTCGTCGGCGACACCCTCGCCGCCATCGCCGGCCGCACCATCCACGCGTACCACACGGAGGGCGCCGGCGGCGGGCACGCCCCCGACATCATCACCGTCGTCTCCGAGCCGCACGTCCTGCCCAGCTCGACCAACCCGACCCGGCCGCACACCGTCAACACCATCGAGGAACACCTCGACATGCTGATGGTCTGCCACCACCTCAACCCGGCCGTCCCCGAGGACCTGGCCTTCGCGGAGTCCCGCATCCGGCCCTCCACCATCGCCGCCGAGGACGTCCTCCACGACCTGGGGGCCATCTCGATCATCTCCTCCGACTCCCAGGCCATGGGCCGGATCGGCGAGGTGATCATGCGGACCTGGCAGACCGCCCACGTCATGAAGAAGCGCCGCGGCGCCCTGCCCGGCGACGGCCGCGCCGACAACCACCGGGCCCGCCGCTACGTCGCCAAGTACACGATCAACCCGGCCGTCGCCCAGGGCATGGGCCACCTCGTGGGCTCCGTCGAGCCCGGCAAGCTCGCCGACCTGGTCCTCTGGGAGCCCGCCTTCTTCGGCGTGAAGCCGCTCGTCGTCGTCAAGGGCGGCCAGATCGCGTACGCGCAGATGGGCGACGCCAACGCCTCCATCCCCACGCCCCAGCCCGTCCTGCCCCGCCCGATGTTCGGCGCGCTCGGCCGGGCCGCCGCGGCCGGATCGGTCAACTTCGTCGCCCAGGCGGCGATCGAGGACGATCTGCCCCGGAAGCTCGGGCTGCACAAGGAGTTCGCCGCCATCGGCTCCACCCGGCGGGTCACCAAGGCCGACATGCGCGAGAACGACGCCCTGCCCCGGGTCGAGGTCGACGCCGACACCTTCTCGGTGACCATCGACGGCGAAGCGGTCGAACCGGCGCCCGCCGCCGAACTCCCCATGGCCCAGCGCTACTTCCTCTTCTGATGACCATGCGCTCGGCTCTCCTCGTGCTCGCCGACGGGCGTTTCCCCGCCGGCGGGCACGCCCACTCGGGCGGCGCCGAGGCCGCCGTCAAGGCCGGCCGCCTCAAGGACGCCGCCGACCTGGAGTCCTTCTGCCGCGGCCGGCTGCACACCACCGGCCTCACCTCGGCGGCGCTCGCCGCCGGGGCCGCGCACGGACTCGACCCGTACGAACTCGACGCGGCGGCGGACGCCCGTACGCCCTCGGCGGCCCTGCGCGCCGCCGCCCGCAGGCTCGGCCGCCAGCTGATGCGGGCCGCCCGCGCCACCTGGCCGAGCCCCGAACTCGACGCGCTGGCCGCCGCGTTCCCGCGCGGCGCCCACCAGCCCGTCGTCCTCGGCACCGCCGCACGCGCCGCCGGACTCGGGCCCGAGGACGCGGCGCACTGCGTCGCGTACGAGACGGTCGGCGGCCCGGCGACCGCGGCCGTCCGCCTCCTCAGCCTCGACCCCTACCAGGCCACCGCCGTCCTCGCCCGCCTCGCACCCGAGATGGACCAGGTCGCCGAGCGCGCCGCCGCGGCCGCCCGGCAGGGCGTCGACGCCCTGCCCGCCGCCTCCGCGCCGCTGCTCGACCTCACCGCCGAACAGCACGCGGCCTGGCCGGTGCGCCTCTTCGCGTCGTAGCCCGCAGAACCCCTCAGGAGCCCCCATGCACCTCGACCACACCCACACCCACCACGGCGCCGTCTCCGCCGACGCCCACCGGCCCGACGGCACCCGCCGCGCCCTGCGCATCGGGCTCGGCGGACCGGTCGGCTCCGGCAAGACCGCCACCGTCGCCGCACTCTGCCGCGACCTGCGCGACACCCTCTCCCTCGCCGTCGTCACCAACGACATCTACACCCGCGAGGACGCCGAGTTCCTGCTCCGCAACGCCGTCCTGCCGCCCGAGCGCATCCAGGCCGTGGAGACCGGCGCCTGCCCCCACACCGCCATCCGCGACGACATCTCCGCCAACCTCGAAGCCGTCGAGGACCTGGAGGACACCGTCGGACCGCTCGACCTCATCCTCGTCGAGTCCGGCGGCGACAACCTCACCGCCACCTTCTCCAAGGGGCTCGTCGACGCCCAGATCTTCGTCATCGACGTGGCCGGAGGCGACGACATCCCCCGCAAGGGCGGCCCCGGCGTCACCACCGCCGACCTCCTCGTGATCAACAAGACCGACCTCGCCCCGCACGTCGGCTCCGACCTGGAGCGGATGGCCCGCGACGCGAAGGAGCAGCGCGGCGAACTGCCCGTCGCCTTCACCTCCCTGCGCGGCGAGAGCGGCGTCGCGCCCGTCGCCGACTGGGTCCGGGCGCAGCTCGCGGCATGGACCGCGTGAGCCTGCGCGCCACCGCCCGGATCGCCGCCGACGCCGACGGCGGGCTGCCGCTCCTGGTGAGCGACGGCCCCCTCGCGCTGCGCCGCACCCGGGCCGCGGGACCGTACACCAGGGTCACCGTCGTCGGCGCGATGAGCGCCCCGCTCGGCGGCGACCGGCTGGCGATCGAGACCGAGGTGCGCGACGGGGCCCGGCTCCTGGTCGACTCGGCCGCCGCCACCCTGGCCCTGCCCGGCCCGAGCGCCGACCCCGCCGCGTACGACGTGCGGATCTCCGTCGGCGAGGGCGCGGTCCTCCGCTGGCTGCCCGAGCAGCTCGTCTCCGCCGCCGGCTCGCGCCTGAGGATGCGCACCACCGTCGACCTGGCGCCCACGGCCCGTCTCGTCCTGCGAGAAGAACAGGTCCTCGGCCGGCACGGCGAAGCACCGGGCACCCTCACCACCCGGCTCACCGTCCGCCGCGCCGGCCGCCCCCTGTTCGACCAGGAGCTGGCCTTCGGCCCCGGCGCGCCCGGCGGCTGGGACGGCGGCGCGGTCCTCGGCGGCCACCGGGCCACCGGCCAACTCCTCGTCGTCGACCCGGCGTTCGCCGACAAACCGGTGGAGGCGCGGCTGTGCGGCGAGAACGCCGTGGTCAGCCCGCTCGCCGGACCCGCCGCACTCGTCACCGCCGTCGCCCCGGACGCGCTCGCGCTGCGCCGGCTCCTCGACGCGGCCTTGTCCCAACTCGCCCCGTTCTGACCCTTCCCCAAACCTGTACCGCTCAGCGGTACACCGTTCACCGGTTATTGGTTTGGCAAAGGAACAGGTGTACGCCCTTTCATCGGGAGCCCCAAGGACGAAAGGATCCCCCGGACACACAGACTCCTTCAGGGGGAGGACCATTGAGACGCACAGCAGTGCTCGGCTCCGCCGGCACTCTGATAGCGGGCACGCTCATGGCGACCGCGCTCGCTGCGCCGACGGCCGGCGCCGTCACCGGCCAGGACCGTAACGACGAGGCGCGCGGCGCGGCCATCGCCGCCGAGCGCGCCGCGAAGGCCGGCATCGACTGGCAGGACTGTCCTGCCGACTGGGGCTTCGCCGCGCCCATCCAGTGCGGCTGGGTCACCGTCCCGGTCGACTACGCCAAGCCGAACGGCAAGAAGATCAAGCTCGCCGTGGACCGCGCCGTGTCCACCGGCACCCCGGCCGAGCGCCAGGGCGCGCTGCTCTACAACCCCGGCGGCCCCGGCGGTTCCGGCCTGCGCTTCCCGCGCCGGGTCACCACCAAGAGCCCGCTCTGGGTGAACACCGCGAAGGCGTACGACTTCGTGGGCTTCGACCCGCGCGGTGTCGGCCACTCGGCGCCCATCTCCTGCGTCGACCCGACCGACTTCGTCAAGGGCCCGAAGCTCGACCCGGTCCCGGACACCGAGGCGGACAAGCTCGCCCAGCGCAAGCTGGCCGCCGAGTACGCCAAGGGCTGCGCCGAGAAGAGCGGCGACATGCTGCCCTACATGACGACGCGCAACACCGCCCGTGACCTCGACGTCATCCGGGCCGCGCTGGGCGAGAAGAAGCTCAACTTCATCGGTGTCTCCTACGGCACCTACCTGGGCGCCGTCTACGGCACGCTGTACCCGAACCACGTGCGCCGCATGCTGGTCGACAGCGTGGTCAACCCGGAGAAGAGCAACATCTGGTACCAGGCGAACCTGGAGCAGGACATCGCCTTCGAGGGTCGCCTCAAGGACTGGATGACCTGGGTCGCCCAGAACGACGCCACCTTCCACCTCGGCGACACCCTGGCGAAGGTCCAGCAGCAGTGGGTGACCCTGCGCGCCGCCGCCAAGAAGGAGCCCCTGGGCGGCAAGGTCGGACCGGCCGAGCTCATCGGCTTCTTCCAGAGCGCGCCGTACTACGACTCCTCGTGGGTCCCGGTCGCGCAGGCCTGGAGCGCGTACGCCGCGGGTGACCCGCAGCCGCTGATCGACGGCGCCGCCGCCGACCTCACGGACACGGCCGGCAACATCGCGTCGGAGAACGGCAACGCCGTCTACACCGCCGTCGAGTGCGCCGACTCCGCCTGGCCGACGAACTGGAACAAGTGGGACCTGGACAACTCCCGGCTCCACGAGCAGTACCCGTTCATGACCTGGGCGAACGCCTGGATGAACCTGCCGTGCGCCACCTGGTCCGCGCCGCAGCAGAAGCCGACCCAGGTCAAGACCGGCAAGGGCCTGCCGCCGGTGCTCATCGTCCAGTCCGAGCGTGACGCGGCGACGCCGTACGCCGGCGCGGTCGAGCTGCACAAGCGCTTCAAGGGCTCGCGTCTCATCACCGAGAAGAACGCGGGTTCGCACGGCGTCACCGGTCTGGTGAACCCCTGCATCAACACCAAGGTCGAGACGTACCTGCTCACCGGCAAGGTGGACAGCCAGGACGTGACGTGCGAGCCGCACGCCACGCCCAAGCCGTAACACCCGCACCACGGTGAAGGGGGGGCGGTCGCCACACGGCGGCCGCCCCTCCGCGCGTCGGTGCCTGCGCGTCGGCGTCCGCGCCTGGGTCAGCGCGACGCGAGCCAGGCGTCCTCGGCCGCGTAGTCGAACCAGTCCTGCCCGTACTTGGCGAGGTTCGGGAACGCCTCGAGCCACCCCCGGCCCGCGAGCCGCTCCGCCAGCCACTCCACCGTCGCCGGCAGCGACTCCGCGTACCCCACCACCGGCCGGTAGCCCAACTCCCGCTCCGCCGTCGCCATGTCGTACACGATCGGCGCGTCCAGGCCCCACGGCGTCTCACCCACGACGCCCACCGGCGGCGGCCCGTCCACGAGCACCAGCTCGCTCTCCACGCCCACGACCGCGTCCACCGCCGCGGAGATCTCCGCGACCGTCGGCGCCTCGGAATCGGCGGCGTTCAGCACGCGCGTGCCCGGCCGCGCCGCCGCGAGCCGGATCAGCTCGGCCAGGTTGTCCACGTGCGACGGATGGAACCGCGACAGGCCGCCGTACGCGAGCACCCGCACCGGCCGTCGGTCGAGCGCCCGCTTCACGAAGAACAGCTCGCGCGGCGACCGGCAGTGCGGGCCGTGGATCGCGCCCGCCCGCAGCAGCGTCGTCGGCAGCAGCTCCCCGGCCGCCGTCAGCGCCTGCTCCAGGGCGACCTTCCGCGTGCTGTACGTGCTGTCGCCCGGTGCCACCGTCGCCAGCGACTCGGGGATCGGCACCGGGTAGCGCGGAAAGCCGTCCGGCCGGTCCTGGGTGTCGAAGCTGCGGCCCTGCTCGTCCTCGTACACCGCCCCGCTGGAGATCACCACCGCCGAGCCGATCCGGTCCGCGAGACCGGTCAACTGGGCGGCGTGCCCGGCGTCGTACGCCACCACGTCCACCAGGACGTCGGTGCCCTCGCCGAGCGCCGACGCCAGCGCACCCTCCTCGTTCCGGTCGAGCCCGACCGACCGGACCTCCGCCGGCCACCCGTCGTCCCCGGCGCCGCCCCGGGAGGCGGCCGTCACCTCCCAGCCGTCCGCGACGAGCGCCCGCACGGCCGCCCGCCCCACCTGTCCCGTCGCACCCAGCACGAACACGTTTCCCTTGGTCATGAAGGGGACGCTACGGGTGCCCGGGGCGGCGGCCCAGGGGATTGCGCCGTGCGCGGATCCGCCCTCAGCGTCCCCCGCGCGGGAACTATTCGGAGGGCCCGGACTCCGCGGCCTTCACCACCGCCGCGTACTCGTCCACGTACTCCTGACCCGACAGCCGCAGGATCGCGTACATGATCTCGTCCGTCACCGCGCGCACCACCGCCCTCTCACCCGCCGACCCGGCGAACCGGGAGAAGTCCAGCGGCTCCCCGAACCGGATGGTGACCCGACGGATCCTCGGCACCACCTTCCCCGGCGGCTGGATCTCGAAGGTCCCCACCATCGCGCACGGCACCACGGGGACCCCGGCGGTCAGCGCCATCACCGCCACCCCGACCTTGCCCTTGTAGAGCCGTCCGTCGTGCGAACGCGTCCCCTCGGGATAGATCCCCAGCAGCTCGCCCCGGCCGAGGACGCCGAGCCCCTCCCGGATCGCCGCCTTCCCGGCCTCCTTCCCCGACCGGTCGACCGGAATCTGCCCGGCGGCCCGGAAGAACGCCGCCGTGAGCCGGCCTTTCAGGCCCGGACCCGTGAAGTACTCCTGCTTCGCGAGGAAGGTGATCCGCCGGTCGAGCACGACCGGCATCAGGAAGTGGTCGGAGAAGGAGAGGTGATTGCCCGCGACGATCGCGGCCCCCTCCTCCGGTATGTGCTCGAGCCCCTCGATCCTCGGCCGGAACAGCAGCTTGAGGAGCGGCCCGAGCAGGACGTGTTTCATCAGCTGGTAGAACACGCGCGGCCCCCGTTCGTCGTTCCGTCACGCCCGTTGTATCCCCGCACGCGCGCGTGGTCCACTGGTGGGGGAGCGTCACATGACAGGCGAGCGCGGGGTCAGGCGCCCCGGCCGCGTCCTCACCGCGCTGCTGTGCGCGCTGACGGCGGCCGGGTTGTACGGCTGCTCCGGCTCGGGCCCGTCGGAGCCAAGCCCCAGGCCGACCACCGCGCCCGCCACCCCCGCCACCCCCGCCACCGGGATCTCACCCTTCACCGGGCTGCCCGCGAAGCCGGCCCCCGTCCTCGCCGTGAAGATCGACAACGTGCCGGCCGCCCGCCCCCACACCGGACTCGGCGCCGCCGACCTCGTCTACGTCGAACAGGTCGAGGGCGGGGTCACCCGGCTCCTCGCCGTCTACTCCTCCCACCTCCCCGGCCTCACCGGCCCCGTCCGCAGCGCCCGCGAGTCCGACATCGCCCTGCTCGGCGACTTCGACCACCCGGCCCTCGCCTACTCCGGCGCCCAGACCGCCCTGACCCCGCTCCTCCGGGCCGCGCCCCTCGACCTCCTCACCGAGAGCTCGGCACCCCAGGCCTTCCGGCGCTCCGCGCAGCGACCCGCCCCGCACAACCTCTACGTGAGCCCCGGCCGCGCCCTCGCCGCCGCACCCGGGGCCGGCGACGCCCGGGACATCGGCCTCCGCTTCGGGCCCGCGCCGCCCGGCGGCACCCCGGTCACGACCTCGACCGTCCGCTACCCGGCGGCCCGCTACACCTTCACCTGGTCCCCCGCCGACCACGCCTGGCACGTGGCCATGGACGGCCGCGAGGCCCGCGCCACCGACACGGGCCCGCTCACCCCGGAGACGGTCGTCGTCCAGCACGTCACGATCCGGCCGTCCCGCTTCCACGACCGGTTCGGCTCGGTCTCCCCGTACAGCGAGACCGTCGGCAGCGGCACCGCCCTCGTCCTGCGCGACGGGCGGGCCCACGAGGCCCGTTGGTCCCGGCCCTCGGCCGGCTCCGGCACCACCTTCACCACCCCGGCCGGAGCGCCCCTGCCCTTCGCCCCGGGCCAGACCTGGATCGTCCTGGCCCCGCGCTCCTAGAGCCCGGCGGTCAGGACGTGGAGGCCGGCGGGCGGGGCGGGGGAGGGGGTGGTACGGAGCTGTCCGCCGCCGCCATCCCGATCGTCGACACGACAAGCAGCACCAGGCCGAACCAGAGCCAGCCGCTGCTGCCGAGCGCCACCGTGTAGGCCGTCGTCATCACCAGCGCGGCGCACGTCAGCACCGTCATCGTCTTCGTGGGACCGGACATCAGCCCGCCCTCCTCCCGACCGAGGCCACGGAAGCCGTCCAGCCCATCGTGACCCCGCGAGAGGGGCGCGCGCTACTCCCTGGACGCTCCGGCGTGCGCCGGAACGCGAACCGGGTCCGGCGCCGCGAGCGGCACCGGACCCGGAAGGGACCGTGGATCCGAGATCCTGGAGTCGGATCCGAGATTCTGGATCCAAGATCCTGGATCCAGAATCTCGGATCCAGGATCGTCAGCTGCTCCGCCCCTGCAGCGACGCCAGATACGCGTTGTACGCCTCCAGCTCCTTGTCGCCGTCGCGGTCGGCGGCCCGGTCCTTGCGGACCGCCTGCCGCTGCTCGGAGTGGTACCACTGGTAGACCAGCGCGATCAGGACGAGCACGGACGGGATCTCGCTGAAGGCCCAGGCGATGCCGCCCGCGGCGGTCTGGTCGGCGAGGGCGTCGATGCCGAGCGAGGCCGGCGGGTTCTTGTACGACTCCACCATCGGCTGCGACGCCATCATCATCGCGATGCCGAAGAACGCGTGGAACGGCATGCCCGCGAACAGCTCCAGCATCCGCATCACGTACCCCGGCCGGTGCGGGCCCGGGTCCACGCCCATGATCGGCCAGAAGAAGACCAGGCCCACCATCAGGAAGTGCACCATCATCCCGATGTGCCCGGCCTTCGAGCCCATCAGGAAGTCGAAGAGCGGCGAGAAGTACAGCGCGTACAGGCTCGCGATGAACATGGAGATGGTGAACGCCGGGTGCGTGATCACCCTCATGTACCGGCTGTGCAGCAGCTTCAGGAGCAGCTCGCGCGGCCCCGTCGAGCCCCGGCCCGCCACCGGCAGCGCCCGCAGCGCGAGCGTGACCGGCGCGCCGAGGAGCAGCAGGATCGGCGAGAGCATGGAGATCACCATGTGCTGCACCATGTGCACGCTAAACATGACCATGCCGTAGTCGTTGAGCTTGGTGCACATCACCAGGGCGATGGTCAGCACGCCGACCGTGAAGAACACCGTCCGGCTGACGGGCCACGCGTCACCGCGCCGCCGCAGCCGCGCCACACCCCACCCGTACAGACCGAGCGCCGCCAGGCATCCGATCAGGAAGAAGAGGTCGGGAGAGAACTCCAGGCCCCGTCCCAGCGTGAACGGCGGCAGATCCGTGGTCATGCCGTGCCCGCTGTGATCCATTCGTACACTCCTGGAGCCCGATTCGCGCTTGTTGTCCGCACCAGACTAGAACCGCCCCCGGCCGCGACTGCGACCGGGGGCGGATGTGACGTACAGGAGTCGTCAGAGCACGCACTCCGCCTCTTCGTACCGGTCGGCCGGGACCGTCTTGAGGGTCTCCACGGCCTGCGCCAGCGGGACCATCGTGATGTCCGTGCCGCGCAGCGCGGTCAGCATGCCGAACTCGCCGCGGTGCGCCGCCTCGACGGCGTGCCAGCCGAAGCGGGTCGCGAGGACGCGGTCGTACGCGGTGGGGGTGCCGCCGCGCTGGACGTGGCCGAGGATGACCGGGCGGGCCTCCTTGTTCAGCCGGCGCTCCAGCTCGACGGAGAGCTGGTTGGCGATGCCGGTGAAGCGCTCGTGGCCGTAGATGTCGGTGCCGGCGGTCTTGAAGTCCATCGAGCCCTCGCGCGGCTTCGCGCCCTCGGCGACGACCACGATCGCGAACCGCTTGCCGGCCTCGAAGCGCTCGCCGACCCGGGCGGTCAGCTCGTCCATGTCGAAGGGGCGCTCGGGGACGACCACGGCGTGCGCGCCGGCTGCCATGCCGGAGTGCAGCGCTATCCAGCCGGTGTGGCGGCCCATCACCTCGACGACGAGGACCCGCTGGTGCGACTCGGCGGTGGTCTTCAGCCGGTCGAGGGCCTCGGTGGCGACGGTGACGGCCGTGTCGAAGCCGAAGGTGACGTCGGTGGAGGCGATGTCGTTGTCGATCGTCTTCGGGACGCCGACGATCGGGATCCCCGCCTCGGAGAGCAGGTTCGCCGCCTTGAGGGTGCCCTCGCCGCCGATCGGGATGATGGCGTCGAGCCCGAGGTCGGCGACGTGGCCCTTGGCGCGCTCGACGCCGCCGACGAGATGCGCGGGCTGGACCCGCGAGGAGCCGAGGATGGTGCCGCCCCGGGCGAGGATGCCTCCGACCGCGTCGAGGTCGAGCTTCCGGTAGTCACATTCCAGGAGGCCCTTCCACCCGTCGTGGAAGCCGATGACCTCGTCGCCGTGATCGACGACGGCGCGGTGCACGACGGAACGGATGACAGCGTTCAGACCGGGGCAGTCTCCGCCGGAGGTGAGCACGCCAATGCGCATAGCCCAAAAACCTTTGCAACGTGGGCCGACTCCCGGACCACGTCGTCCGGCTGGATCCCCGCCACCCTATCGCCGCAGGGTGGCGGGGCCGAACCGGATGTCCGCACAGTGGACAACGTACGTTCGTACGAGGGGCGAACAGCGGCCCCGAGGGTGACTCAGGCGGGCTGCGAAGCCGCCGCGATGCGCTCGGAGCGCAGCGCCTCGTACCAGCGGTCGTCGGTCGGCGGCAGCGCGTTCACGTCGAGGGCCAGCTTCAGGAGCAGGTCCGCGATCTGCGGGTTGCGGGCCATGACGGGGCCGTGCATGTACGTACCGAAGACGGTGTCGTTGTACGCGCCCTCGGTGCCGTCGCCGGTCCCGTTGCCGTTGCCGTAGACGGTCCGTGCGAAGGGCCGGGCCGTCGGGCCGAGGTGGGTGATGCCCTGGTGGTTCTCGAACCCGGTCAGCTGGGGGAGGCCCAGGCGCGGGTCGATGTCCGCGAGGACGTCGCCGACGCAGCGGGCGCCCTCGCCGCGGGTCGAGATCACGTCGATGAGCCCGAGGCCGGCCTCGCGCTCGCCGAGGTCGTTGATGAACTCGTGGCCCAGGATCTGGTACCCGGCGCAGACCGAGAAGATGATCGCGCCGTTCGAGGCGGCCCGGCTCAGGCCGCCGTCCCGCCGCAGCCGCTCGGCCGCGAGCCGCTGCGGACGGTCCTCGCCGCCGCCGATCAGGTAGATGTCGCCCGAGGTGGGGACGGGCTGGTCGCTGCGGACGTCGACGCGCTCGACGCTGAGGCCGCGCTGTTCCGCACGGCGCTGGACGACGAGGACGTTGCCCTGGTCGCCGTAGGTGCTGAGCAGGTCCGGGTAGACCCAGACCAGGCGCAGGCTGCTGTCACTCATGCTGCAAGTCCTCTACGGGTCAGTTGCCGACGCGGCGGCGGACGTCCTGGAAGGCGGTGTAGTTGGCGATCAGCTCGATCTGCCCGGGCGGGGCCATCGAGACGGCCTCGTCGAGCGTCTCGCAGACGCGGAAGTCCACGCCCGCGACCTCGAGCCGGACCGCGAGGTCCAGCTTCCGGTCGCCGATCACCATGATCGGGTGGCCGGCGAGCCGGCCGTAGTCCACGTCCCACAGCCAGGAGGTGTCCGTGCCGTCGGCGCCCCGCGCGTTGACCGAGAGGATCACCGGGGCGGGCGGCCCGTCGATGAGGGAAAACGTTTCGAGCCAGCCGGCCGGGTTCTTCGCCAGAAGCAGACGCAGGTCGCGGTTCTGGAAGGAGACCACGTCGTAGCGTCCGGCGACGGCCTGTACCTGGTACATGCGCTCCAGGGCCACCTGCGGCGGCACCCCGAAGACGGCGGCGACGGCGGCCGAGGTGGCGGCGTTCGCCTTGTTGGCGCGGCCGGGCAGCTGGAGCCGGATCGGCCAGGCCGAACCGTGCGGGTCGAGCACGTGGTCGCCGCTGAGCGCCCAGCTCGGCGCGGGACGGCGGAAGCCGCACTCGCCGCAGAACCAGTCGTCGCCCGGACGCTGCATCACACCGCCGCAGGCGGGGCACGACCAGGCGTCGTCCTTCCACTCCTGACCGGCGGCGACCCACACCACGTTCGGGGAGGAGGAGGCGGCCCACACGATCAGCGGGTCGTCGGCGTTGGCGATGACCACGGCCTTGGTGCCGTTGAGGCCCTCGCGCCACTTCTCGGCGAGCATCCGGGTCTCGGCGGCGCGGTCCAGCTGGTCGCGGGAGAGGTTCAGCAGCGCGATCGCCTTGGGCGTGGTGTCCCGGGCGACGCCGGCGAGGTACTTCTCGTCGACCTCGATCACGCCGAACTTGGAGTCCGTGCCGCCGGCCAGCGCCGAGGTGATGCCGGCGGGCATGTTGGCGCCGAGGGCGTTGGAGACCACGGGCCCGGCGGCGCGCAGGGCCTCCGCGATGAGCCGGGTCGTCGTCGTCTTGCCGTTGGTCGCCGACACCAGGACGACGTCCAGATGCTGCGCGAGCCGACCGAGCAGGTCGGGGTCGAGCTTGAGCGCCACCCGGCCGCCGATCACCGATCCGCTGCCGCGCCCCGCCGCACGCGACACCGCGGCCGCGGCCTTGCCCGCCGTCACGGCCAGCTTGGCGCGCGGCGACAGCGGCTCTGGATTACCGGGGTGTCCTGACATCGTTCTTGTTCCTCCTTGCGTCGGTCCGGGCTCAGCCTATCGAGATCCGGCCAGCAGCCCGAACAGCGGCACCGGCAAGCGACCGCACGAAACGTCGAGGTCACGGCGGACCGTACCCTTACGGCCATGCGAAACCGCCCCATCCCCGGCAGTTCCGGCCTCGTCCGAGCGATGACGCTCCTCGGCGACCCCGTGCTGCACACCCCCTGCGCGCCCGTCACCGACTTCGGACCCGAACTGGCCCGGCTCGTCGAGGACATGTTCGCCACGATGTACGCGGCGCACGGCGTGGGCCTGGCGGCGAACCAGGTCGGCGTGGGCCTGCGGGTCTTCGTGTACGACTGCCCCGACGACGAGGAGAACCGCCACCTGGGCCATGTGGTGAACCCGCGCCTGGTGGAGGCGGACGGCGACGAGATCCGCGGCCCCGAGGGCTGTCTCTCCCTGCCGGGCCTGGAGGCGCCGACCCCCCGCTTCGACCGCGCGGTGGTCGAGGGCGTACGCCTCGACGGCACCCCGATACGGATCGAGGGCACGGGTTTCTTCGCCCGCTGCCTCCAGCACGAGACGGACCACCTGGAGGGCGGGGTCTACGCGGACCACGTCACGGGGTGGCGCAAGTCACGTCTGCTGCGCACGATCCGCAAGCAGCCGTGGGGGACCGGGGCCGACCGGATCGCCTAGAAGCCCGGCCCGCCCGGGCGGTCGTCGGCCTCCGCGAGGCGGCCCCACAGCAGGTCGGCCAGGCTCTTCACCAGCTCCGCCCGGGAGCAGGGGCGCTCGCCGAGCCACCAGTCGCCGGCCGCGTGCATCATGCCGACGATGCCGTGGCCCCAGATCCGGGCCTGGGCCTCGGCGGCCGGTCCCAGGTCGACGCGCTCGGCGATGACCTGGCCGAGCTCCTCGCCCATGCGGCGAAGGAGCGGGGCCGAGTGGCGGCCGACGTCGAAGCCCTGTTCGGTCTGGTGCGACTCCTCCGCCGGGTGCATGAGGAAGCGGTAGACCTGGGGCATCGCCTCGATGGACGCCAGGTAGGTGTCGAGGGTGGCCTCGACGCGGCGGCGCCGGTCCGCGGGGGCGTCGAGCGAGGCCCGGAGCGAGGCGAGGAGCGCGTCGGTGTGCCGGGTGGCGAGGGCGCGGTAGAGCCCGCCCTTGTCGCCGAAGTGGCGGTAGAGGATCGGCTTGGTGATGCCGGCCTCGGCCGCGATCGCGTTCATGGACGCCTTGGGGCCGTCCCGGAGCACCACCCGGTCCGCCGCCTCCAGCAGCTCGCGGCGCCGCTGCTCGGCGGGCGTCTGCTGGTCGGTGGTCCGGTGTGCGATGTCCATGTGCGTGTCTCCCCGCCCGTGCGATTCGTGAGGCTGTCGCAACGTAACACCCGGCCGGGATCCGGTGCCGCTCGGGCCGAACCGCTCCATCGCAGGTTGACAGCCTCTACCCACCGGTAACAGACTGCTGTTACCGCAAGTAACGTCATGCTGGGAGGGAACATGGGCGAGTTCACGCTCGAACTCAACGAGGACCAGAAGCAGGTCCGCGACTGGCTCCACGGCTTCGCCGCCGATGTGATGCGTCCCGCGGCCGCCGAGTGGGACGAGCGTGAGGAGACTCCCTGGCCGATCATCCAGGAAGCGGCCAAGCTCGGCATCTACTCCCTCGACTTCTACGCCCAGCAGTTCTTCGACCCGACCGGCCTCGGCATCCCGATGGCGATGGAGGAGCTCTTCTGGGGCGACGCCGGCATCGCCCTCTCCATCGTCGGCACCGGCCTCGCCGCCGTCGGCGTCCTCGCCAACGGCACCGAGGAGCAGATCGGCACCTGGGTCCCGCAGATGTACGGCGACGCGAACGACGTCAAGGTCGCCGCCTTCTGCTCCTCCGAGCCCGACGCCGGCTCCGACGTCGCCTCCATGCGCACCCGCGCCGTGTACGACGAGGCCAAGGACGAGTGGGTCCTCAACGGCACCAAGACCTGGGCGACCAACGGCGGCATCGCCAACGTCCACGTCGTCGTCGCCGTCGTCGACGCCGAGCTCGGCTCCAAGGGCCACGCCTCCTTCATCGTGCCGCCGAACACCCCCGGCCTCTCCCAGGGCCAGAAGTTCCAGAAGCACGGCATCCGCGCCTCCCACACCGCCGAGGTCGTCCTGGAGGACGTCCGCGTCCCCGGCTCCTGCCTGCTCGGCGGCAAGGACAAGCTGGACGAGCGCCTCGCCCGCGCCCGGGAGAAGGCCAAGGCGGGCGGCGAGCGCGTCAAGAACGCCGCCATGGCCACCTTCGAGGCCTCCCGCCCGGCCGTCGGCGCCATGGCCGTCGGCACCGCCCGCGCCGCGTACGAGGTCGCCCTCGACTACGCCAAGACCCGCGTCCAGTTCGGCCGCCCGATCATCGAGAACCAGGGCGTCGCCTTCCAGCTCGCCGACATGGCCACCCAGATCGACGCCGCCCGCCTCCTCGTCTGGCGCGCCTCCTGGATGGCCACCGCCGGCAAGCCCTTCACCGCGGCCGAGGGCTCCATGTCCAAGCTGTACGCGAGCGAGGTCGCCAAGAAGGTCACCGCCCAGGCCATCCAGATCCTCGGCGGCAACGGCTACACCCGCGAGTACCCGGTGGAGCGCATGCACCGCGACGCCGCGATCTACACGATCTTCGAGGGCACCAGCGAGATCCAGCGCATGGTGATCAGCCGCGCGATCGCGAAGTAGCCGGCGCTCATACGACGCAGAACTCGTTGCCCTCCGGGTCCTGGAGGACCACCGCGTAGTAGTCCATGCCGTTCGGCTCGTCCATCGTGTACAGCACGGTCGCGCCGAGCGCCGTCAGCCGGGCCACCTCGCCGTCCACGCGCGCGCGGCGGAGGGCGAGGGGGACCTCGCGGCCGCCGCCGACCTTCAGGTCGAGGTGGACGCGGTTCTTGACGGTCTTGGGCTCCGGGACGTGCTGGAACCAGACCCGGGGGCCCACGCCCTTCGGGTCGACGATGGACTCCGGAAGGTCCCCGGCGCCCTCGCCCAGCTCGTCCTCCGGCACGCCGATCGCCTCCCAGTACGCCCGCCAGGTGGCGTGGCCGGCGGGCGGCGGGTCGGGGACGTACCGCAGGGCGTCCAGCCAGAAGGGCACCAGGCGCTGGGGGTCGGCGCAGTCGATGGTCAGTTGCAGTGTCAGCTCGGGTCGATCGTCCATGGGAACGAGCCTCGCAGACGCCACTGACACCGGGCCCGGGCCGTCGGGCGTTTCACGCCAACAGGCCTGATCCGGTCGGCTGTTCGGCCCCGGCTACCTGTGAGTTGCTTCCTGAGGGACAATCACCCGGCCAGTGACGATCAAGGGGGAACCGATCATGGCCACCACCGGTACCGAAGCACCCCACCTCGGGGGAAATCCGCTCCTCGGCTCCATGCTCGACCTCAAGAAGGACTCGCTGGGCACCTTCCTGCGCGCCCGCCGCGAGCACGGGGACGTCGTGAAGATGACCGCGGGCCCGCCCGGGATCCGCGCCACCTTCTACGGCGTCTTCTCCGCGGAGGGCGCCCAGCAGGTCCTCGCCGGGGAGTCCGCCAACTTCCGCAAGGACAACGCCTTCTACCAGGAGATCCGCGAGTCCTTCGGCAACGGCCTGCTGACCAGCCAGGACGAGGACTACCTCCGCCAGCGCCGGCTCGTCCAGCCCCTCTTCACCAAGCGCCGCGTCGACAGCTACGCGGGGGCCGTCGCCGCCGAGGTCACCACCCTCATCGGCGAATGGCAGGACGGCGCCGCCGAGACCGTCGACGTCCTCCACGAGATGACCCGCTTCGCCCTGCGCGCGGTCGCCCGCATCCTCTTCGGCACCGACGTGGACGCGGCCGTCGAGATCGTCGAGCGCTGCTTCCCCGAACTCGGCGCGTACGTGCTGCGCCGCGGTTACTCCCCGGTCAAGTTCCCGCGCGACTGGCCCACCCCCGGCAACCGCAAGGCCGCCGCCGTCCACCAGGCGCTGTACGAGGTCTGCGACCGGATCATCGCCGAGCGGCGCGGCTCCGGCCGGGCCTCCGGCGAGGGCGACGACCTCCTCACCCTGCTCGTCGAGGCCGAGAGCGCCGAGGACGGCAGCTTCGACGCCACGGAGCTGCGCGAGCAGGTCCTCGTCTTCCTGCTCGCCGGGCACGAGACCACCGCCACGTCCCTCGGCTTCGCCCTCCACCTGCTCGCCAAGCACCCGGAGGTGCTGAAGCGGGCCCACGAGGAGGTCGACCGGGTCCTCGGCGGCCGTACCCCCGGCGCCGCCGACCTCGACGCGCTGCCCTACATCACCCGCGTCCTCAAGGAGACCATGCGTCTCTTCCCCGCCGCCCCGGCCACCGGCCGCCGCGCCGTCGCGGAGACCGTGATCGACGGCGTCACCATCCCGGCGGGCGCGGACGTCATCGTCGCCTCCTGGGTCACCCACCGGCACCCCGCCTACTGGGAGGACCCGGAGCGCTTCGACCCGGACCGCTTCACGCCCGAGGCGGAGGCGGCCCGCCCCCGGTACGCCTGGTACCCGTTCGGCGGCGGCCCGCGCGCCTGCATCGGCCAGCACTTCTCGATGCTGGAGTCGGTGATCGCGCTGGCGATGATCCTCCAGAAGTACGGCCTGGAGGCCGTCGACACCGAGGTGCCGGTCGGCTCCGCGATCACCCTCACGCAGGAGGGCCCGGCACGCTGCCGCCTCGTGCCGAGGACGGCGTAGACATCCCGGAAACGGAAACGGAAACGGAAACGGCCCGCGCGGGCCGCTTCCGCCGTCCTACGGCCGGGTCGCGACGACGACCGTCGCCCACCACTCCTCGGAGGTGACGACCCGCGGTGCCAGACCGGCCGCGGACATCACCGCGAGCGCCGTCTCCGCCTGCCGCTCGCTCGTCTCGACCAGCAGGTGCCCGCCCGGCGCCAGCCACTCCGGCGCCTCGGCGGCGACGCGCCGCATGACGTCGAGCCCGTCCGCGCCGCCGTCGAGCGTGACGTGCGGCTCGTGGTCGCGGGCCTCGGGCGGCAGCAGCCCTATCTCCTCGGTCGGCACGTACGGCACGTTCGCGACCAGCACCTCGACCAGGCCCCGCAGCTCCCGCGGCAGCGGCGCGAAGAGGTCCCCCTCGTACACCCGGCCGCCGCGCGGCTCGACGTTCCGCCGGGCGCAGGCCACGGCCGCCGCCTCGATGTCCGAGGCGTGCACCCGCGCGCCCTCGACCCGGTCGAGCAGCACGGCGCCCGCCGCGCCGGAGCCGCAGCACAGGTCGACGCAGACGGCGCCGGGCCGGGCCAGCTCCACCGCGTGACCGACGAGGAACTCCGTACGCCGCCGGGGCACGAAGACCCCGCCGTCCACCTCGATCCGCAGCCCGGCGAACTCGGCCCACCCCACGACGTGCTCCAGCGGCAGGCCGGAGGCCCGCCGCTCGACCATCAGGTCGAGCTCGGCGGGCCCGGTTGCGGTCGCCAGGAGCATCTCCGCCTCCTCCTCGGCGAAGACGCAGCCAGCGGCCCGCAGTCTTTCGACAACCCCCAGCTCAGACAAGCTGCGCCTCGATCGCCGCCACGACCTCGGGGGCCTCCGGCTCGGTGCGCGGACGGAAGCGGGTGACCGCGCCGTCACGGCCGATGAGGAACTTCTCGAAGTTCCACTGCACGTCACCGGCCTCGCCCTCGGCGTCGGCGACCTTCACCAGCTCGGAATAGAGCGGGTGGCGACCCTCCCCGTTCACGTCCGTCTTCTCCAGGAGCGGGAAGGACACCCCGTAGGTTGCCGAACAGAAGGTGGAGATCTCCTCGGCGCTGCCCGGCTCCTGGCCCGCGAACTGGTTGCAGGGCACGCCGAGCACGGTGAAGCCGCGCTCCCCGTACTCCTTCTGCAGCCGCTCCAGACCCGCGTACTGCGGGGTCAGGCCGCACTTCGAGGCCACGTTCACCACCAGCACGGCCCGGTCGCGGTAGTCGGCCAGGGAGACCGGCTCACCGGTCAGGGTCTTCAGCGGAATCTCGTACAGACTCATGGACAGCTCCTCGTCGAAATAGGGTTTGATCTCAGCATGGGAGACGAACCACTGGCAATCGCGATCGATTCCACGCCGCAGCAGGGACCCCGTCGGGTGTACTGCCGCCTCTGCGGCCGCCCCCTGACCGGCGCCGACTCCCGCCGCACCGGCCTGGGCCCCACCTGCGACGCCAAACTCCACCCGGCGCCCCCGGACATCCGCACCCGCCGCCACGAGGTGGAGCAGGACACGCTGCCGGGGATGGACCCGTCAGCCGGCTGAGGCGACCAGCTCGGAGTACGCCACCCAGCGCTCCTCCTCCCCGAGCGCCAGCAGCGCGACCTTCCGGGCGAGCAGCGGATCGGGGTGGCCGGCGAGCCGGGGCACGGCGTGCTCGACCAGCCAGGCCTGGAGTTCGGGCAGGAGCACGCCGTCCAGGTCCACGTACCAGGGCAAGACACAGCTGTCGTCCTGGAGCAGGTCGTCGATCCGGTACGCCACCCAGTCGCCGAGGTGCCGGTCCTCCGTGCCGCCGCGGGGAGCGGCGGCCCAGACGTCGTGCACGGGTGCGAGCGACCGGTGGATCTCCACGCACAGCTCCCACACCGCCCCCACTCCGTACACGGGCGCCGGGTCGGCGAGCGTCTCCCGCCACCACACGTCGAGGAAGCTCGCGATCGCGTCCGCCTGCTCGGCCGGCCACTCCTGCCACCTCACTCGGCCGAGACCGGCCGGGCCGTACCCCATGCCGGAGAACCGGCCGTCCACGACGTAGGCGAGGAACTCCGGCAGCAGCCGCCGCAGCACCGCCGGATGGTCGTCGAAGTGACCGGGCTCCTTGTGGAAGAACTGTCGCACCAGATCGTCGCCCAGTGGTGCCCAGGGCACCGCGAGGAGCGCCAGCTCCTCAGCGCCGTAACAGTGGAGACAGCCCTCGGCGGGCGCGGTCATGCCGCCGAAGACGGCGTCGATGCGGTGGAGCGCGGAGGTCAGTGCGGGAGAGGCCATGAGGTGTCCTGACGGGACTCCGCCGACGCGGAGCGCCGGGCGAAGATCGCGACGCTACCAGCCGTCAAAACCGCTGGGCCACCCGTTTCCCGGCCCGTCAGGGTGGGCCGCGATGAGACCGAAACCCGAGCATCCGGAGTCCTGAACCATGTCCACCCTGCGCGTCACCGCCGAAGTCCTGACCGTCCATCCGCATCCGAACGCCGACGCCCTGGAGCTCGCCCAGGTCGGGCTCTACCGGGCCGTCGTCGCCAAGGGGATCTACAACACGGGTGACGCCGCCGTCTACATCCCCGAGCAGGCCGTCCTGCCCCTCGCGCTCGTCGAGGAGCTCGGGCTGACCGGGCGGCTCGCGGGAGGGAACTCGGACCGGGTGAAGGCGGTACGGCTGCGCGGGGAGCTGTCGCAGGGGCTCGTGTGCCGGCCCGCCGCGCTGGCCGGCATCGACCTGGCACGGGCCGCGGCCGAGGGAGCCGACTTCGCGGAGGTGCTCGGGATCACCAAGTGGGTGCCACCGATACCGCCGACCATGAGCGGGGACGTCGAGGCCGCGCCCGACCTGCTGCCGTGGGTCGACATCGAGAACCTCCAGCGCCATCCGGACGTGTTCGAGCCCGGCGAGCCCGTCGTCCTGACGGAGAAGCTCCACGGCACCGCCTGCCTGCTGACCTTCCGCGCCGAGGACGGGCGCGTGCAGGTCTCCTCCAAGGGGTTCGGCGGGAAGGGACTCGCCCTTCGGGAGGACCCGCGCAACCTGTACTGGCGTGCCGTTCGCGGCCATGGCCTCGCCGGCGTCGCCGAGCGGCTCGCGGAGCGGCTCGGCGCCCGCCGGGTGGGGCTCTTCGGCGAGGTGTACGGCTCCGGCGTGCAGGACCTCGCCTATGGTGCCGACGCCCGCTCCGAGACCGTCGGCTACGCCCTCTTCGACGTGTCCGCCGAGATCGACGGCCAGGTCCGCTGGCTCGACCCGGAGGACGTCGTCGAGGCCGGTGAGGTGCCGCTCGTACCGAGGCTGTACTCGGGGCCGTACGACCTCGACACCGTCCTCGCGCACGCGAGCGGCCGGGAGACCGTCTCCGGCCGGGAGACGCACCTGCGGGAGGGCGTCGTCATCCGGCCCGCGACCGAGCGGTACAGCCCGGTCGTCGGCGGCCGGGCCATCGCCAAGGCGGTCAGCCCGGCCTACCTGACCCGCAAGGGCGGCACCGAGTACGAGTGACCCGGGCGGCTCACAGCTTCCTGAACAGGCCCTCCTGGACCACCGACACCAGGAGTCTCCCCTCGCGGTCGTAGATGCGGCCCCGGGCGAGGCCACGGCCGCCCGTGGCGATCGGGGACTCCTGGTCGTACAGGAACCACTCGTCCGCCCGGAACGGGCGGTGGAACCACATCGCGTGGTCGAGCGAGGCCATGTCGAAGCCGCGCGGGCCCCAGAGGGGCTCGACGGGGATCCGGACCGCGTCCAGGAGCGTCATGTCCGAGGCGTACGTCAGGGCGCAGGTGTGGACGAGCGGATCGTCGCCCAGCGGGCCGACGGCCCGCATCCACACCGCGCTCCTCGGGTCCGCGCCCTCGACCTCCTCCGCGGTCCAGCGCAGCCGGTCCACGTACCGGATGTCGAAGGGCTGCCGGCGGGCCATCCGCTCCAGGGCCTCCGGCAGCGCGCCCAGGTGTTCGCGGATCTCGTCCGCCAGGTTCGGCAGGGTCTCCGGGTCGGTGAGGTGCCGCGGCGGCAGCTGGTGGTCGAAGGCGCCCTCCTCCGGCTTGTGGAAGGAGGCCGTGAGGTTGAAGATCGTCCGCCCTTCCTGGATCGCCGTGACCCGGCGGGTCGTGAACGAGCGGCCGTCGCGCACCCGCTCCACCTGGTAGACGATCGGCACCCCGGGGCGGCCCGGCCGCAGGAAGTAGGCGTGCAGCGAGTGCACCGGCCGGTCGCCCTCCGTGGTGCGGCCGGCCGCCACCAGGGCCTGTCCGGCGACCTGCCCGCCGAAGACCCGTTGCAGCGACTCCTGCGGGCTGCGCCCGCGGAAGATGTCGACCTCGATCCGCTCCAGGTCGAGCAGATCGACGAGCCTTTCGGCGGGGTTGGTCACCACAGGTCTCCTCTACAGCTGTCCGACGGACGTCACGCGGACCACGGCCCGGCCCTCCTCGTCGGAGGCCGCGAGATCCACCTCCGCGCTGATGCCCCAGTCATGGTCGCCGTTCGGGTCGGCGAAGGTCTGCCGGACGCGCCACAGGCCGTGTGCCGCGTCCTCCTCGATCGCGAGCAGCTTCGGGCCGCGCGCGTCGGGACCCGTACCCAGATCGTCGTACTCGTCCCAGTAGGCGTCCATGGCCTCGCCCCACGCGTCCGCGTCCCAGCCGGCCTCGGCGTCCAGCTCGCCGAGCGCGTCGACGTTGTCGAGGGCGGCCAGCTCCACCCGGCGGAACATCGCGTTGCGCACCAGGACCCGGAACGCGCGGGCGTTCGCCGTGACCGGCTTGACCTGGTCGGCCTTCTCCTGGGCCTCCTCGGCCGTCTGGACCTCCGGGTTGGCCAGCTGCTCCCACTCGTCGAGCAGCGAGGAGTCCACCTGCCGCACCATCTCGCCCAGCCAGGCGATCAGGTCCTCCAGGTCCTCGGTCTTCAGGTCGTCCGGGATGGTGTGGTCGAGCGCCTTGTACGCGCTCGCCAGGTAGCGCAGGACGATGCCCTCGGTCCGCGCCAGCTCGTACCAGGAGGTGAACTCCGTGAAGGTCAGCGCCCGTTCGTACATGTCACGGATGACCGACTTCGGCGACACCGGGTGGTCGCCGACCCACGGGTGCGACTTCCGGTAGACGTTGTACGCGTGCCAGAGCAGCTCCTCCAGCGGCTTCGGGTACGAGATCTCCTGGAGTCGCTCCATCCGCTCCTCGTACTCGACGCCGTCCGCCTTCATCCGCCCGACGGCCTCGCCGCGCGCCTTGTTCTGCATGGCGGCGAGGATCTGGCGCGGGTCGTCGAGCGTCGACTCGACGACGGACACCATGTCCAGGGCGTACGAGGGGGACTCGGGGTCGAGCAGGTCGAAGGCGGCGAGCGCGAACGTCGACAGCGGCTGGTTCAGCGCGAAGTCCTGCTGGAGGTCGACCGTGAGCCGGATCGTGCGGCCCTCGGCGTCCGGCTGGTCCAGCTGCTCCACCACGCCGCCGTCGAGCAGCGAGCGGTAGATCGCGATGGCCCGGCGGATGTGCCGCAGCTGCGCCTTGCGCGGCTCGTGGTTGTCCTCCAGGAGCTTGCGCATCGCCTCGAAGGCGTTGCCCGGCCGGGCGATCACCGAGAGCAGCATGATGTTGGTGACCTTGAAGCGGGAGGTCAGCGGCTCCGGCTCGGCGTCGATCAGCTTCTCGAAGGTGGTGTCGCTCCAGGCGACGAAGCCCTCGGGCGCCTTCTTGCGGACCACCTTGCGGCGCTTCTTCGGGTCGTCGCCGGCCTTCGCGAGCGCCTTCTCGTTCTCGATGACGTGCTCGGGGGCCTGCGCCACCACGAAACCGGCGGTGTCGAAGCCGGCCCGGCCGGCCCGGCCCGCGATCTGGTGGAACTCACGGGCGCGCAGCGTGCGCACCCGGTTGCCGTCGTACTTGGTGAGGGCGGTGAAGAGCACCGTGCGGATCGGCACGTTCACGCCGACGCCGAGGGTGTCCGTCCCGCAGATCACCTTCAGGAGGCCCGCCTGGGCGAGCTTCTCCACGAGCCGCCGGTACTTCGGCAGCATGCCCGCGTGGTGCACGCCGATGCCGTGGCGCACGTACCGCGAGAGGTTCTGACCGAACTTGGTGGTGAAGCGGAAGTTGCCGATGAGCTCGGCGATCTGGTCCTTCTCCTCGCGCGTGCACATGTTGATGCTCATCAGCGACTGGGCGCGCTCGACGGCCTGCGCCTGCGTGAAGTGCACGATGTAGACGGGCGCCTGCTTGGTCTCCAGGAGCTCGGTCAGGGTGTCCGTGATGGGCGTGAGCCGGTACTCGTACGACAGCGGCACCGGCCGGGTCGCCGAGCGGACCACCGAGGTCGGGCGGCCGGTCCGCCGGGTCAGGTCCTTCTCGAACATCGACACGTCGCCGAGCGTCGCCGACATCAGGATGAACTGCGCCTGGGGGAGTTCCAGGAGCGGGATCTGCCAGGCCCAGCCGCGGTCCTGCTCGGCGTAGAAGTGGAACTCGTCCATGACGACCTGGCCGATGTCGGCGTACTTGCCGTCCCGCAGCGCGATCGAGGCGAGCACCTCGGCGGTGCAGCAGATCACCGGGGCGTCCGCGTTCACGGAGGCGTCGCCGGTGAGCATGCCGACGTTCTCGGTGCCGAAGAGCTTGCACAGGTCGAAGAACTTCTCCGACACCAGCGCCTTGATCGGCGCGGTGTAGAAGGTCACCTGGTCATTGGCGAGCGCGGTGAAGTGCGCACCCGCCGCGACCAGCGACTTTCCTGATCCGGTGGGCGTGGACAAGATCACGTTGGCCCCGGAGACGACCTCGATCAGCGCCTCTTCCTGGGCCGGGTAGAGCGTGATGCCCCGGTCCTCGGCCCAGGAGGAGAAGGCCTCGAAGAGGGCGTCGGGGTCGGCGGTCGGCGGCAGCTGATCGATAAGGGTCACGCCCCCATCTTGCCCGCATTCCGCTCGGATGAGGGAACCGGCCATCATCAGTCTTGATCACGGACGATAGGCTCGTCCGTCGACCGGTCGTCAACTGAGCGCCGGCAGGGGAGAAACGGGGCGGCCAACCATGATGGGACCGGCGCATTCGCTGTCCGGAGCGGCGGCATGGCTGGGGGTGGGAGCGGCCGCGGCCGCCTTCGACCACCCGATGCCCTGGCCGGTTCTCGTCGTCGGCGCGCTCATCTGCGCGGGCGCGGCCCTCGCTCCCGACCTCGACCACAAGTCGGCGACCATCTCCCGCGCCTTCGGACCGGTCTCCCGGGGCCTCTGCGAGATCGTCGACAAGCTGTCGTACGCCGTCTACAAGGCGACCCGCTCCACCTCCGACCCCCGCAGGTCCGGCGGGCACCGGACCCTCACCCACACCTGGCTCTGGGCGGTCCTGATCGGCGCCGGTGCCTCCGTCGCGGCGGTCACCGGCGGCCGCTGGGCGGTCCTCGCGATCCTCTTCGTGCACCTGGTCCTCGCTGTGGAAGGCCTGCTGTGGCGGGCCGCCCGGATGTCCAGCGACGTCCTGGTCTGGCTGCTCGGCGCCACCGGCGCCTGGATCCTCGCGGGCGTCCTCGACCAGCCCGGAAACGGCGCGGACTGGTTCTTCACCGGCCCCGGCCAGGAGTACCTGTGGCTGGGCCTGCCCATCGTCCTCGGCGCCCTCGTGCACGACATCGGCGACGCCCTGACCGTCTCCGGCTGCCCGATCCTGTGGCCGATCCCCGTCGGCCGCAAGCGCTGGTACCCGATCGGCCCGCCCAAGGGCATGCGCTTCCGGGCCGGCAGCTGGGTCGAGCTCAAGGTCCTGATGCCCGCCTTCATGGTCCTCGGCGGCGTCGGCGGAGCCTCGGCGCTCGGTTTCTTCTAGAGGCCGGCGGGGGCCGAACGGCACAGATCGCGCCATGTCCGCTCATCGTCCTCTGGACCGCGAGCCGTGGCCGCGCTTCACTTCCGGGCCATGAGATCACTCAAGATCACGAGCGTGATCGGCGGTCTGGTGCTCGCCGCCGGCGCGCTGTTCACCGCCCACCCGGCCGCCGCCGACGGTCCGACCGGCCCGACGCCCCCCGCCGAGTTCTCCACCGACTGGCACGACCCGGTCACCGCCGCCCCGCCCGTCGCCACTCCCGGCACCCGCACCTGCGAGGTGACCCTCGCCGCCACCCGGTTCCGCGACTTCACCCCGTACCGGGGGAGCTACGCCCCGCCGAAGGAGTGCGGCACCGGCGCCCGCTGGAACAAGGTGGTGCTGCGCCTCGACGGACAGGTCAAGGGCCGCCAGTACGACCGTCTGGGCTACCTCACCCTCGGCGGCGTCGAGATCCTCCGCACCTCCACCCCCGAGCCCTCTCCCGACGGCATCAGCTGGTCCGTCGAGAAGGACGTCACCCGCTACCGGGACACGCTCAGCCGCCCGCAGCCGGTCGAGATGCTCATCGGCAACGTCGTGAACGAGACGTACACCGGTGTCATCGACGTCCGCGTCACCCTCACCTTCCACGCCGCCGAGGGTCGCGTGAAGCCCGCCGCCGGCACCCCCGACCGGGTCGTCCCGCTCACCGGCGCCACCCTCACCACCCCGCGCAACACCGAGCGCGTCCTCGCCGAGGTGTACGCCACCGGATCCGGCGGCGGCTGCGAGGAGTTCTGGTACCTCACCGTCCCCGACGCAGCCCCCTACTCCTGCAAGGCCACCGACGGGCCCTACCGGGAGGTGCGGATCTCCGTCGACGGGAAGCTCGCCGGCATCGCGGCACCCTTCCCGCACGTGTGGACCGGCGGCTGGTCCAACCCCTTCCTCTGGTACGTGACGCCCGCGCCGCGCGCCTTCGACGTGCAGCCGATCACCTACGACCTCACGCCCTTCGCGGCCCTGCTCAACGACGGCGCGGCCCATCGCGTCGAGGTCTCCGTCGCCGGCGTCCCCGCCGGGCAGTCCGGCTGGAGCATCCCCACCAACGTGCTGCTCTGGCAGGACGAGGGCAGCGAGGTCGTCACCGGCGGCCTGGACCGCCACGAGCCCGGCACCCCGCGCGACTCCGCCGTGTACACGGCCGGTTCGCCCGATGTCCTGGAGGCCACGGGCGGCGACACGCTCACCGTCGCCGGGCACCTGAACACCTCGCACGGCCGCGTCGCGACGACCGTCACCCGTACCGTCGACCACCGGTCCACGCACCGCTGGGGCGCCGACGAGAACCCCGACGCGCTCACCGCCCGCTGGACCGACGACGAGACCGTGACCGTCAACCGGACCGCGACCCACACCCGGCGCACGTACACGATGGACGGCGAGATCGCCGTCGACGGCGCCGACCGTCTGCGGACCGAGCTCACCGTCGGCGACCGCGCCGCCGTCGACGTCGTCCGGAACGGCAAGCGGCTGTCCTGGTCGCGCCTGGACGACACGTACACCGGCGACGCCTCCTTCACGCTCGGCGTCCCCCGCGACCAGCGGCACGCGGTCGGCACCAGCACCGAGCGCTACCGGCTGTACGGCTCCGCCGGCTGCTACGACCGCAGCCTGACCTCCGTCCAGGGCACGGTCACCGAGGACCTGCGGCGCTGCTGAACACGACGCTGCCCGGCCCGCTTCCCGAGGGGCCGGGCAGTGCCGCCGGTCAGGCCGGCTTGGCCGAGTCCACGCCCGCGCGGGCCCTGCGCCACTCGCCGCGCGTGAAGTCGGGGATCTCCTGCGGCGCGCCGTTCGCCTTGATCGAGGCGTGGCTCAGCGGCACGGGAGCCGTCCAGGTGGCGGCGTCGTACACGTCGAAGTCCGGCGGCAGGCCCTTCTGGAGGCACTGCATCAGGCGGTAGACCATGATGTAGTCCATGCCGCCGTGGGCCCCCGGCGGGTTGGCGTGGTCCTTCCACAGCCAGTGGTCGAACTCGGCCGCGTACGCCGAGAAGTCCCCCCAGACGTCGTCCTTGTGGTCCGGCTCCAGATAGATCCGGGCCGGGTAGTCCTCGAAGACCCCCCGCGTACCGCCCAGGCTGTTGATCCTGCTGTACGGGTGCGGGGTGGACACGTCGTGCTCCAGGCGGATCAGCCGGCCCTTGGCCGTCTGCACCATGCTGATCGTCCGGTCGCTCTCGATGTACGTCTCCTTCCAGCTCGGGTCGCCGGCCGGCATGTGCGCCGCGCGGTACTCGGCGAGCCCGAGGGACGGGGTGCCGAAGCTGCTGATGCTCACCGCCCGGTCGCCCCGGTTGACGTCCATGTAGTTGGCGACCGGCCCGAAGCCGTGGTTCGGGTAGAGGTCCCCGCGCAGCCGGGTGTGCCACAGCCGGCGCCAGGGCCCCTCGTAGTACGTCGGCGAGAACAGCAGCCCGCGCAGGTCGTGGTTGTACGCCCCCGCGCCGTGCAGCAGCTCCCCGAACCTCCCGGCGTGCGCCATCCGCAGCACCCGCATCTCGTTGCGCCCGTAGCAGCAGTTCTCCAGCTGCATGCAGTGGCGGCGGGTCTGCTCCGACAGGTCGACGAGCTCCCACAGCTGGTCGAGCTCGAGCGCGATCGGGCACTCCACGCCGACGTGCTTGCCGTTCTGCATCGCCGTCCTGGCGATCGCGAAGTGGGTGTCCCAGGGGGTCGCCGCGTACACGAAGTCGAGGTCGGTGCGGGCGCAGAGGTTCGCGTAGTCCTCCTCGCCGTGGGTGTAGAGGGTGGGGGCGGGCCGGCCGGAGGCGGTGACGGCCTTGGCGGCCTTCTCGGCCTTCTCGCGCACCGGGTCGCAGAGGGCGACGACCTGGACCCAGGGGAGGGCGAGGAAGTTGCCGATCATGCCGCCGCCGCGGTTGCCGAGCCCGATGATGCCGATCCGGACGGTGGACCGGCCCTGGAACGGGACGCCGGCCATGGTGGCGCCCCGGCGCTTCGGCACGGAGGGGGTCCGCGGCGCGACGGCGGGAGCGGAAACGGTGGCGGCCTGCGCGGTCTGCCCGCTCGCGGCGGTGATGGCGAGTCCCGCTCCGGCCGTGGTCCGCAGAACCGTGCGACGGCTCGGGGGGCGCGGTGTCTGGTCGTCCATGGAACCTCCCTGCTGACGGGTGGTTGGACTGTACTGTTCAGGTTCCTCCGCCGAGCCGCACCGGCCGCGGATGATCACCCGAACATACGAAGGGCCCCTCACCGTACGGGGTGAGGGGCCCTGTCCGCCCTGGTGCGTGGAGGATTGACGGATAATCAGGGGCGGGTGGCGCGTTCCAGCGCGAGCAGCACCGATTCGTAACTCCGGCCTGTCGCGCGGTTCATCCCGATCTCGCACATCCGGTTCGCCGAGACGTGCGCGTCGAACGGCCGGGCCGTGACCTCGGCGGCCTCGCGGGCCGTCGCCGATGCCGTCAGCTCCGGGTGCAGCATGCCCCGGTCGCCGGCGAAGGCGCAGCAGCCCGCGTCGGCGGGGACGACGACCTCCTCCGCGCAGGCCCCGGCGAGCGCGGTGAGCTTCTCCTCGTCGCCCAGGTGCCGCATCGAGCAGGTCGGATGGACCACGGCCGAGGCGACCCGGCGGCGCACGTCGAGCCGGGGGAGCAGCTCGTCCGCCGCCCACACGAGCGAGTCCACCACGGTCAGTTCGGCGTGCAGCTCACGGTTCTCCTCCGTCAGGTACGGCACCACCTCGTGCGCGATGCCGAGGGTGCACGAGGAGGCGTCCACCACGAGCGGCAGCCTCCCGCCGGCCGTCCACCCCCAGGCGGCCTCGACGATCCGGTTCGCCATCACCTCGTCGCCCCGCTCGTACCCCTTGGAGTGCCAGATCGTCGCGCAGCACGTGCCGGCCACGTCGTCAGGGATCCACACCGGCCGCCCGGCCCGCGCGGACACCGCGACGACGGCCTCCGGCAGCGAGGGCCCGCGGACGCCCTCCGGATTGCCGAAGATCCGGTTCACACAGGCCGGGTAGTAGACGGCGACCGCCGCCGGACGGTGGGTGCGGGGGAGCCGCCAGGCCGCCGCGCCCGGGATCTCCGGCAGCCACTCCGGGACGAGGTCGGGGCGGACGGCCCTGCGGGCGAGGCCCGTCACCGATTCCATGACCCGGTCGCCGATCCGGTCCGCGGCGGCGACCGCGAGCCGCGCGGAGGCCTCCACCGCGCGGAAGTTCTGCGCGGCCAGAGCCGCGACCCGCTCCTCGCGAGGCGAGTGCCGCTGGTGCCGGAACTCCTTCATCAGCGCCCCGGTGTCGATCCCGACCGGGCAGGCCAGCCTGCACGTGGAGTCGCCGGCGCAGGTGTCGACGGCGTCGTAGCCGTACGCCTCCAGGAGCCGGGCCTCGACCGGCGAGCCGTCGGACTGGCGCATCATCTCCCGGCGCAGCACGATCCGCTGGCGCGGAGTGGTCGTCAGGTCGTGGCTGGGGCAGGTCGGTTCGCAGAATCCGCACTCGATGCAGGGGTCGGCGATCCGCTCCACGGTGGGGATCGTCTTCAGGCCGCGCAGATGGGCCTGCGGGTCGCGGTCCAGGACGATCCGCGGGGCGAGCACACCGGCCGGGTCGATGGCCTCCTTGACCCGCCACATCAGATCGGTCGCCCGCGTCCCCCACTCCAGCTCCAGGAACGGCGCGATGTTGCGGCCGGTGGCGTGCTCCGCCTTCAGCGAGCCGTCGAAGCGCTCCACGGTCAGCTTGCAGAACTCGTCCATGAAGGCCGCGTACCGCTGGACGTCGGCGGGGTCGGCCGCGTCGAAGGCGAGCAGGAAGTGGAGGTTGCCGTGGGCCGCGTGGCCGGCGACGGCCGCGTCGAAGCCGTGCCGGGCCTGGAGGCCGAGCAGCGACTCGCAGGCCTCCGCGAGCCGGTCCGGCGGCACCGCGAAGTCCTCGGTGATCAGGGTCGTACCGGAGGGGCGGGAGCCGCCGACGGCCGTCACGAAGGCCTTGCGGGCCTTCCAGTAGCCGGAGATCCGCTTCGGGTCCCGGGTGAAGGTGTTCTCCACGGAGGCCACCGGGGCGATCAGGCCGAGGCCGCCGAGCACGGTCTCCGCCGCCCGCTCGTACGCCTCCAGGGCCTGCGTGTCCGGGGCCCGGAACTCGACCAGGAGCGCCGCCGTCTCCTTCGGCAGCTCCGCCCAGTCGGCGGGCACGCCCGCCACGCTCACCGAGGCCCGCAGCGTGTTGCCGTCCATCAGCTCGACGGCGAGCGCCCCGGCCTCGTTGAAGAGGGGCACGGCCGCGGCGGCGGCCGGCAGCGAGGGGAAGAACAGCAGGGCCGTGGACACCTCCCGGTCCAGCGGCAGGGTGTCGAAGACGACCTCGGAGATGAAGCCGAAGGTGCCCTCGGAACCGACCATCAGTCCGCGCAGGACCCGCACCGGGGTGTCGCCGTCGAGGAAGGCGTCGAGCCGGTAGCCGTTGGTGTTCTTGATGGCGTACTTGGCGCGGATCCGCGCGGTCAGCACGGCGTCCGCCTCGATCTCCGCCTTCAGCGCCATCAGCTCCGCGCACAGCCTCGGCTCGGCGCGCGCGAGCTCCTCGTCGGCGTCCGGGGCCGCCGTGTCGACCACGGTGCCGCTCGGCAGCACCACGGTCAGGGAGGACACCGTCCGGTACGAGTTCCGGGTCGTGCCGGCCGTCATCCCCGAGGCGTTGTTGGCGACGACCCCGCCGATCGTGCAGGCGATCGCGCTGGCCGGATCGGGCCCCAGGACCCGCCCGTGCGGGGCGAGCGCGGCATTGGCCCGCACCACGGTGGTGCCGGGCCGGATCCGGGCCCGGGCCCCGCCGTCGAGGACCTCGACGCCCGCCCAGTGACGGCGCACGTCGACGAGGATGTCCTCCCCCTGCGCCTGGCCGTTGAGGCTGGTCCCGGCGGCCCGGAAGACCACCTCGCGGCCCTTGCCGTGGGCGTACGACAGGACGGTGGAGATGTCGTCGATGTCCTCGGCGACCACGACGACCTGCGGGACGAAGCGGTACGGGCTGGCGTCCGAGGCGTAGCGCACCAGGTCGGAGATGCTCGACAGGACCTTGCCGGGACCGAGGAGCTCGGTGAGCTCCTGGCGCAGCTGCCGCGGCGTGCCGCGCGCCTGGAGCTCCGGCACCCGGTCCGGGGCGGGCGTCCGCTTCGTACCGGGACGCAGGGCCTGCGGGTTCGGTTCGAGCAGCGGCATGTCCTGGCTCCCCTTCGGCGCGTCCCCGCACCCGTCGGGTCAGCAGCCGCGCTCCGGGCCGGGGTCGACCAGGGCGGACAGCAGACCTTCGAGCACCTCGCGCTGTTCGACGGTCAATGGAGCAAGGATGTCCTCTGCGGCGGCCCGGCGCGCGCTGCGCAGCTCGCGCAGCGTGGCGCGGCCCGCGTCGGTGAGCTCGATCCGCACCACCCGGCGGTTGCTCGGGTCGGGCACCCGGCGCACCCGGTCGCCCGCCTCCAGGCCGTCGACGAGACTGGTCACGGCCCTCGGGACGACCTCCAGGCGGGCCGCGAGGTCCGCCATCCGGGGCGGCTCGCCGAAGTGCGCGACCGTGCGCAGCAGCCGGGACTGCGCGGGGGTGATGCCGACCGGCTCCAGATGGCGCTTCTGGATGCGGTGCAGACGCCGGGTGAGCCGCAGCAGCTGCTCGGCGAGGAGCCCGTCGGTGTCGGTCCCGCCCGGACGGTCGGAGGTGTTCATACGGGAACAATATCAGGACCATGTTCATTGTGAGTGTAGGTAACAATGAGCTATGGTCTCATCGACCGTCGAATCTCCCGAAGGAGCCCATGCGCCCCCACGACCAGTCCGACTGGACGCCCCCGCCCCGCGACTCCGGCCAGCCCAAGGAGCCCGCGCAGGTGCGGCGGATCCTGCGGCTCTTCCGCCCCTACCGCGCGCGCCTCGCGCTCGTCGGCCTCCTGGTCGGCGCCGCCTCGCTCGTGTCGGTCGCCTCGCCGTTCCTCCTCCGCGAGATCCTGGACGTCGCGATCCCCCAGGGCCGCACCGGGCTCCTCAGCCTGCTCGCCCTCGGCATGATCGCCACCGCCGTCCTGACCAGCGTCTTCGGCGTGCTCCAGACCCTCATCTCGACCACCGTCGGCCAGCGCGTCATGCACGACCTGCGCACCGGGGTCTACGAGCAGCTCCAGCGGATGCCGCTCGCCTTCTTCACGCGCACGCGTACGGGCGAGGTCCAGTCCCGCATCGCCAACGACATCGGCGGCATGCAGGCGACCGTGACCTCCACGGCCACCTCCCTGGTCTCCAACCTGACCGCCGTCGTCGCGACCGTCGTCGCCATGCTCGCCCTCGACTGGCGCCTCACCCTCGTCTCGCTGCTCCTGCTGCCGGTCTTCGTCTGGATCAGCCGCCGCGTCGGCCGCGAGCGCAAGAAGATCACCACCCAGCGCCAGAAGCAGATGGCCGCGATGGCCGCGACCGTCACCGAGTCCCTCTCGGTCAGCGGCATCCTGCTCGGCCGCACCATGGGCCGCGCCGACTCCCTGACCAAGTCCTTCGCCGAGGAGTCCGAGCGCCTCGTCGACCTCGAAGTGCGCTCCTCCATGGCCGGACGGTGGCGGATGTCCACCATCGGCATCGTCATGGCGGCCATGCCCGCCCTGATCTACTGGGCCGCCGGCATCGCCCTCGGGCGGGGCGTCTCGGAGATCTCGCTCGGCACGCTCGTCGCCTTCGTCTCGCTCCAGCAGGGTCTCTTCAGGCCCGCCGTCAGCCTGCTCTCCACCGGCGTGCAGGTGCAGACCTCCCTCGCGCTCTTCCAGCGCATCTTCGAGTACCTCGACCTGCCCGTCGAGATCACCGAGCCCGAGGAGCCGGTCCGGCTGCCGGAGATCCGCGGCGAGGTCGCCTTCGACAAGGTCGAGTTCCATTACGACCGCGACGGGCAGAGCCGCCCGACCCTGGACGGCATCGACCTGACCGTCCCCGCCGGCGGCAGCCTGGCCGTCGTCGGCCCCACCGGCTCCGGCAAGTCCACCCTCAGCTACCTGGTGCCCCGGCTGTACGACGTCACCGGCGGCCGCGTCACCCTCGACGGGGTCGACGTGCGCGACCTGGACTTCGACACCCTCGCCCGCGCCGTCGGCGTCGTCTCCCAGGAGACGTACCTCTTCCACGCCTCCGTCGCCGACAACCTCCGCTTCGCGAAGCCGGACGCCACCGACGAGGAGATAGAGGCCGCCGCCCGCGCCGCCCAGATCCACGAGCACATCGCCTCGCTCCCCGAGGGGTACGACACCCTCGTCGGCGAGCGCGGCTACCGCTTCTCCGGCGGCGAGAAGCAGCGTCTCGCCATCGCGCGCACCATCCTGCGCGATCCGCCCGTGCTGATCCTCGACGAGGCGACCAGCGCCCTCGACACCCGCACCGAGCATGCGGTGCAGCGCGCCATCGACGCCCTGTCGGCCGGCCGCACCACGATCACCATCGCCCACCGGCTCTCCACCGTCCGCGACGCCGACCAGATCGTCGTCCTGGAGGCGGGCCGGATAGCGGAGCGCGGGACGCACGAGGAGCTGCTCGCCCGGGACGGGCGGTACGCGGCGCTGGTCCGCCGGGACGCCCGTACGGCCGTGAACGGCACCGAGGAGGACCCCACTCCGACCGAACAGGCGAACGTGGGAGCGGTTGTTCCCCAGAACGTGTGATCGTTCCTGGATTCGTTGCCCGGCTCCCGTGCGGCATCGGAAGATTACGGAGTGCGAGCGACGGGCTGCAGACCGCGACCGCACACGTCCCATTGATGTACCTGTACGAGGAGAAGCACCACCATGAACGTCATCACCAACCTGCTCGCCGGCGTCCTCCACTTCCTGGGCTGGCTCGTCTGACGATCGCAGTGCCCGGCGCCGTCGGCCCCCCGTCCCAGGGGGCCGGCGGCGCCGCCGCGTGTGCGGGTCCCCGGATTCGCGTACGGGCCGGGTTAGCGTGCGGCCATGACGTACCGGACGCCGTCACCGTACGCACCCCCGCGCCGTCCTCGCCGCCCTTCCCTGCCCCGGCCTCCCCGCCGAGACCGCCGAGACCGCCGAGTCCGCCGAGACCGCCGGGACCGCCGGGACGGCCGCGCCCGCCTCACCCGGCGCGGCAGGCTCGCGCTGCTCCTCGGAGCCGTCCTCGCCCTCGCGGCCGCCGTCACCGTCCCGCTGCTGCTCGCCCGAGACGAACCGGCCGTCGAACCGCCCCGCACCCTCCTCGTCACGGAGGGTCGGCGGGCCGCCCAGGTCTACACGGCCGTCGACCGGGCCCTCCACCTCCCCGGAGGGACCGCCCGGAAGGCCGCCACCGCGCCCGGCGTCCTCCCGCTGCCCGCCGCTGCCGGCGGCAACCCCGAGGGCTACCTGTTCCCCGCGACGTATCCCGTGCTCCCGGCCACCACCCCGGAGGCGCTGCTGCGCTTCATGGTGGACACCGCGGTCAAGCACTACGGCACCCGGCGGATCGCCGAGGGCGCGCGGGCGCACGGACTCAGCGTCTACGAGGCGGTGATCGCGGCCAGCATCGTGCAGGCCGAGGCCGACAACCCGGAGGACATGGCGAAGGTGGCCCGCGTCGTCCACAACCGGCTCGCGCGGGGCATGGCGCTGCAGATGGACTCGACGCTCCACTACGCCCTCGGCCGCGGCACCGTCGACACCAGCGAAGAGGACACGAAGTCCCGCAGTCCGTACAACACCTACGCCCGCAAGGGCCTCCCGCCGACGCCCATCGGCAACCCGGGGGACCAGGCCCTGGACGCGGTGATCCACCCCGCGGACGGCGACTGGCTCTACTTCGTCACGGTGGCCCCGGGGGACACCCGCTTCACCGCCGACTACGCCACCCACCAGGCGAACGTGGCCGACTTCAACGCCAATCGGAGCGCCGCGCGGCAGTGAACGCGCAGGTCAGGAAGTGGGTGCGGCGACCTGGTCGTGTTCGCTTCCGTGGCCTCGGTCGCCGTCTCGTTCGCGGTCCCGGTCGCCGTCGAGCAGGCGGCGGATGTCGGAGACCGCCGCGCGCCCGGCCCGGTTGGCGCCGATCGTCGAGGCCGAGGGCCCGTAGCCGACGAGGTGGACGCGCTCGTCCCGTACCGCTCGCGTCCCCTCGACCTGGATGCCGCCGCCCGGCTCCCGCAGCCGCAGCGGTGCCAGATGGTCGATCGCCGCACGGAAACCGGTCGCCCACAGGATGACGTCCACGTCGACGGTCCGGCCGTCGTCCCAGGCCACCCCGGTCGGGGTGATCCGGTCGAACATCGGCAGCCGGTCCAGGATCCCGCGCGCGCGTGCCGCGCGGATCGCGTCGTTGAGGGGGAGCCCGGTGACCGAGACGACGCTCTGCGGCGGCAGCCCGCGCCGCACCCGGTCCTCGACCAGGGCGACGGCCGCGCGGCCCTCCACCTCGCCGAAGGGGCCCTCGCGGTAGACGGGCTCGCGCCGGGTCACCCAGGTCGTCCCCGCGGCGACCTCGGCGATCTCCATGAGGTGCTGGGTGCCGGAGGCCCCGCCGCCCACGACGAGCACCCGCTTCCCGGCGAACGCCTCGGGGCCCGGGTACTGGGCGGTGTGCAGCTGACGGCCCCGGAAGGTCTCCTGCCCCGGGTAACGCGGCCAGAACGGCCGGTCCCAGGTGCCGGTCGCGTTGATCAGGGCCCGCGTGGCGTAGACGCCCTCCGAGGTCTCGACCCGCAGCAGCCCGCCCTCGCCCTCCCGCACGGCGGTGACGTCGACGGGCCGGTGGACCCGCAGGCCGAAGGTCCGCTCGTACGTGTCGAAGTACGCGCCGATCACCTCCGAGGAGGGACGGGCGGGATCGGCCCCGGTCAGCTCCATGCCGGGCAGCGCGTGCATGCCGTGGACCTTGCCGTACGTGAGCGAGGGCCACCGGAACTGCCAGGCGCCGCCCGGCTCGGGGGCGTGGTCCAGGACGACGAAGTCCCGGTCCGGCTCCAGTCCGGTGCGCCGCAGGTGGAAGGCGGCCGAGAGCCCCGCCTGCCCGGCGCCGATGACGACGACGTCCACCGCCCTGACCTCTTCGAACCCGAAATCGTTCACGCTTCCACCAACCGGGGCGGGGGTGCGGTTCTTCCCGCGCCGGCCCCGCCCCGTGGTGGCGTCTACCGCCCGCCGGGCACGAGCAGCGGCGCACCGCCCGGAGCGGAGGCCGGGCGGCCGTTCGCCGCCGGGACGCCGAGCAGCGGGGAGGCGGGGGCCGACGGCAGCAGGCCGCGCGCCGCCAGCTCGGGCGTCACGCCCTCGCCGAACCAGTACGCCTCCTCCAGGTGCGGGTAGCCGGACAGGACGAAGTGCTCCACGCCCAGGGCGTGGTACTCCTCGATCCGGTCCGCCACATCCGCGTGGCTGCCGACGAGCGCGGTCCCCGCTCCGCCCCGTACCAGACCGACGCCCGCCCACAGGTTCGGCGAGATCTCCAGGCGGTCGCGGTCCAGCGAGCCGCCGCCGTGCAGCGCCAGCATCCGCTGCTGGCCCACCGACTCGCTCCGGCCGAGCAGCTCCTGCGCCGCGGCGACGGTCTCCGCGTCGAGATCCGCGAGCAGCCGGTCGGCCGTCGCCCAGGCCTCCCGCGCCGAGTCGCGCGAGATCGTGTGCAGCCTGATCCCGAACCGGACCGTCCGGCCGCGCTCCTCCGCGAGCCGCCGGATCCAGTCGATCTTCTCCTTCACCTGCCACGGCGGCTCGCCCCACGTCAGGTACACGTCCGCGTGCTCGGCCGCGACCGGGCCGGCCGCCGCCGACGAGCCGCCGAAGAAGATCTCGGGCAGCGGGTCCGGCGGCAGCGCCGTGAGCCCGCCCTCGATCCGGAAGTGCTCGCCGTCGAAGTCGTACGGCCGCCCGCCCCACACGCCCCGCACCACCGACAGGAACTCGGCCGTCCGCGCGTACCGCCGGTCGTGGTCGAGGTGGTCGCCGAAGCGGCGCTGCTCGGCCGAGTCGCCGCCGGTCACGACGTTGAGCAGCAGCCGGCCCCGGGTGATCCGCTGGTACGTGGACGCCATCTGCGCCGCGAGCACCGGCGAGATCACCCCCGGCCGGAACGCCACCAGGAACTTCAGCCGCTCGGTGTGCTGGGACAGTGCGACCGTCGTCAGCCAGGCGTCCTCGCACCACGTGCCGGTCGGGGTCAGCACGGCCTCGAAGCCCAGCTGTTCGGCCGCCTTGGCGATCTGGACGAGGTAGTCGATGTCGGGCGCGCGCACCCCGGACACGGTCCGGTCCCGGGTGATCCCGCCGTCCGTGTAGGCGTGCCGGTCGACGAGGGTCCGGCCGTCGCCGCCGGTCGGCAGGAACCAGTGCAGATGGACGGTCATCAGGAGGCCTTTCCGTAGCTGCGCGCCGGGGTGGTGGACGGCGGCAGGTCCTTGTTGAAACGGGTGTCGACGTAGTCCGCGAAGCGGAACGTGCGCGGGATGAGCTTCAGCCCGGCGAAGGTGTCGGCGATCTTCTGCTCGGAGGCGATCGCGGCGTCGTCGAGGGCGACGGGGATACGCGTCCCGTTGCTCCGCTTCACGGCCGCCAGGGCCACCTCGTACGGCAGCCCGGTCTCCTTCGACCAGACCTTCGCCCACTCCTCGGGGTGGTCGAACACCCAGCCCTGGGCCCGGCGCAGCCGCTCCACGAAGTCGCCGACGGCCTTCGCCTTCTCCGGGTCGGCCAGCGCCGACGGGGCCGCGACCTGGAAGCCGAGGCCGTTGGTGAGGCCGCGCCCGTCGGTCAGCACCCGGCCCTTGCCGCTCAGCAGGACCTGGGAGGTGTACGGATCCCAGACCGCCCAGGCGTCGACCTTGCCGGCGGTGAACGCGGCAAGCGCGTCGGCCGGCTGCAGCAGGCTGACCCGGACGTCTTCCAGGCCGAGTCCGGCCTTGCGGAGCGAGGCGATCAGCTGGAAGTGGGCGGAGCTGCCCTGGGCGACGGCGATCCGCTTCCCCTTCAGGTCCCGCGCGGTGCGCAGCGGGGAGTCCTTCGGGACGAGGATCGCCTCTCCCGCGGAGTCGCCGTGCGTCGCGGCGACCACGGTGATCTTCGAGCCGGCGCCGGCCGCGAAGACGGGAGGGGTGTTCCCGACGGAGCCGAGGTCGACGGCTCTGGCGTTCACCGCTTCGAGGAGCGGTGGGCCGGAGGTGAACGTCGACCACTTCACCCGGTACGGGAGGTCGTCGAGCTCACCGGCGGCGCGCAGCAGGGCCTCGGAGCCGCCCTTCTGGTCGCCGACGTTCAGGACGAGGGAGCCCTTGCCGTCGGAGTTCGAGGCGCTGCCGGCCGCGGAGGCACCGGAGCAGGCGGAGGCGAGCAGGGCGAGCGGCACGAGCAGTGCCGCGGCGGACAGGCGGAAGGACTTCATGGTCGTCTCCTCGGAAGGTGTGCGGTGTGGTGGTCAGGGCGTCGCGCTTGGGGTCAACTCCGCCTCATCAACGCCCAGTTCGGCGAGAAGGCGGGCGCGGAGCGCGGCGAGTGCGGGATCGCCGGGGGAGCGGGGGCGGTCGAGGTCGACGGCGGTGTCGTACGCGATCACGCCGTCCCGCATCACCAGCGCCCGGTCCGCGAGCAGCAGCGCCTCGTCGACGTCGTGCGTGACGAGCAGGACCGTGCAGCCGCGCCGCCGCCACAGCTCGGCCACGAGCCGCTGGGCCTTGATCCGGGTCAGCGCGTCCAGCGCGCCGAACGGCTCGTCGAGCAGCAGCAGATCAGGGTCCCGTACCAACGCACGGGCGAGGGAGGTGCGTTGGGCCTCGCCGCCCGACAGCGTCTTCGGCCACGCCCCGGAGCGGTGGCCGAGTCCCACCTCGGCGAGCGCCCGCTCCGCCACCGCCCGGTCCGGCTTCCCCGGCAGCCCGAGCAGCACGTTCCGCCAGACCTTCTTCCAGGGCATCAGGCGCGGCGCCTGGAAGGCGACCGCGCGGCGGCGCGGCACGAGGACCGTGCCGGAGACCTCCCGGTCGAGCCCCGCGAGGATCCGCAGGAGTGTCGACTTGCCGCAGCCGCTGTGCCCGAGCAGTGCGGTGAACTGCCCCGCGCGCAGGGTCAGGTCGAGTCCGTCGACGACGGGACGTCCGCCGAAGGAGCGGGTGAGACCCTGGACGGTCACTGCCCCGTGAAGGTCGGTCGCCATTGCAGCAGCAGCCTTTCGAGAGTGCGGACGAGGGCGTCGGCGAGCAGGCCGAGGAAGGCGTAGACGACCAGGCAGACGACGATCACGTCCGTGCGGAAGAACTCCCGCGCCTGGTTCATGAGGAAGCCGATCCCGGCGTCGGCGTTGATGGACTCGCCGAAGACCAGCGCGAGCCAGGCCGTCGCCAGGGAGTAGCGCAGCCCGGTCATCGCCCCGGGCAGCGCGCCCGGCAGGACGACGTGCCGGACCAGGCCCCACCGGCCGAGCCCCAGTGACTCGCCCGCCTCGACGAGTTGGGCGTCGACGCCGCGGATCCCGGCGTACACGTTCAGGTAGAGGTGGAAGGCGACGCCGAGGGCGATCAGCGCGACCTTGGGCGCCTCCCCGATCCCCAGCCAGATGATGAACAGCGGGATCAGACCGACCCACGGCACCGTCCGCAGCATCTGCACGGGGGCGTCGACGAGGTCCTCCCCGAGCCGCGAGAGCCCGGACACCAGGGCGAGCGCGATCCCCACCGCCCCGCCGAGCAGCAGCCCCACGGCGACCCGCCGCAGCGAGACTCCCATCGCGGTCGGCAGCGTCCCGTCCCCGACCAGGTCGCCGGCGGCCCGCGCGACGGTCCCCGGCGAGGCCAGCACGTCCGCCGGCAGGACCCCCGTCGCACTGCACGACTGCCAGAGGACGAGCAGCAGCACGGGGCCCACGGCCCGGCGCAGCCAGCGGGGAACGGACGGGAGGCGGCCCGGTCTCCGGGCGGCAGTGAGGGGTACGAGGTCAGGCAAAGGCGATATGTCGGGCAGGGATGAGGGCGGGGCATGGTCGACCGTCATGACGGACTCCGGGGGAGAGGGAGGTGAAGGTACGCCTCAGCGCCCATGGGCGCGGAGCGGACACACGCGCACGGGAGTCAGGGCGTCAGAAGGCGGGGCGAAGGTGTGAGAGGGCGTCAGCGACCGCGGCGACACGCGGCGGAGGCCACCCGCAGCAGGTCGATGTGACCGCGCGTGGTGAGCAGGGCTGTACGCAACATGGCGCGAACGTAGCGGCCGGCACGCGCGCGGTCAACGGTGTCTCGGACCCTGGACGCGCGATTACCGGAGCGTCCGCCCGCCGAACCGACGTGCCTCCGTGGCCGACACGTGATCAGCGGAGCCTAGTCTCCAACGGGGGCACTCGGACGACACGTTCACGACGGGGGACACGACATGACGTACCGGCGCGCGGCGATACCCGCGCTCATCGGCGGGCTGCTGCTCACCGCACTCCTGTGGTGGGCGGGCTCCAGCGCCGACGCGCTGCAGCTGCCCGGCAGCGTGGGGACGCTCGGCCCCGACGCGATCGCCGAGCTCCAGCGGTGGGTGACCCCCTGGTCGTACGACCCGCCGTCCTTCCTCGACTCCGGCGCGCAGGGCTCCGGCTACGCACCCCTGGGCGGCGACGACGACCGCGACCGCTACAACGGCCTGTACACGACCGGGCTCCAGATCCGGTACGGAGCGGTGTTCGTCGCCTTCGTCCTCGGCGCCCTCCTCCTGGTCCGCAGGCTCCCGCCGGTGCGCGGGCGCACCACCGCGGCGTTCCTCGCGCTGTGGACCTGGGGCGCGGCGGCCGGGACGCTGGCCGCCGCCGTGTCCGCACCCTGGTTCATCGCCGCGGCCGGGAACGGCAGTCACCGCTTCCTGCCCCAGCTGGCGAGCGTGACCGCCGGCGGACGGCAGCTCCCCGTGGCCGTCTCGCTCGTCGCGGCGGGAGCGACCGTCCTCGCCGCGCGGATCGCCGCCGAAGGCGCAGGCACGCCGCCCCGCACGGACGTCCCGGCCCGCGCCGCGCGCCTGGCCGCCACCGCGGGGACCGCCGTGATCGCCCTGTCCGTGGTGGTCCTCTCGTACCAGCCGGTCGCCGCCGCCCTCCAGGCGTACTCCCCGGACGGCGGCCTCCTCGCCGAACCCGGAGACCTGCTGCGCCAGTGGCTGCTGCTCGGAGCCTGGGACGCCCCGGCGGCCGGCGCGGTCGTCGACTGGCTCCTCCACCGGGCCTCCGACGTCCTCCTCCTCGCCGTCGTCTGGTGGGCCCTGAGCCGGCTCCCCGGGCTCCTCACCCGGGTCACGCTCCCGGCCATGGCGGCCGGCGCGGTCGGCGCCACCGTCCTCGGCCTCCTCGCGAGCCAGATCCTCCGGATCGCGGTCGTCCAGACGGGCCCCCAGCAGGGCCTCCTCTACTCCTCCGCCGCCATCGGCAACGGCATCCCGGCCGCCCTGACCTGCGGCCTCCTTGCCGGTGCCGTCGCCACCACGGTGCTCCGGCTCTCCCTGCGGGGCGCGCCGGAACCGGCGGCCTAAGCTGCCGTACGGCACAGGCCCCGACCCCAGGAGCACACCCTCATGAACGACCGCGACCGGCAGCACCCGTACCCCGACGCGTTCCGGGCGGACGAGGCGCCCGCGCCGCACGCGCTGCTCGCCCCGGTCGCCGGGCTGCTCGGGACCTGGGTGGGGCGCGGGCGGGGCGGCTATCCGACGCTCGCCGAGGACTTCGCGTACGAGCAGGAGGTCACCTTCAGCCATGACGGGCGGCCCTTCCTGCACTACGAGGCGCGGGCCTGGCTCATCGACGAGGACGGCACCCCGCTGCGGCCGTCGGCCCGGGAGAGCGGCTGGTGGCGGCTGCAGCCCGAGGGGCGGGTCGAGGCGCTGATCACCCAGCCGACCGGCATCGCCGAGATCGCCGTCGGCCGCGCGGACGGCGGCACCGTCGACCTCGGCACCCACGAGGTCGCCCTCGCGCCCACCGCCAAGCAGGTCGACGCCACCCGCCGCCGCTACACCCTCACCGACGAGGACACCCTCGACTTCGTCCACGACCTCGCCGCCGTCGGCCGGCCGCTCCAGCACCACCTCGCGGTACGGCTCCACCGCGAGAAGCGGAGCTGACGCCGGGACCGGAGGGCGGGCCTGCACAATACGGGGGTGAGCGATGACGACCCGTACCTGTGGCTGGAAGACATCTCCGGCGAGGCCGCCCTCGCGTGGGTGGCCGAGCGGAACGCCGAGACGGCGGACGTGCTGGCCGCCGACGCCGGGTTCGCCCCGCTGAAGGCGCGCCTGCGGGAGGTGCTCGACGCCTCGGACCGCATCCCGTACACCACGCGGCGCGGCGCGTACCTCTACAACTTCTGGCGCGACGCCGACCACGTGCGCGGGGTGTGGCGGCGCACGACCCTGGAGCAGTACCGCAAGGACGAGCCCGAGTGGGAGGTCCTCCTCGACGTCGACGCCCTCGCCGCCGCCGAGGGCGAGAAGTGGGTGTGGGACGGGGCGCGGGCGCGCCGTCCCGCGTACGACCGGGCCCTGGTGCGGCTCTCGCGGGACGGCGGCGACGCCGTCGTGGTCCGCGAGTTCGACCTCGGCACGCGGGAGTTCGTCGAGGACGGCTTCCAGGTGCCGGAGGCGAAGACGCGGATCGGCTGGATCGACGCCGACACCGTCTTCGTCGGCACGGACACCGGACCGGGCTCCCTGACCGACTCCGGCTACCCGCGCACGGTCCGCCGGTGGCGGCGCGGCACGCCGATCGAGGAGTCCGAGCTCGTCTACGAGGCCGAGGACAGCGACGTCTCGGCCTGGGGGTACCACGACCCCACCCCCGGCTTCGAGCGGGACTTCGTCGGCCGCTCGCTGGACTTCTTCCGCAGCGAGACGTACCTCCTGACGCCCGACGGCATGCCCGACGGCCCGTCCGGCGACACCACCGTGCGCATCGACGTCCCCGAGGACGCGCTCGTCGACGCCCACGGCCGGCACCTGCTCGTCACCCTGAAGTCCGAGTGGCTCGGGCAGCCCACCGGCTCCCTCCTGGCCTTCGGCTTCGACGCCTTCCTCGCGGGCGACCGCACCTTCGAGGTGCTGTTCACCCCGGACGCGCGGACGGCCCTCGCCGGGCACTCCTGGACCCGGCACCATCTGATCCTGGAGACGATGAGGGACGTCAGCGCCCACATCGAGGTCCTCACCCCGGGCCGCGACGGCGCAGGCTGGACGCGGACCCCGCTCGTCGGCGTCCCGGCGCTGTCCGCCGTCGCCGTCGTGGACACGGACCCGGACGTCTCCGACGAGTACTTCCTCGACGTGTCGGGCTTCCTCCAGCCCTCCAGCCTCCACCGCGGGTGGATCGGCGGCGAGACGGAGGTCCTCAAGCAGGCCCCGGACCGCTTCGACACCGCCGGTCTCACCGTCGCGCAGTACTTCGCGACCTCCTCCGACGGCACCCGCGTGCCCTACTTCGTCATCGGTCCCGACCACACCGCCACCGGACCCGGGCCCACCCTCCTCTACGGCTACGGCGGCTTCGAGGTCTCCCTCACCCCCGCCTACGGCGCCCTGCGGGGCCGGGGGTGGCTGGAGGGCGGCGGCACGTACGTCATCGCGAACATCCGGGGCGGCGGCGAGTACGGCCCGGACTGGCACCAGGCCGCGCTCGGCGCCGAGCGGCCGCGGGCCTTCGAGGACTTCGCGGCCGTCGCCGAGGACCTCGTCGCACGGGGCATCACCACCCCGGACCGGCTCGGCGCGGCGGGCGGCAGCAACGGCGGCCTGCTGATGGGCGCGATGCTCACCCGCCACCCGGAGCTGTTCGGGGCGATCGTCGCGCAGGTCCCGCTGCTCGACATGACCCGCTTCCACAAGCTCCTCGCGGGCGCGTCCTGGATCGCCGAGTACGGCGACCCGGACGACCCGGCCGACCTCGCCCGCCTGCGGGAACTCTCCCCGTACCACCGGATCGCGGCCGACCGGACCTACCCGCCGGTGCTCCTCATGACGTCCACCCGCGACGACCGGGTCCACCCCGGCCACGCGCGCAAGACGGCGGCGCGGCTGCGGGAGCTCGGCCACCCCGTGCTGTTCCACGAGAACACCGGCGGCGGCCACGCGGGCGCCGGGGACAACGAACAGGCCGCCCACAACAGCGCCCTCGTGCACACCTTCCTCCGGAGGCACCTCACCTGAGCCCTGGTGACTAAAGCCATCCCGCGCGCTGCGCCTGCAGCGCCATCTGGAAGCGGCTCGTGGCGCCGAGCCGGGCCATGAGCACCTGGATCCGGCGGAAGAGCGTGCGACGGCTGACCCCGATCTCCCGGGCGATGACGTCGTCGCTCGCTCCGCCGGCCAGGAGCCGGAGCAGCCGCCGGTCGGCCGGAAGCAGTCCGGCCGGCCGGACGGAACGGCCGTGCAGGGGCAGCGCGTTCTGCCAGGTCTGCTCGAACAGCGCGACCAGCGCCGACAGCAGACCGCACGGCTGCACCACCAGCATGCTGTTGTGGACGTCGGCCTCCTTGATGGAGAGCGAGACCATGGCGTACGACTCGTCGATGATCACCAGCTTCACCGGCACCGACGGCAGCACCCGCGCCTGCTCCCCGGCCTCCACGCACGGCTCGATCGCCGACTCCAGCTGGCCCGGGTACTCCAGCGACGCCTGCGAGTAGACGACCCGCTGGGTCACCCCGCGCGCCAGCGTCGCCAGCGCGTCGTCGGTGGCGCTGGGCAGCGGGAAGTACGGCGGGGAGTCCAGCTGCCGGATCTCCCCGCGCGCGCTGGCCCAGGCGTGCCGCATGCGGGGACCGACCGCGTCACCGGTCACCACCTCGACCAGGTCGTCGTGGTACGCGGCGAGCCGCTGCCGCCGGAACGACTCGAAGGCGCCCCCGACCGTGATCCGCGACTCGTCGAGCTCGGCCGCCCGGTGCCGCCCCAGGATCTCCAGGCCCGCGGCGGGAGGCACCGGGGCCACCGGGTCCGGGTCCTGCCCCGCCGGACTCGCCAGGCCCGCGTCGACCAGCTCCCCGTACGCCGCGGTCAGCTCCGCGCCGTCGAGACCGGCCGCGGAACCGATCGCGCTCAGCGGCGCGGGACCGAGTTCCAGGAGCTGGACGTAGACCCGGCGGGCCTCGTCGCCGATCCCGAGGAGCCGGAGCGCCTCACCGAGCTTCGCGTTCGCCATGGACCGCATTATCGACCCGCGCCGGCCGCCCCCGCCGCCCGGGTGTGGCCGATCCGTGCCACTGGCCGATCCCGGCACCCGGCGCGTCCGCGGCGCAGTACCGTCCGGGTGCCGCCGACGACCGGCGGCCGAGAACGTACCCGGAAGAAGGTGCAGGACGTGGCGAAGGGTCGCAAGAACGGCCTCTACAACGGCGTCTCCGAGGAGCTCTCCGCTCTGATGAGGACGGGGTGGGCGGACACCGAACGGCACGACCTCGAACCGGCCGAGCAGGCCCCGTTCGCGGCCGAGCGCCGTCTGGCGCTCTCCGCGCTCTTCCCCGGCGAGCGCCTGATCGTCCCCTCGGGCAAGCTCAAGTACCGCTCCAACGACGACACCTACCCGTTCCGCCCGTACTCCGGTTACGTGCACATGACCGGCGACCAGGCCCGCGACGGCGCGCTCGTCCTCGAACCCCGCGCCGACGGCGGCCACGACGCGTACTGCTACCAGCTCCCCCGCGACAGCCGTGACAACGACGAGTTCTGGATCGGCTACACCGCCGAGCTGTGGATGGGCCGCCGCCGCTCCCTCGCCGAGTCCGCGACCGTCCTCGGACTGCCCTGCCGCGACGTCCGCACCATCACCGAGGACCTCGCCGCCGGCACCGGCGTGCCGACCCGGATCGTCCGCGGCGTCGACCCGGCCCTCGAAGCCGCCGTCACCACCGACGAGGAGCGCGACGCCGAGCTGGAGGGCGCGCTCAGCGACCTCCGCCTCGTCAAGGACGCGTGGGAGCTCGGCGAGATGCGCAAGGCGGTCGACTCCACCGTCCGCGGCTTCACCGACTGCGTCGCCGAGCTGTCCCGCGCGATCGCCTCCTCCGAGCGGTGGATCGAAGGCACCTTCTTCCGCCGCGCCCGCCTGGAGGGCAACCACGTCGGCTACGGCTCGATCTGTGCCGCCGGCGACCACGCGACGATCATGCACTGGACGGACAACGACGGCCCGGTCCGCCCCGGTGAGCTGCTCCTCCTCGACGCCGGTGTCGAGACGCACTCCCTCTACACCGCCGACGTCACCCGCACCCTCCCCATCAGCGGCACCTTCACCCCGGTCCAGCGCCAGGTGTACGACGCGGTGTACGAGGCGCAGGAGGCGGGCATGGCCGCGGTGAAGCCGGGCGCTCCGTACCGCGACTTCCACGAGGCGTCCCAGCGCCACCTGACGGCGCGCCTCGTCGAGTGGGGCTTCATCGAGGGCCCCGTCGACCGCGCGTACGAGCTCGGTCTCCAGCGCCGCTTCACCATGGCCGGCACCGGCCACATGCTCGGCCTCGACGTCCACGACTGCGCGCAGGCCCGTACGGAGGAGTACGTCGACGGCGTCCTCGAACCGGGCATGGTGCTCACGGTCGAGCCCGGTCTGTACTTCCAGCCGGACGACCTGACCGTGCCCGAGGAGTGGCGCGGCATCGGCGTCCGGATCGAGGACGACCTGGTCGTCACCGAAGAGGGCCACGAGAACCTGTCGGCCGGTCTGCCGCGCTCCTCGACCGAGGTCGAGGCGTGGATGGCCCGGTTCGCGGGCTGAGCCTCCCGCCGGGGCTCGGACGAGGGGCCGTCCGCGTGAATTCACGCGGACGGCCCCTCGTGTCGTCCGGGAGTTCGGCTCGTCGTGCCGTGGGGGAGGGACGGTGGACGGACGGTCCGTGAGGTGAAGCGGCGTCAGGGGTCCGTGGGACGAGTCATCGTGATGGGACGTCAGGGGGGTCTGTGCGGCGTGTGACCGTGAGGAGCGGCCGGGTGGCCGTCCTGGCGCTCCTGGTGTCGGCCCTCGGCGGGCTGACCGCCGCCGGGCTCGCCGCGGTGGAGACCGGCCCGCCGGTGACCGCGGCCGGGTGCGAGGTGTCCGTCCCGTACACCGCCGGCACCGGCGGCTACGCGCTCTACCGCATCCCCGCGGCCGTACGGACCCGAGCCGGGACCGTGCTCGCCTTCGCCGAGGGCCGGCGCGGACGGGCCGGTGACAGCGGCGACATCGACATCGTCGTGCGGCGGTCGGCCGACGGCGGCTGCACCTGGGGGCCGCTGCGGGTCGTCGTAGCGGGGGACGGCGACACGCGCGGGAACCCCGCACCGGTCGTCGATCCCCGCTCGGGCGACGTGGTGCTGGTCAGCTCGTACAACGGCGTGGAGGCGACGGAGCGGCGGATCCTGCGCGGCGAGGTCCCTCCGGCCCGCGGCCGCCGCGTGTTCGTCCAGCGCAGCTCCGACGACGGGCGGACGTTCTCCGCCCCGCGCGAGATCACCGCGCGCGTCAAGAAGCCCGGATGGCGCTGGTACGCCACCGGGCCGGGCCACGCCCTCGCCCTGACGCGCGGCCCGCACGCCGGCCGGCTCGTCGTGGCCGCGAACCACTCGGCGGCGCCGCCCGAGGGCTCCGCGGACACCGGAGAGGAACCCGAGTACTACGGGGCGCACGCCCTCTACAGCGACGACGGCGGCCGCACCTGGTCCCTCGGCTTCGTGGACGACACCTACGACGGCTTCGTCAACGCCAACGAGTCGACGGCCGCCCAACTCCCCGACGGAAGCGTGTACGTCAGCTCCCGCGACCAGCTGGGGACGAGCCCCGGCAACCGCGCCGACGCCTCTTCGGCCGACGGAGGCGAGAGCCTCCACCGTCCCTTCGCGCCCCGGCGCGCCCTGGACCGCGTGCCCGTGGTGCAGGGCAGTCTGCTGTACGTGGGCGGCCGTGACGGGGTCCTGCTGTTCTCGGCCCCCTCGGTACCGGACGACCGCGCCGAGGCGGCCCTCTGGACCAGCACGGACGGCGGACGGACCTTCACGAAGGCGCTGACGGTGGACCGGCGGAAGGCCGCCTACTCGGATCTGGTCCCGCTGGACCGCGCCACGGTCGGCCTCCTGCACGAGACCGGGACGCGGAGCCCGTACGAGACCGTCGAGTTCCGCCGCATCCCGCTGCCTCCTGTCGCTTGAGCCGCTCCGTACGCATGTCCGGGCCCCGTGTGCCCGAACGGGGGAAAGCGGGGCGGATCTTCACCGGTTCAGGTGACAGCGGTCGAGGTGAAACGTCCCTCCCCGCAGAGGGGCGGCCACGCTCGACGTGACACATGGAGCCACCCTGTGGAGCGTCCGATGCAGCTGATCCCCCGTCATGACCCGTACCTCGTCGTCCGCTCGACCGGCGGTGTCACGGTCGCCGCCCTCCGGGGCGAGCTCGACCTCGTCCTGGTGCGGCACCTGCGGCCCGAGCTCGACGCCCTCGTCCGGGAGTCCGACGCCCTGACCGTCGACATCCGGCGCCTCACCTTCTGCGACGCCACCGGGCTGGGGCTCCTCGCCCACTGCGCCGGGCGCATGCACCGGCGCGGTGCGCGCTGGCGGCTCCACTGCGACCAGCCGTGGATCCTGCGGCTCATCCGGCTGACCGCGCTCGGCGACGTCCTCCGCCCCGAGCCCGGTCCTGCGGACCTCCTCGATCCTCCGGACCCGCTCGGTCAGCCGGCTCCGTCCGGACCGGCGGTGTCGCTTCCGGCCGAGCCCGGGGTGACGAGACCCGTCTCGTAGGCGGCGATCACCGCCTGGGCCCGGTCGCGCAGCCGCAGCTTCTGGAGGATGCGGGCGACGTGCGTCTTCACCGTCGCCTCGCTCAGCCGGAAGCGCACCGCGAGCTCGGCGTTGGTGTGGCCGCGCGCCAGGGCCTCCAGGACCTCCAGCTCGCGCGGCGTGAGCGTGGCCAGTTCGCGGTGCGGGGCGGCGGAAGGCCCGGAGGAGGACGCGGCGAAGCGCTCCACCAGGCGCCGGGTGATCGCCGGGGCGAGCAGGGCGTCCCCGGAGCGGACGAGCCGGACCGCCGCCGTCAGGTGCTCGGGGGTGACGTCCTTGAGCAGGAAGCCGCTCGCGCCCGCCGCGAGCGCCGCGTACACGTACCGGTCGAGGTCGTAGGTGGTGAGGACGACGATCCTCGGCGGCGCCGCCTCGTCCGCGAGGATGCGGCGCGTGGCCTCCAGGCCGTCCGTGCCCGGCATCCGGATGTCCATCAGGACCACGTCCGGCCGGGTCCTGCGGACCGCCGCCACCGCCGCGTCGCCGTCGGCGGCCTCCGCGACCACGTCGATGCCGTCGGCGGCGAGGATCATCCGGAAACCGGTCCGCACGAGCGCCTGGTCGTCGACGATCACCACGCGCGGAGCGCCGGCCACGATCACGGAACCTCCCACGGAATCACCGCACACACCCGGTATCCGCCGTGCGGGCGGCTGCCGGCGTCGAGCGTACCGCCGTACACCGCGAGCCGTTCCCGCAGTCCGAGCAGCCCGTGACCGCCGCCAGGTTCCGCCGACCGCCGCCGGCGCCCGCCCGTGTCGGACACCTCCACCCGCAGCCGGCCCGCCCCGTACTCCACCGTCACCGACACCCGCGCGCCGTCCGCGTGCTTCAGCGCGTTCGTCAGCGCCTCCTGCACCACCCGGTACGCGGCGAGGTCCACCCCCGCGGGCAGTTCCACCGGGACGCCCCGCACCGCCACCTCCACCGGCACCCCCGAGGACCGCACCCGGTCCGTCAGCTCCGTCAGCCGGTCGAGGCCGGGCTGCGGGGCGAGCGCCACGTCGGCGGCCGGATCGGGACCGTCCGCGGCCATCGTGAGCAGCCCCATCACGTGCCGCAGCTCCGACATCGCCGTCCGTCCGGCAGCCTCCACCGCCAGCATCGCCTCCCGGGCCAGCTCGGGGGAGGCGGCCAGGACCGTGCGCGCGGCACCGGCCTGAATGGTCATCATGCTCACGTTGTGGGTGACCACGTCGTGCAGCTCCCGGGCGATCCGCGACCGCTCCGCCTCCACCGCCCGGCGCAGCGCCGCCTCCTGCTCCTCCCGCAGCACCCGCTCCCGCTGCCGCCACAGATGGACGCCGTGCGAGGCGAGGGCGAGCGGCAGCAGGACGAGCAGGGGCACCAGGTCGCTGTCGACGTCGGGCACCAGGGGGAAGACCGCGTAGAGCAGCGCGCCGGCGAGGAGGGACGCCGCGACCGACTTGCGGTGCGGGCTGTGCATCGCCGCGCTGTAGGCCGCGACGAGCCCTGCGGCGAAGGTGGTCCGTGTGGCGTCGTCGGCGGCGTCCCCCAGGTGCAGGACCACGGAGGCGACCGTCACCACCCAGTACACGGCCAGCGGGAAGCGGCGCCGCAGCACCAGCGGCAGCGCGGTCAGCAGCGCCGCCACGACCTCCCAGGCCTCCACCGGCGGCAGCATGTGCTCCACGGCGTGCAGGGGGCGCGGGTCCGGAACCCCCGGTACGTCCGGGAGCGCGGGCGGTGCCGGAAGGTGCCCCGGCTCCGGCGTCCTGATCCCGGACGGCTCGGGCCGGAGCTCCACGTACGAGCGGTTCAGGTTCCCGACGAACGTGGCCACGGCGAGCGACAGCGCGAGCAGCCCGTCGGCCGTCCACGCCCAGCGGGACATCGGGGGCGGCGCGCCCAGGGTCCGCGATCCGCGCACCCGGCCCATGAACTCCTCGTACCTGCTCACCGGGGCAGTGTGCCAAGCCGGGCCGCCGGGGCGAATCGGCCCGGGGGACCAGGGCACCGTCCGCGCGGAGTACATCGCGCGGACGACCCGCCCGCGCCTCCGCCGCACACGGTACGGATCTTCGCCACCACAGCCGACGCGCCCGACGGTGGGCCGCTCCTAGCGTCGGGGCGATCCACTCGTTCCCCGACCCCGGAGGGCCTCATGACCCCATCCCGAGCCGAGCCGCTCATCGACCTGAGCGAGGTCGGCAGGACGTACGACGAAGGACCGGCCGCCCTCGCCGGGCTGAACCTCCGGGTGGCGCGAGGGGAGTCGCTCGCCGTGCTCGGCCCCTCCGGCAGCGGCAAGTCGACCCTCCTCAACCTCCTCGCCGGGCTCGACCGGCCGAGCACCGGCCGGGTGACCGTCGACGGGCTGCGCGTCGACGCGCTGAGCGAGGCGGCCTCGGCCCGCTACCGGCGCGACCGCATCGGCATGGTCTTCCAGTTCTTCAACCTCCTCGACGACCTCACCGTCCTCGACAACGTGCTGCTGCCGGCCCAGCTGGCCGGCATGGCGCGCGGCCGGGCGGCGGCACGCGCCGCCGAACTCCTCGAACGGCTCGGCGTCGCCCGGCACGCGCGCGTGCACCCCGGCCGCCTCTCCGGCGGCGAGCGGCAGCGCGTCGCCGTGGCCCGCGCCCTGATGAACCGTCCGCCGCTGCTCCTCGCCGACGAGCCCACGGGAGCCCTCGACACCGCGTCCGGCGCGGAGGTCCGCGACCTCCTGCGCGGCCTCAACGCCGACGGTCAGACGATCGTCCTCGTCACCCACGACCTCGCCCTCGCCGAGGCCTGCGCGACCCGCACGATCGAACTCGTCGACGGCCGTATCGCCCGCGACGTCGTGGCGGTGGCCCGATGAGCGCGCGCCCCGCGGGAGTCGGCGAGGGGATCGGCGGTACGAGCGTGCGTCCCGGCGGCACGAGTGGGGAGACCGGCGGCACCAGCGCGCGCCTTGCCGGACCGAGCGCAGGGATCGGTGGCCCCGGCCGGGGAACCCGCGGCGGCGCCCTCGGGCGCGTCGTGCGCGCCGGTGTCGGGCGGCGCCGCATGCAGACCGCCGTGATGGTGCTGACCACGCTGCTCTCGGTCGCCTCCGCCGTCCTCGCGCTCGGTCTCCTCGTCGCTTCCGGCGCGCCCTTCGACCGGGCCTTCGCCCGGCAGCACGGCGCCCACCTGACCGTGCGGTTCGACGGATCGAAGGTCACCCCCGGGCGGCTCGCCGCCACCGCCCGCGCGACCGGGGTGGCCGCGGCCTCCGGCCCCTTCGCCGTCACGTCCCTGCGCCTCAGCGCGGACCGGACGGCCCCGCCCGGTTTCGCACCGCCGCCGCTGACGGTCGTCGGCCGGGCCTCCGCCGCAGGACCCGTGGACGCGGTGACCCTGACGGAGGGCCGGTGGGCCACGGCTCCGGGCGAGATCGTCCTGGAGCGCGGGTCCGTCCCGCCGGCCTCGGGTACCGGGGAGCGGCTGACCGCCGACGGCGTGACCCTCACGGTGGTGGGCGTCGCCGAGTCGGTCGGCGAGAGCGCCGACGCCTGGGTCGTCCCCGACCAGCTCACGGCGCTCGCGGGCGGACGGCCTCCGGCGCTGCAGATGCTCTACCGGCTGACCTCCGCCGGCACGGCCGCCGAGGTGGCGGCCGGACGGCAGGCGGTCACCGCCGCCGTGCCCGCCGGAGCGGTGAGCGGCACCCGGTCGTATCTCGACGTACGGGAGAGCGCGCGTCGGAACACGGCCGCCTTCGTGCCCTTCGTCTCCGCCTTCGCCGTCCTCGGCCTGGGGATGTCGGTCCTGGTGATCGGCATCGTGGTGAGCGGCGCCGTAGGCGCGGCGACCCGCCGGATCGGGATCCTCAAGTCCCTCGGCTTCACCCCGTTCCAGGTGGGGCGGGCGTACGTGGCCCAGGCGCTGATCCCGGCCGCCGTCGGAACCGTGCTCGGAGTCGCCCTCGGCAACCTGCTCGCCGTGCCCATCATGGCGGAGGTGGCCCAGGTGTACGGGACGACGGAGGTCCTCATCCCCGTGTGGGTGGACCTCGTCGTGCCGGCCGGAGCCCTCGCCCTCGTGGCCGCCACCGCCTTCGGACCCGCCCTGCGCGCGGCCCGGCTGCCGACGGCGACGGTCCTCCGCATCGGCCCCGCCACCGGCGGCGGCCGGGGGCGCGCGATCCGCGGCCTGCTCGGGCGGCTGCCGCTGCCCCGGCCCTTCACCCTGGGCCTCGCCGGTCCCTTCGCCCGCCCCGGGCGCGCGGCGAGCACGGCGGCGGCGGTGACCTTCGGGACCCTCGCGGTGACCCTGGCCGTGGGCCTCGGCAGCACGCTCGTCGCGATCAAGGCGGACGGCGACCCGGACCGGGGCGGCGATGTCACCGTGCACACGGTCACCCTGGCGCAGGGGAAGCCCGGCGATCCGGGGCCGCTGCCGGGGAAGCCGGCCGATCCGGCCGCCGTCGCGGCGGCGATCGCCGCGCTCCCGGGTACGGAGTCGGCGTACCGGACGGCCCGCACCCAGCTGGACGTGGCCGGGCTCAAGGGAGGCGCGCCCCTGGTCGCGTACGAGGGGGACACGGCCGGCAGCCCGCACACGATGGTCTCCGGCCGCTGGTTCGGGGCCACCGGGGAGGCCGTCGCGGCATCCCGGTTCCTGCGCACCACCGGGGTCCGCGTCGGGGACGCGATCACCCTCTCCGAACAGGGCCGCACGGTCCGGGTGCGGATCGTCGGCGAGATCTTCGACCTCGGCGACGACGGCATGGCCCTGCGCACCACGGCGGCGTCCGTCGCCTCGCTCCGGGCCCGCTACGAGCCCGCCGACTTCGCCGTGACCGTCACCGAGGGCACGGACGCGGCGCGGTACGCGGAGCGCCTCGACGCCGCCGTGAGGCCGCTCCGGGCGGAGGCCGCCCTCACCGAGGGCAGCAAGTCGAGCGTCATCCGGGCGATGCAGGCCCTGATCGTCATGCTGACCCTGATGCTCGTCGCCGTCGCCTGCCTCGGCGTGCTGAACACGGTCGTCCTCGACACCCGCGACCGCGTCCGTGACCTGGGCGTCTTCAAGGCCCTGGGGATGACGCCGCGGCAGACGGTCACGCAGGTCCTCACCTCCGTCGGAGCCCTCGGCCTCGTGTCGGGCGCGGTCGGCGTGCCGCTCGGCACGGTCCTGCACGGCCGGGTGATGCCGGCGATGGGCCGCGCGGTCGGCACCACGATCCCGCCCGCCGACATCGACGTGTACGGCACGCCGCTGCTCGTGCTGCTCGCGACGGCGGGTGTCGTGATCGCGACGGCCGGTGCGCTGCTCCCGGCGGGCTGGGCGGCCCGCACGGCCACGGCCCGGGCGCTGAGGGCGGAGTAGGAGGGGAAGGAGGATACGGTCGCCGCATGTCTGAAGTCCGGTTGACCACGCCCTCCTTCCTCGTGCTCGGCATCATCGACAAGCTGGGCGAGGCCAGTCCGTACGACGTGAAGGTGGAGGCCGCGCGGACGGTGGCCCCGTTCTGGTCCATGCCGCACGCCCAGGTGTACGCGCAGTGCGACCGGCTCCTGGAGGCGGGGCTGCTGTCGGAGGTGCGGCAGCCGGGCGGCCGCAACCGGCGCCTGATGAGCCTCACGGAGGAGGGGGCGGCGGCGCTGCGCGGCTGGCTCGCGGACCCCGCCTTCGTCCCCGTCGAGGCCCGCGAACGGGGCATCCTCAAGCTGTGGTTCGGCGCCAGCCCGCGCGTCCACGCCCCCGTCCAGATCGACGAGCACCGACGGACCCTGGACGAGTACGAGGGGCTGGCGCACGACGTCGGCGAGCTGCTGACGCGCGGCCAGCGCGAGGCCCTGGAGTTCGGCATCCGGTATGAGCGGATGATGGTCGATTTCTGGCAGTGGGTGGAGAGCCGCGAGCCCTGATCCCGCGGACGGCAGCTTGTTACCGACCGGTTGACCCCGGGGGTGTGCGCCCCTACCTTCCTCCATAGTCCAGAAAGGACTATGGGTGCTTTCGGTGAAGGGGGAATCGCCATGAGCCGTCCGACCGGCACGAGCCGGAGGTGGGGGAGAGCGGCGACCGTCGCGGTGACCGTGCTCTGCCTCGCGTACGCGCCGATCGCCATGACCGAACTCTGGCCGTACGCGCGGCCGGGAGCGCCCGCCCTCGGCGAATGGCTCCTCGGCCGGTCCGTCTCCCCGGAGTTCGTCGCCGAGGCCGTGCGCGACCGGACGGGACCGTACGGCCGCAGCCTCGTCCCCCTGATCGTGCACTCGGTCCTGGGCGGCCTCCTCATGCTGCTCGGCCCCGTGCAGCTGCTCTCCGCCGTCCGGCGCCGCATCCGGCTGCACCGGATCGCCGGGACCGTCTTCGCCGTCACGGTGTACGTGTCGATGGCGGGCGCCGCCCTCTACCTCCTGCGCACCCCGCCGGCGGAGGCCTTCAGCGGGGCCGCGTTCTGGATCGTCCTCGCCACGATCCTGGTCGGCACCGTCGGCAGCGTGACCTCCGGCGTCCTCGCCGCCCTCCGCGGCTTCCCCGACCTCCACCAGCGCTGGCTGCTGCTCTGCTACGCCTTCCTGATGACCGCCCCGCTGCTGCGGCTCGAATGGGGCGTGCTGCCCTCGCTCTACCCCGGGCTCGGCCTCTTCGGCATCAACCGCGTCGCGATCATGCACCTCGGCGCGCTCGTCTCCTTCGGCGCGCTCCTCGCCTCCCGCGCCCTCGACCGGCGCGCCACCGTCCCCGGCCTGACCGGCACCTGGTGCCCCCTGCCGGTGCGCGTCGCCGCCCATCTCGCGGGCGCGGCGGGCCTGGTGTGGATCACGGTGGCGTTCCTCGGCGAGGGAACCGCCGGACGCCGACTGCTCCTCGCCTACCTCGTCCCGTACGCCGTGACGTACGCGGTCGTCGCCGTGCGGGCCGCGCGCGCCGGCGGCGCGTGGGCGCGCGAGGAGTGGTCGCTGCACCTCACCGCCCTGTGCCTGGCCCCCGCCTTCTCGGCGCTGACCGTGCCCGTACTCGAACGGACCCTGGGCCTCGACCGGACCACGGCCCTCGTCGCGGGCGTCGGCATCGGCTGCGGCGTGCTCGCCTACGCGGCCGTGACGGTGGTGAGCCTGCGGATCCTGTACGCCCGCCAAGTCCTCAAGCGGCAGCAGGAGTTCGCCGACCTGCCGACGAGCCCGGCGACCGCCGGTGTCGTGCGGGAAGGAGCGGGGGGATGAGCGTGACTCCGCAGGAAGCGGTCGTGACCGACGGGCGCGCGCTCTCGCCCGCCGTCGTGGTCCTGAGCGGTGTCGTCGGAGGCATCAGCGCCACCGTGGGCGCCCTGCTCGCCGTGGCGAGCCTGACCGGGCACGCGGCGGGCGCCTGGGTGTCGTCCGAGGCGTTGAGCCCCGGCCTCGTCGGGGCCGCCATGGCGGGCGTGGCACCCGCGCTGTTCACGGTCGGCCGGGCCCGCGTCTGGGAGGAGGCCCGCTGCCTGGTGCTGCCGCTCGCGATCGTCCTCGTCGGCCTCTTCACGGTGACCGTGCTGAACGCGGGAAGCCTCCAGGCCGTACGGGGCGGCCCGCTGTTCCTCGCCCTGTTCAGCCTCGGCTGGGTCGCCACCCTCGGCGTCCTCGCCCTCGCGGCGGTGGGCTGCCTGGCGACGCAGTACCGCGCACGGCCCGGCGGCACGGGGGCGGGCCCGCGGCGTCCGGTCGTCCCGCTGCCCGCCTGGTCGAAGCCGCCGCTCGCCGTGCTCGGCTCGGGCTGGCTCGGCGTCGGCGCCGGCCTGCTGTTCTTCCCGGCATTCTGGGGCGCCCTGCTCCCGTGGACGGTGAACCGCGCCGACGCGCAGGGCCTCGGCGTGTGGGCGCTCGCGCTCGGCGTCGGCGTCCTCGGCTCCCTGGCGGAGGACGACCTGGCCCGTATCCGACCGGCCCTGAACGCCGTCCCCGTCGTGGCCCTCGCCCTCGGCGCGGTCCTCGCGGCCCGCGCCTCCACGGTCGACTGGGCCTCGTGCCCGGGGGCCGCCCTCGTCGCCCTCGTCGCCGGACTCCTCGTCACGGGGGTCTCGGGCCGATGGCTGCTCGCCCGGGCCGCCGAGGACGTCTAGGGCCTGTCTTTCGGGTCATGCCAGGCCCCGCTCCCTGATCCGGCCTGATCCGAAAGACAGGCCCTAGTAGTGCTTCGTTAGGTTCTGAGTCTGGTTCTGTTGCGGGGTAGGCGTCGGCCGCAGGTGGTGCAGGTGCCGGTCCAGCACTGCAGCAGGTCCTGGAGGGTGTCGAGGGCCTGGTAGAGGGTCAGGCCGGCGTGGGGGCTTTTGGGTCGAGCCGCCGCAGGGTGAGGAAGGCCTGGGCGGCGGTGACGAGGGTGACGTGGTGGTGCCAGCCGCGCCAGGTCCGGCCTTCGAAATGGTCCAGGCCCAGGCCGTGCTTGAGCTCGCGGTAGTCGTGCTCGATCCGCCACCTCATCTTCGCCCACCGCACCACGTCCTCGACGGGCGTGTCCGGCGGCAGGTTGGAGATCCAGTAGACGGTCGGGGCAGTCTCCCCGGCGGGCCACTCCACCAGCACGGTCCGCACCGGCAGCACTCCGTCCCACTGGTAGTGCCCTCCGCCGGCTTCCTGCGCGGCCCGCAGGGCCTGCCTGCCCGCCGGCCGCACCCGCAGCGCCGCGAACCGTGAGGTCATCGGGCCCTTGCTGCCTTCACGCCAGGTGACCTCACGGAAGTCGGAGGCCGGCACGTCGGCAGCGAGGTCGGGCAGCGCCCGCGGCGGGGTGCGGTATCGCGGCAGGGTCGGCGGTCCGAGCCCGCCATAGGCAGGCCGGTGCGGTTCGACGGCTTCCGGGTGAGCGACCTCCTTGCCCGTCAGCGCGACCACATAGGACAAGCCCCGCTCCTCCAGGGCCAGACGGAAGGGCGTGCTCGCTCCGTATCCGGCGTCGGCCACCACCATGGGAGGGATGAGATTCCAGTCGGCGAGCGCGTCGAGCAGGCCGAGGGCCAAGCGCCACTTCTCCTGGTGGCCGACATCGGCGGGGACTCCGGCCCTCCGGCAGCGGGCCGCGTCGTCGGTCCATTCCCGGGGCAGGTACAACTGCCAGTCCAACGGACACGAAGCGGTGTCGGTCGCCGCATGGACGCTGACCGCGACCTGGCAGTTCGCCCGTTTCCCCAGAGCCCCGCAGTACTGCCGGGCCACCCCCACCGACCGGGTGCCGCACTTGGGGAACGACACGTCGTCGATCACCCACACCTCAGGCCGGATCGCCTCGCACAACCGCTCGGCGATCCGCCGCCGCACCGGCAGCGGATCCCACGGCGACTGGTTCACGAACTGCTGCAGGGCCTGCATGTTCCCGTCCGGCAGCCGCTCGGCCATCGGCTGGACCGACTTGCGCCGCCCGTCCAGCATCAGGCCCCGCAGATAACACCCGCCCCACCGCCGCTGATCCCGCCGCGGAAGCGAGGCGAACACATCGGCAACGAACTCCGCCACCTCACCCCGGAGTCGTTCCACCTCCCCAAGCCTCATGACCGGAAGATGCCCACCACCAGGCGAGATCACCCGACGTAACGAAGCACTACTAGGAGTCCCGCTTCCAGTCCTCGGCGAGGAGACCGAGCAGTACCTCGTCGAGGAACTCGCCGAGCACCCAGGCCGAGGAGCGCAGCACGCCCTCGCGGACGAAGCCGTTGCGCTCGGCCGAGCGCAGCATCGCGTGGTTGTCCGCCAGCGTCTCGATCTGCAGCCGGTGCAGACCGCGCACGACGAAGCCGTAGTGGCACAGCACGGCGACGACATCGGTGCCGTAGCCCTTGCCACGTGCGGACGGCAGCAGGCCGAGGCCGATGTGCGCGCACCGGTTGTGGGTGTCGATGCCCCACAGCGTCGCCGTGCCGACCAGCGCGCCGCCCTCCAACTCCACGACGGAGAAGGGGACGTGGCGCTGCTCCTTGTCGTCCACCACGAGCCGCGGGTCCTTCGAGCCGGGTGTGATCGGCCGCCACGGCCCGCCTTCGGCCCGCGAGCCGTTCACCACGTCGTCGTAGAGCTCGGTCCGCAGGACGGGGATGTCTTCCTCGTGCCGGGCCCTGAGCCCGACCGTGTCGCCTCTCAGCATGCAGGCTTCCTATCCGGCAGGGCTCGGCGGCGGCAAACCGATTTCGCGGCTCAGGGCCGCCAGCGCGGCGCCTCGTCGTCCGGGGTGTCCGGGCTCGCGAAGTGGAAGGGAACGGACAGGTGTCGGGCCAGCGCCCGGCCCGCCTCCTCGGCGGCCGCGGCCGCCGGCCGGAGCGATTCCGCGGCCCGCGCCTCTCCCAGGTGCCGTACGGCCGTCTCCCGGTGGACCGTGGCGAGGTGCCGCTCGCCGGCGGGCTCGGTGGAGACGGCCAGGAGGATCACGAACCAGTCGTGGACGGTGTCGCCGTCCCAGATCGCCTCGATCGCGGCGACCGGCCCCGGGCAGCCGGAGGCCTTCGCCGTCAGCGACTCCAGGTCGAGGGGGCTGAGCGGGGTGCGCGCGATCCGGTCGCCGTGGTGGAGGTAGCGGGCGTGGACGACCAGCTCCGCCTCGTGGAGCCCCAGACCGCGGGCCCGGCAGGCCTCCCGGACGACACGCGCCGCCTGGAGCCGGCGGTCCTGGAGGACGTATCCGTCGACCTCGCCGCGAATGCCCTCCGGCAGCAGCCCCCACCACTCGGACGTCGTCAACTCGGCCATGCGGATCCTCCCCTGGTTCTCGACCGGTGAGGCTACCCGCAGGTCAGGGGCCTGCGCGCGCGGGTTTCCCTGACCCTTCGGCGGGGCGAAATCCCGTGGCGGGCTGGGCCCGTGGGCGTGATGATGGCCGGATGACCGAGCGCGCGCAGCCCGTGGATGCCCTGATCGTCGTCGACGTGCAGTCGGCCTTCGTCACCGGAGACGGCGCCGTGCCCGACGCCCGCCGGCTCGTCGACCGGACGACCGATCTGATCGCCCGGGCCCGGCGGGACGGGGCGTTCATCGCCCACCTGCAGAACGACGGGCCGCCCGGCGCCGAGGACGAACCGCACACCCCCGGCTGGGAGCTCCACCACGCGGTGGAGCCAGGACCGGCCGAGGTCGTGATCCGCAAGCCCCGCGACGACGGCTTCGCGGAGACGTCGCTGGGCGCGGTGCTCACCGCCGCGGGGGTACGGGCGGTCGCCGTCTGCGGAGTGATGTCGGAGATGTGCGTGCAGGCGACGGCCCGCACGGCCCTGGAGCTCGGCTACCGGGTCGTCGTCCCGCACGACGCCCACGCGACCCAGGACATCCCCGCGGCGCCGGGCATCGGCGAGGCCGTCCCGGCCGCGACGGTCTCCCGCGTCGCGGCGTACGCCCTCGGGAGCGACGCGGAGACCACCGTCCCGACTGCCGACGTCACCTTCACCGCCCCCAGGGCGAGCTGAGGCCGCCGGCTCAGTCCTCCGGTCCCGGCTGGATGCCCGCGAGGAGGTTGAAGGCGCCGGTGAGGAGGTTGAGGGTGACCACGCCGACCACCTCGGCGATCACCCGGTCGCTCCACCCGTGCGCCCGCACCTCGGCGACGTCCTCGTCGGAGAGCGCGCCGGGTTCGGCGAGGACCTTCAGTGCCAGGCCGATCAGGGCGGCTTCGCGCGGGTCGGTCGACGTGCCCTGGCGGGCGAGCTCGATTTCGGTCCCGGTCAGGCCCGCCGCGCGCCCGGCTGCGACGTGCGCCTCGCGGCAGGTGCCGCAGCCGATCCACTCCTGGACGGCGAGGGAGAGCTTCTCGCTCAGGGCGCGGGGGATCTTCACCCGCTTCATGGCGCGCGAGAGGCTGAGATAGCCGTCGAGCAGCGCGGGCGAGTGCGCCATCGTGGACACCATCTCGCCGACGGAGCCGTGCCGTTCGGCGATGTCGGTCAGCAACTCGCGGGCACGGCCCTGCGCCTGCTCGGGGGCGAGCGCGGTCAGTCTTCTCGTGGTCATGGAGCCTCTCCTCTGTATACCCTTGGGGGGTATAACGCGGAGGGGTGGCGAGAGGTTCCCGGGGGACGGGCGGCGCCTGTGTCACCAGGTCAGGGGGCGAGCGCCGCGAGGTGGTCGCGGAGCAGGGCGATGCGGGCGAGTGGGGCGACCAGGCCCACGTATCCGTCGGGCCGCACCAGCCACAGGTCGCCGGGGTGACCGAGCCGGCCGGCCTCGATGCCGTCCCGGGGCGTCACGGGCAGGACCAGGACCGGGACGGGGGAGCGCGCGCACGCCGCGCGCAGGGCGGCGAGCACCCCGGGCGCGGCCCGCTCTGCCCGCAGGACCAGCGTCCACCGCTCGTACGCGAGGAGGGTGTGCAGCCGGACGACGGGCTCGCCGGCGACCCGGTCGTCGCCGATCGCGACTCTGACGTCGGGCATGCGGTCGCCCGCGCGCGGCCCTGAGCGGTGGTGGCGGCCGGCGTGGTGCCAGGACGGCGCGCGGCCCCGGTGGTGGCGGAGCAGGTCGCTCGGGCGCAGGTCGAGCCGACGAGGGAAGCCGCGCCGGGCGAGGGCGCCGGGCACCGTGGCCGTGAACGCCCGGTGGCCCAGCGGAGGCAGCGGCAGCTCCATGAAGTCGAACCGCATCTCGCGGATGTACCGCACGGCCATCCGCCGCTGCTCGTCGCAGTACGTGTCCAGGAGCCCCTCGCCGGCCTGGCCCCGGTGCACGGCGGCGAGCTTCCAGGCGAGGTTGTGGGCGCCGAGGATGCCGACGTTCACGCCGGGGCCGCCGACCGGGGCCCAGGCGTGCGCCGCGTCCCCGGCGAGCAGACCGCGCCCCTGACGGAGCCGGGCGGCGACCCGGTCGCTGAAGAGGGCCCGGTTCAGCCGGAGCGGCTCCGTCGTGTCGAGCCGGAGGCCCGGCATGCGGGTGGTGTCCGCGACCAGGTCGCGCAGCTCCTCCACGGTGGGCGCGGCGGTCGGCGTGGGGTCGGGGTCGTCGCGGAAGCAGAAGAAGCGGAAACCGCCGCCGGGCAGCGGGAAGACGAGCAGGGAGCGGTGCGGGGCCAGGAAGATGCGCCCGCGCCCCGGCCGCTCGCCGAGCGGCCGGGTGGGGCGGGCGTTGCCCTGGACGACCTGGAGGCCGGTGCGGCGGCGGCCCTCGAAGGGGATGCCGAGCCGGTCCCTGACCACGCCGGCGGTGCCGTCGCAGTCGACGATCCAGGGGGTGGTGGCGGACTCGATCCTGCCGTCGCCGTGGCGCAGGGTGAACTCGGCCCGGTCCTCGTGGACCTTGAGGTCGGTCACCTCGGCGTTCCACTCGACGCGGGTGCCGAGGCGGGCGAGTTCCCCGCGGAGGAGGCGTTCGACGTCGTGCTGTTCGATGTCGAGCGGGCGGGCGTGCGCGGAGAGCGCCCAGCCGGTGGTGAGCTCGCCGAGGTACCGGTCGCGCGCGTGGATCGTCACCGCGTCCAGCTCCACCCCGTGGCGCCGGAGGAGCTCGCCGACCCCGAGGGAGTCGAGGGCCTCGCGGGCCCGCGCCCAGAGCACCAGGGCACGGGCCTCGTGCTTGGCGGCCGGTGCCTTGTCGACGATCCGGACCCGTAACCCGAGTCGGTGCAGACCGATCGCGAGGGTCAGTCCGACCGGTCCCGCCCCGACCACGCACACGTCCACGTCGCCGTCCGTGCCTGTGTCCACTCGGTCACCCGCTCCCCGCTCGTGCTCCCCGCTCTCTTCAGTTGCTCAGGGTGCGGGCGGCGGATCGGCGTCGACAGGGCGTGCGGCGGGGCGCTGGAGTCACCGCCACCAGAGGACATGGCTACCTGTGCATCATCTGGTCCGTTTGGGTGATCATGGGCGGAATTCGGTCGCCCGCGGGGGAGGATGACGGTGTGTCTGGCCGGATCGTCCCGGTTCGCGGCGCCTCACGGGCCGGACGGCACACCACGGGGCGTACGGACGGCCGCTCCCGGAACGCGTGTGCGCCCCTCGTCCGGTGTCCGGTTCACGACGGCGGCGACGGTCCTCCGCGCGTGCGTGCGAAGCGCCCGGGGGTGGTGCCCACGATCCGCTTGAACGAGCGGTTCAGATGCGACTGGTCGTAGAAGCCGGTCGCGGCCGCCACCTCGACCGGCGGCTGCCCGTCGAGCAGCAGACGCCGGGCCCGGTCGATCCGGCGGGCCGTCAGATACTGGTGCGGCGCGATGCCGAAGGCGCCGCTGAAGGCGCGTACGAGATGGGCGGGGTGCGCGTGCAGCCGCAGGGCCGCCTCGTCCAGGGTCACGCCCTCGACGAGACGTGCGTCGAGGAGCTCCCGCAGCCCGTGCGCCACCCCGGGACCGGCCCCCCGCTCGGGCGTGACGAGCCGGGGCCGCAGATGGCCGCGCAGCCGCTCCCCGATCAGGGCGAGGCGGCTCTGCGCCTCCAGTTCGTCGCCCGGTTCCGCGAGCGCGGTGTGCAACTGCCCGACTCGGCGCCGCAGCAGCGGATCGACCAGGTCGGGCGCGTCGACCGCGGGACCGATGAGGCTCTCGTCCAGCTGCGTCAGGTCCAGATACAGGACCCGCTTCCGGAAGCCGCCGGAGGTGGCGGGCGAGCCGTTGTGCGGGACCTGCGGCGGGAGCAGGGACACCGTGTCGCCGGGCGTGCCGCGCTCGTGCCGGTCGAGGTCGTAGCGGACCGCGCCGTCGTCGACGATGAGCAGCGTCCACACGTCGTGCACGTGCATCGGGTACGCGTGCGCGGTGAAGTGGGCGTGGAACACCTCCACGACACCCGGCACGTGCGGGCGCCACGCCGAGACCTGCTGCCGGGTCACGTGCGGTTCACCATGCAAGGAATGTACAAGACCGTGAGACGGGTCCGGCGGCAGTCTCGGAGCATGACGACGACCGACAGCACGCCCGTACGTTTCGACACCAAGATCGCCGTTCTGCTGCGCGAGGACCTGGAGACCTGGCAGCGGCTGAACGTGACGGCGTTCCTGGTCAGCGGCCTCGGCACCCAGCTTCCCGAGGTGATCGGCGAACCCTACGCCGACGCCGACGGCACCCCGTACCTGCCGATGTTCCGGCAGCCCGTCCTGGTCTTCGAGGGCACCAAGGAGACGCTGACCGCCGCGCACGGCCGCGCCCTCTCCCGCGCGCTGCCCCGGGCGGTCTTCACCACCGACCTGTTCGCCACCGGCAACGACCGCGACAACCGCGCCGCCGTGCGGGCCGTGGGCACGGGACAGCTCGATCTGGCGGGCATCGCCGTGTACGGGCCGCGCAACGCCGTCGACAAGGTGCTCAAGGGGGCCGGGATGCACCCGTGAGCCCCCGCCGGGATCCGGACCGTCACCCGGCCGTGCTGAAGGTTCCGGACCGTCACCCCGCCGCGCGCTCCGCGCACTCCAGGAGGACGGGGAGCGCGGCGGCCAGCGCCTTCGTCCCGTGCGCGTACGGCAGCCGGAGCCGGTCACGGAAGCCGTCCACCGGCGAGAACGCCGCCCCCGGAACCACCGACACTTTGTGGCGCCGCGCCAGCTGGGCGAGGGCCTCCGTGTCGACGCCCGGGATCCGCACCCACAGCGCGGGCCCGCCCGCCGGCCGGGTCCACTCCCAGTGCGGTGCCGCCCCGCGCAGCAGCGCCTCGGCGGCGTCCCGCTGGCCCCGCAGCTCCGCCCTGCGCCGGGCGCGGGCCTCGGGCAGCCGGTCCAGGAGACGGACGGCGACGAGCTGGTCCACGACCGAACAGGCCAGGTCCACCGAGGTCTTGATCTTCGCGAGCCGGGCCACCACCCGTGGCGAGGACCGCACCCAGCCCACCCGCAGACCGCCCCAGAACAGCTTCGAGAGCGTGCCCACGGTCACCGAGTCCATCGGGAGCGCGGCCACGAGCGGAACCGGAGCAGCTTCCTCGTCGCCCAGGGCGAGTTCGGCGCAGGCCGTGTCCTCGACCGTGAACAGCTCCTGCTCCGCGAGGACCCGCACCCACTCCCGGCGCGCCGCGCCGCCCAGCGTGCGCCCGGTCGGGTTGTGGACCGTCGGCTGGAGGTACACGAGCCGCGGCCGCGCGCGGGCGCACAGCCGGCGAAGCTCCGCCGGACCCGTACCGTCCGCGCCGCCCTCCGGCCCGTCCTCGCCGACCGGGACGAGCCGCGCGCCGCGTGCCCGCAGCGCCTCCAGGGCTCCCCGGTACGTGGGGTCCTCCACGACCACCGTGTCGCCCGGTCCCACCAGCGCCTGCGCCACCAGCCACACCGCCTGCTGCGAACCCGAGGTCACCAGGATCTGCTCCGCCTCCGTCGCCACCCCCGCCGCCCGGTAGTACGCGGCGATGCCCTCCCGCAACGCGGGGATCCCGTACGGGTGGTAGCCGTCCTCGCCGAGCAGGCCGCCCAGGTCGCCGCGGGTCAGCGCCCCGACGGCCTCGCCGACCGCGCCGAGCCCGGGCAGGGCCCCGCTCGACAGGTCCGCGGTGCCGGAGCCCCCCGAGCGCGCGTCGAAGCTCGCGAGCCGCCCCTCGGCGACGTACCGGTCGAGCGCCCCCGAGCCCCGCAGCCGGGAGCCGCTGCCCCGTACGCTCTCCAGCCACCCCTCGTCCTCCAGGAGTCCGTACGCGGCCGTCACCGTGGACCGGCTCACGCCGAGCACCAGGGCCAGTTCGCGCTGCGAGGGCAGCACGCTGCCGCCGGGCACGTCCCCGCGCTCGGCCAGCTCCCGCAGCGCGTCCGCGAGCCGCCGCGGCAGCGGTCCCGGCCCCTCCGAGGACCAGCCGGTGAGGAGTCGGGACAGACGGGTCGAGGCGATCCTGGCCATGGCACCCATCTTGCGTCACGACGCAGGCCAATTCGCCCCGACTGGTCGTTGTCGCCGCAGGTCACGCCCCGGAGGATCGACATCGGCGGGACCCGGGCACGGAACCGGGCACGGGACCGGGAGAAAGGTGAGGGCATGGCGACCGTCGTGCTGGCCGGCACACTGGACACCAAGGGGGAGGAGTACGCCTGGCTGCGCGAGCGGCTCAGGGAGTACGGCAGCGACGTCCTCCTCGTCGACACCGGCATCATGCCGCCGCCCGCCCAGGCACCCGTGGCCGACGTCCCCGCCGACGTCGTCGCGCGCGCCGCGGGCCACGACCTGGAGCGCCTCCGGGCCGCCGGGGACCGAGGCGCGGCCGTCACCGCCATGGCGCAGGGCCTCACCAGGATCGTCCTCGACCTCTACCGCAAGGGACGACTGCACGCGGTGCTCGCCGCGGCCGGCAGCGGCGGCTCCGCGATCGCCGCCCAGGCCATGCGGGCCCTGCCCATCGGCGTCCCGAAGGTGCTCGTCAGCACCATGGCCGGCGGTGACGTCTCCCCGTACGTCGACAGCAGCGACCTCACCATGATGTACAGCGTCGTCGACATCTCCGGGCTCAACTCCGTGTCCCGCCAGGTCCTCGGCAACGCCGCCGCGGCCGCCGCCGGAATGGCCCGCCGCCACGAGCGCAACCACGACGAACCCGCAGGCCGGGGACGGCCCGTCGTCGCGGCCACCATGTTCGGCGTGACCACCCCGGCCGTCGACACGGCCCGCGCCCGGCTCGCCGAACTCGGCTACGAGGTCCTCGTCTTCCACGCCACCGGCGCCGGCGGCCGGGCCGTCGAGAAACTCGCCAGGGACGGCATGCTCGACGGCGTCCTCGACCTGACCACCACCGAACTCGCCGACGAACTCGTCGGCGGCGTGCTCGGCGCGGGCCCCGCACGGCTCACCGCCGCCGGTGCCCTGGGCATCCCGCAGGTCGTCGCCCCCGGAGCCCTCGACATGGTCAACTTCGGGCCGGCCGCCACCGTCCCCGAGCGGTTCGCCGAACGCCGGCTGCTCATCCACAACGCGACGGTGACCCTGATGCGCACCACCGCGCGCGAGATGGCCGACCTCGGCACGTCCATCGGCCGCAAACTCCGCGCCGCGCGCGGACCCGCCGAGGTCTTCTGGCCCCTGCGCGGCGTCTCCGCCGTCGACGCGGCCGGCGGCCCCTTCGACGACCCGGAGGCGGACCGTGCCGGGCTCGACGCACTGCGCGCCGCCGTCCTCGGCGGCGAGGTCCGCGTCCACGAACTCGACGCCCACGTCAACGACCCCTCCTTCGCGACCGCGATGGCCGACCGCCTCCACCAGCTGATCACCGAGAACAACCGCATGGCCGCCCCCTGAGACGGCGGAACGCCTGCCGGGCCGGCCCTGAGACGCCAGGACGCCACCGAGCCGCCGTCCGGGACACCAGGACAACCGCCGGCCGCCTGCCGAGCCGCCCTCCGAGACGCCAGGACACCGAGGAGTGACCACCGTGAACACCCGGACCACCACCCCAGCCGCCCCCAGCCGCCAGGACGTGCTCGACCGGCTGCGCGCCCAGGTCGCCGCCGGCCGCCCGATCGTCGGCGCGGGCGCGGGCACCGGCCTCTCCGCCAAGTGCGCCGAGGCCGGCGGGGTCGACCTGCTGATCATCTACAACTCCGGGCGCTACCGGATGGCCGGCCGCGGCTCGCTCGCCGGTCTGCTGCCGTACGGGGACGCCAACGCCATCGTCCAGGACATGGCGCGCGAGGTGCTGCCCGTGGTCCGCGACACGCCCGTCCTCGCCGGTGTCTGCGGCACCGACCCGTTCCGCCGCATGGACCTCTTCCTCGACCGGCTCAAGGGCATGGGCTTCGCCGGGGTGCAGAACTTCCCCACGGTCGGCCTGTACGACGGCACCTTCCGGGTCAACCTGGAGGAGACCGGCATGGGGTACGGCCTTGAGGTCGACATGGTCCGTGCCGCCCACGAGCGCGACCTGCTCACCGCCCCGTACGTCTTCGACCCCGAGCAGGCCGCGGACATGGCCGAGGCCGGCGCCGACGTCCTGGTGCCGCACGTGGGACTCACCACCAAGGGGGCCGTCGGCGCGGGCACCGCCATGACGCTCGACCGGGCCGCCGAGGCCGTCCAGGCGATGCACGACGCGGCCAAGCGGGTGAACCCCGACATCCTGGTCCTCTGTCACGGCGGACCCATCGCCGAGCCCGAGGACGCCCGTTACGTCCTGGAGCGCACCACCGGCGTCGTCGGCTTCTTCGGGGCCTCGTCGATCGAACGCCTGCCCACGGAGCGGGCCGTCACGGAACAGACCCGCGCCTTCAAGGCCCTCACCGTCGAGGCCCGGGAACCCCGGCGCGGTCACCGGGAGTGAGTGCCCCCTCGACCCTGGTCCGTACCTATCGGCCGCACTGTGCCGGGCCCGCCGACGGCTCCTCGGCTAGGGTGATTCGGTAGGGATTGCGCCCCCCGGGGCCGGGCCGATGCGTAGGTCGATGCTTTGGAGACTCATCAGTCGTCGAGCAGGGTTCCGCAGCCGCCCCGGGCGGCCGTCGGGGACGCGGGCGTGCTCCGCGAACTGCTGCCGATCGCCCTCTGGCGGGAGGACGCCGAGGGCCGCATCGTCGAGTGGTCGCTCGCCGCCCAGGACCTCCTCGGACACCGGCCCGAGCACGTCCTCGGAAGGCTCGCCACCCCGCTCCTCGTCCCCGACACCAACCGGGAACTCGCCGACAAGCTCACCGACCGCGTCCAGTCCGGCGAGACCATGGTCGGCACGCTGCCCGTCCGCCACCGCGACGGCCACACGGTCACCATGGAGATGTGGATCGTCCCGGCCACCGACCCCGAGGGCCGCCCGGGAGCCATGCTCATCGCGGTGGAGACCTCCGAGGTCCTGCGGATGCGGGAGAACCTGGCGGCGATGGAGAGCCTCTTCACCCAGTCGCCCATAGGGCTCGCGCTGCTCGGGCCCGACCTGCGCTTCCTGCGCGTCAACGACGCCCTGGCGCGGATGAACGGCGTCTCGGCCGCCCGGCACGTCGGCCACCGGCTCACCGAGGTCGTCCCCGACGTCAACGCCGCCGGACTCGAATCGCTGATGCGCCAGGTCATGGAGAGCGGTACGGCCGTGGTGGACGCCCGCCGGGTCGGCCGTACCCCCGCCGACCCCGAGCACGACCACATCTGGTCCTGCTCGTACGCCCCGCTCGTCGACCGCACCGAGCGGCGGTCGCTCGGGCTCATCGCCTCCCTCGTCGACATCACCGAGAGCCAGGAGGCACACATCGAGGTCGAGCGCGCCCGCCAGCGCTTCGCCCTGCTCGCCGAGGCCGGCGCCCGGATCGGCACCACCCTCGACCTGAAGCAGACGGCCGAGGAGGCCGTCGCCTTCCTCGTACCCCAGCTCGCCGACTCGGCCGACGTGCAGATGCTGGAGTCCGTCCTCGAACCCGACGACCCCGTGGACTCCACCCGGAGCGTGCTGCGCCGGCTCGCGGCCCGCTTCCCCGACCCGACCGCGCCGACGGCCCTCCTCACCCCCGGGCAGACCTTCCAGATCCCCCTGGACTCCGTGTACGAGCAGGTCGTCGTCCGCGGCCGGCCCATGAACCTCTACACGGCCGACATCCCGGAGCTCTTCACCGATCCCCGCACCGAGGCCCTCCAGACGTATCTCGCCACCCGCATCGGCTCGGCCCGGCTCATCCCCCTGGTGGCCCGGGGCCAGGTGCTCGGCGCGGTCACGGTGACCCGGCTGCGGACCCGTGAACCCTTCGACGAGCAGGACTTCGTCCTCATCGACGAGGTCGTCGCCCGCGCCGCCCTCAACATCGACAACGCCCGGCTCTACACCACCCAGCGGGAGGCCGCCCTCACCCTCCAGCGGAGCCTCACCAACAACGCGCTCCCCGACGTCACCGGCCTCGAACTCACCGGCCGCTACCTCCCCGCCAGCTCCCACGACGTCGGCGGCGACTGGTTCGACGTCATCGCGCTGCCCGGCGGCCGGACCGGGCTCGTCATCGGCGACGTCATGGGCCACGGCATCCACGCGGCGGCCGTCATGGGCCAACTGCGCACCGCCGTCAGGACCCTGGCCCGCCACGACATCGCACCGGACCGCATGCTCAGCTCCCTCGACGCCGTCGTCGCCGACCTCGGCGAGGACGAGATGGCCACCTGCGTCTACGCGGTCCACGACCCGGCCACCGGCGGCTGGGTCATCGCCCGCGCGGGCCATCCGCCGCCGGCCGTCGCCACCCCGGACGGCACCATCACCTTCCTCGACGGGCCGCCCGGGACCCCGCTCGGCACCGGGGCGCACGACTTCGGTACGGAGGAGGTCGTCCTTCCCGGGGGCGGACTCCTCGTCCTCTACACGGACGGTCTCATCGAGGCCCGCGACCGGGACCTCGACCAGGGCATGCGGCAGCTCGCCGAGGCGCTGCGGCCCCTGGACCGGCCGCTGGACACGATGTGCGACGAGGTCCTCGGACAGCTCCTCGCGGGCTCCGCCCAGGACGACGTGGCGATGCTCCTCGCCCGCACCACCCGCTGACCCCTCCTACGAGCGGGACCTGTGGAGGTCGCGGAGGAGGGCGATCTCCGCCCCGTGGTGCAGGAGCTCCTGGTTCACCCACCAGACGATCTCCAGGAAGGGGTCGTCCGGGTCGCTGCCGTGCGGGTACGTGCAGTGGCCCACGGTGTCGAGCGCCTCGTCGTCGACGGACAGCAGCGCCTCGCGCCAGGCGGCCGCGGCGGCGGCGAAGGCCGGCAGGGCGGTGGCGACGTCCCCGCTGACCGTGAAGTCGTCACGGGTCAGGCTGCGGCTGCCGTTCGTGTGGTCGGCGCGGAGCGCGAGCATCTCGGTGAGGTGGCTCAGCCGCCAGGCGATCGTCGTGAACGGCGGCGGCGCGGGGTGCGGCGGAGGCGTCGTGTCCCGGCCCCAGTCGCCGGCGCCCACCAGGAGGGTCGCGCGCGGCCCCGGTCCTTCGGCGTGCCGCCGGACCGACCAGCACTCGGCCACCGGTTCCCAGAGGTACTCCGCGTCGGTCATCGGACCGACCTCGACGTTCGTCCCGTTGCCGCTGTCCATCACCGGTCCCGCCATCCGCTCCGCGAGCCGCTGCCGGGCGAAGTCGAACTGGTCGAGGAGGGGGGCGAGCCGCTCGGGCACAGGCATGGGGCGCTCCGGATCACAACGGGGACAGAGCGTCGTACGCTGCCACAGGACCCCGCCCGGCGCGCGTGAATTTCCTTACGGGACCGGGTGGTTGGCGTCCCGCAGGGGGCTCAGGTCCGGTCGATGTGCACGCTGGTCGACTTCACGCGGGCGGTGGCCCGCATGCCGACCTCGAGCCCCAGCTCCTCCACCGCCTCGCGGGTGAGCAGCGAGACGAGCCGGTGCGGACCGGCCTGGATCTCGACCTGGGCGGCGATGTCGCCGAGCTTGACGGCGGTCACGATCCCGGGGAAGGCGTTGCGGGCGGAGGTGTACGGCTCCTCCTCGTCCCCGGCGGTGCCCTGCCCCACCTCGATGGAGAAGGCGGCCAGGTCACGGCCGTCGATGAGCCGCCGGCCGTTCTCGTCGCGGTGGGTCGCGACCCGGCCCGCGTCGGCCCAGCGGCGTGCCGTGTCGGGGCTGACGCCGAGCAGGCGGGCGGCCTGACCGATGGTGTAGGACTGCATGCCGGTCACGTTAGGTCGTAGGGGATCCCGGCTACAAGCGATCAAGGTCCGTCCCAGGGCATCGGCCGACCCGCTCGGACGAACCGACGAAGCCGACCGGCGCGGAACGAAGCCCGCTCAAGCCGTCCCCGACCGCCGCCCGACCGCCTCGACCAGCGGCAGCAGCCGGTGCGCCACCCGCTCCCGCAGCGCGATCTCGGTCCGGGTGCGGACCACCCCGGGCAGCTGGATCAGCCGCTGGATGACGTCCTCCAGGTGCCCGGCGTCCCGGGCCACCACCCGGGTCAGCAGGTCGCCGCCGCCGGTGATGGAGAAGGCCTCCACGATCTCCGGCACGCCCGCGAGCGCGTCGCCGACCTCGTCCAGATGCCCCTGCGTCACCTCGACGTGCACGAAGGCGAGCACCGGGTGACCGAGGGCGGCGGGGGAGAGGACCGGGCCGGTCGCCGTGATCACCCCGTCCCGTTCCAGGCGGTCGATCCTCGCCTGCACGGTGCCCCGCGCCACTCCCAGGATCCGTGCGTACTCGCGCACGCTGGTCCTCGGCTGCTCGATGAGCAGCCGCAGGATCCGCGTGTCGAGCTCGTCCACCGCCATGCTCCGTCGGCCTCCTTCGCCCCGGCTCGTCCGGTTTCCGACTGTACCCATGCCCCCGGAGGGTGCCGTGCCTGCGCCCCGTGTCCGGAACCGCCTGCTCACGCGGCCGAAACCCCCGAAGCCCCCGGCGGGCCGGGGCCGTATCCCGTACGGTCGGTGCTGCCGGAGCCCGGGAGGCTCGAGGGCCTGAGGGGGAGCGGGGGATCGGGATGGGGGCGCCACGGCTGCTGCCGCTGCGGGGCGACGATCCGGCACGTCTGGGACCGTACCGGCTGATCGGCCGCGTCGGGTCCGGCGGGATGGGCCGCGTCTACCTCGGCCGTACCGTCAGCGGCCGTCTCGTGGCGGTGAAGACCCTGCTCGCGGAGGGCGAGGTCTCGGAGACCGATCGGCGGCGTTTCGCCCGCGAGGTGGCGCTGGCCCGCCGCGTCAACGGCGTGTTCACCGTGGCCGTCCTGGACGCGGACGCGGAGACCGACCGGCCCTGGATGGCCACCGAGTACGTCCCCGCGCCCTCCCTCGCCGAACTCGTCCAGGAGGCGGGTGTGCTGCCGCCGTCCGCCGTGCGCTGGATCGCCGCCGGGATGGCGGAGGCGCTGGTGGACCTCCACGGGGCGGGGATCGTGCACCGGGACGTGAAACCCGGGAACGTGCTCCTGCCGCAGTCCGGACCCCGGCTCATCGACTTCGGCATCTCGCACGCGCTCGACCTGACCCGTACCACCCTCACCCTGGGTACGATCGCGTTCACCTCGCCGGAACAGGCACGCGGCGAGGCCTCCACGCCGGCGTCCGACGTGTACTCGACAGGCACGACGCTCTTCCACCTGGCGACGGCCCGACCCCCGTACGCCCCGGGTTCGGACGCCTTCCGGCTGCTTGCCCAGGTCCAGCGGGCCGACGTCGCGTTCGACGGACTGCCGCGCGAACTCGACGACCTGATCCGGCCACTTCTGACGCGGGACCCGTCGTCCCGGCCGACGCCGCAGGACATCCTGTCCGCCTTCGAACGCGAACCGACTGGCGGCAGCGAACTCCTCCCGGCGCCGTGGACGTCCCTGATCCGGGCCCGGCACGAGTACGTCCCTCCGACGGAGGCCGGCGACGCCCCGGCCGTCGACGCCACAGCCGCGAGCGCCGAGCGTGCCGCCGATCCCGTACCGGCGCTGCACTCCGCCCCGACGCGGACGGCCCTCCCGAAACCGGCGCCGGCGCAGGAGCCGATGCCGCGCCCGGCGACTCCGGCGTCCCCGCCGCCCCCGGCGGGGCACGGCGGTCGAAGGCTGGGCCGGCGCGTCCGGGCCCTGGCGGCGGCCGCGGTCGCGATCGTGGTGTCGACCGGGGGATACCTGATCTACGACCGCATGGCCGAGGACGGGTTGAGCGTGGCGGACTGCCTGTCCAACACCCGTACCACCCCGGGAACCTACGAACCCGGGAGCCCGCGCGAGGTGGACTGCGGCGATTCCGCGGCGACGCTCGTCGTCATGGCACAGGCCGACCCGGCGGGTCCCTGCCCGGACACTCCCCAGCCCAGCGAACACTGGCCCGGATCGAACCTCTGCGTCGGGCCGCGGGTCGTCGAGGGCGACTGCCTGAACGAGACCAGGTACGACCGGGGCTACGTTCCGTCGTCCGTGCTGTGGACGGCGGGCTCGTGCGGAGGCCCGTCTCCCCGGCTGAAGGTCGCAGCCGTCCGGGCCTCGAACGGGTCCACGAAAGAGTCCGTCTGCGAGGGGGCGTACTCGAGCGGATCCGGCCGCCTCTGGACCGACAGCAACGGCTCCGTGTACTGCCTGGAGAGGATCTAGGCACAGCGGAGCCCCCGCATCCGTCCGCTGTTCCGTTCGCGCGTCCGAGCGATCTGGGAGAGGCTCGTCGGAACCGGCTGAGGCACGTCCGGCGGGAGCGACGACGAGTGGATGCGTACCGTGAACAGGACCAGGCGGCTGCACCCCCGCCCGGGGCGGCCGAGCGCTGGAGCGCGGAGGCCGCGTGGGGCGACGCCGTCCTGGACGCGGTCTTCACCCAGTCCGACATCGGGCTCCACGTCCTCGACAAGGACCTGCGCGTCGTCCGCGTGAACGGCGTCGTCGCCGGACTCCACGGCATACCCGCCGACCGCGTCCCCGGCATGCCCGCCGTCGAGGCGTACGCGACGTTCGCCGGCGTGCACATCGACGAGGCCGTCCTGCGCAAGGTCCTCGCGACGGGTCACCCGGCCACCGACCTGCGCGTCGTCGGGCGCGCACCCGGCGCCGCGCACGTCGAGCACGTCTACTCGGCCTCCGCGTACCGCCTCCAGGACGCCGCGGGAGACGTGCTGGGCCTCGTCATCACCAGCACCGACGTCACCGACAGCGAACGGGCCCACGCCCGGCTGCGGCTCCTCCACGACGCGCACGAGCGCATCGGTACCACCCTCGACGTGGAACGCACCGCCCAGGAGCTCGTCGACGTGACCGTGCCGGTGTTCGCCGACTCCGTCGTCGTCGCCCTCACCGACGCCGTCTTCCGTGGGCAGGACCCGGCCCTCCAGTCCCGGGACACCGTGCCGCTGCTGCGCTGCACCGCCACCGGCGGCACGGGGACCGGGCCGGAGGTCCCGGAGGCCGGTACCGTCGTGCTGCCGGGGATCTTCGACGAGCGGGAGCCCACGCCCGGCCGTCCGCTCCCGACGCGGCTCGTGGTCCCCCTGACCGTACGCGGGCAGATCTTCGGCGCGGTCGCCTTCCAGCGCCGCGCCGACGCGGAGGCGTACGGCCCCGACGACCGTGCCCTCGCCGACGCCCTGGCGTCCCGTACGGCGAACTGTCTGGAGAACGCCCTCCGCTACACCCGCGAGCACATCGTGATGACCGCCCTGCAGAGCTGGCCGCCGCCCAGGGAGGAGGCCACCCAGAGCGCCGTCGACGTAGCCCGCCGGCACCGGCCCGGTGGCAGCGGCGCCGGCTCCTGGTGCGACGTGATCCCCCTGCCGGGCGCGCGCGTGGCCCTCGTCGTGGGACAGGTGGAGTCCCGGGGGCCCGGGGCCGTCGCCACCATGAGCCGGCTGCGGACCGCCGTCCACAGCCTGACGACGCTCGACCTCGACCCGCACGAGCTCCTCGCCCGCCTGCACGCGACGACCCTGCGGCTCGCCGCGGAGGGCGGGGCGACGGTCGCCTACTCGGCCGCCGCGCCGCACGTCGACGTCCACCCCACCGCCGGCTGCACGATCGCCGTCCACGACCCCGTCGACGGACGTCTCGACATCGCCCGTGCCGGTGCCTCGCTGTTCGTCGTCGTCCATCCTGACGGGTCGGCGGACCCCCGGCCGCTCGACGAAGGGCCCCTGCTCGGCGGCGAGGGCCCGCCGTTCGCCTGCGCGACGTACTTCCTGCCCGAGGGCAGCACCCTGTGTCTGGCGTCCGGCGGCGAAGGGCCCCGGACGGAGGACCTGATGGCGGCCCTCGCCCACCCGGAGCGCGACCCGGAGGCGATGGCCGACGACGTGGAGCGGCTCCTCACCCCCGACCGGGTCCTGCTCCTGGCGCGCACCCGCCATCTGCCGCCCGGCGAACTCGCCGAGTGGGAGATCCCGTACGCCCTGTCCGCCGCGGCCACCGCTCGGACCCACGTCCAGGACCGCCTCCGCCGGTGGAACCACCCCGCCGACCCGTTCACGGTGACGCTCGTCGTCAGCGAACTCGTCACCAACGCCCTCCGCTACGGCGCCGCCCCGGTCGTCCTCCGCCTGATCGCCGACGGCCCGTCCCTCATCTGCGAGGTGAGCGACGCCGGACAGGCGGCGCCCCACCTCCGTCATGCCAAGGCCGTCGACGAGGGCGGCCGCGGCCTCCTGATCTGCGCCTCCCTCGCGGACAACTGGGGCGTGCGCCACACCGACGAGGGCAAGACCGTCTGGGCCGAACTGGGTGGGGAGGCCGGCTAGCCGCGGAGCCTTCGGGGGGGCGATCAGCCGACGATGGCGACCGGGCCGTCCCACGCGTCCTGGTCGACGGTGAGGGTGTAGCCGCCGCGCGTCTCCTTGCCGTTGACCAGGTACTGGTGGCCGCGGCTGTGGCCGGTGTACTGGGTGGCGCCCCACGGCCAGTCGGCGGTGGTGGTGTTCTGCTTGTCCCACAGGGCGTACCAGAGGTTGCCCGGCAGGTCGGTGCGGTCGGTCGCGGTGGCGACGGCCTTCGCGCTGGAGCTGGTGAAGCCGTAGAAGCCGCCGCGGTACGTCTTCGCGCGCAGCGTCCTGGTGAAGGACCGCACGTACGTCAGCACGGCGTCGTTGCACGCCTTGTCGGTGACGGCGTACGGCTCCATGTCCAGGAAGATCGGGCTGCCGGGCTTCATGCCGAGCGCCGAGGCCTTCGCCACCGCGTCGGCGGCGTCCGTCACGCCGAGGGACGCCGCCGTCGAGGCCGTGAGCCTCTCGGGGTTGGCGCTGGTCTGGCAGGGCGGCTGGGCGCCGACATAGAGGGGGATGAGCTTCCAGCCCGCCGCGTCGACCGACTTCACCCAGGACGCGGTGAGGTTCGGCTGCGCACAGCCCCGGTTCTTGCCGCCGATGTAGACCGCGGCGCCGCCGTAGAAGCCGTTGCTCTTCCAGGCCTTCATCGCCGCCAGGGAGGGCGCCGTGCACGTGTCGAAGGCCCGCCCGGTGAACGTCCTCTGCGCGGGCCACACCGTGGCCGCCATCGAGGTCTGCGCCGCGACCACGGCGCCCACCACGGCGACGGCGCCTCCGGTCGCCGCGGCGATGTAGCGACGCTTCTTCGAAAGCCGATGGCCGGCCATACCCACCCCTTGTCACGAACGCGACAGACAGTCGCAGTGACCACGCACTGTAGTGGACGGCCCTCAGGGCGCCGGGACCGGCTGGGTGAGGTTCAACGGGTTGCCGTCGGGGTCCTTGATGTGGGCGACGCGCTGCCCCCACGGCATGTCGGTGGGGCCGCCGCCGACCGAGCCGCCAAGCGCCGTCACCCGGCCGAGCGTCTCGTCGACGTCGTCGACACCGATGCTGAGCAGGATCCGCGGCGCAGCCCCGTTCCCCGCGTCGGCCCTGGACACGAGACCGAGGTCGGTGTCGCCGATGCGCAGGCCGAGATAGAAGACCGGGCCTTCCTCCGGCACCCGGGAGATCTCCTGGGCGCCGAACAGTTTCGTGTAGAAGTCGCGCAGGACGTCGTGGTGGGCGGTGACGATCACGGGCTGGATGGTGGACATGGCACTCCTGTCGAGAACGGTCGTGTCGCCGGGTGGACCGTTCGAGGACGCCGAACTCATCGGTGAAGACGTCGGCGGGCAGGCGCTGCCGCCGGCATCCGGTGTTCGGCGGTGTGGGCCAATGGCTCCGTCCGGTCACCCGTCTCGGCGTGTCGCTGGGCCGATGGCCCACCCTTTCGTCGGTGAGTTGAGCCGCTGTACCCCCTTCGGTCTATCCTTGTAGCCATCACACATCTTCGGCGCCGCGCAGCGCCGTCCGGCGACGAGGCCGGACCGGCCCGCGGTGCTTTCGTCGTGTCCGAGCCCCCACCACCCCCGGGGACGTCTCGCGCGCGGTGAGGGACAGATCAAGGGGGGCGGGATTGGCCGCCGTGCACAAGTACTTCATGGCCCCGGATCCGGGGCGCGTCAGGCTCAGGGTCTCGCTGCGCGCCGTCCTCGGCATCGCGCTCGCGGTCGCCCTGGCCGAGCTGTCCGGTCTGTCCCTCGTCGCGTCCATCACCGCCGGGCTCGCCGCGCTGCTCGCCCTCTTCACGGTCGCCGACCCCAGCGTGCGCCGTCAGGCCGTCACCACGGCCCTGCTGCCGACGGTCGGCTTCCCGGTGCTCGCCCTCGCGACCCTCCTGCACGGTGCTCCGGCCCTGCGCGACGCGGCCTGGCTGCTCGTGATCTTCGCCGGCGTGTACGCGCGCCGCTGGGGGCCGCGCGGACACGCGCTCGGCATCTTCGCCTTCATGCAGTTCTTCGTGACCCAGTTCCTGCACGCCCTCCCCGCCCAGCTCCCCGAGCTGTACGCGGCCACCGGCATCGCCCTGGGCGCGGCCGCGACCGTGCGCTTCGTGCTGTGGCCCGTCGAGCGCCGGGTCCCGCCGCCGGCGGCGCCCGCCCCGCTGCCCGGGACGGGGCTCGCCCGGGCCACCACCCGCCAGGCCGTCCAGGTCACCGTCGCCTCCGGGGCGGCCCTCGTCATCGGACAGGTCCTCTCGGAGCAGCGCTGGTACTGGGCCGTCGGCACCGTCTGGTGGATCTTCGTCAACACGGCCTCCCGGGGCGAGACGCTCGTCCGGGGCTTCCGCCGCGTCCTCGGGACCGTCACCGGCATCGCCGCCGGATTCCTCGTCGCCATCCCGCTGGGCGGCGCCCCCGTCGCCACCGCGCTGCTGGTCGCCGTGTGCGTGTTCGGGATCTTCTACGCCGCCCCCGTCTCGTACAGCTGGATGATCCTCGCGGTCACTGTGATGGCCAGCCTGCTCTACGGGCTCCTCGGGGTGCTCGACGGCGCGCTGCTCCTCCTGCGCGTGTCCGAGACCGTCGTCGGGGCCGTGTGCGCCGGCCTCGCCGTGACGCTGGTCCTTCCCGTACGGACGCACACCACGAACGACGCGTGGATCCAGAGGGCGCTGCTGTGTGTCCGGTCCGCCACGTCGGCGTCCGTACGTCGTCTCGCGGGCGAGGAGGCCGCCGACCCGACGCCGCACGCCGCCGAGCTGGAGGCGCTCCTCGGGCGCGTCCGGCTCTCGCTGGCTCCGCTGGTGCATCCGCTGACCCCCTTCCTGGGGAGGAAGCAGCGAGCGCGCCGGGTCCTCGTGCTCCTCGACGAGGCGGCCGCCGAGGTGCGGGGACTCGTCGCCGTGGCCGCCGACCCGGACGCCAGTCACGACGCCCGCCTGGCCGCCGCCTGCTGGCGGGTGGAGGCCGCCGTGGAGGCCCTCACCTCGCGCGAAGGGGCCGCGATGGAGTTGGAGGGTCACCCCCGGTCCGACAGCGAGGCCCACGCGGGTGCGCCGGCTCTCGTCCACGCGAGCGGGCTCGCGCGCGTGCTCACGGAGCTGGACGCTCCGCTGCGGACTCCGCCCGGCGCGTGGATGGTCCGCCCCTGAAGGGCCCCGGGCTCCCCGATTTGGTCTAGACCGCCTGCTACCGTCGGCCCGACGAGAGACGACGGCCGGTCGACCGCGACCGGCCCGGGGACAGGGGAGGCGCCGTGGGCGGCACAGGGACGGATCAGGGCCGGAGCGGGGTACGGGCGTACATAGGCTCCTTCACCTCGGCGGGCGGCCGCGGCGTCCTCGCCGCCGACGTGGACGAGGCCACCGGCGCGCTGACCGTCACCGGCGCCGGCGACGCCGTCGCCGACCCCTCCTTCCTCGCCCTCGCCGGCCCCGTGCTCCACGCCGTGTCCGAGACCGAGGCGGGTGCCGTCGCCGCCTTCGACGTCACCGGGCCGGCGCCCCGGCCGCTCGGCGCCCCCGTCCCCGTCGACGGCGCGGGCCCCACCCACCTGGCGCTCGCCGCCGGACACCTCCTCACCGCCAACTACACCTCCGGCAGCGTCACCGCCCTGCCGCTGGCCGAGGACGGCACCGCCCGCCCCGCCACCACCGTCCTGCGGCACGAGGGCGGCGGCCCCGTCGCCGACCGCCAGAGCGGCCCGCACGCCCACCAGGTGCTCCCCGACCCCAGCGGCGACTGGGTCGTCAGCGTGGACCTCGGCACCGACTCGGTACGGATCTGCGCGCTCGACCCCGCGACCGGGCGGCTCACGCTCCACGGCGAGACCGCGCTGCGCCCCGGCACCGGACCGCGCCACCTCGCCTTCCATCCGGCCGGCACCCACGCGTACGTCCTGAACGAGCTGGAGCCCACCCTCACCGTCTGCCGTTGGGACGCCGCGCAGGGCGTCCTGGAACCGCTCGGCGAGACCCCCGTCGTCCCCGAGGGCACCACCGGTCCCAGCTACCCCTCCGAGGTGGTCGTCTCCCCCGACGGCCGCTTCCTCTGGGCCGCCGTGCGCGGCGACGACACCCTCGCCGTGCTCGCCCTCGGGGCGGACGGCGCCGAGGCCCGTCTCGTCGCCGCCGTGCCCTGTGGCGGCACCTGGCCCCGCGACCTCACGCTCGCCCCCTCCGGGCGGCACCTGTACGCGGCGAACGAGCGCTCCGGCGACGTCACCTGGTTCACCCTCGACCCGGAGACCGGGATCCCGACGCGCGCGGGCGCGATCGAGGCCCCCGCGGCCTCCTGCGTCGTCTTCGGCTGAGACCGCCGGGCGAGAGACGGTCGGGGTACGACGAAGGGCCCGCGCCGGACGATTCCGGAGCGGGCCCTTCCGTACGGCGCGGGGCCGGGGCCTGCGAGCGGGCCTCAGAGCGAGGGCGCGCCCTGCGGCTGCTGCGGCGGGATGCCCAGCGCGGCGGTGTACTGCGAGAGCACCAGCTTGCCGATCGCCGGGTAGGCGCCCAGCGGCTCGGCGGCGGCGCAGCCCGCCTCCTTCGACGCCTCGTCGAGGAGGCCCTCGGCCAGCTCGGGGCCGATCAGGTACGGGGCGAGGGCCAGCTGCTCCGCGCCGGCGGCGCGCAGCTGATCGGCCACGGAGGCGATGGAACCCTCCTGGTCGAGCGCGGCGGCCATCACCGGGACGGCGAGGCGCGCGGCGAGCAGCATGCCGGTGATGCCGGCGGCCTGCACGGCCTCCTCGCCACCGACCGTGGCCAGGATGATGCCGTCGGCGGCCGTCGCGACGGTGAAGAGCCGGGCGCGGTCGGCGCGGGCCAGACCGGCCTCGGAGAGCCGCACGTGCAGCGCCTCGGCGAGCAGCGGGTGCGGGCCGAGGACATCGGTCAGCTCGGCGGTGTTGCCGCCGTCCATGAGGGCCTGGCGCACCTGGCGCATCTGCGCGCTGTCAGGGCCCGCGAGCAGCGGGACGACGACCGCGGCCGGGCCCGTCGGGGCGGTGGCCTCGCGGCCGGCGGCCAGGGCCAGCTCGTACCGCTCGGTGCGCAGCTTCTCGGTCGCCGCGAGGACGGTCGCGAGCGAGGGGTATTCGGTGTCGTCGCCCTCCAGGAAGCCGATCGCGGCCTCCAGGCCGGGCAGCTCGGAGCGGGCGATGCTCACGACCTCCTCGGCCAGCGAGCGTATGGCGGCGGACGGCACGCCGGGCACGGCGAGAACCAGTGCGGGAGCGCCCTCGGGCGCCGCCGCGGGTTCGGGGCGACGGTGCCGCCCGGACTGGCGGGGTCGAGGCATTCGTACAGGCAGGCCGGAAGCAGGCCCAGTGGGGGAGCTCATGGCGCCGCATGCTACTGGTTTCGCCCGCCGCGCCGTTGGCTGAGGTGCGGTCACGTGCCTTCTGCCCCTCTATGTCCGCTCTCTGCTCCGACTTCCGTTCCGCCACGCTTGCGCATCCGCCCCGGCGCCGGTTCCGCTTCCCCGTCTCCTCCACCCCGCACGGGTCGACTCCCGCCTCCGCGCACCGTGTCCCAGCTGGGCGGAAGGCCCCGGCTAGGCCACCCCGGCGCCGAACAGGCGGAGCAGCGACGGGTGTTCCGGCAGGCGCAGGGTGTCGGTGGCGAGCGCGGAGGCCAGGGCGACCGCCCCGGCGAGAGGGTCTCCCGCCGGTTCCACCGCCCGGGCCTCCGGCAGCAGCTCCGCGAGAGCGGACCGGAGCGGGGCGAGCAGGGGCTCGCCCATCTTGAAGAGCCCGCCGGTGAGGGCCACCGAAGCACCGGGCTCCGCGGGGCACGCGGCCTCGGCGGCCTCGGCGATGTGCGTGCCGGCCCGCGCGAGGATGCCGGCCGCCACCAGATCGGACCCGGCGCACCGACCCACCTCGGGGGCGAAGGAGGCGAGTACGGCGGGCCGGTCCGTACGCGGGTAGAGCACGCCCGCCAGTCCGGCCGCGGGCCCGAAGAGCTTCTCGGCCCGCGCCAGGAGCTCCGCCGAACCCCCTCGCCGCCCGTCGTGCGCGCGCATCGCCGCCTCGAGGCCCGCCCGGCCGATCCAGGAGCCGCTGCCGCAGTCGCCGAGCAGGTGCCCCCAGCCGTCCGCCCGCCGCCAGGACGTCAGATCCGTGCCGAGCGCGATCAGCCCCGTACCGCCGGCGACGACGACGCCCGGCCGCTGGCCGAGCGCCCCGGCGTAGGCGGTGACCGCGTCGGCCGCGAGTGCCAGAAGGCGTACCCCCCATGCCTCCGCGAACGCGCCCGGCAGTTCGGCCCGCAGCTCGTCCCCGAGGGTCGCCATCCCGGCGGCACCCACGGCGACGGCCGCGACCGGCCGCCCACCGGCCCGCTCCCGCAGGGCGGCGACGGCGGGCAGGACCTGCTCCAGGAAGTGACCGGCGGAGATCCCGCCCGGTCCGGTCCGCACGGGCTCCCGGGAGGAGACGGTCTCCAGGACGGTGCCGCTCGCCGCCCCGGCCAGCGCGACGCGGAGCCCCGAACCGCCGGAGTCGACGCCGACGACCACGGCGTCGGAGGACTCGGCCACGGGAAGAGCGGGACGTACGGGATCCACGGAGACCACGGTGCACCATCCTCGGAGACGTGAGCGGGAGCCGGCGGGGGTCCGCGCCGGACCCCGTTGTCAGCGTAGGCCGGTAGAGTGACGGACCGTGACAGCGCGACCCTTGAACGAACTGGTGGAGCCCGGCTGGGCGGAGGCCCTGAGCCCCGTCGCGGGGCGTGTCGCCGCGATGGGCGACTTCCTGCGGGCGGAGATCGCCGCAGGCCGGACGTACCTGCCGTCCGGGCCGAACGTGCTGCGGGCCTTCCAGCAGCCCTTCGACGAGGTGCGGGTTCTGATCGTGGGTCAGGATCCCTATCACACACCGGGGATGCCGATGGGGCTCAGCTTCTCGGTCGCGCCCGAGGTGCGCTCGCTGCCGCCCAGCCTGGAGAACATCTTCCGGGAGCTGCACACCGACCTCGATCTGCCCCGGCCGTCGAACGGCGACCTGACGCCGTGGACCCGCCAGGGCGTCCTGCTCCTCAACAGGGCGCTGACGACGGCCCCGCGCAAGGCCGGTGCCCACCGGGGCAAGGGCTGGGAAGAGGTCACCGAGCAGGCGATCCGCGCGCTGGCGGCCCGGGGCAAGCCCCTGGTCTCTATCCTCTGGGGCAGTGACGCCCGCAGGGCCCGCCCGCTCCTCGGGAACCTGCCGGCGATCGAGTCCGCGCACCCGTCCCCGATGTCGGCGGACCGGGGCTTCTTCGGCTCCCGCCCGTTCAGCCGGGCGAACGAGATGCTCATCGGCATGGGCGCCCAGCCCGTGGACTGGCGCCTGCCCTGAGGGCGCGCCGGTGCCGCCGGCGCGCCCCGGAGCGTCAGTAGATCCTGCGGAAGTAGTACGACTGGTTGGCGCCGCCGGTGCAGTCCCACAGTCGCGCAGGGGCACCTGCGTCGACGCGCCAGTCGGCGATCTCCAGGCACTTGTTCTGGACGTACTCGACAGGAGTGCGGATGCGGCCGTCATTGCCGTACCAGGTCTGGTTCGCACCCCAGTGGCAGTCCCACTGGTTGGCCGTGGCGCCGTTGTACGTGGCCCAGCCGCCGATCTCCAGGCACATGCCGCTGTTCACGTTCACGTACCAGTAGGGACCGGTGGACGAGTTCGGCTCGTAGAACCTGCGCCACTGCTGGTTGGCGCCGCCGGTGCACGGCCACTGTCGGACGGCGGCACCGTTGGCCAGGCTCCAGTCGGCGACCTCCAGGCACATGCCCGAGGTGTGGTTGGGACGGATCTCATAGGTGAAGTCGGAGACGTGGCCCCCGTCGGCCTGGGCAGGGGCGGCCGTGAGCAGGACACCGAAGACGGCGGCGAGCGCGAGCAGGAGGCGGCGGGCGTGGGAGAACAGGCTGAGCTTCATGGTCCTCTGCAATCAGGGAGGCCCCAGCCGTCGGCCGGGAGAGCGGCCTCATGATCGCATGTTCGCACGAACGAACTTCCGCCTGCACGGCGGCACTTGAGCGAGATTCTGCGGAATCTGTCGTTCCGTCAGATCACCGCCGCCCGCACGCACAGCACGTCCGGCAGGTGCTCCGCCAGGAGCTGCCAGCTGTCCCCGTCGTCCGCGCTCGCGTACACCTCGCCGTTCCGGTTGCCGAAGTAGACGCCCGCCGGGTCCGCGTCGTCCGTGCACAGCGCGTCGCGCAGCACCGTGCCGTAGTGGTCGCCCTCGGGCAGCCCCCGGCTGAGCGGCTCCCACGTGGCGCCCGCGTCCGTCGTCCGGTAGACGCGGCAGCGGCGGCCCGCCGGAACCCGGTCGGAGTCGGCGGTGATCGGGAAGACGTACGCGGTGTCCGGGCGGTGCGGGTGCGCGGCGACCGCGAAGCCGAAGTCCGAGGGGAGTCCCGAGCCGATGTCGGACCAGTTCGCGCCGGCGTCGTCGCTGCGGAAGACGCCCCAGTGGTTCTGGAGGTAGAGCCGGTCGTTGTCGCCCGCGTCCTGGGCGATCTTGTGGACGCACTGCCCGAACTCGGGGTTCGGATCGGGCAGGAAGACGGCGGACACACCGTGGTTGGAGGGCGCCCACGCGGCTCCGCCGTCCCGCGAGCGGAACACCCCGGCCGTCGACACCGCGACCGTCAGCGCGTCCGGGTCGCGCGGGTCCGTGACGACGGTGTGCACGGCCTCGCCGCCTCCGCCGGGCACCCACTTCGAGCGCGTCGGGTGCTCCCAGAGCGGGCGGACGAGCTCGAAGGACTCGCCGCCGTCCGCCGACCGGAACAGTGCGGCCGGCTCCGTCCCCGCGTACACGACGTCGGGGGAGTGCTCGGGTGCCGGGTGCAGCTGCCAGACCCGCTCCAGGGAGGCACCCGTGTCCTCGGGGAACTTCACGGCGGGGCGGGCCGGTTCGGTCCAGGTCCTGCCGAGGTCGTCGGAGTGGAAGACGGAGGGGCCCCAGTGCGCGCTGTCCCCGCCCGCGAGCAGGCGCGGTGTCGGCCGCCGGGTGTCGATGGCCACCGAGTACACCGCCTGCGCGGGGAAGCCGGGATCGTCGAACTCCCATCGTCCGTCGTGCCTCCGCCCGATGAAGAGGCCCTTGCGGGTGCCTACGGTGAGGAGTACGTCGGGCATGGCTGCCACCTCCAGGGACGCCGTTGTCACTGATACGGGCCAGTCTGCACCCGGCCACTGACAACGGTCCCCGGTGACGCGCCGTGGTCAGATCGCCCAGGCGTACTGCGAGGGCGCGGGGGTCAGGGCGCCCAGCTCGCGGGCGGCGCGGCGCGGCCAGGAGGCGTCGCGCAGCAGCTCGCGGCCGAGGAGGACCGCGTCGGCCTCGCCGTTGGCGAGGATCTTCTCTGCCTGCTCGCTCTCGGTGATCAGGCCGACGGCGGCGACGGGCAGCCCGGTCTCGGCCTTGACGCGGGCGGCGAAGGGCACCTGGTAGCCGGGGCCCACCGGGATCTCGGCCGGTCCGCCGTTGCCGCCGGTGGAGACGTCGAGGAGGTCGACGCCGTGCTCGCGCAGGAGGGCGGCGAACCGTACGGTCTCGTCGGCCGTCCAGCCCTGCCGCTCCAGCCAGTCGGTGGCGGAGACGCGGAAGAAGAGGGGCAGCTCCTCGGGCCAGACGGCGCGTACGGCGTCGACGACCTCCAGGGCGAGACGGGTGCGGTTCTCGAACGAGCCGCCGTAGGCGTCGGTGCGGTGGTTGCTGTGCGGGGAGAGGAACTCGTGGATCAGGTAGCCGTGCGCGCCGTGGATCTCGATGACCTCGAAACCGGCCTCCAGGGCGCGGCGGGCCGTGTCCGCGAACTGTCCGGTGATCTCCCGGATGCGCTCCACGGTCAGCTCGGTCGGGACCTGGTGGTCCGCGGCGAACCCGACCGGGCTGGGGCCGACGGGCTGCCAGCCCTCGCTCGGGTCGACCGGGCCGCGGCCCTCCCAGGGCCGGTTGGTGGAGGCCTTGCGTCCGGCGTGACCGATCTGGATGCCGGGGACGGTGCCGTGCTCCTTGAGGAATCCGGAGATGCGTCGCAGTCCTTCGGTCTGGGTGTCGTTCCAGAGGCCGAGGTCGGCCGGGCTGATGCGTCCCTCGGGGGAGACGGCGGTCGCCTCGACGAGGATCAGTCCGGCACCGCCGGTGGCGCGGGCCGCGTAGTGGGCGAAGTGCCAGTCGCCGGCGACGCCCGCGTCCGGTCCGCTCGTCTCCGCCGAGTACTGGCACATGGGCGCCATCCAGACCCGGTTGGGCGCGGTCAGGGAACGCAGGGTGTACGGCTCGAAGAGGGCGACGCTCATGACGGACTCCGTTCGGGATGCCTCGAAGATGCTCGTACGATACTCGTCGTAGTACGGCACCTGTCAAACTACGAGGCCTCTCGTACAATGGTGCGCATCCCGGATGAAGTGGAGCCGCCGCCATGACGACCACCACCAGCCCGCGCGTCCTCGAACACCCCACGCGCGACCAGATCCGCCTCGAAGAGGTGCTGCACGCCCTCTCGGACGCCGTGCGCCTGCGGATCGTGCGGGACATGGCGCGCGAGGACGTCGAACTCAGCTGCTCGTACTTCGACCTCCCGGTGACCAAGTCCACGACCACGCACCACTTCCGGGTGCTCCGCGAGAGCGGCGTGATCCAGCAGGTGTACCGGGGCACGGCCAAGTACAACCTCCTGCGCAGGGACGACCTCGACGCCCTCTTCCCCGGCCTGCTCGACTCCGTCCTGTCCGCCGCCGGCGCCCAGGCCGGGCGTGCGGGGGAGGAGGGGACGGCCTGACGGCCGGCTCCCTCCGCATCCCGCGGCGCCTACAGCGAGCGCATCCGGTCGATCTCCGAGCTCTGCTGGGCGATCACGTCGTTCGCCATCTCCTCCACGAGGACGTTGTTGCCCTCGCTCAGCACCTCGGCGGCCATCGTCACGGCCCCTTCGTGGTGCTTGATCATGAGCTTCAGGAAGAGCTCGTCGAAGACCTCGCCCTTCGCGCTCCTCAGCTCCTCCAGTTGTGCCTCGGTCGCCATGCCCGGCATCGAGTGATGGTCGTGAGCGCCCTGCGCGCGCGGGCCGCCGTTGTTTTTCAGCCAACCTTCCATGGCGCCGATCTCCGGCCGCTGCGCCGCCGCGATCCGCGCGGCGACCTTCTTCACCTGCGGCGAGGACGCCCGCCGGGGGACCAGGTCCGTCATCGTCAGGGCCTGCTGGTGATGCACCATCATCATCTGGACGTACCGGAAGTCCGCGCCGTTCGGGCTCTCGTCGGGGAGCAGCCGGGCGGCCTCCTCGGGGGATATCCGCCGGGCCGGTTCACCCGGCTTGCCCGGTGCCACCACCGACTGCCCGGTCGAGGCCTTGGCCTGCGGCGCGCTCCTGTCGGGCCCCGACTCGCAGGCACCCAGGGCGAGTACGGCGACGGCGGACAGGGCCACGGCGACGACGGCACGCTGACGGCGGATCAACAACGCGACCTCCAGGGGTTCTTGCGGGGGATAGTGACCGTTCCTAGCACTTTCTCTTCTTGACCGATCGAAAACCTTCATTACGTCTGTGTTGCCATCTGTTGAGATGTGCACGGCAAGGAAGATACTGCCGGGGTCCAACACCCGTTCAAAGCTGAACGGATACCAGGGAGGACGGAGTGACTTCGTTGCGTACCCCGCGTTCCACGTCCGACACGCGTGACCCGCGTGCCCGCATCAGACGCCTGGGCGTGGCATCCGCCGCGGCCGGGCTACTGGCCGCCATGCTCGTGGCAGGCCCCGCGACCGCCAGCCCCGACCCCGGAGACACCGGCCCCGTACAGGGCGCGGTCTCCGCGCAGCAGGCCGAGGAGGCGCGCTCCGCCATCCAGAGCGGCGAGATACCCGGCGTGGACGAGATCGTCCACAGCCAGAACATCGAGCACCTGGCGAACATCCCCAAGGACGCCCTCAAGGGCCTCAACTCGGACCTCGCCTTCCAGGGCAAGTACGCCTTCGCCGGCAACTACGACGGCTTCCGGATCTTCGACATCAGCGACCCGAAGGCCCCGAAGACCGTCACGCAGGTCCTCTGCCCGGGCTCCCAGAACGACGTCTCCGTCTCCGGGAACCTCCTCTTCCTCTCCACCGACTCCTCCCGCAGCGACAACTCGTGCGCCAGCACGACGCAGCCCGCCTCGGTGAAGGAATCCTGGGAGGGCATGAAGATCTTCGACATCAGCGACATCGCCAACCCGAAGTACGTCGCCTCCGTCGAGACCAACTGCGGTTCGCACACCCACACGATCCTGCCCAAGGGCAAGAACGTGTACATCTACGTCTCCTCCTACTCGCCCAACGCGGCCTTCCCGGACTGCCAGCCCCCGCACGACGGCATCTCCGTCATCAAGGTGCCCCGCAAGGCGCCCGAGCAGGCCGCGGTCGTCAACTTCCCCGTCCTCTTCCCGGGCGACGGCCCGGACGGCGGCGGCAACCCGGGCGCGCCCACCAACCCGGGCGTCTCCAAGACCACCGGCTGCCACGACATCACCGTGCTCCCGTCGGAGAACCTCGCGGCCGGCGCCTGCATGGGTGACGGCATCCTCTTCGACATCAAGGACCCCGAGCACCCGCGGGTCATCGACCAGGTCGAGGACAACGTCAACTTCGCGTTCTGGCACTCCGCGACCTTCAACCAGAAGGCGAACAAGGTCGTCTTCACCGACGAGCTCGGCGGCGGCGGCGCCGCCACCTGCAACGCCCAGGTCGGCCCCAACCGGGGCGCCGACGGCATCTACGACATCGTCGGCAAGGGCGACCAGCGCAAGCTCGTCTTCCGCAGCTACTTCAAGATCCCGCGCCACCAGGCCGACACCGAGAACTGCGTCGCGCACAACGGCTCGCTGATCCCGGTCAAGGGCAAGGACCTCATGGTCCAGGCCTGGTACCAGGGCGGTGTCTCCGTCTGGGACTTCACCGACTCCTCCGCCCCGAAGGAGATCGCCTACTTCGAGCGAGGCCCGCTGTCCGCCACCACCATGGCGACGGGCGGTTCCTGGTCCGCGTACTACTACAACGGCCACATCTACTCGAACGACATCGCGAAGGGCTTCGACGTCCTGCAGCTCTCCGACCGTCGTACGGACCCGGCGAAGCGGATCCGGATGGACCGGCTCAACGTCCAGACCCAGCCGGACTACTTCGACCTCGACGACTGACCGAGGTCATGACGGCCGGATGACGGCCTGAGCACCCGCATGCCGTCGGGCGGACCCCCGTCCGGCGGCATGCCCGCCTCCCAGTCGAGCCCGTACCGCTGGAACAGCTCCCACCGCAGCCGGGCCGGCGGCATCGGAGCCCCCGGCAGCAGCAGCGCCACCACCGTGCCCATCAGCAGGGCGCGCAGCAGCGGGTAGTCCGTGTCCACGTCCGTCGAGCCGTACCGCGTGACCGTGTCCCGCAGCAGGAAGGCCAGGCGCTGCTGCTCCTCGCACTGCACGAACCCCTCGGCCTGCAGGATGCCCGCCATGTGGGTCCGCATCAGCGTGGGCCGCGCCACCGCGAGCCCCAGGATCGCGTCGATCGCGCGGGCCAGCCGCTCGCGGCCGTCCTCCGTGCGCGGCTCTCGCTCGAGCGCCTCCTCCAGGGTGAGGTGCATCAGCCGGTGCACCGCCGCCTGGAGCAGCTGGCGCTTGCCGGGGAAGTAGTACGAGATCAGCCCCCGCGCCGTACCGGCCCGCTCCGCTATGTCGCCGAGCGTGGTCGCCTCGTAGCCATGAGCGTCGATCAGGTCCACCGTGGCCTGGAGAATCCGCTCCCGCGACCGGCGCCGAAGCTCTTCATTGACCGATGGGCTACGCGGGGACATGCTGGACTCCTGCGTTGACTGGCTGCCGGCCAATATACTCGGCGCATGCCGTCGGCATGCCCCTGTGGCATACCGGCGGGGATGCCGTCTGTTCTGGGCGACACGGGGGATCGTCCAGAACAGGCGGCTTCATCGTCTTTCTCCCATTCTGCCCCCGATGCCGCCTTCACCTCCGGGGGCTTCGCGCCGCTCGCTCCACCGGTACGTGAGGACCGCCACGGACACGCAGAACCAGCCGAGCAGCCACCCCTCGACGACGTCCGAGGGCCAGTGGACGCCCAGGTAGACCCGCGTGAAGCCCACCCCGAGCACCGAGAAGGCGGCGACGCCCGCCACGGTCCCCCAGCCGCGCCACTCGTCGCGCCAGCGCAGGGCGAGGACCCAGAGCAGCAGCCCGCAGGTGACCGTCGCCGTCATGGCGTGGCCCGAGGGGAAGGCGGCGTACCGTGCCGAGTCGATCGGATCGGTCCACTGCGGCCGGTCCCGGTCCACCAGCGACTTGAGGGCCTGCTGGAGTCCGGCGGCCAGCAGGCTCGTCCCGGCCACCCAGAGAGCCGGTCGCCGCTCCTTCCGCCACCACAGCAGCACCGTGGCGACGGTGGCCAGGGCACGCATCGTCCACGGGTCCCACACCCAGTCGGTCAGCACACGGTTGACGTGGGTGAAGCCGGGGTGCGCGAGGGCGCTGCGGTGCAGCGCCTCGGCGACCGACCGGTCGAAGGAGAGCAGCGGCGACCACCCCACCGCGACGAGCAGGAGCAGAGCCAGGGCCAGGACCCCGGAGATCACGGCGGAGGTGCGCATGCGCCGATCCTGCCCGACGATCCGCCCCGCGCCGTTGTCCGGGCCGGGGGGTGTCGCCGTCCGGCCCCGGTCCTCCGCCCCGGCGCGCGTCGCCGTCCGGGACCGGTCCATCGAGCCCGCTGTCACCTGCCGTTATCCCAGCGCGCTGAGCGCCGGCACGAAGGCCACGAGCACGGGGATCACGGGCACCAGGGAAGCGGCCGCCGTCAGCCGGAGCCGGTGGCCGGCGGTAAGCCGCGGGGTCGCCGTCAGCAGCCGGTTCACCCGCTGCGGCAGACCGGCGTCGGGCGCGGGCCCGGGGCCGAACACTCCCCGGTCCTCGTTCAGTTCGACCAGCGCGAGCGCGATCGTCAGCCGCCCGAAGCGACGCGAGGCGACGTCGTCGGCGGCCAGCTCCACCAGACGGTGCATCTCCTCGCGGAAGGCCGCGAAGACCGGGATCCCCGGGAATCCGGCGGCCAGCGCGGCCGAGGAGTGCAGCAGCCAGTCGTGCCGGGCCCGGGCGTGGCCCTGCTCGTGGGCCAGCACCGCGTCCAGCTGGCGCCCCTTCAACCGGCGCAGCGCCGCGGTCGTGATGACCAGCTGGGGCGTGGAGCCCGCCACCCACCAGGCGTTCGCCCGCTCGCCCTCCAGGACGACGAGCCGCTCGCCGCCCGGCCGCTCCCCGGGCAGCAGGGGCGCGCGGACGAGCAGTTCGCAGCGGTGCTGCCGGCGCCGGGCGCGGGCCTGGCCGATCTCGCGGCCCAGCATCGCCCCGGACCAGAGCCCGCCGGCCGCCAGGGCCACCGCGAGCACCGCAGACCAGGGCCCGGACGTGCCGAGTTCGTACGCGTCGACCACCGCGCGCGGCGCGGGCGCGAAGACCTGCCCCCGGACGGCCTGCCAGGCGGCGGACGCGCTGAACGTCATGGAGAGCGCGAAGCTGACCAGCACCGCGGCCACCACGCACTGCCACACCCACAGGGCCACCACGGGTTCTCGCTCCACCCAGTCGGCCCGGGACAGCAGCTTGGGGGCCGCGACGGCGGTCAGGAGGCCGAGCAGGAACAGCGCGAGGGAGACCCACATGGCGTCAGCCTATGAGCGCGGTACTCGCCGGGGTATGGGCGCGGACGGCAAGTGACGTACGCCACGGTTTGGTTGGCCGGAAGGCGCGGTCGCGGGCCGGGTCCCACGAGACCTCCCGGGGCCCGGTGAGCCCCCCGCCTCACATGGTCACCAGCATGGCCAGCATCGCGAGCGCCATCGACAGCCGGCAGGCGTGCGTCAGCTCCGGCCGGCCCGCCCAGCCGCCGCCCCCGCTCGCCCACGCCCGGCCCGCGGCGCCCCCCTGGGTCGCCGCCACCGGGACGAGTCGCGCACCCGAGCGGAGCACGTACGCCGTGTAGTAGAGGAGAAGTCCGCCCGTGAGCACGGGTATGCCGCCCGTCGTCCCCGCCGTGTGCCCCGCGTGCGCCCCCGTCGCGCCGGGCGCCGCCATCGCGACCGCCATGTAGACCATGGCGAGCGAGCCCACCAGATGGTGCAGATGGTGACCGCCGTGCCGGGCCGCCAGGAGACCGTGCAGCGCCGCCGCGCCGAACACCGCCGCGTACACCGCCCACACCCACTCCGGCGGCGCCAGGGCCGCCGCGGGCAGCGCCATCGCCGCCATCCCGAAGCCCATCACGGCCTCGCCGACCGCGGCCCGCCGCGCCTCGCCGACGCAGGTGCGCGTCCGCAGCAGGCAGTACACGCCCGTCGCCGTGCACAGCGCGACCAGCAACCACCCGGACAGAGCCGGTCCGTGCACGGCACACCTCCCCCTCGCCGCCGTCCCCTCCAGGGAGGAATGCCCGCCTCCCGGGGGCCGCACGCGGGCGCACGGGCGCGCACAGGCGTACGAAGGGAGCGAAAGGCTCGCGCGTTAGGCTCGGGCCGATCGCGCACGCCGATCGTCAGCGCCTGAGGGGAGCCCCGAGAACATGGACACCGCCACGTCCCAGGAGACCGGCCGGATCAGCTACCGCGACGCGGTCCTCGACGACGTCCCGGCACTCGTCCCGCTCGTCGAGTCGGCCTACCGGGGCGACGCCAGCCGGGGCGGCTGGACGACGGAGGCGGACATCCTCCAGGGGCAGCGCACCGACCCCCAGGGCGTGACCGAGGTGATCACCACACCGGGCAGCCGGCTCCTGGTCGTCGAGCGCGACGGCGAGCTGGTCGCCTGCTGCCAGCTGGAGCACCGCGGGGAGGCCGCCTACTTCGGCATGTTCGCGGTCCGCCCCGAACTCCAGGGTGCCGGTCTGGGCAAGCAGATCATCGCGGAGGCCGAGCGCCGGGTGCGCGAGCTGTGGGACGTGCGCGAGATGCACATGACGGTGATCTCCGTGCGCGAGGAGCTGATCGCCTGGTACGAGCGGCGCGGCTACCGGCGCACGGGCCGGACGACCCCGTTCCCGTACGGCGACGAGCGCTTCGGCCTGCCCCAGCGCGACGACCTGGAGTTCGAGCTGCTGATCAAGCCGCTGAGCTGATCCGTCCGGCGGAAAGGTGGCTTCCCCCCTGACGGACAGGAAAAACTTCTGCCGTGAGGGGGGTGGCGCAGGATAATTTCTCTTGGCTCCCCTTGTGTGGACGAAGCGTCAATGGTTACGTTGTATTGACGCAAGGTTCTCCTGTGGAGGAAGAGGCATGACGGAAATTCTTGTGCAGGACGTGACCGGTGGGGCGATATCCACCGACGCCCGCGTGATCGACCACCCGGCCTGGGCCGAGCTCAAGAATGCCGTGGAGGAGATCCGCCCCTGGCAGTCCAAGGACGGCTCCATCGACTTCGAGGCCGAGGGCGCCCCCGCCCGCGCGCTCGTCGAGCTGACCGTGGACCGCCTGGTCGCGGCCGTCGAGCAGCTCTCCCCGCTCGTCCCGCACGACGGCGCCTACCACCGCGCCCTCGTCGCGGACCTGCGCAAGTGGGTCGAGGGCGGCTTCACCGTGCCGGACTTCCTGGACTCCCTCATGGAGTTCCACCCGGCCGCCGGCCGTGCCGACGGGCTCCAGCACCTCGTGCTCTTCCCGATGTACACGCAGAACGGCAACCTGGACCGCAACTTCGAGGCCGTCGTGCTCCGCATGGTCTGGCCCGAGTGGCTCTCCGAGCTGGAGCGCACCCGCTACGACAACCCGGGCTTCTGCGGCATCACCTTCGAGGACTTCACCGCCGGGTACGACACCAACTCGGCCGTCCTCTTCCCGGAGACCGTCGCCGTCCGCGAGGTCCCCGAGCGCTTCACCTGGGGCGGCATCTTCTGCGACCGCGAGGCCGCGCGCTTCCGCAAGGTCACCGAGGCCGCCGTCGACACCCTCGGCGTGAAGCTCCCCGAGGACATCGCCGTCATGCTCGGCGACCAGGAGCGCTGCCAGCAGGCCTTCGCGCTCTGGGACCTGGTCCACGACCGCGCCCACAGCCGCGGAGACCTGCCCTTCGATCCCTTCATGATCAAGCAGCGCCAGCCGTTCTGGATGTACGGCCTCGAGGAGCTCCGCTGCGACCTCACCGCCTTCAAGGAGGCCGTGAAGCTGGAGTCCGAGGGCAACGGGCACGGCCGTGACGTGCAGTACGCCGTCCTCTTCGACCGGATGTTCCGCTTCCCGCTCACCGGTGACCGCACCCGCAACTACGACGGTCTGGGCGGCCAGCTCCTCTTCGCGTACCTCCACAAGAACGACGTGGTGCGCTGGACGGACAACGTCCTCACGATCGACTGGGACCGGGCCCCCGAGGTCACCAACCGCCTCTGCTCCGAGATCGAGACCCTCTACCGCGAGGGCATCGACCGCCCGAAGCTGGTCCACTGGTTCAAGGCGTACGAGTTCGTCTCCACCTACCTCGCCCCGCACCCGGGATCGAAGTGGGCCAAGGGTCCCGACGCCCTCGACCTCTCCCTGCCGCCCCGCAAGCTCGTCGACGACGTGCTTCCGGACGAGTTTCCGCTGAGCATGTTCTTTGAGGCCCTCGCCAAGAAGCTGAAGGGCGTGATCGCCGACACCAAGGGGATCACCGCCGCCGACGTCCCGAGCACCGTGCGGGCCGCCGCGTGAGCGACCTCACCGAGAACACCGAGGAGGCGTCGCCCATGAACTCCAACGGAAACGGCGGACCGCTCGACGGCGCCGTCATCGCGGTCGCCGGCGCGGCCGGCCCTGCAGGCCGCGCGACCCTGCTGCGTCTCGCCGAGGCGGGCGCGACGGTCGTCGCGTCCGACGCCGACCCGGCGCGCCTCGCGGAGGCCGTCGACGCCGCCCGCTACGCCCACGGCGGAGCCAAGGTCATCGGCGACACGGTCGACCTCCTCGACCTGGACGCCACCCGTGACTGGGCCGCGAAGACCGAGAAGGAGTTCGGCCGGGTCGACGGCCTGGTCCACCTGGTCGGCGGCTGGCGCGGCAGCGCCTCCTTCACGGAGACCGACCTCCGGGACTGGGACTTCCTGGAGAAGCTCCTGATCCGCACGGTCCAGCACACCTCGCTCGCCTTCCACGACGGGCTGCTGCGCGCCGGCGGGCGCGGCCGGTACGCCCTGGTCAGCCAGTCCGGCGCGCACAAGCCGGTCGCCAACAACGCCGCGTACAACGCCGGCAAGGCGGCCGCCGAGGCCTGGACCCTCGCCATGGCGGACTCGTTCCGCAAGCTGGGGGGCGACGAAGGCCCGCAGGCGGCGGCTGCCATCCTGGTGATCAAGGCATTGGTGCACGACGCGATGCGCGCCGAACGCCCCAACGCGAAGTTCGCGGGCTTCACCGACGTCAAGGACCTGGCGAACGAGATCGCGGGTCTCTGGGACAAGCCCGCCCAGGAAGTGAATGGACAGCGTCTGTGGCTGACCCCCAAGCCGTGACCGCGGCACTCGGCCCCAGGACCGACGCACGTCGTCACCACGACCCGTCGGTCCGGGGCTTCGCCAGCGACAACTACGCCGGCGCCCACCCCGAGGTCCTCGCGGCCCTCGCCCTCGCCAACGAAGGCCACCAGGTCGCCTACGGCGAGGACCAGTACACCGATCACCTCCAGCGGATCATGCACAGCCACTTCGGCTCCACCGCCGAAGCCTTCCCGGTCTTCAACGGGACCGGGGCGAACGTGACCGCCCTCCAGGCGCTCACCGACCGCTGGGGTGCCGTCATCTGCGCCGAGACCGCCCACATCAACGTGGACGAGGGCGGCGCGCCGGAGCGGATGGGCGGCCTCAAGCTGCTCACCGTCCCGACCCCGGACGGCAAGCTCACCCCCGAGCTGATCGACCGGCAGGCCTGGGGCTGGGAGGACGAGCACCGGGCCATGCCCCAGGTCGTCTCGATCACCCAGAACACGGAGCTCGGCACCGTCTACACGGTGGACGAGATCCGCGCCATCGTGGAGCACGCCCACGCCAAGGGCATGAAGGTGCACCTCGACGGGGCCCGGATAGCCAACGCGGCCGCCTCGCTGGACGTGCCGATGCGCGCGTTCACCAACGCGGTCGGCGTGGACGTGATCTCGTACGGCGGCACGAAGAACGGCATGCTCTTCGGCGAGGCCGTCGTGGTCCTGAACCCCGACGCGGTCAGCCACATGAAGCACCTGCGCAAGCTGTCCATGCAGCTCGCCTCGAAGATGCGCTTCGTGTCGGTGCAGCTGGAGGCCCTTCTCGCGAAGGACCTGTGGCTGCGCAACGCCCGCCACGCCAACGCGATGGCCCAGCGCCTCGCCACCGGCGTGCGCGAGCTGGACGGGGTGGAGATCCTCTACCCGGTGCAGGCCAACGCGGTCTTCGCCCGCCTCCCGCACGAGGTGAGCCGACGCCTGCAGGAACGGTTCCGCTTCTACTTCTGGGACGAGGCCGCCGGCGATGTCCGCTGGATGTGCGCCTTCGACACCACGGAGGACGACGTGGACGCCTTCCTCCAGGCTCTGAAGGAAGAACTGGCCCGCTAGCCCTGGGTGAATATATATGCGGCCGGACGGAAAGTCATTGACTCCGTCCGGCCGTCTTCATAAGGTCGTTCCGCATGGAACTCATCCAGCAGAACCCTGACGTCGATGCGTACCTCGCCGCCGGCGAGGCCATCGACCACGATCATCCGCGTGTCAGGGAAGCGTCCGACCGTCTCGCCGGTGATCACCCCGACGCATACTCATACGCCGAAGCGGCCTTCGCGTTCGTCCGCGACGCCATCCCGCACTCCATGGACTCCGGCGACCTCCGCGTCACCTGGCGCGCCTCCGACGTCCTGGAGCAGGGCACCGGCATCTGCTACGCCAAGTCCGTCGCGTACGCCGCGCTCCTACGGGCCCGCGGCATCCCCGCGGCCCTCTGCTACCAGCGGCTCACCGAGGACGACGGCTCGGACCCCGTGGTCCACGGCCTCGTCGCCGTCCTGCTGCCCGGCGAGAGCGCCTGGGCGCGGCAGGACGTACGGGGGAACAAGCCGGGCGTCGACGCCCGGTTCTCACTCGGGGAGGAGCGGCTGGCCTTCCCCGTACGGCCGGAGATCGGCGAAGTGGACCACCCCGAGCTGTACGCCGAGCCGCACCCGGTCGTCCTGGACGTCCTGAAGGCCGCCCGGGACCGCCCGCACCTCGACCGGACGCTGCCGACGGAGCTCTGAGCCCCGGGGGCGTCCTCCGACGTGCGGAGAAACGGTTCCGTCAGCCGGCGTCCTTGACCTCGGCCGGCGTCGGAGCCGTACCGCCGAGGTGCGCCGGAACCCACCAGGTGTCGCTCGCGTCCTTCGGGCGGACCGGGTAGGCGCGCTGCGCGGCCTCCAGGAGCTCCTGGACGCGCTCGCGCAGCCGCCGGGTGATCGCGCCCGCGTACTGGTCGGAGGGGGCCTCCACGGGCTCGCCGACGCGGATCGTCACCGGGATGTGGCTCCGCTTGAAGTTCCGCGGCCTGCCCTTCGTCCACAGCCGCTGGGTGCCCCACAGCGCCATCGGGATCAGCGGGACGCCCGCCTCCTGCGCCAGGCGCGCCGCACCCGTCTTGAAGCTCTTCAGGGTGAAGGACTGGGAGATGGTCGCCTCGGGGAAGACGCCGATGATCTCGCCGGCCCGCAGCGACTCCAGGGCGTGCTTGTACGCGTGCTCGCCCTGGGCGCGGTCCACCGGGATGTGCTTCATGCCGCGCATGAGCGGCCCCGAGATCTTGTGCTTGAAGACCGAGTCCTTCGCCATGAAGCGCACCAGGCGCTTCTGGGGGAGGGCGGCGAGGCCGGTGAAGATGAAGTCCAGATAGCTGATGTGGTTGCTCACGAGCACCGCGCCACCGGTCCGCGGGATGTGCTCCGAACCCTGGGTGTCGATCTTCAGGTCGAGCGCCTTGAACATGGTCAGAGCGGCGCCGACGACCGGCCGATAGACGAGTTCTGCCATCGGAGAGGAACCTCTTCTTCATGTGCCCGGAGAGGGTTCTCCCGGCGAAGTTACGCGGCCGTAGGTTTTCGGCTTTGGGCAGATCGTGCCCCATGTGGGGCCCCGTGACCAGTCCAGACGGCTTCGTACGGGGAGATTCTCGTCACTCGCGGTGGTCGTGGCGGGAATCGATCGGCGTCGTGCGACGCTGCACCGGGGGAACGGGTGAGTGAAGGGGAATGGGATGACCGAGGTCCTGGGGCCGGAGGTGCTCGGCACCGAGCTGGGGGAGCGGGCCACGCTCGTCCAGTTCTCGACGGCCTTCTGCCAGCCCTGCCGGGCCACCCGCCGGACGCTCGCCGAGGTCGCCGCGATGGTGCCCGGCGTGGGGCACGTGGAGATCGACGCCGAGGAGCGTCTTGACCTCGTCCGCGAGTTCGGCATCGCCCGCACCCCCACCGTCCTCGTGCTCGACGCCGCCGGGCGCGTCGTCCGCAGGGCCGCCGGACAGCCCCGCAAGGCGGACGTCATCGCGGCCCTGGGCAGGGCCGTCTGACGGCCGGAGACCCGCTGGTCGGGGCCGGGTCGTCTGACGGCGTGACACTTCTCCCACATCCCGGTACGCACTTGACTGCACCGGTCACCGATCGTCACCCTGACGGAGTGCCCATAGAACTCCTTCTCTACGGCCGGGCCCACGTGGATCTGGCCCGCAACGCGAGCGCGCGCTGTCCGGGTGTCTGACCACCCCAGGACCCCTCTCATGACGCCCTCGCAGAAGGACAACTCCATGACGGTTTCGCCAGACCTCCAGCTCGGTACCGTTCCCACGATCGGCGCATCCCGGCAGGCCTCTCCCGACCTGCTCCGCTCCGTCTTCCGCCGGCACGCCGCCGGCGTCGCGGTCATCACCGCGCACGGCGAGCGTCCGGTCGGGTTCACCGCCACCTCGCTCAACTCCGTCGCCGCCGAGCCCCCGCTGATCTCCTTCGGGGTCGGCACGGGCTCCTCCAGCTGGCCCGTGGTCTCGGAGGCCGAGCACATCGGCGTGCACATACTCGGCGAGCACCAGCAGGAGCTCGCGGCCACCTTCGCGCGCAGCGGCGCCGACCGCTTCGGCGAGGGGACCCGCTGGAGCGTCGGCCCCGAGGGCGTGCCCGTGCTCGACGGCGTCCTCGCCTGGCTGGTCTGCCGCGTGGTGGCCCGGGTGCCCGCCGGGGACCACCGCATCGTCATCGCTCAGGCGGTCGCCGGGGACCCGGACGGCGCGGGCCGTCCACTCCTCTACCACCACGGCCGCTTCAACGCGCTGCGCGACTGAGAGTTCCCCCGCGCGCCGCTCTCCGCGCGTTGGCAAGGTCACACGCCTGAGCGCTTGCTCATTGGTAACGGACTGGATGTACTGGCGAGTAATATTTCGGTCGGGGCGTCCGGCGCCCCGACCGGAAACCCGCCCTTCAGGCGCCTATGCTGCGAGCAACAAGGCAGCCCAGTTATGACGATGCAGTAGGAGAGCCGGCGTGAGCTTGAGGATCGTTGTCTGTGTGAAGTACGTGCCCGACGCCACCGGCGACCGGCACTTCGCCGATGACCTGACGGTGGACCGCGACGACGTCGACGGCCTGCTGTCGGAGCTCGACGAGTACGCGGTCGAGCAGGCCCTGCAGATCGCCGAAGAGGCCGACGACGCCGAGGTCACCGTGCTCACGGTCGGCCCCGAGGACGCCAAGGACGCGCTGCGCAAGGCGCTGTCGATGGGCGCCGACAAGGCCGTCCACGTCGAGGACGACGACCTGCACGGCACCGACGTCATGGGCACCTCGCTGGTGCTCGCCAAGGCCATCGAGAAGGTCGGCTACGACGTCGTCATCGCCGGTATGGCCTCCACCGACGGCACCATGGGCGTCCTGCCCGCGATCCTCGCCGAGCGCCTGGGCGTCCCGCAGGTCACCCTGCTCTCCGAGGTCAAGATCGAGGACGGCGTCGTGACGGGCCGCCGCGACGGCGACACCGCCTCCGAGCAGCTTCAGGCCTCGCTTCCGGCCGTCGTCTCCGTGACGGACCAGTCGGGGGAGGCCCGCTACCCGTCCTTCAAGGGCATCATGGCCGCCAAGAAGAAGCCGGTGGAGTCCCTGGACCTCTCCGACCTCGACATCGAGGCCGAGGAGGTCGGTCTGGAGGGTGCCTGGACCGCGGTCGACTCCGCCGCCGAGCGCCCGGCGCGCACCGCGGGCACGATCGTCAAGGACGAGGGCGAGGGCGGCAAGCAGCTGGCCGAGTTCCTCGCGAGCCAGAAGTTCATCTAAGGCTCCCGAGAGCCACTCAGACCGCCCCTTTCGTTCGCAGGAGATTGAAGTCCCATGGCTGAGATTCTCGTCTACGTCGACCACGTCGACGGAGCCGTCCGCAAGCCCACCCTGGAGCTGCTGACCCTCGCCCGCCGCCTCGGCGACCCGGTCGCCGTCGCCCTCGGCAACGGCGCCGCCGACACCGCCGCCGCGCTCGCCGAGCACGGCGCGGTGAAGGTCCTCACCGCCGACGCCCCCGAGTTCGCCGAGTACCTCGTCGTCCCGAAGGTCGAGGCCCTCCAGGCCGCGTACGAGGCCGTTTCCCCGGCCGCCGTGCTCGTCCCGTCCTCCGCCGAGGGCAAGGAGATCGCCGCCCGCCTCGCGGTGCGCATCGGCTCCGGCATCATCACCGACGCCGTGGACCTGGAGGCCGGTGACGAGGGCCCGGTCGCGACGCAGTCCGCGTTCGCCGCCTCCTTCACCACCAAGTCCCGCGTCTCCAAGGGCACCCCGGTCATCACGGTCAAGCCGAACTCGGCCCCCGTCGAGGCCGCCCCGGCCGCCGGCGCCGTCGAGGCGCTCGCCGTCTCCTTCTCGGAGAAGGCCACCGGCACCAAGGTCACCTCCCGCACCCCGCGCGAGTCGACCGGCCGCCCGGAGCTGACCGAGGCCGCGATCGTGGTCTCCGGCGGCCGCGGCGTCAACGGCGCCGAGAACTTCGCCGTCATCGAGGCGCTCGCCGACTCGCTCGGTGCCGCCGTCGGCGCCTCCCGCGCCGCCGTCGACGCCGGCTGGTACCCGCACTCCAACCAGGTCGGCCAGACCGGCAAGTCGGTCTCGCCGCAGCTGTACATCGCCTCCGGCATCTCCGGCGCGATCCAGCACCGCGCGGGCATGCAGACCTCGAAGACCATCGTCGCCATCAACAAGGACGCCGAGGCTCCGATCTTCGACCTCGTCGACTACGGCGTCGTGGGCGACCTCTTCGACGTCGTCCCGCAGCTCACCGAAGAGGTGAAGTCCCGCAAGGGCTGATGACCTGCGGTTCTGTCGGTCCCGGGGGCCGCACGGCGATCTGTCGCCGTGCGGCCCCCGGCCGTTTCGGACAACCATTGACGCAGGTCCCGACGCCTACTAACTTCGCTATACGGATTGTTGATTCCGTGAAGCGGAAAACAGGAGGATGCAGGATGGGTCAGCAGGAGAAGGTGTCGACGAGCCTCGCCGGCGCGGTCAGCGAGGGCATCAGCGCCTCCCTCGCAGCGGTGGACGCCGAGCTCGACCGGCGCTACCCCGGGGACCCCGGCACCCGCCAGCCCGTCCACACCGTCTACGTCCCCGGCAACGCCTTCGACGCCGGAACCATCCGCTCCTGGGGCGACCAGGCCCTCGCCGCCCTCGACGAGCACGCCCCCGACGCCGCCTCCTTCGCCGCCGTCCTCGGCCTCTCCGACGACCTCGCCGAGGACGTCTACGCCCGCGTACGCGGCAAGCTGGAGCGCGAGCCCATCGAGGACCTCCGCGTCGACTTCGAGGACGGCTACGCCGGCACGGACGAGGACCAGGACGCGGCCCGCGCCGCCCGCCTGATCTCCGAGGCGTACGAGAACGGCACCGCCGCCCCGTACATGGGCATCCGGATGAAGTGCATGGAGTCCGCCGTACGCGACCGCGGCATCCGCACCACCGACGTCTTCCTCACCGGCCTCCTGGAGAACGGCGGCCTCCCCGACGGCCTCGTCCTCACCCTCCCGAAGGTCACCTACCCCGAGCAGGTCTCCGCCTTCGTCCGCCTCCTGGAGGCCTTCGAGAAGGCCCACGGCCTCGACGCCGGCCGCCTCGGCTTCGAGATCCAGATCGAGACCAGCCAGTCCATCCTCGCCAGCGACGGCACCGCCGCCGTCGCCCGCATGATCGGCGCCGCCGAGGGCCGCGCCACCGGACTGCACTACGGCACCTTCGACTACAGCGCCTGCCTCGGCGTCTCCGCCGCCTACCAGGCCAGCGACCACCCGGCCGCCGACCACGCCAAGGCGATCATGCAGGTCGCCGCCGCCGGCACCGGCGTCCGCGTCTCCGACGGTTCCACCAACGTCCTCCCCGTCGGCTCCACCGAGCACGTCCACGAGGCCTGGCGCCTGCACTACGGCCTCACCCGCCGCGCCCTCTCCCGCGCCTACTACCAGGGCTGGGACATGCACCCCGGCCACATCCCCACCCGGTACGCCGCCGTCTTCGCCTTCTACCGTGAGGGCTTCGAGACCGCCGCCAAGCGCCTCTCCGCCTACGCCAACCACGCCGGCGGCGACGTCATGGACGAGCCCGCCACCGCCAAGGCCCTCAGCTCCTACCTGCTGCGCGGCCTCCAGTGCGGCGCCCTCGACGGCGCCGAGGTCGACGCCCTCACCGGCATGACCCGCGCCGACCTCGACCGCTTCGCCGCTCCGCGCCGAGGCGACCTGACCGCCACCGCTGATCGCTAAACGGTCACTTTCCCGCCAACTGCCCCGTACTCTTGTCGAGTTCACATGATCGACAAGGGGACGGGGCAGCGTGTCATCGGGGGAGAACGGACGGCTCGCGGGCCGCTACAGAATCGTGCGGCAGCTCGGACGCGGAGGCATGGGCGTCGTCTGGCGGGCCGTCGACGAGGTGCTCGGCCGTGAGGTGGCCGTCAAGGAACTCCGTACGTACTCGGACGCGGCCGCGCCCGAACTGGCCGACCTGCGCCTGCGGATGACCCGCGAGGCCCGCGCCGCCGCCCGGGTCCGCCACCCCGGAGTCGTCGCCGTCCACGACGTCACCGAACACGAGGGCCGGCCCGTCATCGTCATGGAGCTCGTCGACGGGCCCTCCCTCGACGACGTCCTCGCCGAGCGCGGCACCGTCGACCCCGCCGAGGCCGCCCGCATCGGCGCCCACGTCCTGGAGGCGCTGGCCGCCGCGCACGACGTGGGCGTCCTCCACCGGGACGTGAAGCCCGGCAACATCCTGCTCGACCGGTCGGGCCGGATCGTCCTCACCGACTTCGGCATCGCCACGATGGAGGATCCCGGCGACGGCTCCGCGACCCACCTCACGCGCAGCGGCGAGATCGTCGGATCCCTCGACTTCCTCGCCCCCGAGCGCGCCCAGGGACAGGACCCGGGCCCGGCCTCGGACGTGTGGGCGGTGGGCGCGACGCTGTATGCGGCGGTCGAGGGCTCCTCGCCCTTCCGCCGTACGTCCACCTGGTCGACCCTCGCCGCCATCGTCACCGAACCCCTCCCGGAGCCCCGGCACTCGGGCCCCCTCACCCCTGTCCTGCTCCGCCTCCTGGACAAGGACCCCGCCTCCCGCCCGACCGCACGCGAGGCGGCGCGACTGCTCGGCGCGGTGGGGGGTGCTGCGCCGGGACCGGAGGCCGCCGGTCCGGACGCGGGCGAGCAGGCCGGGCCCGCTGCGGTCGCGCCCCATCAGGTCGCGCCGGAGCCGGTCGCCTCCCCGCCGGTCGCGCCCGCGCCCGAGGTTCCCGCGGCGAACCCGTATGCCGGTTCCGTGGAGCCGAATCCGTACGCCGCTTCCGCCGAGCCCAACCCGTACGCCCCGGCCGCCGCGCCGCCCGCCGGAGCCTTCGGCCCGGCCGTGCCCGTACCGCCCGCGGCGTCCGTGCGGCTCGACGCGGGCACAGGCGCCCCCGGTGGACGGGCCGCCCGCCGCGCGGGGGCGAAGCCGCGCCGGGGGAGCGTCCTTGTCGCCGCCGCCGTGGCCGCCGTCCTCCTTGCCGGTGGGGGCGTCACGTACGCCCTCATGGACCACGACGGCAGTACGCGGGCCGCCGGCGAGACCCCGCAGGACGGGGACGGCGGCGGCGCCGCCGGGGGCGATCCCGGCCGTGTCCTCGACCCCGGGAGCAGCACCGCGCCCTCGGGACGGCCGAGCGGCAGCGCCACCCCGTCGGCCGGCTCGACACCCTCCGGCCGGGAGTCCGGCGCCGCGGCCGGCGGCGCGCCGGCCACCGACGGCCCGGGCTCCGACGGTTCGGATCCGGGCGCGGCGGGCGGCCCGGCGGCGGGCGGCGCCGGTTCGGACGCGGCGTCCGGAGCCGGCGGCGCAGGCGGTACGAAGGCCCCGGGCACGGCCGATGGAAGCACCACGGCCGGTGGTACGACGACGACCCACGCGCCCTCCGGGGGCGGCGCCACGACCGCGCCCACCACCCAGGCCCCGCCGCCCGCCTCCGGCTGCACCGCCTCCGGCTCCTCCGCGACCTGTCAGGTCGTCCGGAGCGCCACCACCACCCGGTACGACGGCGGCGAGATGGGCACGGTCGGCGCGGGCCCTCACTCGTTCTACTGCCAGGTCGACCTGGACCGGACCGAGACGTACGGCGGAACCAGCAGCCGCTGGTTCGCCCGCACCGATGACGACAGCGGCAACACCAACGTCTACCTCAGTGTGCTCCACCTGTCCGGCGGTGGCGGCGGCGGTCCGGTGGCGGGCCTGCGGATCTGCTGAACGACGGGGCCTCAGCCGGCCGGTGGCGCGATCTCGCCCGATCCCCGGGCGAGCAGCGTCGTGCCGAGCACCAGCCGTTCCGGCGCCTCGTCGGCTCCGTCGAGGCGCCGGAAGAGGCGCTGCGCCGCCGTCCGGCCGAGCGCGGCGGCGTCCTGGGCGACGACCGTGACGCCGAGCAGATCCGCCAGTTCGATGTCGTCGAAGCCGACCAGGGCGACCGGCCGCCCGTGCCGGGCGAGGGCCCGGACCACGGTCACGGTGACCCGGTTGTTCCCCGAGAACAGGGCGGTCACGGGCTCGGGCGCCGCCAGCATCTCCCGTACCGCCGTGCTCACGCGGTCCGGGTCCGTGGAGCCCAGGGAGACCCAGGCGTCCCGGACCGGGAGGCCCGCGTCCTCCATGGCGGCGCGGTAGCCGCGCAGCCGCTCGGCCGCGGTGTGGATGCGCGGGCGGTCGCCGATGAAGCCGATCCGGCGGTGGCCGTGCGCGATCAGATGGGCCACACCGCTGCGCGCCCCGCCGAAGCTGTCGGAGAGGACGGCGTCGGCGTCGATGCGCCCGGCGGGGCGGTCGACGAAGACCGTGGCGATGCCCGCCCTCATCTCCGGCTCCAGGTAGCGGTGGTCGTCACCGGCGGGGATGATGATGAGGCCGTCGACGCGGCGCGCGCAGAGCGCCAGCGCCAACTCCTGCTCCCGGTCCGGGTCCTCGGCGCTCGAACCGTTGAACAGCAGGGCCCCGTGCGCCCGCGCGACCTCCTCGACCGCCCGGCTGAGCGGCCCGTAGAAGGGGTCGGCGAGGTCCTCCAGGACGAGGCCGACCGTCGCCGTGCGGCCCTTGCGCAGGACGCGCGCGCTGTCGTTGCGGCGGAAGCCCAGGGCCTCGATCGCCTCCCGTACGCGGCGCTCGGTGTCCGGGGTGACGCCCCGTTCGCCGTTGACGACCCGGGACACCGTCTTGAGGCCGACGCCCGCCCGGGCGGCGACGTCCTTCATCGTGGGCCGGGTGCCGTAGCGGGATTCGGGGCGGCGGGCTGTGTCTGCCACGGTGCGGGGTTCCTCCGGAGCGGATGACGCGGTGTCGGGCGAGTCGAGTCGATCTCGATTCGAGCATAGGGCTTGGACAACGTTGTCATCACTGGGAGACTGTACGGAACGACTTTCCGTTCCCGCCGCCGACTGGAGACCCCGCGCCATGGACACCGACCCCGCCACGGGCCTCGTCGCCGCCCTCGACATCGGGGGCACCAAGATCGCAGGCGCCCTGGTGGACGGCGAGGGCCGCATCCGCGTCCGCTCCCAGCGGCCCACGCCCGCACGTGAGGACGGCGAGACGGTGATGGCGGCGGTCGAGGCGGTGCTGGCCGACCTCGCGGCCTCCCCGCTGTGGGAGTCCGCCGGGGCCGTCGGCATCGGCAGCGCCGGTCCGGTCGACGCCTCCCGGGGGACCGTCGGTCCGGTGAACGTGCCCGGGTGGCGCGACTACCCGCTCGTCGAGCGGGTCCGCCGGGCCACGGCCGGCCGGCCGGTCACCCTCGTCGGCGACGGCGTCGCCATGACGGCCGCCGAGCACTGGCTCGGGGCCGCCCGGGGCCACGCCAACGCCCTGTGCCTCGTGGTCTCCACGGGTGTCGGCGGCGGCCTCGTCCTGAACGGCCGGGTCCACCCGGGCCCCACCGGCAACGCCGGTCACATCGGCCACGTCCCGGTGGACCTCGACGGCGAACCCTGCGCGTGCGGTGGGCGCGGCTGCGTCGAGCGCATCGCCAGCGGCCCGCACCTCGCCCGCCGCGCCCTGGAGAACGGCTGGCGGCCGGGACCCGACGGTGACGTCTCCGCCGCCGCGGTGGCCGCCGCCGCACGGGCCGGGGACCCGGTCGCCGTCGCCGCGTTCGAGCGCGCCGCCCAGGCGCTCGCGGCCGGCGTCGCCGCGACCGCCGCCCTCGTCGAGATCGACATCGCGGTCGTCGGCGGCGGGGTGGCGGGCGCCGGCGAGGTCCTCTTCGCCCCGCTCCGGCGCAGCCTCGGCGCCTACGCCGCGCTCTCCTTCACCCGGAACCTGACCGTCGTCCCCGCGGCCACGGGCACCGACGCGGGCCTCCTCGGTGCCGCGGCGGCGGCCACGCGCGCGGACGCGGCCCCGGACTCGTGATCGGCAGCGGTGGCGGGCGCCGGCCGGAGGCCACGGCCAGGCCCGTCAGCACACCGCGCAGGAACCGGCGGTGGGGCGGCGCACTCGCCTGAACGGTCGGTCCGAGGTGCCCTGACGCGCCCGGGACCGCATCACGCCCTGCCGTTGCCGGCCGGTAGGGCGCCGGTGCACGTGGCGCGGCCGAACTCGCCCATGGCGGTGGCGCGTTGGATGTGCTTGCCGCCGATCGCCAGTGCGCAGGACGCCTGGCCGCCCTTCCCGTCGAGGACGACGGCGATGGTCGGAGCCTTGCCGACGGGCATCTGGACCGATTTCGTCCACGGAAGGGTGACGGCCTTCTCGACCGTGGCCGTGCCGGACTCGCCGCGGGCGAGGTACGAGATCTCGACGGTCCCCGTTCCCGTGACCTCGTAGGTCACCTCGGCCGTCGCGGCGGCGCTCGGCTTCGGCTGCCCGTCGGTGCCGAGGACGCCGTAGCCGACGAGCCCGAGGCAGGCGAGCAGGGCGATGCCGGCGATCGCCAGGCCGCGCCGGGCCGGGGCGGCCCCCGTGCTCTCGTGCTCGCTTTCCTCTCGCACTGCGCTTTCCGCAATTTCATTGGACGACATGAGAGGGCCCGGCTTTCGGTCGGTCGGCAGATGATCCGGGTGGTTATACACCACGCCGCGTGCCGGATGCGAGCGAGCGGAAGAATCGGGCGAACCGCACCCCCCGGTCCATCGATTGTCCTTTATGTCGCGGGGGTTGACCACGTCTCGCAAGAGTGGTTAGAAAGCGCGCTGCAATGCCCGTGACCTCGTGGTTTGTGTCTTCCGCGCGATCACCCGAATTGCTCCAAGCTGGGCGGTAACCTCCGCGCCAGCTCGTTCGGCGTGCCCATTTCGCGTGCAGTGACGCGGGTGCGTCGATGCCGAAAGGTATTGAGGTGAAAGTTCCGTACAGGAGATATCTCTCCTGTCTTGTCGTGGCGGCGGTAGCAGGTGCGCTATTGCCCCAGGTCGCCTATGGCGCTCCGCAGTCGCCGGCGACGGACGACGACAAGGGCGTCCTCGACGCGGTCGCGGGTTGGTTCTCGGACGGCGAGGACGAGGGTCGGTCGGGTGGGCCCGGGGCGCCGTCGGGCGACGGGACTTCGGTGGTGCCGAGCCGGGAGAAGCTCCCGAAGGGCAAGGCGGC
>NZ_JBIARL010000019.1:0-167037 GCF_042889835.1 Streptomyces sp. NPDC002463
CCGCAGGTCCACACCTGGACGTTCCCCGAGGGCAAGGTCCTCATCGTCCTGTCCGAGGGGCGCCTGCTGAACCTCGGCAACGCGACCGGCCACCCCTCCTTCGTGATGTCGAACTCCTTCGCGGACCAGACGCTGGCCCAGATCGAGCTGTTCACCAAGCCGCAGGAGTACCCGACCGACGTCTACGTCCTCCCGAAGCACCTGGACGAGAAGGTCGCCCGCCTCCACCTGGACTCGCTCGGCGTCAAGCTGACGACCCTCCGCCCGGAGCAGGCCGCCTACATCGGCGTCGAGGTCGAGGGCCCCTTCAAGCCGGACCACTACCGCTACTGACGGAGAGCGCCATGACATCGTCCTCAACCGTCCGGCCCGCAGCCGATCCGTCCCGGACCGCCCCGCCCACCCTGCTGGGCAGACCCCGCTGGTTCGTCACCCTGTTCGCCACGGACATGTGGGAGCGGTTCAGCTTCTACGGAATGCTGGCCATCCTCTTCCTGTTCGCCTCGGCCCCGGCGACCGAAGGCGGCCTCGGGATGTCGAACTCCGACGCCGGCATGCTCTTCGGCATCTACACCGCCGCCATCTTCCTCGCCTCCCTCCCCGGCGGCTGGCTCGGCGACCGCGTCTTCGGCAGCTACCGGGCGACCCTGTACGGCGCCGTGGTCATCGCCTCCGGACACCTGCTGATGGCACTGCCGACGGTGCCGACGGTCTACGTCGGGCTGCTCCTCATCGCCGTCGGCACCGGTCTGCTCAAGCCCAACATGGCAGGCCTGCTCAGCGCCTTCTACCCGCGCGAGGCGACCGCCGAGCGGGACGCCGGCTTCGCGATCTTCTACACCTCCATCCAGATCAGCGGTCTGATCGCACCCCTGGTCGTCGGCGGCATCGGCGAGGGCCTCAACTGGCACGCGGGGTTCGGCGTCGCCGCGGTCGGCATGGGGCTCGGAGTCTGGCAGTACGTCCGCGGCTCGGCCTCCTTCGGCGAGGTCGGCCGCGCCGCCACCCGCCCGCTCCCGCCGGCCGAACGCCGCCGCTTCCTCCGCCTCTCCACGGTCGCGATCGCCGTACCGACCGCACTCTTCACCGCGGACGTGCTGGCCGGCACCTTCACCATCCGCCACGTCCTCGCCCTGGTCGCGGTCCTCAGCCTCGCCGTACCCATCGGCTGCTTCCGGACCCTCCTGAGCCACCGGGACATCTCCGCACCGGAACGGACCCGCCTGCGCGCCTACATCGCGCTCTTCCTCGCCTCCGCCCTCTTCTGGGCCCTGCACGTCCAGGGGGGCTCGCTGCTCAACCTGTTCGCCCGGGACGCCACCGACCGCGACATCCTCGGCCTGCGCCTCCCGGCCAGCTGGTTCCAGTCGGCCACCCCGCTGGCGATCCTGCTGTGCGCGCCCTTCTTCGCGTGGCTCTGGGTGCGCCTCGGCGCGCGCATCGGCGCCACCGCGAAGTTCGCGCTCGGCATGTTCGCCATGGGCGCCTCCATGCTCCTCATGGCCCTGGCCGCCTGGCACGCCCACTCCGTCGGCCGGGTCTCCCCCCTCTGGCTCATCGGCACGTACCTCCTCACCGGCGCCGCCGAGGCGGCCCTCGCCCCGGTGGGCATGAGCGTCGCCACGGCCATCGCGCCGGCGCCCTTCCTCAGCCAGGTGGTCGGCGTCTTCTGGCTCTCCGCGGCCCTGGGCGCGGGACTCGGCGGCAACGCCATGAAGCTCGCGGGGACGTCGACTCCAGGAGCCGGGTTGTTCCTGGTGCTGGGCGGAGTGGCTGTGGGGGCGGGGGCGCTGTTGCTTCTCGGGGCCCGGGCTCTGGCCCGGCGGCTGGGGGTCTGAGACGGGCGCGGGGGGAGCCGCCTCTCCTGGGGTGGCGCCGGATCGGGAGCCGTCGCTCCGCCGGGGGTGACGGTGATCACGAGGGCTCTTGGGGGCGTGCTGCGTAGGCTAGGGGACACCGCCCGGACACGTGACTCGTTGTAGGGTAAGAAAATCGCCCTTGACCTGCAAAAAAGCAGGCATGGAGCTGATGTTCAGGAGTACCTCCATGCTGCGCACCATGATCAAGTCCAAGATCTGACGTCTTTCCTTTTCGATTCGCTGGTACGTCGTCGCGCCAACGGCCTTCTTCCGCGAGTTCCGGTTCGGCGCGGGACGGTGATCAGGTGATGCGGGAGCTCGGGTACGGGACCGGGGGCCGGGGCGGGAGATTCCGGCTGGTGGGCCGGCGGCGGCAGCTCGGGCAGCTGCTGGCCGCCGTGCGCCGGCCGCCGGCGGTCGTGCTGGTCGAGGGGGAGGCCGGCGTCGGCAAGTCCCGATTGATCCGCGAGGCGACGATCGAGCTCGGCGCCGAGCGGCACCAGGTGCTGACCGGCTTCTGCCACCCGCTGCGCGAGCCCTTCCCGTACGGGCCGGTGGTCGACGCGCTGCGCAAGGCCGACCTGACGGGCACCCCCGCCTTCCCGCCGACCGCCGGCGCCCTGACGCCGCTGCTGCCCGACCTGGCCGACCGGCTCCCGCCCCCGCCGGCGCAGCCGGCCGACCTCCCCGGCCGGCGTTTCCTGTTGCTCCAGGCCGTACGGTCGTTCCTGACCGCGCTCGGCCCGACGACGCTGGTCGTCGAGGACCTCCACTGGGCCGACGAGGCCACCCGCGACCTGCTCCTGCTGCTCGCCCGTGACCTGCCGCCCCGGCTGAGCCTCGTGCTCACCTACCGGGCCGAGGACCTGCCGCCGGGCGGCACCGTGCTCGGCGCCGCCTACCGCCACCCGCCGGGCACCGGAGGCGCGGTGATCCGGCTCGGCCCGCTGGCGGAGTCCGAGGTCCAGGAGCTGGCGTCCGCCGCACTGGGCCCGCACGCCACCCCTGCCCTCGGCACCGCCCTGCACCGGCGCAGCGAGGGCCTGCCGCTGGTCGCCGAGGAGGACCTGATCACCCTCGCCGAGTACAGCGGAACCCGGGGATACGGCGAGGCGGTGGAACGGCTCCAGGACGCGGACGCCCCGCGCGGCCTGCGCGAGGCGGTCATCGAGCGGCTCGGAACGCTGTCGCCGCAGGCCGACGTGCTGGCGGCAGCGGCGGCCGTGCTCGCGACCCCGGCACCCGAGGAGACGCTGACCGCCCTGGCCGGGCTGGACGAGGAGCAGGGCGCCGGGGCACTGATCGAGCTGCTCCGGGCCTCCGTCCTGCGCGAGGCCGACCAGGGCGCGTACGCGTTCCGCCACGCGCTCGGCCAGCAGGTCGTCTACCGGAACATTCCCGGCCCCGCCCGGCGCCGCCTGCACCTCCGCGCGGTCGAGGCGCTGCGGAGCCGTACACCGGCCCCGTCCGTGCAGATCGCCCACCACACCCTCGCGGCGGGAGACCGGGCCGGCTGGCTCCGGTGCGCGCAGGAGGCCGTCGACGAGGCGATCGCCGTCCGCGACGGCGGTACGGCGGCCACGCTGCTGCGCCGACTGCTCGACACCCCGGAGCTGGAGGGCGAGGGACGCTCCCGGGCGGCCCTGACCCTGGCCGGGATCGCCGCCTCCAGCGTCGATTTCCGCACCGACGCCCGGCTGCTGCGCCGGCTCGTCGACGACCCCCGGCTGCCCGAGGCGGTCCGCGGCGAGATCCGGCTCGGCCTGGGTCTCGGCATGCTCAACGAGAACGCCGACCCCGCCGGGTTCGACGAGGTGGAACGGGCGGTCGGAGAACTGGAGCCCCATCACCCCGAGCGCGCCGTGCGGGCGATGGTCGCGCTGGCCCTCAAGGAGGCGGAGGGGCCCGCGTACACCCATGCCTGGCTGGAGCGTGCCGAAGGCGTGGTCCGCGACAGCGCGAACGAGGTGCTGAAGGCGGCGGTCCGCGCAAGCCGCCTGACCCTGATGACCTGTCAGGGAGACGCCGACGTATGGGAGTCGACCGAACGACTGCCCCGACGCACGCAGGACCGGGAGCTGCTCCGCCAGACGGGGCGCGCCCTCCAGAACGTCGCCGACACCGCCGTCTACCTGGGGCACGACCGGCGCGCCGCCGCGCTGGCGGCCGAGGCCGGGCAGGTCGCGGGCCGGGTCGGCAGCCCGATCCTGGAATTCCTGTCCCGGGGCACGCTGCTGCGGATCGACGCCTTCGCCGGACGCTGGGCGGGGCTGGAGGAGCGGCTGGACGCGCTGGTCGACGACTACTCGACCTCGGTCTTCGCGCAGGCCGAGCGGGCCCTGCTGGCCGGGACCCTCGCCACGTCCCGGGGGCGGCACGCCAGAGCGGCGGAGCTGTTCGCCGAGGCCGTCAAGGCCGGGGCCGGCCTGCTGGTGGTGGGCCATGAGCTGCGGGCGGCCGCCGGTCTGAGCGCCGTCCACCTGGCCAGGGGCGAGGCCCTGCGGGCCCGGCAGGTCGCCGAGCGGGCCGTCGCCACCGCCCGGCACACCGGCGCCTGGCCCCGGGCCGCCGGACTGCTGTCGGCCGCGGTCGAGGCGGTCCTGGCCTGCGGCGACCGTGAGGACGCCGAGCGGCTGGCCGCCGAGGCCGGGCGCGGCATCCTCGGACGCGACGCTCCGGCGGCCGCCGCAGACCTGGAAGTCGTCCACGGCCTGCTGCGCCGGGAGGACGAACCCGATGCCGCCGTACGGCACTTCGCCGACGCGGCGGGCAGATGGAAGGAGATCGGCCGACCGTACGAAAGGGCCCGCGCGTGCGAACGACAGGGCGACGCCCTGCTGAGCACCGACCCCGGAGCGGCGGCCGGGCCGTTGACCGAGGCGGTGGCGCTCTTCACGGAGCTGGGCGCCACCGCGGACGCCGGGCGCTGCGAGCGGGTCCTGCGCGACCTCGGCGTCGCCCGCCGTGGCCCGGGCCGGCGGGGGTACGGGGGCGGTCTGTCCCCGCGCGAGCACGAGGTCGCCGGACTGCTCGCGGCCGGTGCCACGAACCAGGGCATCGCCGAGGCGCTCTTCCTGTCGCCGCGGACGGTGGAGAACCACGTAGCCAAGGTGCTGCGGAAGCTCGGCACGGACCGCAAGCGGGTCGCGGCCGTCTACCCGGGACGTACGGACGTCGGCTGAACCGGCCCTGAACGGCCCTGGCCGCCGCCCGGGACGGGGACGGCGGTCAGGTGGTCGCGGCTGCGGCGGCGCGGGCCGGGCACGAACCGGCGTCGGCGGCGACGGGTGGTCGTCGCCCGCCCGGTCAGGCCGGCAGGCCGACGGCGCGTTCGCGGTTGCGCCGCTGCTGGATCACCACGGCGGCGACCAGGAGGGTGCCCTGGGCGACGTTCTGCCAGAAGCTGTTGATGCCCTGGACGGTGAGGCCGTTCTGGAGGGCGCCGAGCAGGGCGACGGCGAGCAGGGTGCCGCCGATGGTGCCCTTGCCGCCCTTGAGGGCGCAGCCGCCGAGCGCGGCGGCGGTGATGGACTGGAGCTCCAGTCCTTCGCTGCCGGACACCGGCTGACCGCTTCCGGTGCGGGCGGTGAGCAGGACGCCGGCGAGGGCGGCGACCGCACCGCTGAGCGCGTAGGCGGAGATCAGGTACTTGTTGAGGTTGATGCCGGCCAGGCGGGCGGCGGTGTCGTTGCCGCCGATGGCGTAGACGTTGCGGCCGATGTCGGTGTAGGTGAGCAGCACGTGGACGGCGGCGGCGACCAGGATCAGGATCCAGATCATCGTGGGCAGGCCGGCGATCTTGCCGCGGCTGAGGAAGACGAAGACCGGGTCGCCGAGCACGTACCCCTGGGCGCGGCCGTCGGAGACGAGCTGGGCGACGCCCTTGTAGGCGGCGAGGCCGGCCAGAGTGGCGATGGTGGGGTTGACCCGGCCGTAGATGATGACGACGCCGTTGAACAGGCCGACGGCCGCGCCGATGGCGAGGGCGGCCCCGATGCCCGCCGGGGCGCTGGAGCCGGTCGCGGTGAACACCATGGCGCTGACCACGGAGGCGAGGCCGGCCTGCGAGCCGACGGAGATGTCCAGGCCGCCGCAGATGATGACGACGGTCTGGACGACGGCGAGGAGACCGGCGATGGTGGCCGCCTCGGCGATCACCTGGATGTTGTCCCAGCCGAGGAAGTTGGGGTTGAGCGAGCCGAACAGGACGACGACGACGGCGAGGGCGCCGATCAGGCTGAGGTTCTGGCCGCCGACGGAGCCGAGCAGCGCCCGGACGCCGGCGCGCCGCTGCGGTGCGGTGGTGGTGGCGGTGCTGGTGGTCATGGCTTCTGTGCTCCGGTGCTGGCGTGGCGGTCGGTTCGGGAGTCGGTGGCGGTCAGGTCGTCGGCCATCGCAAGGCCGAGGATCGCCTCTTCGGAGGCTTCGGCGCGGCTGAGCTCTCCGGTGACCCGGCCGTTCTGCATGACGACGACGCGGTCGGCGAGGCCGAGGACCTCGGGCAGCTCGGAGGAGATCACCAGGACGGCGACGCCGTCGCGGGCGAGGTCGGCGATGATCTGGTAGATCTCGGCCTTGGCGCCGATGTCGACGCCACGCGTGGGCTCGTCCAGGATCAGCAGATCGGGCCGGCGGGCCAGCCAGCGGGCGAGTACCACCTTCTGCTGGTTGCCGCCGGACAGGGTCCGCACCTCGCTCTCGATCGAGGGGGCGCGCACCCTCAACCGGTCGGCGTAGCGCTGGGCGAGGTCCTTCTCCTCGCGGAGTCTGACGAAGCGCCGGCGGCGCAGTCGTTCGAGGCTGACCAGCGAGGTGTTGTCCCGGATGGTGCGGTGCAGGAACAGCGCCTGGGCCTTGCGCTCCTCGGGCGCGAGGCCGATGCCGGCCCGGATCGCCCGGCGCGGGCTGCCGAGGCGCAGTCGCCGGCCGGAGAGTTCGACCGTGCCGGAGCGGATCGGCGTGTCTCCCGCCAGGGCGAGGGCGAGCTCGGAGCGCCCGGCGCCGATCAGGCCGGCCAGGGCGACGACCTCGCCGGCGTGGACGGTGAGCGACACGTCGTGGACGTCGTCGGTGCCGAGGCCGTCCACCTGGAGCACCACCCGGTCGGTGGCGACGTTCTGGCGGACGAACAGGCCGGCCAGGTCACGGCCGACCATCAACCGGACCAGCTCGTTCTCGTCCGTCTCGGCGGCGTCCGCCACACCGGCGAGCGTGCCGTCGCGCAGGACCGCGATCCGGTCGGCGAGCCGGAAGATCTCCTTCATCCGGTGGGAGACGTACACGACCGCGATGCCCTGCGAGCGCAACCGCTCGATCAGGGCGAAGAGCGCTTCGACCTCGTGCTCGGAGAGCGAGGAGGTGGGCTCGTCGAAGGCGATCACACGGGCCGGGGTGTCGCCGGTGAGCGCGCGCAGGATCTCGACCAACTGACGCTGTGCGGCGGTGAGTTCCGATCCGAGCAGGTCGGGGTCGAGGACCTTGGTGAAGCCCAGGCGGTCCAGGTCGGCGGTGATCCGGCGGCGCAGTTCGGCGCGGTCCAGCCGACGGCCCGCGCGGCGCGGCAGGGCGCCCGCGTAGACGTTCTCGGCGACGGACACGTGCGGGATGATCTCCGGCTCCTGCGGGATGATCCGGATCCCGGCGCGCCGGGCGTCGATCGGCGAGTTCAGGTCGAGCACCTCGCCGTCGAGCAGGACCCGGCCCTCGCTGGGCCGGTGATCGCCCGTCAGGACGCGCAGCAGGGTGGACTTCCCGGCGCCGTTCTCGCCCATCAGGGCGGTGACCTGCCCGGGCGGGAAGTTCAGGTCGATGCCCTGCAGCGCCTGGACGGCGCCGAAGCGTTTGCCGACGTTCTCGGCGGTCAGGCCGGGCGGCTGGGCCGGCGCGGCGGGCGAGCGGCTGGGTGTGGTCATCATGGCCTCAACTGGCGGTGCGGTACGGGTGGGGCGGGAGGGCCGGACGGGGGAGCCGGTGCGGCCCCGGGCGGGACGGGGTCGGTGCGGCCTGGTCGGTACGGGGCACCGGTGTGCCGGCGTGGTGGAGAGCCGGTGCGGCAGGCGGGGGTTGTCAGGGCCGCACCGGCTCTCGACTGTGGGTCAGCCGCAGCTGACGCCCGCGGCCTGCCAGGTGGCGGCGTCGACCATCTTGGTCGGGGCGAACGCCTCGGCAGGGAACTCCTTGCCGTTCTTGAGGCGGTCGTACATGGTCTGGACGGCGAGCGCGCCGACGTCCTTGCCGTTGATGAACAGGGCGGCCTTCATGCCGGAGGGCTTGCCGGACTTCCATTCCTTGCAGGCCAGGTAGGCGCCGAGGCCGACACCGTCGATGTCCTGCGGGGCGATGCCGGCGTTCTGCAGCGCGGTGACGCCGCCCTGGACGTTCTCGTCGTTGCAGCCCCAGACCACCCAGTGCTTGACGCCGGGGTTGGCGGTGACGGTCGCCGCGACCTTGTCCTGGGCGCCGGTGGGGGTGTTGTCGGTGGCGACGTCGAGGGTCTTCACGCCCGGGACCGCCGCGTCGAAGGCCGCCCCGGCGGCCTTGACGCGGTCGCCGCAGACGGTGACGTCCTGCTTCCACGCGGAGATGATCCGGGTGTCCGTCGCCTTCCAGCCGGCCTTCTTGTACTCCTCGGCGGCCCGCTTGCCGACCTCGGCCCCCATCTGTTCGCCACTGAAGCCGATGCGCGGCACCAGGTCGCCCTTGGCGCAGGAGGCGGGGGAGGGGCCGGTCGCGCAGACCTGGTCGTCGGAGGTGAGCAGCGCGACCTTGGCGTCCCGGGCCGTCTGTACGATCTGCGGGCCGACCGCCGGGTCCGGAACCACGACGATCAGACCGTTGCTCTTCTGCGCGATCGCCGACTGCACCTCGCCGACCGTCTTGTTGGCGTCGCTGCCGAGGTTGACCACCTTGAGGTCGATGCCGAGCTCGGCGGCCTTGGCCTTCGCCCCGGCGGCCTCGCCGACGAAGTACTCCTGGTCGCCCTGCTTCTGCAGGTAGGTCAGCGAGATCTTCCCGCTGACGGGTGCGGCCTGGTTGTCCGAACCTCCGGCGGTCTGGCCCGAGGAGCAGGCGGTCAGGCCGAGGACGGTGGACAGTCCCAGCACGGCGGCGGGGAGCAGGCGGGCGCGGGCGACGGACATGGGGCGGCTCCAGAGGGGACGAGTGAGACAAGCGGATCTCAACACAATCGATCACATGTCATCACTTTCAAACGCGATGCGTCACAGCAAAACCGCCGGTTCACCCCGCCGTCAAGAGCTCAAAACATTCGACTCCCGCCCGATATCGCTTCGTTATCGATACCTACGGAATGGGGTACTCAGGAATTGCGATTTCATTTATTAGGTATCCGGAGTCAAAGACATACGGATGGTTTTACGGCCACCCGGTGGCCGACAGTGGACCTCCTGATGTCGAGGGCGGAGAGACGGACACATGGCGCGACCACTCACCCCGGGCGAGACCGCCGGAGTCGGCAGGTACCCATTCGTCGGCCGCGGCCGCGAACTGGGCCGTCTGCTCGACACGATCCGCACGCCGCCGGCGGTGGCGCTGGTCGAAGGGGAGGCGGGCGCCGGCAAGTCACGACTGGTCGCCGAGGCGGCCGCCGTGCTGCGCGCCGAGGGCCGCCCGGTCCTTACCGGCCTCTGCCACCCGCTGCGCGAACCCTCCCCGTACGGGCCGCTGGCCGATGCCCTGGACAAGGCCGTGCCCTGGCTCGGCGACACCGCGCTCCCTCAGGCGGCCGCCCCGCTGGTCCGCCTGCTGCCCGCGCTGGCCGACCGGCTGCCGCGGGGGAGCGGCGGCGCCGGCCGGCACCGGGCCGGGCCGCCCGACCTGCTGGCGGCGGTCCGCGCCCTGCTCCGGATGCTCGGCCCGGCCGTACTGGTCGTCGAGGACCTCCAATGGGCCGACGACGCCTCGCGCGACCTGCTCCTGCTCCTCGCCCGCGACCTCCCGGAGCAGCTGAGCCTGGTCCTCACCCACCGCACCGAGGACCTCCCGCCCGGTCGGCTCCCGCTCGGCTCCGCCTACCGCCGCCCGCCCGGCACCGCCGGCGCGACCCTCCACCTCCGGCCCCTGACCGTCGCCGATGTGAGGGAACTGGCGACGGCGGCGCTGGGCGGGCCGGTCGCCGGGGCGCTGGTCGCGGCCCTGCACGAGCGCAGCCAGGGCCTGCCGCTGGTGCTGGAGGAAGACCTCGCCATGCTCGACGGGACCGAACCCGGCAGGCTCGTACCCCCTGGGCCGGGGGCGGCGGGCGACGTGCCGCGGTTGCGCGGTGCGGCCGTACCCCGTGGTCTGCGTGAGGCGGTCTCCGAACGGATCGCCGCGCTCTCCCCGCCGGGCGCCGCGATCGCCGAGGCGGCGGCGGTGCTCGCCGGTCCCGCCGACGAGCCGGCGCTCGTCGAGGTCGCCGGACTCGATCCGGAATCCGGCGGCCGCGGGCTGGTCGAGACCCTGCGCGGCGCCCTGCTCCGCGAGGCCGACGGTCACCGCTACGCCTTCCGTCACCCGCTCGCCGCGCGGACCGTGTACGAGCTGGTGCCGCTGCCCCGTCGGCTCCGCCTGCACCAGCGCGCCGTGGCGGCGCTGGAGCGGTCGGACCCCGCTCCGCGGGCACGGCTCGCCCACCACCGGCTGGCCCTCGGCGACCGGGCCGCCTGGCTGGAGCAGGCCGAGGAAGCGGCCGCCGAGGCCGCGGGGGACGGAGACCCGGCAACGGCCGCGACGCTGCTCTGCGGGATCCTCGACCAGCCCGGCCTGGACCCGGACCGGTACGACCGGGCCGCACTCGCCCTGGCCCGCCTCGCGGCCGACGGCCTCGGCCGCGGGGTGGACACGGCCCGGCTACGGGGCCTCCTGGAACTGCCGGGCCTGCCCGCCGCCGCCCGGGGCGCCGTCCGCCTCGCCCTGGGCCTCGTACTGCTCGACCGCGACGGGGACCGCACCGGCAACACCGAACTGCGCACGGCCGTACCCGACCTCGCCGACCACCCGGAACCGGCCGCCCGTGCCGCGCTCGCCCTCGCCCTGGACGAGACAGAACCCCCCGACCGGTCCCGGGAGTGGCTCGAACGGGCCGAAACGGCACTCGACGCCGACGCCGGCGTCAGCCCCGACATCTGCGCCAGCGCCGACGCGAGCCCGGGTCCCGACGCCGGCCCTGGCCCCCACGTCGGTCCCGGCCGCGGTTCCGACACCAGCGCCGGCCCCGACACCAGCCCCGGCACCAGCGCCAGCCCCGACGCCAGCGCCAGCCCCGACGTCGACGCGAGCCCTGGCCCCGGCCCCGACACCAGCCCCGACACCAGCGCCAGCCCCGACGCCAGCCCCGACGTCGACGCCAGCCCTGGCCCCGGCCCCGACACCGGCGCCCGCGCGGCCGTGCTCACCACGCGGCTCACGCTGCGCTGCGGGCGGGGCGATCCGTCCGTCTGGCCGCTGCTCGACCGGCTCCCACGCGACGGCGAGGACGTCGAGGCGCGTCGGCGGACCGCGCGCGCCCTGGGGGACGCGGGCGACGCCGCCGCGGAGCTCGGACACGACCTCCGCGCGTCGGCGCTGCTCGCCGAGAGCGTCCGCCTGGCCGCACTCACCGACACCCCGGTGCTCACCCTCCACGGCCGGGCCGGTCTGCTCCGCCTCGACCTCCTCGCCGGCCGCTGGGACGACCTGGCGGAACGTTTCGACGCGCTGGCGGACGACGCCTTGGCCGCCGGCTGCCCCGACCTCGCGCGGTCCGACGCCGAGCGGTCGCTGGCCCTGGGCCTGCTGTCCGCAGCGCGTGGCCGGAGCGGACACGCGCTGCACCACTTCGCCCGGCCGGAGGCGTCGGCGGCGCACCGGCCCACCGCTCCGGTGGCGCTGCGGACAGCCGCCGGACGCGCATCCGTGCTGCTCGCCCGGGGCGGGCCGCAGGAAGCGATGGCGGCGGCCGAGCCGGCGGTCGCCCTGCTGCGCCGCGGTGCCACGTGGCCCAAGGCGACCGGACTCGTCCCGGTGACGGTCGAGGCGGCGCTCGCCTGCGGAGACCGCGCCTTCGCGGAGAGTCTCGCCGCCGACGCGGAGCAGGCCCTGCGTGGCCTGGACACCCCTGCCGCCGACGCCGAACTGCACCTCGCCCGGGGCCTTCTGCTGCTCGACGCCGAGCCCGGTTCCGCGGCCGGGCACTTCGCCGCCGCCCGGCGGGCGTGGCGGAGCATCGGCCGGCCGTACGACGCCGCCCGTGCCGCGGAGCGGAACGGGTCCGCGCTGGCCCACACGGACCGGCCCGAGGCGGCGGCCGTTCTCGCCGAAGCCGTGGACGGCTATGCCCTGCTGGGCGCCGAGGGCGACCTGAGCCGCTGCCGGCGGCTGGCGCACGACCTCGGCCTCGCGCGCGCCCCCTCGCCCGGCCGCCGGGGCTACGGCGACCGGCTCTCGCCCCGCGAGCAGCAGGTGGCCGGGCTGCTGGCGGCCCGTGCCACCAACCAGCACATCGCCACCGCGCTCCGGCTCTCCCCGAGGACCGTCGAGAACCATGTGGCGAACGTGCTCAGAAAGCTCCGCACCACACGGAAATCCGTTTCCGTGGCGCTCGACCGGACAGCGGCGGCGGAGTAATCACGGATCAGGGTCGGGCGGCCGCTCCGGAATTGCTCGACGGAAAACCGCGCGATGAACCATTGACCATCGGCGCCCCGCACCCTAACGTTCGGACGCGGTTGAATCTGTTTACTTTTGAGTGACAGTCGTGATCCGCCCGCCGCCCACCCCCAGCCCGGAAGAGGTGTGCGGCCCATCGTTTCCCCGCGCCGGACGAAAGGCATCTCCATGCACGGGCCCCTCCGTGTCCTGACCACCCCTGGACGCGCCCTCAGAAGGGCGGCCCTGGCCGCCTCGCTCCTCCTGTTCGCCGGACTCGTCGCCGGACCGGCGGCCACCCCCGCCGAGGCCGCCGCACCCCCGGCGGGCACCCAGATCACCGTGGACGGCACCAAGACCGGCCGGGTCTTCGACGGTGTCGGCGCCGCCAGTGGTGGAGGCGGCAACTCCCGTCTCCTCATCGACTACCCCGAGCCGCAGCGCAGCCAGCTCCTCGACTACCTCTTCAAGCCCGGCTACGGCGCCGCCCTCCAGTCGCTCAAGATCGAGATCGGCGGCGACACCAACTCCACCGACGGCGCCGAGGCCAGCTACCAGCACACCAGGGGCGCGGTCGACTGCAACCAGGGCTACGAATGGTGGCTGGCCGAGCAGGCCAAGGCCCGCAACCCCGACATCAAGCTCTACGGCCTCGCCTGGGGCGCGCCCGGCTGGATCGGCGTCGACGACCCCGCCAACCCCTCACCCGGGAAGCCGTACTTCTGGTCCCAGGACATGATCGACTACATCATGGGCTGGTTCGGCTGCGCCGCCCAGCACAACCTGCCGGTCGACTACATCGGCGGCTGGAACGAGCGCGAGTACGACGCCACCTGGTACAAGAACCTCAAGAAGGCGCTGGTCGCCGGCGGCCACGCGAGCACCAAGGTCGTCGGGGCGGACAGCTACGACTGGAACCTCGCCACGGCGATGACCAGCGACCCGGAGCTCAACTCCGCCATCGACGTCATCGGCATGCACTACCCCTGCGGCTACCTCGGCCCGATGGCCACCTGCAACAGCACGGCGACGGCCCAGGCGCTCGGCAAGCCGATCTGGGCCAGCGAGAGCGGCTCCCAGGACTACAACACCGGCGCCCCCGCCGTGGCGCGCGCGATCAACCGCGACTACATCGACGGCAAGATGACCTCGTTCATGAACTGGCCGGTCGTCGCCGCGCTCTACCAGAACCTCTACTTCTCCACCGACGGCATGTCGCTCGCCGCGCAGCCCTGGTCCGGCAACTACTCCGTCGGCCGGACCACCTGGGTCACGGCGCACACCACCCAGTTCACCCGGCCCGGCTGGAAGTACCTCGACTCGGCCGTCGGCTACCTGGGCGGCAAGCGCGAGAACGGCAGCTACGTCGCGCTGAGGTCGCCGAACAGCGCCGACTACTCCACGGTCATCGAGACCGTGGACGCCACCGCCGCACAGACCGCGACCTTCACGGTCACCGGCGGCCTTTCCACCGGTCAGGTGCACGTCTGGGCGACGAACCTCGCCACCGCCGACCCGTCCGACGACTTCGTCCGCCGGCAGGACGTCACTCCGGCCGGCGGCAAGTACACCCTCACCCTCCAGCCCGGCTACGTCTACACGGTGACCACCACCACCGGTCAGGGCAAGGGCAGCGCCACCCCGCCGGCACCCGCGCCGCTGAACCTGCCCTACGCCGACGACTTCGACACGCCGGCCGCGACCACCTCTCCGAAGTACTTCTCCGACATGAACGGCGCCTTCCGGACCGTGCCCTGCGCCGGCGGCCACACCGCCACATGTCTGCGCCAGATGGCTCCGGTCTCCCCGATCCGCTGGACCGACGAGTCGAACAACATGCCCTACTCGATCGTCGGTGACAGCAGCTGGGTGAACTACACCGTCAGCGCGGACACCCTGTTCGAGCAGGCCGGTTCCACCGAGGTCCTCGGCCGCGTCAACCAGCAGGGCCGTAACAACGGCGGCCTGAACGCCTACCACCTGCGCCTCGGCAACACCGGTGACTGGTCGATCCTCAAGACCGACCTCGCCTGGAACTCCACCACCCTGGCCTCCGGCACCGTCACCGCGCCCGGCCTGAACACCTGGCACCGCATGGCCCTCACCATGCAGGGCTCGACCCTGACCGCCGCGATCGACGGGCAGACCGTCGGCAGCGTCACCGACCACTCGTTCACCTCCGGCATGGCCGGCCTGGCCGTGACCGGCTACCAGACGCAGCAGTTCGACCGGTTCGCCCTCACTCCCGGCACCGGCGGCGGCTCGTTCACCGGTCCGGTCCCGTCCGGAGTGAGCGGCAAGTGCCTCGACGCCTCCGGCAACTCCTCCGCCGACGGCACCAAGGCCATCATCTGGAGCTGCGACGGCGCCGACCCCGCTCAGACGTGGACCTGGGACAACGGCCGGCTGCTGCATGCCGGCAAGTGCCTGGACGTGGTCGGCGCGGGCACCGGCAACGGCACCCTCGTCGACCTGTGGACCTGCAACGGCGGCAGCAACCAGCAGTGGACCCCGCAGGCCGACGGCACCCTGAAGGGCGTCGGGTCCGGTCTCTGCCTCGACGACCCGGCCGCCAGCACCACCGACGGCACCCAGCTGATCGTCTGGACCTGCAACGGAGGCGCCAACCAGCGCTGGACCCTGCCGTAGCACCGCGGTCCACGTCGCGGCGGCCCCCGTATCCCTCGCGGGCCGCCGCGTCGGCGTCGACCGTCCGGACCTTGTCCTGATGCCACGTCAGCGCGGTCCGTGGGTCTGCAGGAAGAGGACCGGGCCGCCGTCCAGCCGGTCTGCCGCGTCGAGGTCGAGCAGGGCGGCGAGTGCCTTGGCGGTGTAGGTGCGTTCCAGGGTCAGGCCGGCCTGTGCCGAGGCGCGGGCGAGGGCCCGGTCGCCGGCGGCGGTGGGGTGCGCGTAGCCGTCGCCCAGCCAGGCCGTCTCGACGCGGATCGCGTCGGCGGCGGGCCCGGCACCGTCCAGATCGGCGCCCCGGGCCCGGAGCAGGGCCGTGGAGCGGCGTGACAGTCCGAGGAGGGTGGCGGAGTCCAGTCGCAGGGTGTCGTTGACCACGATGCCGAGGACGCGGGTGCGCAGCCCGGCGAGCCGTAGTCCCAGGGCGAGACCCGCGGAGGTGCCGCCGGATCCGACGGGGGTGACGAGCCATGCCGGTTCCGGCAGCTCCCCGGTCTCGACCTGGGTGCCCAGCTCCAGGGCGGTCTCGACGGCGCCGAGTGTGCCGAGCGGGGAGGAGCCGCCCGCCGGCAGGTAGTACGGCGGAGTGAGACCGTGGGTGTGTCGGGCGAAGAGCCAGGGCGCGGCCAGGATCAGCCTCGGCTTGGTGTGCAGGAGGTGCAGCGTCGCGCCGGAGGCGCGCAGCCGTTCCAGCTGGGCCCGTACGTGTGCGTCGACCGGGTGGTCGATCAGGCCCAGGGCGACCCCGAGCCCGATCTCGCGTGCGTACGAGGCGGCGGCGAGGCCCCAGTTGGTGCCGAGGCCGCCGACGGTGAGGATGGTCCGCGCGCCGCGGCGCCGGGCTTCCGGCAGCAGCCATTCCAGTTTGCGGACCTTGTTGCCGCCCCAGCCGCCGTCGCCGTATCCGCTCTCGTCCTTGATCCACAGCTCGCTCCGGGTGCCCAGGCCGGGCAGGCGGCGGACCGGCGTGGGGGCCTTGCCCAGCCGGAGGAAGGGCAGCGAGTCGGCCAGTCCGGGACAGCGCCGGTGCAGCAGCGGAGGTCGCATGAAGGGGACGGTAGGGCACAGGACCCGGGAGCGGACCGGTCTGGACGTGATAGGCGTGAGTTCCGCGAGATCCGGGGACCGTAGCAGGGACCTCGGTGCGCGGCCCATGTTTGCTCATCGAAGTCGCTCTGCGACGGACAGCGATGACCTGTTCGAGTGGCACGGTGGCCTCACCGGCTCTCGTGCACTCCTCTCGTCATGCGCATCTTCGGGTGGAGTGGCAGCGTGGAGGGCAGCTGAGACCCGGATGTGCGGGGATGGCCCGGATGAACGCAGCGGATGGCTACGCCGCTCGGGGCGCGGAACCAGGCGGCCCAGGGAAACGCCGGTCCGCCCGGGGCGGGGTCCGCTCGCGGCTGCGGGTGCGGACCGTCGCCGGGCAGGTATTCGTGTTGCTGCTGGTGGTCGTGCTGCTGCTGGTCGGCGCGGCGCTGACGGCGCTCGTGCTGCAGGCCCGGAGGTCCGCCACGACTGAGGCCGCGGGACGCACACGCGCCGCGGCCGTCGTCCTTGCGCGGGCCCCTGGCGTGGTGCGTGCGATGGACAGCCCCCATCCGACCGCGGTGCTGCAGCCGCTGGCCGACGAGGTCGTGCAGGAGGGCAAGGTCGACTACGTCGTGTTCGCCAGTCCGGAGGGAATCCGCTACACGGCGGAGAGCCCCGAGCTGATCGGGAAACACGTCATCGGCCCGTTCCAGAACGCCCTCGAGGGGCCGACCACCGACAGCTTCCAGACGCCCCGCGGACGGGTCGTGGAGTCCGGCGCGCCGGTCACCAGACCGGACGGCTCGGTTGCCGGAGTGGTCGGGGTCGGAATCACCGTCGCGCACGTGGGCAGCGCGGTGAGCCGGCAGCTGCCGGTCCTGTTCGGCGGCGCGGCGGCCGCGCTCGTGGTCGGCACGGGCGGGGCGGCGCTGGCGCGGCGGCGGCTGCGCCGTCAGACGCACGGACTGGGTCCGGCCGAGATGACGCGGATGTACGAGCATCACGATGCGGTGCTGCATGCGGTCCGCGAGGGTGTGCTGATCGTCGGCGGAGACGGACGGGTGCTGCTGGTGAACGACGAGGCCCGGCGATTGCTCGAACTGCCGCCCGGTGCGGAGGGCCGGCCGGTCGCCGGGCTCGGACTCGATCCCGCGCTGGCCGAGCTGCTGGTGTCCGGCCGGGTTGTCACCGACGAGGTGCACCGGGCCGGGGACCTGCTGCTCGCCGTCAACATCCGCCCTACCGCACCGTTCGGCGGAGGGCCGGGCAGCGTCGCGACCGTCCGGGACACCACCGAGCTGCGGGCGCTGGCAGGGCAGGCCGAGGCGGCCCGGGCCAGGCTGCAGCTGCTGTACGACGCGGGGCTGCGGGTCGGTACCACCCTGGGAGTGGTGCGGACCGCGCAGGAGCTGGCCGATGTGGCGGTTCCCGGTTTCGCGGACTTCGCCACGGTCGATCTGGTCGACCCCGTGCTGAACGGTGAGGAGCCGCCTCCGGACCTCCACACCGCGCGGGACCTGCGGATGCGCCGCGTGGCGGCCGGCGGCGTCGGCGAGGGCGGACCGTTCCTCCCCACGGGCTCGCCGATCGCCCCGCTCCCCGGCAGTCCGGAGGAGACCGCCCTGGAGACCGGGCGCGCTACGCTCGTCGCCGATCTGCGCGAGTCCGACACCTGGCGGGGGCGCGCCCGCGAGCGGGCCGACCGGGTGCTCTCGTACGGGGTCCACTCGCTGATCTGCGCGCCGCTGCGGGCGCGCGGCGTGATCCTGGGCACGGTCTACTTCTGGCGGGCGGGGTCGCCGCCGTTCGAGGAGGACGATCGATCGTTCGCCGACGAACTGGCCGCCCGCGCGGCGGTGTGCGTCGACAATGCCCGTCGGTACACCCGTGAGCACACGATGGCCGAGACGCTGCAGCGCAGTCTGCTGCCCCGGGGACTGCCCGAGCAGAGCGCCCTGGAGGCGGCCTATCGCTACATGCCGGCGCTGCACGGGGTCGGCGGGGACTGGTTCGACGTCATTCCGCTGCCCGGTTTCCGCGTCGCGCTCGTCGTCGGTGACGTCGTCGGCCACGGCCTGCACGCCGCCGCCACCATGGGCCGCCTGCGCACGGCCGTCCTCAACTTCTCGGCCCTCGACCTGCCCCCGGACGAACTGATCGCCCGCCTCGACGAACTGGTCACCCGCCTCGACCACGTGGAGACGGCCGGGGGAGAGCAGGACAGCGAGGGCGGGGGCGCGCGAGCGGCCGTCACGGGCGCCACCTGCCTCTACGCCATCTACGATCCGACGTCCGGCGACTGCACCATGGCGAGGGCCGGCCATCCACCGCCTGTGCTGGTGGAGCCGGACGGCGGTGCGGAGTTCGTCGACCTGCCGGCCGGGCCGCCGCTCGGCGTGGGTGGTCTGCCCTTCGAGACGATCGAGCTGCGGCTGGCTCCCGGAACCGCGCTGGTGCTCTACACCGACGGGCTCGTCGAGAACCGGGAGCGCGACCTGGGGACCGGGCTCGAGGTGCTGCGTGGATCCTTGGTGGGCGCCGACGCCCGCCGCTCCCCGGACGACGTCTGCCGGGCCGTGTTCGACGCGCTGGTCCCGCCGCGCCGCACGGACGACATCGCGCTCCTCGTCGCGCGCACCCGGCTGCTCGATCCCGGACAAGTGGCCGACTGGGACGTGCCGTTCGACTTCGCCTCGGTGTCGCGTGTGCGGAAGGAGTGTGCCGACCAACTGGCAGCCTGGGGACTGGAGGACCTGTCCTTCACCGCCGAACTGATCCTCAGCGAGCTGATCACCAACGCCATCCGCTACGGTGCCGAGCCGGTCCGGGTCCGCATGCTGCGAGACAGCAGCCTCGTCTGCGAGGTCTCGGACGGCAGCAGCACCGCCCCGCACCTGCGCTACGCCGCCACCACGGATGAGGGCGGCCGGGGTCTGTTCCTGGTGGCGCAGATGGCCGAGCGGTGGGGGACCCGTTACTCGGCCCGGGGCAAGGTCATCTGGGCCGAGCAGTCGCTGACCGCGCCGGAGTTCCAGTTCGATGTGTTCGACGAGCTGCTCCCGTGATCCCGGGAACGCCCGCGGGCCGCTGCGCCGGCAGGAGCGAACGACGTCCGCACCACGGCCGACCTCCCCGCGGACGTGATGGCCTGCCGCCTTCGCAGGGTGGACCAGAGCCAGTGGGACGGCGGGAGCGGAAGCCGCTGTCCCGGCACCGAGTCGTGGAGCCGCGTCGTGCGAGGCGTGCGACATGCCGCCTTTGGCGTAATAGGTGGGTTGGGCTGTTTGGCGGCGTCACTCTGGTCGGGTTGATCACGACATCGGGCACGAGCGGGCATGTCACTCCGGCCTTGGCGAGGACGAGGAGGTGGCCGGCGCGATAGGTGATCTCGCTGCGCGCGCGGCGGCTGCCGCCGGACATGCGGACCTCACTGCCGGACACGTACGACCGGCTGCTGAAGCCGGTGAAGAGGACCCAGGCAAGGACGAAGGGCACGAGCGGATGACCCCCACCGAGACCGCTGGGATCGCCGATGAGCGGGTGTTGCCGGCGAGGCTGCCGGGCGATGCGGTGGACGCGCCGATCGACGGTGCCTGCCGTGACCTTCGACTGCCGTCGTTCCGCGAGCGGTTCGTCGAGTGCGTGGCGAGTGCGCGGCGCGAGCAGGCGCCCTGCAAGCAGTTCCTGCTGGAGCGTTTACGGAGCCTGGTCACCGACCGCGAGGTCCGCCGAAGGCAACGACTGGTGCGGGCCGCGAGGTTCCCCAGGCCCAAGCGGTTGGAGGACCACTTCACCCAGCGGAAGGAACGCAGGGTCATCGCGATGGCCTCGAACGCCCCGTTCGGCGAGCAGGACAGGACCTTGACCGGTCCCCGGCCGTGCGCGGCGATCGCCGACCGGATCGCGTTCCAGGCGACCCCGGTCCAGACGGACACCGATGCCCACCGGCCCAACGCCGCCGAGACCGGACACCGCACGGCCGGGCGCTCGTGATGGGGGGAACGGAGGAACAACCCGAGCAGCAGTACATCGACCTGCAGCTGCGGCTGGATCGCCAGCTGGAGCAGATCGCCGCACAGCTACGGGAACTCGCCGGTGCCAAGGACCGGCTGCAGGGGCTCCTGAACGCGGTGCTGGCCATCACCCGGGAGACGGACCTGCCTGCGGTGCTGCACCGCATCGTCACCACCGCCATGGAATTGGTCAGCGCCCGCTACGGCGCCCTGGGAGTACTCGACGAGTCCGGCCAGGCGCTGGAGCAGTTCATCACCGCCGGTCTGTCGGAGTCCGAGCGCGCCGACCTGGCCGACATCGAGTTCCCCCGTGGACGCGGCGTCCTGGGACACCTGATCCACCACCCCGAGCCCTTGCGCGTCGACGACATCGCCGCCCACTCCGCCTCCACCGGGTTCCCACCAGGCCACCCGCACATGCGCACCCTGCTCGGCGTCGCCGTCAGCGTCCGCGGCACCATCTACGGCGACCTCTACCTGTCCGAACGCAGTGACGGGCAGCCCTTCGACCGCGAAGACGAGGACATCGTCATCAGCCTCGCAGGCGCCGCAGGCATCGCCATCGAGAACGTCCGCCTCTTCGAACAGGTCCGCGACAGCGCCGAACACTTCCAGCGGCTCCTGCTGCCCACCCTGCCCGACCTGCATCCCTTCACCGCAGCCGCCACCTACCGGCCCGCCCCCACCCCCGGCCACCTCGGCGGGGACTGGTACGACGCCATCTGGCTGCCCGACAACGCCTGCGCCGTCGTCATCGGCGATGTCGTCGGCCACGATCTGCACGCGGCGGCCGCCATGGCCCAGACCCGCAACATGCTGCGGGCCCTGCTCTACGACCACCTCACCCCGCCCAGCGCCGTCCTGCACCAGCTCGACCTCACCCTGGACGCCATCACCGACCTGCCCGTCACCACCGCCTGCCTCGCCCGCATCGAACCCGCGGACCGGGGCTGGACACTGCACTGGAGCACCGCCGGGCACCTCCCACCACTCCTGATCACCCTCGACCGGCACACGGAATACCTGCACACCGAACCCGGCCTGCCCCTCGCGGTGAACACCGGACACCACCGCCCTGACCAAACCCACCCCCTGCCCCCGGGTGCCGTCCTGGTCTTCTACACCGACGGGCTGGTCGAGCACCCCGCCCAGTCGGTCGACGAGGGCATGGCCCAACTCGCCGAACTCGCCGCAGCCCACGTCGGCCTGCCCCTGCAGGACTTCGTGAACACGCTGGCCGACCACCACCCCAGCGACGGCCACGATGACTTGGCCGTCCTCGCCCTGCGCGTCCCCCTCAGCCCGGACCCTGCTCCCCCGGCAGGTTGGGGCCGAGATCGCCCGGAAGGGCACTGACGCCGCGACAGGGGAGCCGCACGGGCCTCGCAGCCGTACCGAATCGCCCTGGCGACGTGTCAGGAGAGTCGACGACCAGTCGGCGTGAGTCCTGCAACACCTGGGACAGCTGATCGAGCACGAGAATCGTTGTACGCTCCGAAGACCGCCCTTGACCTGCTGAAGCAGGCAGGGAGCAGACAGATCGGGAGTTCCTTCATGCTGCGCACCATGTTCAAGTCGAAGATCTAGCGTTTGGGTGTTTCCGCAGGTCAGAGCCCTGATCGCGGCCTCCAGGTCAGCAAACGGTCAGCATCGGACCGGACGGTGTCCGGCTTGCTGACCTGCGTCTACGGCAGGGGCCTTCTGCGCCGCCCATCGCCCTGCTCGGAAGGCTTGATGCGTGGCTCGACAGCTCGCCCGTGGGATGGGGTCCTTCTTCAAGGAGTGCGGTTGTTCCAGGCCGACCCGTTGCCCGCACCCGTACACGATTCGGTTTCGGGATGCTCTCGGCAAGCAGCGTGAAGAGGCTGGTTTCGGCACGCAGGACGACGCGGTCGAGCGCCTTACGCAGATCTATGCGGAGAAAAAGAAGACGGCGCCGTCCGTTGCCGAGGCCCGCCGGGAACTCGGTCAGCAGACGGTCGAGGAATACGCGAAGCAGTGGCGGCCGCGGCAGCGGAGGATGACGGAGTACTCCACGGGCTGGCACGTCGACAGCTCCATCAACGTGCACATCGTCCCCCGTCTCGGATCAAGGAAGCTGAACTCTGTCACGCCGATCGTGGTCGAGCGTTTCCTGGACGAGTTGGAGGCCGATGGGGTGGGCCGCGGAAACCAGGCGAACATCTTCCGCACTCTGAAGGCGATCTTGCGGGACGCCTATGGCAAGGGGGCCATGGCGGACGATCCTGTGAAGGGGGTCCAGGAGCCGGAGTACGTCCGCCAGAAGGTGGTCATCCCGCCCCTCGCCTACGTGAAGAAGGCGCTGACTGCCGCTGACGAGTATCTCGCGCTTGAGATCGTCATGATGGTGGGCTGCGGTTTGCGAAACGGGGAAGCCCGGGCGGTGAACGTCAACAACGTTGTGGCGGATGACGTCTACCGAGTGCATGAGCAGATCCACTCCAACACGCACAAGCCGGCGAAGCTGAAGCACCGCAAGGCGGGGGAGTTCCGGGAGGTCCCTCTGCCGCGCTCGGTGCGGGAAGCTATCGAGCGGTACGAGGAGAAGCACGGCACCACGCAGGATGGCTATCTCCTGCGCGGCCCGAGCGGCTACTACACGGAACCGATGGAACGCCGCCGTGTGCAGAAGCTCTTCAGGAACCTCCCCGTGGAGGACGGTGTCGGCATGTACAGCTTCCGACACTACTTTGCCTCAAACGCGCTCGGCCACGGGATACCGATCACCGATGTGGCGGAATGGATGGGGCACAAGTCCATTGAGGAGACGTATCGGACCTACCGGCATCTGATGCCTGGGAGCATTGCGAAGGCGGCTCGCATTTTGGATGTTGGCTTGTGGGAAGCGGCCTGATTCGATGCTGAGGTCAGCAGGTACTTTGTCTGCTGGTGGTACAGGCGTCAAGCGTCGCTGAGCTGTGTAAAACGTGGCCACGTGTGGTTCGTTGGAGCCGTTGGCCCGGGAATGGTCCGGATCGTGTACTCGGCGCGACGAGGCTGGTCATCTGTCGACGCCGCACCCCTCGGCTCGTGGACTGCTCCAAGCGGATGTGTTGGCCCGCCCGGTCTACGGCGAGGTGGGCATGTGCGGGCTGCGGAGCACGAGCAGGGTGATCTCGCTGGGGGCGAAGACGCGGAATGGCGGGCCCCAGAAGCCGGTGCCGCGGCTGGTGTAGAGGAGGGTGCGGGGGCCGTGGTGGCTGAGGCCGGCGAGTGCGGGCTGGTCGATGCGGACGAGGTGGTGGAAGGGCCAGATCTGGCCGTCGTGGGTGTGGCTCCTTGGGGCGAAGGATTCTCTGCGGGATGGTAAGACCCCGCCGCAGTCACCTCCCTTGGCATGAGCCGCGATCAGTGCGCTACGCCCCCGCTTGGTACTACCGCCAGTGGAGCGCGCGCCGGCGCGACGACGGCCTAAGCCGATGACTGCGAGTGCAGGCCCCACTGAAAGCCAGCCAAAGCACTCCCGCAACAGGGCGTTGACGTACCCTGATTGCCTTGCCGGCAACCGTCCCGAGGGCGCTTCTGCGCGGAGCCGTGAGACGGCGAAGTCCCACCGGAACGCTCCGGTGGGACTTCGCCGTCTCACGGCTGACCCATTTTTGCCGAACTGACGTGTCACCACATGCCTAGCGGACGCCGCGACGATCCTGTTCTGCCTGTGCTGCGCCGAGGCATCCCGAGCCACGGCCCGTTCGAGGGATAGACGCACCGTTCCCGGTTCAGGGCGGTGGCTGGGCCGAACAGCCGCGCGGGCAGGAAGTGACTCGTCCCGCCTCACCGCAGGTGCCGCAGGCGGGACAGACGGACTGGCCGGTGCGCTCCGCGGACCAGCACGGAACCGCCAGGAGAACCCCACCGGCACGGCGATCGAGGTCGGGTTCGGGAGCACCGGTAGCGGCAAGGCCGTCCGGATCGAGCAACGGGAAGGTGTCGCCACAGGCCAGGCAGCGACGGAGTTCCCACCGGGTACGGCACGAGGTGCAGGACGCTGCGAACAGACCGTCCTCACGAGGCTCGAAGACCGTCTGGCGCTGAGGTCCGGTCTTGGCGCACACCGGGCACACTTCGAGCAGTTCGGTCTTGGCGGCCGCGTCTTCCAACGCCGCACGCAGAGTACGCAATCGCCGGGTCTCGTGCTCGATTGCCCGGCCACTGCCGTGCCGCCTGACGGTCTGTTTCAGCAGTGCGGGGAGGCGCTCCGACTCGGCCGGGCTCGGGGCGCGCACGACCGCGACACCGTCGGGCCGGGGTTCGAGCCAGCCGCAGCCCGCCAGAGCGGAGCGATCGCCTGCGGGCACGGGCACGGTGTGGGGGTAGTCGCGCACGTCGGCACCCAGTGTCGCCCATTGGACGGCCCGCAGCAGGCGGCTGACGCTGAAAATGTCCAGAGGGGACAGAGGAGCGACGTCGACATGCCTCTCGGGGGCGCCGTCGCGGCGACCGATCCGATAGGCGGCCCGGACGACCCCAGGCTCAGCGTCCTGCCGTGTTTGAAGCAGCCCGGGATAGACGATCAGGTCGTTGTCGCACACGGCGCTCGACCGGTCACGGCGGGATTCCGTGATCGCCGCAGCGACCGAGGAGGCGTCGGGAGCCGTGCACAGGTCGGTCGTGATCGGTACGACGCGGAGCACCCGCCGCTTGCGCCAGTGAAGGACGAAGTCGCCCGTCTGGGACCAGGTGACCGTCAGCTGCTCGCCTCGCATGTGGAAGCGGGTGGAGCAGCCGGGGGAAGGAACCGGCTGGCCGGCTTCCGGGACGGCCTGGAGCAGCTTGCAGGCGAGCAGCAGAAGGAGACCGGTGAAACGCTCGAAGGCTCCGAGGACCTCCTGTCGCCGACGGGCCGTTTCGGCTTCTCCGAGACGCGGGGTCTCGATCGCGGTACAGGCTTGCCAGAGCAGAGCCACCCTGCGGTAGTGCGGATCACTGCTCAGCAGGTTCGTCGGGTGCAGTTCGCGCGGCGGTGCGGAGCGGTGGTCGACCGCGCGTGCCAGCGGCGAGCCCAGCATCAACTCCACCGTCGTGAGGGCCGATTCCAGTGCCCGTCGGCGTACCTCCGCGGCCGCCTGGTGCCGACCGGAGTCCTCGATGTTCCTGAGCAGTCCGGCCAGGTCTCGTCGGGCCCGCCAAGACGTTTCCTGCGAGGGCATGAGCAGGCCGTGTACGTCGTCCACCATCCTGCTCAGGTCCCTGAGCTTGGCGATGCGCTTCTGCAGATGCGATCGCATCACGTTGAGGACGGCGACTGCGACCCGGTTCTCGTAGATGTCGGCGTTTTCCTCACTGCGCCGGGCTAGCAGACGGCTGGGCCGGACACCGGCGAGCGTATGCGAGGCCCAGTCCTCGGGGCGGGCGGCCAGACGTGCCGTCGCGCCTGCGGCGATCGAGCGCACCTGGGACGTCGGCAGGACTTCCTCCACCGTACGCAGGCGCGTGTACGGGCGGTGGCATACCGTGCGCAGCGCACCGGACTCCCGCTCGAAGACGTCCTCCACTGTCAGGGCTTCCGTCTCATCGGTGACGTCGAGGATGATCGGCGGCATGGCCAGCCAGTCGTCGAGCGTAGCGGCCTCCTCGGCGAGACGGGCAGACACCGCAAGGAGATGGCGGACGAGGAGAGAGCCGAGCTCCGGCTCGGCCGCTTCCCGGCTCATCGCCGACCGCGCGAGCGGATCTCGTCGTCCAGCAGTCGTTGTGTCGCCGTCGGCTCGTGAGCGCTGTCGAAGCGTGTCAGGCTTTCGACAAGGTCGGTGCGCAGTGTGTCGAGGGTGTCAGCATGGATGTCGTACCGCCCCCGGACGGAGCGCAGGATGCGTGTGGCCAGCAGATGGTCCAGCGCTTCCCCCGGGCTGCCTCCGGCGGCGACCACGACGGGTGCGAACTCCTTGATCTGTAGCTCGAGCCGGTTGCCCCAGCCGATGCGCAGCTCATCCGCGAAGCGACTGCGCCAGAGGGTGTCGAGAAATTCGATGATGCCGTCGGCCTGTGTGCCGTAGGTGGCCTGCGCCTCGCCGAAAGCCTGGCTGATACGTCCGAGTCCGAGGGGCTGCACTGGTGCGCACGGCGTCACCGGCAGCTCCGGGTGCCGCCAGGGCAGTTCCAGGACGAAGGCCCGGTCGTAGGTCTTGTCGGCGAAGCCGACGGTCGTTTCGTCATGGTTGGCTGTCCCGATGAACCAGACGTTTTCCGGAATGGCGAGGTGCGTGCCGTCGATGATCAGGTCGGCGGGGTTTCCGACCGGTGCTGTGGTCAGCGCCAGTCTGGGTCGGTCCTTGATGGCGAGGGCTGACAGTACTCCGCTGAAGTACTGTTCGGGATGGGAGAGGTTCATCTCGTCCAGGACGATGAAGAAGGGCCGATCCTTGAAGGCGGGGCACTGAGCGCGGTACAGGGCTTTGGTGAACTCCGATTCATAGAAGACCCGGTCGAAGCTGTTGTAGTAACCCATGAGGTCCTGCGGATCGCGCCAGCCGGCCTGGACGGGAACCACGGCCACACTGGTGTCACTGCCGAAGGCCCCGGCCAGCGCCCGGGCCAGGCCGGTCTTGCCGATACCGCTGATGCCCTGGAACAGATGGAGACGGCTCATCGCCATGCCCGCCAGGACCAGGCGCAGGTCCGACAGACGATAGGAAAGGCCGGCCCTCTGCCGGATGACCGCCTGCATCTGGCGCACCAGATCGGGCATGCCCGGCATGGGCGCATCGGAAGGCAAGGGCGTGGCGAAGTCCCGGTCCATGCGTGCGCAGGCCGGGAACACGTGACCGCCCTTGCCGGCCTGGGCCGTGGCGTTGAGTTTGGCTGCTTCCTCGTTAAGGAGCTGTTGCAGTTGGCCGTTGGCGGCACTCAACCAGTTGTTGATCTCCAGGTAGTTCTGGCGCTCGTTGACCGCGATACGGTCACGTTGCAGAGCGGACTCCAGTTCTCCGCGCTCCCGCACCAGTTCCTCGTTGTCGGAGATGAGTTGCGTGACCTGCTGCCGCAGTTGCTCGAGCATGCGTGCGTCCGCCCGTGGCGCCGTGGCGCTCTCCTCCAGAAGGCGGGCGTTCTCGGCGCGGAGTTCGGTGAGGCGCTCGACGACCTGCTCCAAGGTCATTCCGCCCAGGGACGCCAGAGCGCTTTCGTACTCGTTGAGCCGAGCGCCCAGGCGCTCGTTGCCCTCGGCCAGGGCAGCCGCCTTCTGCCGGTACTCCTCCAGCTGCTGGACCAGCTGGCCGGTGCGGCTCGTCAGCTCGCCCTCGAACCGTTCCGCCCGGCTGGCCTGTTGTTCCTTGAGCGCGGCTTTGAGGTGGACGATGTCCTCGCGTTCGTCCTCCAGCCGGAGCTGCGCGGAACGCAGGTCCCTCTCGCGCTGGGTCAGTTCGCTTTCCCTCTGGTCCAGGACGGTCTGCGCCTCGGCCAGGCGACGCTGCTCCTCGGCCCACCTCGCATGCCGGGCCCGGCGTTCACTGTCGAGGGCGTCCACGGCCGTCTGCCGCTGCTTCGCCAGCCAGCTCTCCAGCTCACGGCCAGCTGCCAGACGACGTTCGGCGGATTGTGCTTCCGCCGATCGCTCACGGTCGGAAAGATCACGCTCCCTGCGGTCGAGGAGCTCCGTGCGCGTGGCCAGGGCGGCGCGTTCGTCCTGCACCAAAGCCGCGTCCTCTGCCTGGCGGGCAGCCGCGGCAGCGAGTTCCTCCCGCTCTGCGTGAAGCCGCTCCGCCTGTACCGTCAGGGCGTTCGCCGCGTCTTCCTGGCGCTTGGCGAGAGCGCGGTAGAGCTGCCACGCGTGTTCGAGGCCGGAGTGCGTGTCGACGGTCTCGTCACCCGCCGCCAGGACCACCTGCGCCTCGCTCGCCACCTGCTGTATCTCCGTCAGCAGCGCGACAGTTTCGTTGTTTCCCGAAGTGGTGCTGGGCGCCAGAGGAGCCGACTGACGCACACGGGTGGTCTCGCTGCGCTGGGAAGCGGCAGCCTGTTGGCCCGGCCACACCACTCCCTTACCTTTCTGACGCGATCGCGTCTGCCTCTTCCCCATGGCGTCAGTTCACCTTTTCGCTGTCCGTGGATCGGCCACCACTCAGACCGAGCAAGTGGCGGGCTGCTTCGTACGCGAGGGTCCGGATGTGCTCAAGCTCGTCCGGTGCAGGGGCACCGGTCGGTCCGTGGGTCGCGTTGTTGCGCAGTATTCGTGACCGGTCGAGATCCTCCAGGAGTGTGGGGCGCCGCCGGATGAACGTGACGAACGGATGTTGCGGATTCTCTCCGGCCGCCCAGACCGCCTTGATGATGTCTCCGGCCAGCCCGTTGGCCGGTGCTTTGCAGTATCTGCGCATCTCCGGCGGCACAGAGGTGGCGCCCAGGCGCTGGGCGGTCAGGACGAATGCGCGCTCCCGTACTCCTGGCTCCCTGGAGGGCGGCAGCCGGGCGGGGAAGCGGTCGTTGAGCCCGGGAAGTATGCACTCGAAGACACGGATCGCATTGCGTGCGGCGTTCTCGCGTTCCCGCGCGGTGTCCTTGAGAAGCGCCAACTCGATGTCCGCGAGGTGAGCCAGCACCTCCGGGTGGTCCCGGATCTCCTCGCCGAGCATGCGTACGACGTCGGCGCGGGCCTCCTCGGCGAGCTCCTGGTCGACCCTGCGCGCGGTGGCAGTCCGGTCGCGGCGGCTCCCGCCGAGCAAGCCGTCTATCAGCCGGCCCAAAGGCTCGTCGCTTTCGGCGCGGGCCACCAGGAGATCCGCCAAGTAGCGCCCGTCACCCACCGCGAACGGATCCTCGACGGTCCACATACGCCCGGACCCGTCGTCGTCCTCGACGACGTAACACACCACGTAGGCGGCGATCGCCGTGCCATGGAAGCCGATCCGCCGAGCCGCCACCACGCCGTCGGGCGTGCCGCGGGAACCACCACGAAGTCCACGAGCAGCCAGGTCGTGGTTTTTGCAGGCTTCCAGCACATCTCGCTCCGACGGGCGCAACGAGGAACCGCCGGCCCGAAGCGTCAGCGCGCCGACCTCTCGGGAGGCACCGGCGGTGCCGAACTGAATGGTGACCCAGCGGCCGCGATGCTCCCGCACATCGGCTCGTACCGGATCGGCGACGAGGATACGAGGCAGCAGCACCCCGGTGGCCGGATCCTGGAACACCCGGACGAGCTGGGGATCCGTCTCCGCCACCTCTCCCTCGGCCACGGTACGCCGCCCCGCCTCGGTCAGCTTCAGCCCGGGTTCCATCAGCCGCCCCTCCACAAGTCGGGCGATCACCGTGCGGCACAGGGCGGTGTCCAGGCCGATCAACCTGGATAGGTCGCCAACGTCCCGCACTCCGGCGGCGCACAAACGCAGCACCACGGTCTGGAAGACGTCCAGTGTGCGGGAGTAGCCGGTCGGCGCCGTCACCTGGTGAACCCACACGGGCAGGAGAACGGGCCGATACCGCTTCCGGGGCGGAAAGGCCAGCTGGAAGACGGGCGTCTCACGGTCGAACGACACGGCCGTCCGCCCCCTTCCGACACAGCTCCAAGAACGCGGCCAGGGGCGCGATCGCCTGGGGACTGCCGGGCCCGAACATGTCGTCGTCACCCACGACGGCGAGCAGCCGCTGCTGACGGCTCATCGCCACGCACAGTCGGTTGGCGACGGTGAGGTGTCCGTAGGCGCGCTTGACATCGGTTCGCGCGGCCGGTGCGCAGCTGCGCACGGTGGACAGATAGGTGACGGAGAACTCCATGCCCTGGAAGGCGTCTACGGTGCCCACTCGTAACCGGTCGAGCGGTGCGCCGTCCTCGTCACGGCACAGCCGGGGCACGGGGCGCCATCCGCCCGCATCGGTGAACTCGGCGAGCCCGGCCTTCTTCAGTTCCTTCCACACCTCGGTGACCTGCGCGGCGTAGAACGAGATGACGCCGAACGTCATGTTCGGATGCCGCTCGATCAGCGCGGCGATCTCCGCCGCGATGACAGCGGCTTCAGCGTGCCGCGTGCGACTCGTTCCCCGTTGCGTTTCGCCGCCCGCGGACAGGGGCACGGGAAGCCACACCGCGGGGACCTCACCGTAGCGGTCGATCCCGTGGGTGAAGTCGGCCGCTTCGCGGCCGTTGCGCAGTTTCCCACGGTAGAAGTTGTCGCTGACGAAGCTGCCGAGCACCGGGTGCATGCGGAACTGGGTGTCGAGACGGACGAACCGGCGATGCCCGTCGGACGAACCGTGCTCCCACTGCCGTGCCAGTCGCTGGAAGAGGCTTTCCTGTAGCCGGTCGCGGACGTCCTCGCCGAGCGAGCCCAGCTCGCGCTCCACGTCTGGTTCCAGCATGTGGGGGAGCTGGGCGTGATCGCCGACCAGCACGATCCGACGGCGGGCCTGAGCGAGGGGGATGAGGAGATCCAGCGGGTTGGCGCGGGCAGCCTCGTCGACGACGACCGACTCGAAGCCCCCGTCTTGACGGCCGAGATCGACCATGGCTTTGGATACGGCCTGTTGGCAGGTCGAGGCCAGCGAGACGGTGTAGGCGCGGAGGGTGTCGTCGACGCCTTCCGGATCGCCGCGCAGGTCGTCCCGGTAATCGAGCAGTGCCGCGGCTATGGCGTCGGGTGACCGGGTCACGGCTTCCGCGAGTTGTGCTGCGAACCGGTCGAGGAGGTCGGCGATCGCGGGATCGGCCACGGTGACCTCTGGCAGCCGAACGCGCGCGGTGAGACGGTCGAGCAGGGTGTCGCGCAACGCGGCGAGCAAGTCGAGGAGTCCACGCTCGGGTGAAGCGGTTCTGGCCGCTGTACGCAGCGACTCCTGGTAGGAGATGCCGTCGAAGAGCGGGGAGTCGGTGAGGTCGAGCCGTGTCAGCAGTGCTCGAGCCGTGCGGGGCCCGTCGTCCTCGAACCCAGTCACCGTGCAGCGCAACGACCGGATGTAGGGCAGGAGGTCCGCGCGCAGGTCGGAGTCGGCCATGGCGGCGGCCCGAGCGCGATTCCTCTCGGCTCCGTCTCTGAGGCTGCGGAGCTCGCCGACCAGCGAGGGGTCGGATATGTCTCCAAGCTGGGTGAGTACTTGGTCGAGGAATTGGGGCAGGAACTCGGGCGGTACGGGTGCCGCCCGGTAGGTGGCGGCCAGTTCGGCGGCTGTTCGCCGAGCAGCGAGATGCTCTCCCACCGGGCGCTCACGTAGCCGCAGGTCGGCGGCGCGGGCGGCGTCGATGCGCCAGGTGTCCAGCGCGACCTTGCTGCCCCGCCCGCGGGAGTCCACCTTGAGCGGCGGCAGCCCGAAGACCCAGCCGCGGGTGACCAGATGGTCCACCGCCGCATGCTGGAAGCTCGTCAGCAGGGTGCTGCCGGCCACCTCTCCGCCCTGGGCGAGATCACCCAGTTGATTGACCAGAGCGGCGATCACCTGCGTTTTGCCCGTGCCAGGCGGTCCCTGGATGATCGCGACATCGGGGGTGTTGAGCGCGGTGAGCACCGCCTCCCGCTGGGCCGGCGTCGGGCCGTGGGGAGCGAAGCAGCTGAGCGCGGCAGGAGAGATCTTCGTGATCCGGCGTCTTGCCGGCTGAGGCCAGGAACCCCCCTCCAGCAGCGTCGGCAGCGCAGGAATGTGGGTCCCGTCCGTGCGCAGCTTCTGCATGGCTTGCTCGCGCCGGTCGAGCCGGCGCTGGTCGCCGCGGTGTGCCAGGTAGAGCCAGCCCTGGGGTGGCGGGTCCTTCTGGTCGTTGAGGGTCGCGGCGAGTCTCAGGGTCTCGGTGACGCTGTCGTACCCGAGCGGTTCACCGATCCAGGCACGTACCTTCTGCGCCCGGGAAGCGACCAGCCACTCCCGGTCGGTCATCGCGGAGTCTGTCACGGAGGCCGGAACGTCTGTTGCCGCCTCGATCTCGACTCGTTCGGCAGCTGTCGTGTTCTCCAGGGCCGCTCGCGTCCGCGGCAATGCCCGGTCGAGGTCCACCGTGAACACGCAGCGGCCATCGGACTCGACCTTGACCTTGGTGTAGCGGATGATCCCGAAATCGCGAATCCGACCTCTGATGTGGCGGGCTTCCAGTTCTTGGTACCTGTCCCACATGGCCAGGTAACCGTTCTGGTTGGCCACCAGGTCGAGGCCCTGCTGAATTCTCTCCCGGTCTCGCTGTCTGGCGGTCATGTCGCGGAAGTCGATCGACCCGACGGCCAGTGCTTTCTGGCCGGCGCCGCGCTGATCGTGGACCGAGCTGAGCAGGCGCACAATGCGGTAGCCGCCGCTGTTTTTCTCGACGTCGGCCATGAGCCCTGGTCCGTGCACCCGGAAGCCGACCGCAAAGCCACCGGCTGGTCCGGCCGAGACCACCATGCGCCTGGCGTCGGCCGGCGCCCCGGGGCGGGGTTCCAGGAAGAGCTCTCGCCTCATGAACTCCATGACGGCCCCGACGTTGGCGGTGTCCGCGCGGTCCGCGTACTTGGTGGCGTCCTCCACGACGGCGTCGTCGACGTCGAGCAGCAGGCCGGTGCTGAGCGGCACAGCGAGTCCTACGGCGGGGGCATAGATGTGCACGCGCAAGGTGAAGGGTTCGCCGGCCGGCGACGCGGGCGGATGCGGACCACCGGTGCGGCGCCGGGGCGGTGCGGCGGGCGCGGGCGGCTCCGGCCGGGCCGGATGCGCAGTGACCGTCACACAGCTGCTTCCGGCTGCCTCGACTTCGTCGAGCCTCCGTTCGTCCTCGGGACTCGCCGGCTTGACTCCGAACGTGGCGAAGTCGGTGACCAGGTCGAGTTGGCCTGTGGGGCGACGGTAGAGGCGGACCTCGCTGCCATCGGGAATGATCCGGCCGACGAACTCCTGCGGCACTCGACGCCAGAGGAAGGACACGAAGACCGGCTCTCCCGGCATACGGGCGGGCATGACCGGCCCCCTGGGGCGAACGCTCACCTGCTCGCCTCCACAGCCATCAGACGTGCCCAGCGGTGGATCGCACCCTGTCTCCCGAAGTGAATCGTCCAGCCGCGGCCGTCGACAGGCACGGTTGCCTGGCTTCCCTGACCGATCTCCCGCCATGGCCGTCCGTCTTGACGGTCCAGCCAGAGGCTGTCGCGGGAGAGGTTCAGGACGGTGGCGTCCTGGCTGTGAAGCCGCAGCCGCGCGACCACCGCGTCAGGTCGATCCGGGGCGGGTGAGGTGTGCCGGGCGGTCAGAGTCGTCTCGCCGCCGGGACGCAGTGCGGTGAAGTCGGGCAGAGGAACCTCCGAGAGCTGGACACCAGGGGTGTCGTCAGTGCTCCCCGATCGGTCTTGCGGCTCGGTACCCACCGGACCGGTCAGTCCGTGGCGCAGCACCCAGACACGGTCGCGGGGCCTCCGGCAGGCGAGGCAGGAGGGTGCGGAGGCACGGTAGGTCCATCCGCACTCCGGGCACTCGACGGTCTGTCCCGCAGCGGAGTGCAGTGCCGCGGCCCACCGGGCAGCCGACGGCCGGAGGAGGGGATTGGCCACGGCGTCCACGAAGCACTGTGAGGCCAGGTCCCACAGCTGGCCGGACAGGAGTTCCCGCCGTGGTGTGATGCCCAGAGTGGACTCATTGGTGCGGTCGGTGGGGTGGTCGATCCATGGCAGGCGGAACCGGTCTGCGTACTCCTCTTGGTAGGCGGGGTCGGAGTCCAGCACCTCGTCGCCCCGGAACGGGTGACTTGCCGTGAGGGTCTCGAAGATCAGCACGCCGAGTGCGTGTGCGTCGGCCAGTGTGGTGGCTCCGCTGCGACCCGACACGATTTCAGGCGCCCCGTATCCGGGGGTGTGTACCGGCGCGGATCCGACGGTCGAGGCCAGACCGAGGTTGTCCACGTCGATGAGACGGATTTCCTGTTGCTCGACAGCGGCGGAAATCAGCACGTTGGAGGGGGACAGGTCCTGGTAAACGATGGCACGGGCGTGGAGCCGGGCGATGGCGTCCGCAAGTTTGGCTAGCAGCCGCAGCCGGCGTTCCAGACCCCCGGTGCGCACATACCAGGCTGCCAGGTCCTCCTCGTCGGGGACACACAAGGTGTCCAACGGAACCATCTCGTCGGCCAGTTCCATGACATAACCGAGCTTCGGCGGGGCGAGCAGGGCGAGCACGCCGGCCAGCGGGACACCGTCCAACGGAAGGCGCTGGATGCGGCGCAGCCGAACGTGTACAGCCTCTGCTGCTTCCTGAGTCGGAGCAGTGATCATTTTGACGGCGGTTCGTCCGCCTCGGGCCAGCCATACCTCGCCCTGGCCGCCGGCTCCGATCGAGTGGGACAGTGACCACAGCTGGTGGTACTCGTCCTCGACGGGCCGCAGCAGGCCGCCGAGATCCCAGCGCGATGCCACGGGGGTGCCTTTCCTCTCGCCGTGTCCCGCCGTTCAGGCGCCGAAGTCGGACAAGTCGTCGGGGCTCAGTACCGGCGCCCGGTCCGGACGCGTACTTCGAGCCTGCTGGGTGACGGTGACCGTGACCCAGCGAAAGTACTGCTGGATGCGTCCGACGTCCTGCGCCTCGAAAACGCCGTTGGCCTCGTCGCTGACGAAACGGCGCAGTACGGCTTTTGCCTGCTCGGTCATGTCGGGACCGATGGCGACCGCCAGCCGGTTGGCTCTGGAACCCTTGGGGGATTCGAGCAACCGGTCGAGGGCCTCTTCCCACTCGTCGGTGGGCATGCCGTCGGACACGAGAACGAGCGTGGGAGAGAAGGACCTGGTGGGGACGGCTGCTTCGTCACGCAGCACCGCGTCGGCGAGCTCGAGGGCGGCACCGAGCGGGGTGCCGCCTCGGGCCTCCATGTCGGTCCAGGACGCATCGGCCGCGGGCACCATCTTCTGATGCAGTTCAGCCCGATCGCGGCTGAAGGCGATTACTCCGACGTGGATGGTGCCTCGCCCGATGTCGGCCGTGGCGAAATCGTCGAGCATGCGACGGATGCACTCGTTGAGCACATCGATCTTCTCTTGGGGTTCCCCCATGCTCCCACTCACGTCCGCCAGTACGAGTACTGGTAACGGACGTGCCTTCGCGGCCATGAAACGCGGCGCGGCACCCACGATGTCCCCCCATCGCTCTCACCGCACTAGGGGCTGCAAGCCGACACGCCTAGTTGCGGCAAGGTCATTCCTGACGCTGAGGCAGACAAAGGTACTACGTGTCGCACCTTGCGTGCAGTCCGTGACAGCAGGGGATGTGGTCGGCGTGGCGGAGGAGTGTTGAAAGTCCACGGCCAAGGGGTAGCGGCCGTCCCAGTAGGCGGCGCGCTGCGCTGCCGCCTTCAGTACGAAGAGCCCGGGCAAGCTTGAGGCGGAACCACGTTCCTCGTACCCCTGCGAACGGGCTGGTAACGGCAGACACAACGAAGCGGTCGGACGCGGGAATCGACGGGGTCACGCCGACCGCCGTTTCCGCCCCTTCCTCCTCCTCGACGATCTACGATCGGTAACCGTGGATCCCACAGCAAGGGGGCGGGGGTGACCGCTGAGCGGGGCGGGTCGACGGCGGCCGAGGTGGAGCAGGCGATCCGGGCGGCCGAGGAACTCATGAACCGGGAAGGGCTGGCGGGCGGGGCGGAGGTGGTGGAACCGGTCGGGCCCGAAGCGACGTGTGCGGCCGTCGAGCGGCTCGGGCGTCTGTTCGTGGAGTTGCCCGGACAGATGCGGTACGGGCTGCGCCGGCAGCGGGACAACGGCGGAGACCTGTCGACCGACCCGCTGCAGGGGCTGTCCGAGATCGTGCAGAACGCCAACGACCTCGGAGCGCACCAGGTCAGGATTTTCGTACGTGACACGGAGCTGCTGGTAGCGCACGACGGGCGTCCGGTACGGCTGACCGATGTGATGGCGCTGGCCATGCCGTCGCTGACGAGCAAGGACGACGACCCCGACGCCACCGGCCGGTTCGGCATCGGGCTCATGACCCTCCGGCGGCTGTCCCCGGTCCTGGAGATCTTCTGCGGCTTCTACCGCGTCCGGATCGGGGACCCCGACGTGTCCCTCGCCGACCCCTTCCCGGTCCCCTCCTGGTTCGCCGACGACGGTTGGACGGTCCTGCGCATCCCGCTCGCCACCCCCGCCGATGTGCAGGGGCAGGATGTCGACGACTGGCTTGCCGCATGGGGTGACGAGGCGTTGCTCTTCCTCGACCACGTGCGCACGGTCGAGCATCAACGGGAGGGCGGCGACGTACACAGCCGCCTCGCCTTGGAGTGGGGCGAACCCGACGCCTACGAGGCCGTCATCGGCGGCCGGGACACCGTGATCGACGTGCGCACGGCCCGGTCACCTGGCGGCAGGACCTGGCAGGTGAGCCGTGCCACCGTGCCGAGCCCGCCGGACGTGCCGCGGATTCGGAAGGCCGCGGGTGAATCGACCGGCCTTGCCGTCGCGATCCCGCTGCACGAGGGCGCGGGCGACGAGGTTGCCGGGCAGGTGCATGTCGGACTGCCCGTGACCGAGCTGGGACTTCCGCTCCGGGTCGGCGCCCAGTTCGATCCGAACCCGAGCCGTCAGCATCTCAACGACACCCCGTGGAACCAGGCGCTGCTTCCCCTGCTGGCCGACCTCTGGGCCGACGTCATGGTGCGACAGCTTCGGCTGGACCCGACCGCGGCCTGGCGGTGCCTGCCCTTGCCGCACAACGTCCGGTCGCCCAAGGGACCTGTACGCGACCTGGAGCAGCGGTTCCTGACCCTTGCGCGCGCGAGGGTGTCGTACGAACTGCGCCTGCGGACGCCGCTCCACGGTGACCTCGGACTCGCCGACCTCGCCGTTGGTGACGAGGCGCTTCTGCCAGCGCTCTCGGAGGCAGAGACCGCGCAGGTGGCCGGGCGCACAGCCGTAATGCCTCCGGCGGCGCGGGATGCGGAGGGGCGATGGCAGGAAGTGCTCGAGGACTGGGCCGAACACGACGGTGCCGCGCCCGGGACCGTCACCGTCCCGATGGCTGTGGACGCGCTCCTCGGAGATGCGTCCCGGAGCCCGGAGGCGACGGTCGCACTCGCTTCCGTCGCCATCGCCGAGGGCGAGACCCAGAGGCTTCGATGGCACAAGTGGCTGGTGGACCTCTCCGGAGCACGGCACCAGGTGCCCTGGTTCGGAGCCGCAGAGTTCTTCACCGACAAGGCGCAGGGGCTCGCGAAGGTGCTCGGGCTCAGCCACGTGCTGCACCCGGCCTTCGTCGCCGAGACCGGGGAAGCGGCCCGAGTCCGAGCGTGGCTGAGCGAACAGCAGGTCTTCGTCACGGGCGCGGATCCGGTGCCCGCCATCCGCCAGCTCGCCGCCCGTGGCGCCCGAAAGGACATCGCGCCTCTGGTCCTGGACGACGACCAACTGGTGGCGCTGCGCGAGGGGTTTCTGCGCGTCCCCGCGAAGGAGCGCCAGCGGCTGGGCAAGGACGTGGGCCGCGCCGTCCTGCTGCACGGCCGCCGGTTCGGGCCCGGCGGCCGTAGGGAGGACGTACAGGTCAGACCAGCGGATGCCTACCTGCCGGCCGGGTTGGACAGTGTGGACCGGGAGGACAGCTTCGAGACGGCCGCAGGTACCGCCACCGGCCTCACGTGGCTGCGGCCCCGCTATGCCCAGGTCCTGCCCGGGGCGGGGACGGGCCTGGGCGCCAGAGCGTTCTTCCACCTGCTCGGTGCCGAAAAGGGACCGCGGCTGCGGCCGCACCCCGGGGTCGAGCACCGGTTCACCGCTTCGTCCCCGAGCGAGGGTCTGCCGGCCCAGGTCCCGGGCGGCCCTGCGGAGAGGTCGCAGGACCTCCGGAACAAATCGGCCACCTACACCCTGGAGGACCGCGACAGCCCTGACCTGATGGCCGTCGTCCATGACATCGCCGCCGAGAAAGACGGGCCGGTACGGCGTCGGCGGGCCGCCGCGCTGCTGCGGGTGCTGGGACGCAACTGGGGTGCCTTGTCCGAGCACCACAAGGTCCGCGCTGTCCGGGACTACCACACATGGAACCCCTGCGGGGAGACGGACGGCTTCTGGCTGTGGCAGTTGAAGACCACGGCGTGGCTGGACAACCAGGACGGCGCACCGGCGGCTCCCAGCGGCCTGCGCGAGCGCACGACCAGTACCGTCGCCGTCTACGGCGCGGACAGTGCCGGATTCCTGCACCCTGACCTCCAGCAGGCGGTCGGCAGACGAGGAGAGGTGCTGGTCGCTCTTGGCGTCACCGGCGAGCCGGGTGTCGCCGACCTCCTGGAGGCGCTGCGCCGACTGCGCGCCCGGGAAACCGAAGCCCCCGACCATCCGGCGGCGCAGCTCCTCTACCGGGCGCTCGCCGAGCGACTGACCGCCCACCGGGGCAAGGACGCCGCGCAGGTGACCACCACTGTCGTGCGTGCCTTCGGGCAGGGCCGCGGACTGATTCTCACGTCACTGGGCTGGCGCCGGCCGGGCGACTGCTTCCGTGGCCTCCCGGTCTTCGGCCGGTGGGCCGCCTTCGCGCCGTCGTTCAAGGGCAGTGACGCCCTCTGGGAGAACCTCGGAGTTCCGGAGGCCGGTGTGGAGGACGCAGTACGGGTCGTCAGGGAGGTGGCCCGCGAGGCGAGGGAGGAGCGAGGCGTGCGGGCGCCGGTCGACGCCGAAGCCGAGACCGTGATGCTCCAGACCCTGCAGATGCTTGCCCGAACGGCCCGCGAACACCCCGAGAGAGTGACCGCCTCTCTCGTGGGGAGACTGCCGTTGCGCACGAGCCGGGGATGGACCAGTAAGCGCCCGGTCTACGCGGCCGACGCGACGTTGGCCGAGGCGCTGGGCTCGCGGATCCCGGTGTGGCTGCCGGGCGGGGAACTCGAACAGTTTACGGCGCTCCTCGGACCCCTGCGGGTGACCGAGCTGGGAGCGGCGGACATTACTTTCCGCCCCGCGGACGACGCGCCGGTCGACATGGAAGCGACCGACCTGGTGCGTCACGCGCTGGATCTGCTCCGCGAGGACCTACAGCGCAACGCCGTCGCCGTCGCGGGATCCCTCGACTGCCCGTGGGAGGACTTGGTCGAGGTCGAGGTGCGGATCACCTCGTCGCTGGAATGTATGGTCACCCTCCCCGATGGGGAACCGGTGCGGGGTCCGGTGCGTACAGCCCTCGACCGGGACTCCCGCACCCTATGGACGGTGGACCGCGAGTTGTTGAGGCGACCGTCTGAGGCGGGCCGGGCCATCGCCACTCGCTTCGCCGAGGACCGGCGGCAGGTCGCCCACTCCTGGGCGGCCGCCTACGACGAGGCAGAGCGCGGAAGAGAGGCGGTGCGGCTCGAGCTGGCTGAGGAACGGGTCGCACAGGACCAGGCGGCGACTGATGCCAAGCGCGCCCAACGCCTTGCTGCGCTGGAGACAGAAGTCAAGACAGCTCAGAACAAGGCAGATGGCCGGCCGCCCGCGTCGACACCCCTGCCCTCGGTCACTGTCCGCCCGGCCCCAGCCGTCCCGGTCTCGGCACCGCGAGAATTCGTCGATCCGGCAGCCCTCCGCATCACCGGCATCCGCCGGACCACCCAGGCGTCGCCATCCGCTGCTGGTGTGCCCGGGGCTGGCGGAGGTGCATCCGTCAGGACCCGCCTCACCCCGCCCGCCTACGCACCGACCGTGCCCACACCACGTCTGGTCCCCCCTGCCCCCAACATCGACCGCCAGGAGAAAGTGGCTCTGGACCTCCTGCGCAAGGTTCTGGGCACGGAGCAGGAACCGGAGTGGCTGCGCGATCTACGGCACCAGCACGGCGTGGGCGCCGATGCCGTGGACGCGCTCGATCGGTTCTACGAGCTGAAGACGACCTATGGACCCGAGCAGGACACGGTGACCCTCACCGCCAAGGAATGCGAACGAGCGGCCTCGGGAGCCGAGTTCTTCCTCGTAGTGGTATCAGGACTCGCGGCAGACTCCAATCCTGTCCTGCGTCTCGTCCCCGATCCGCTGCACCAACTGCGCATCCGCCCGAACGGAAACGTCATGCTCACCGGGATCAAACAGTCCGGAAGTCTCATCGTCGAATTCGGCGCAGAGGAGGAGCCAGATCCTTCTTGACTTGCCTCCCGGGGGTACAGCCCTCGCCCGTCACGGACTCGAGGCAGCCGAGCGGGAGGCGCCAGACCCTGGCCTCGCCCGCGTTCGCCAGTTCGGTGCCCTGGAGCAGCCGGGACCAGGCCGATGGCGTCGGTGCTCAGTTACCGCTTGCGTTCTTTGGTCTTGTTGCCGGCGCCGACGGGCATGACTGAGGCGGTACCGGTATGCGCTTTCGCTCAGATCTGGGTGCCACCAGCATGCAAAGCTTCAGGTCGGGCCTCGGGGCCCGACCTGAGGGGACTGAGGTTCCCCCCGAGATATGGAGGATGGTGACAGAGGGTCAGAGATTCTCATGAGGGAACATCGGCCAAATGCAGTTTCCTGCCCGCTGTCGGCGCGCTGACAGGACCAAAGCCCACGCCTGGACCAGGCTTCAGAAGCCGCCCCAAACACGGTGGGGCACAGGCGCGTGTGTTGGCCGCGCCTTCCGACCGAGCCACCGCAGGGTCTCAGCTGGTGTACCGTCCACCGACACATGACTGGTGGCATGGGAGTTGGGGGCTTCGGATGATCGAGTTGAAGATCCCGGACATCTACTGGGACGACGAGAAGGCTGTGAGGCTGCTGGGTGAGTACTTCACCCGACGACGCTCATACGGCGACCTGTTCTATTCCGGCGCGTGCTTCGAGCGCCTGGGCGGGGGTGGGGACGCCAAGCACGTCGCGGACGGCTTCGACAGCAACGACCTGCTGGCCATCACCACGCTCAGTGTCTCCCTGGAGCCGCATGGGGCGATCAACTTGCTGACCGACCCCGACGGGCACTGGGCGCGCCTGCTGTCGCTCATCCCTCGTGACGCACGTTTGGAGGATCCCCGAAGCGATGCGCTCATAGTGGAGGGCGGAGCGGCGTGGGAATTGTGGGAACGCCTGGCCGGCACCAAGCAGTACCCCGGCAAGCCCGACGGCAGCGGCCCGGTTGTCGCAGGCAAATTGCTGGCCCGCAAGCGTCCCCACCTTATCCCCATCTACGACATCCGCATCAAACAGCTCTTTGAGCGACCGAAGACAGACCACTCCTTCTGGGCAGCGCTGGCTGCGGCCCTGCGGGCGGACAACGGCGCCTTCTACGATCAGTTGGCCCGCCTCCGCGACAAGGCGGGGATCGGTGAGGGCATCGGCATCCTGCGTGTGTTCGACGTCATCGCCTGGATGCATCAAGGACGGCAGGGGCAAGTCCCGACGAGCTGAGCCCTCGGGTGGATTGCGGCGAAGAGGCGGAGTCACCGCTGGCAGTCTGATCGACTGCCCCTAGATTCGATGTGCTTTCGGAGTCGGCGTCCCACTTGGCCCGCCCCAGCAGGTGCTGCATGCCGTCCGGGGTGGTGTCCTCGGCCCACGCGGCGATGGTCCAGCAGCTCTTGCGCGCAAATCCGACAGCAGCCCGAGCATCAAGCGCCGGACCCGGCGTCGGGGTTCGACCCGCTTGAACCCGCCCGCGATCCAGCCCATCAGGTCCTCGAACGCCTCTTGCCATCGAGCAGGGTCTACGCTGTGACCTGCGGCCAGCGCGTGATCTTCAGTCTTCACACACCGATGATCAACGGTGGCCGCAGTCATCCCGCAGCCGGTCCACCGGCAAGATCGCGGTCTACGGCTCGAGGGCCAGATCGCGCTGATACCAGGTGCCCGGCTTACCGCCGAGGTCGGCCGGGTCTGCCGGGCCGACCAAGACGAACCCGGCCTTGGTCAGCACCCTCTGGGACGCCGCATTGGCGTGGGAGGTGGCTGCGCGCAGTGTGCGCAGCCCGTGCCGTGCCGCCGCCAGCTGGCACAACTCCCGGACGGTCGCGGTCGCAACGCCGCGGCCCGCGACGTGCTGCGCGACCCTGTAGCCGAGGTTGGCAGTGCCGTCCCTGAAGTCGTACAGGTTGAACCGGCCCAGAACCGAGCCGTCAGCGGCGAGCAGCACATAGAACGCGCAGCCGCCGGCCTCTTGCTCGACCAACATAACGCTGTACCGGTCGGCGAACTGGTCGTAGAACTTGTCGCCCCGGTCGGAGATCGAGGCAGCGAAGTAGGCGCGGTTCGCCAGCTCGAAGGCCAGGACCGCCGGGGCATGGCCAGCATCCAGCTGCTTCAGCTCGGGCACGGTGCGACTGTACCCGGACCGCGCGCCGATACCACCTAAGTTTCCATCAGCGGCAGACAGCCCCAAGACCATGGCACAGCACGAGCTACCGCTGGAGTACTAGGTGCGGTCTCTAAACCAGTTCAGCATCCCTCGGGCGTCCCTGATCACGTTCGTGGACGTCCCGCTCTGCCCGTCGTCGTCCTGGTACTCGTAGTCCTGGCGGATGCCGACGTCGTCGGTGAAGGTGTCTGTGAACGTCTCGCGACGTGTGTATTTCCCGTCAGAGCTCCAGCCATCATGGCTCGTGGTGCGGGTCTCCGTGCGACCCTTGTAGGTCTCGTCGTACTCGTCGAGGAAGTCGCTCAGGAACGTCGCCTCGTCGTCCGTCAGGCGCGTGCTGGAGACGTCCAGATGCTCGCCGATGTGGTCGCGGAGCCGCTTCTTCTCGTGCCGATCCACGTGTCCCTCCCTGTTCCCGTCCGGTGGCCCGGAGGGCTATTCAAACGATGTTGATCATGCCGGGCTCCAGGTCCGGTAGAGCTCGAGCTGGGTGACATTCTCCAAGATCTCGGGAAGACCGTCAGCGGCCCGAAGTAGCGGACGCTGAGGATCTTCCAGACGAGCACAAGGTCCGCCGCTTCACCTCGTGGTCGCGTTGGGTCACCCTGGCCATGCTCGCCCACGCCTTCCTCGCGGTCGTCCGTGCCGACGAGCACACCCACCGTCCCGCCCCGGTCGGGCTGATCCCACTCACCTGCAACGAGATCCAGCGCCTGTTTCACGGCACCCGTCGTCCGACCTATGCGTGATGCGGCCCTTCGGCTCACTGGTCGGCTTGGCGACGCCGTCATCAAGCCCGAGTGCAGGCCAGCCGTTACCGCCGACAAGTCATGAACCGGACATGAAGATCACGACCTAGGGCTGGAGTATTAGCAACTTGCTCTGGATCCCTAGGCTTGCCTGACGGATCATCAGGTAAGTCAGCGTTGAATCAGCATTGGACCGGGACAGTCTTCCGTGCATGCTCCTGGTCGACGGCTCCGCGGCAGCTTGATTTGCGCAGATCGCGCAGGTGAGAAGCCTGCTCGCCATGGCGCACGATGTTCTGGCAAGTCTTCGTTTGAAAGGCGTGCCGATGTACAGTGAACGACGCCCCCGACCTGCAGAAAGCTGGCGGGGAGCCGTCTTCTAGGAGTCTAAAGTGCTGCGAACTTTGATCAAGTCGAAGATCCACCGCGCCACCGTGACCCAGGCGGACCTGCACTACGTGGGTTCGGTCACCGTCGACGCGGAGCTGATGGAGGCGGCGGACCTGCTGCCCGGCGAGCTGGTCCACATCGTCGACATCGACAACGGGGCCCGCCTCGAGACCTACGTCATCGAGGGCGAGCGCGGCTCCGGTGTGATCGGGATCAACGGCGCGGCCGCCCACCTCGTGCACCCCGGTGACCTGGTGATCCTCATCAGCTACGGGCAGATGGAGGACGCCGAGGCGCGGACCTTCGTGCCGCGCGTCGTGCACGTCGACGGCGACAACCGCATCGTGGAGCTGGGCGGCGACGCCTCGGCGCCGGTACCCGGGACCGACACCGTGCGTCCCCCGCACGCCGTGCCCGCGCAGGTCTGAGCAGAGGGGCAGGGGGCCGGAGGGGACGGGGTCCGGCGGGCACGGGCGAGGCGGCGGAGCGACCCTGGAAGGGGAGACCCCCCTGAGGGACCCCGTGCATGAGGGACCCCGTGCAGGGGAGACCCGTCGACCGAGAGGTCCGTCATGACTCAGCCCTTCCCCGACCCCCTTCCCCCTTCGCCGATACCGCCGCCGGTGCCCTCACCACCGCCCGTGCCCCCGCCCAACCCGGTGCCGACCCCGCCGGATCCCGCACCCCCGCCCGAGCCCCAGCCGGGCGGGCCCGTGCCGGATCCCGAGCCCCGGCCCGAGCCCGGGCCCGCCGGCGGGGGACCGGAGGCGGCGCGGAGTTGACAGAAGAGGCCCGTGCTTCCGCGCGACCCTTGTCACGGAGCGTGCGCCACCCCTAACTTGGACGGCTGCTGCTGTGTTCAAGGGGGGCCCATGGCCGTACGCGGACGTCACCGCCGCCACCAGCCGAGCCGGATCAACCGTGCCTCGCTCACCGTCACCGCGGGAGGCGCCGCGCTGCCGCTGATCGGTGCCGGCGCCGCGCAGGCCGCCTCGCTGGACGTCTGGGAGAAGGTCGCGTCCTGCGAGTCCTCCTCCAGCTGGCACATCAACACGGGCAACGGCTACTTCGGCGGCCTCCAGTTCAGCCAGTCCACCTGGGAGCGGTACGGCGGCACGCACTACGCGCCGCGCGCCGACCTCGCCTCCAAGGACCAGCAGATCGCGATCGCCGAGCGCGTCCTGAAGGGCCAGGGGCCCGGAGCGTGGCCGTCCTGCGGCCCCGGCGCGGGGCTGGCCCGGGGCGGGGAGTCCCCGGACGTCACGGCGCTGCGCACCGCAGGCGGCAACGCCGTCCGTACGGCCTCGCTGCCCGGGCAGCGCGTCTTACCCGAGCAGGCGACGCGGAACGCCGGTCCGACCACCGTTCCCACCGTGCGCGAGATGTACACGGTGACACCCGGCGACTCCTTGTCGAAGATCGCCGGCGAGGAGCACGTCAAGGGCGGCTGGCAGCGCCTGTACGAGAACAACCGGGCCGTCGTCGGCGACGACCCCGACCTCATCCTCCCGGGCCAGCGCCTGACCCTGCGCATCACCGCACCGGGGAAGCCGAAGAAGGCCGTTCCGGCTCCCAGGGCCGCCCGGCCGGCCGACATCGCGCCTCCCAAGAAGGCCGTCCCCGAGAAGGCCGCCCCGTCCGCGCAGGGCGCCCTTCCCAAGACCGCCCCCGCCGAGGCCGCTCTCCCCAAGGCCCCCGCCCGGAAGCCCCCGGCCGCCGCATCGCACACCAAGGCGAACCCCAAGCCGGTCACCAAGACCAGCCACAAGCCTGCGGCGAAGCCCGCGACCAAACCCGCGCCCAAGCCCGCCTCCCGGCCGAGTGCCCCCGGCTACTCCGCGCCCGTCTCCGCGGACATCGGCACCCGCTACGGCACCCGCGGCTCCTCCTGGTCCAGCGGGTACCACACAGGCGTCGACTTCCCCGTCCCCACCGGCACCTCGGTCAAGGCGGTCGCCGGCGGCCGGGTCGTCTCCGCGGGGTGGGGCGGTGCGTACGGCTACCAGATCGTCGTGCGCCACGACGACGGCCGCTACAGCCAGTACGGGCACCTCTCCGCGCTCACCGTCCGAGAGGGCCAGCGGGTGCACGCCGGTCAGCGCATCGCGCGGTCAGGATCGACCGGCAACAGCTCGGGACCGCACCTCCACTTCGAGATTCGGACGGGTCCCGGGTACGGCTCCGACATCGACCCGCTGGCCTACCTCCGCGCGCGGGGAGTCGCCCTCTGACGCCGGAAAGGAAGACTCCATCGGGGCGGATGACACCGACAGCGAGTCCGGCACGGCCGTCATGCGGTCCAGCGTGAGCTGGACGAGGCCGGCCGCGGCGACCGTGCCGCAGATCAGCGCGGCGACGGTGCCCGCCGCGCCGTAGCGGAAGCTCTCGCCGAACAGCGTCAGGCCCACTGCTGCCGCGACCACCGGGTTCACCACGGTGACGGTGGCCAGCGGAGCGGCCAGCCCCGCGCCCCGGTACGAGGCCTGGGAGAGCAGCAGTCCCGTCACGGCGAACACGGAGAGGACGAGCAGCCCCGTCCACTCGGCGAGCGGGGACCGGGGCGTCCACTCCTCGGCCACCGCCTTCGTGAGGACCGAGGCGATGCCGAAGGAGACGCCCGCCGCCGCGGCGAGCACGATGCTGCGCAGCACGGACCGGCCCACGAGGTGCGCGACGGTGAACAGGACGGCCACCGCGCCGAAGCCGGCGCCCGCGAGCAGCCACCGTTCCCCGTCGGCCAGGGACCCGCCCTCGTCGCCGCTGGTCAGGCTCAGCAGCCCGGCGAGGCCCACCGTGGCCATCAGCGCGCCGCGCCAGGCCCGCCGACCGGCCCTGCGGCCGACGAACAGGGCCGCCATGGGCAGCGCGAACACGATCGTCAGGGCACCCAGCGGCTGGACCAGGCTGAGCGGCCCGTACGTCAGGGCGGCGACGTGGAGCGTCGCGCCGACGCCGTTGAGCAGGACGGACCCCCACCAGGCCGGGCTGCGCAGCGGCGCGTAGCGCGGACCCGTGGCCGAGGCCGCGACGCGCTCCTGCACGATCGCCGCGGCCGCGTAGGCGACCGCGGAGGCCAGGGCCAGGACGACGGACAGCATGAGTGGACTCATACCTTCCACGATCTCTCCGATCGGCCGTTCGCGTCGTCGTACCAGGGGACGGATTCGCCCCTACCGCCGACGCAGTACACGGCCCCCGCATACGACCTCGGATGTACGCCCGCGCAGGTCAGAAGGGGTGCAAAGCGCCCTTTCCGCCCGGATCGCGGCGGCACCGGAGTGCTTTCGGGAACTTTCGAGAAGTTACGGTGGGGGCCGACGACAGGACGTGAGGGCGGGGGCGTGCATGGGACTCGGCGCGAGCGGTGACGGCGGGGGGCCGGGCGGCTTCTTCGTCCTGCGGACCACCGCCCCGGTGACCGGCGGCGCGCACCGCCCGCTCGCCCGTCTGTACGCGGGGGAGGACGGCCCCCTCACCGCGCGCGTGGACCACGTCACCGCCCGGATCGGCGCACGCGAACGGCGCGTCGGTGCCTCCGTCGCCCACCTCGGGCTCGCCGCCCGGCTCTGGTCCACCGCCCTCGGTCCCGCCGCCCTCCACGACCGCTTCCCGGCCCTCGACCCCGCGGAGCTGTTCTGGGACGGGGCGCTGACCTCGCCCGACGACCTGTGGTGGGCCGGATCCGCGACCCGCCCCGCGACCGTGGACGAGCTGAGCGCGGCCGTGCTCGACGCCCATCTCGTCCCGCTGCACGCGGCCCTGCGCCGCGACGGCGCCATCTCCCCGCGGCTCCTGTGGGGCAACGCCGGCTCCGCCCTCGCCGGCGCCCTGCGCGAGCTGATCCGCTGGGCACGCGCCCAGGGGCGGCCGGAGGTGGCCGAGCGGGCCGCCGCCCTGGTCTCCGGGCTCCTGGACCACCCGGACCTGGCCGGGACGGTCCGCGGCCCCCGGCTGCGGCGCACCAGCTGCTGCCTCTACTACCGCGCCCCGGGCGCCGGGCTGTGCGGCGACTGTGTCTTCGACCACGCACCCCGAACGGGTTTGGAGGCGCGGCCCCCCGCTCCGTAAAGTTGGGTCTTTGAATGCCCACGAGCGGCGACGTACGAGCGAACGAGGAACCCGAAGGCCATGACGGTGACCGAAGAAAACCAGGAATACGGGCCGGGCATCGACCCCGAGCGCCTGGCCGTCTGCCTGAGCGTCCTCGACGAGCTCGACAAGATCGACGTCGACCACCCGGACGCGATCACCGTCCGGCGCGCCACCGCCGGGATCTACCGGACCGTGAAGCAGCGCCGCCGCCAGGAGCGCCGGGCCGCGAAGACCGCGAACGACAAGGCGGTCACCGAGGCCACGGCCACCGGTTCCGCGCAGCGCATCGACGACGAGACCGAGGGCCTGCTGCCCACCTCGGTCACCGAGGAGGGGCGGATCGCGGGGATACTCCAGCGTCCGCGTTCCTGCTACGTCTGCAAGACGCGGTTCGTCGAGGTCGACTACTTCTACCACCAGCTCTGCCAGAAGTGCGCGGCGGAGAACCGGGCCAAGCGGGAGGCCCGCGCCGACCTCACCGGCAAGCGCGCGCTGCTCACCGGCGGCCGGGCCAAGATCGGCATGTACATCGCGCTGCGGCTGCTGCGCGACGGTGCCCACACCACCATCACCACCCGCTTCCCCAAGGACGCCATCCGCCGGTTCAAGGCGATGGAGGACTCCGCGGACTGGATGCACCGCCTGGAGGTCGTCGGCATCGACCTGCGCGACCCGGCCCAGGCCGTCGCGCTCGCCGACCAGATGACCGAGGCCGGCCCGCTCGACATCCTCATCAACAACGCGACGCAGACCGTGCGCCGCCTGCCCTCGGCGTACGCCGCGCTCGTCGAGGGCGAGACGGCCCCGCTGCCGGCCGGTGAGCTGCCCGCCCACCACGTGATCGGCGCGTTCAACTCGGGCGCGGTCGGCGAGCTCGTCGGATCGTCCGAGCTGCCCGTCGGCGTGCGGGACCTGGAGGCGCAGCAGGTCGCCGACCTCGCCCTGGTCGCCGGGAACGCCAGCATCGCCCGGCACCTCGACGGCACGGCCATCGACGCCGGCGGCCTCGTGCCGGACGTCGTCGACTCCAACACCTGGGTGCAGAGCATCGAGCAGATCTCCCCGGTGGAGCTCCTCGAGACCCAGCTGTGCAACTACACGGCGCCGTTCATCCTGATCAGCAAGTTGCGGCCGGTGATGGCCGAGGCGGCGAAGAAGGCGGCCAGCGGCCGTGCCTACGTCGTGAACGTGTCGGCGATGGAGGGCGTCTTCAGCCGCGGCTACAAGGGCGCCGGCCACCCGAACACCAACGCCGCCAAGGCCGCGATGAACATGGTGACGCGGACCAGCGGCCAGGAGATGTTCGAGACCGACGGCATCCTGATGACCTCGGTCGACACCGGCTGGATCACCGACGAGCGTCCCCACTTCGACAAGCTGCGCCTGGCCGAGGCCGGTTTCCACGCCCCGCTGGACCTCGTCGACGGCGCGGCCCGCGTGTACGACCCGGTCGTGCGCGGCGAGGCGGGCGAGGACCTCTACGGCTGCTTCCTGAAGGACTACGCCCCCGCCAACTGGTAGGCCCGGGACCCCGAAGTTCCGGCACGTCCGGCAAGAGCGCCCCACCGGCCCGGTGGGGCGCTTTTCCGTCTTGCTTCACCCGATTGCGTCACACTTTGGAGCCCGGTAGAGCGCGGGCGCGCTCATTTGGTTAATGTGATGCTCACGGTCGGCCACCGAGGAGCCACACCATCCTCACGGCCTTCCCGGGACAGGCCTGCCACCAAGGCCGCGGTCCCGCCATGAACGGCGCCACCGCGACCGCCAGGCACCTCTCCCACATTGACGCGACACAAAGGAGTGCGCGGTGACACCCGAACTGACGAAGCAGGAACCGCGACCGGCCGAACGCAAGGACCGGCCCCGCAGGAACGGCGAACTGGGCAGCCTCGACGTCTGGGCCCACGCCGCCCCGATCCGCCTCGCGGGCTACGAGGAGGACCTCGCCGAGCCCCACATCCTGCCCGGCATCGACTGATCCTCCGCCTCACCCGGATGCCCCCGGCCGTTCGCGGCGCGGGGGCACCGGTGCGTTCAGCGGGCGGTGTCCGTGGGTTCCCGCAGGCGGATCGGCGGCAGGTACTCCCGTACGAGCGTGCGGTGCCACCAGGCACCGGTGGTCCGGAGCTCGTGCCAGGTCGTGTACCGGTAGCGGTAGAGCCGGGCGCGCACGAGGACCGGCGGCGCGTCCGGGAACGGGTTGTGGGCGAGCAGCCGCAGGGTGTCCCGGTCGCCCTCGAGCAGACGCTCGACGAAGGGGCCGAACCACTCGCGCGCGTACCCGGGGGAGAGCGCCGCGAACCACATCAGCCAGTCGAGCCGCAGGTGGTACGGGGCGAACTGGCGGGGCCACCGGTGCGGATCGCCCGGCTTGCCCTTGAAGCCGTACTCGCGCCACACCGTGTCCGGGTGCGGCACCGGTTCTTCGGTGCCCTCGACGACGATCTCGTCCCGGATCCGGCCGACCGTGCCGAACGCGCCGTAGCTGTTGACCAGGTGGTACGGGTCGTACGAGCGGTTCATCGCCTGGTGCCGGGAGAGCAGGTTGCGCACCGGGCGGTAGCTCCGTGCCAGGACGAACGCGGTGAAGGCGACGACCACGACCACGTACCAGAGCGGCGGGTCCGGCTGGGGGTGCTCGCCGGTGAGCGGGGAGGCGTCCACGACGGACAGGGCGAGCACGATCGTGATCCAGTTCAGCCAGGCGAAGTTGCCGGAGAGCACCAGCCACAGCTGCGTCGCCGCCATCAGACCGGCCGCCACCGTCGCCACCGGCTGCGGGGTGAACAGGAGGAACGGCACGCCCAGCTGGACGACGTGGTTGGCCGCGACCTCCACCCGGTGCAGCGGGCGGGGCAGATGGTGGAAGAACCAGCTCAGCGGGCCGGGCATCGGCTGGGTCTCGTGGTGGTGGTAGAGACAGGTCAGGTTCCGCCAGCAGGGGTCGCCGCGGATCTTGATCAGTCCTGCGCCGAACTCGACGCGGAAGAGCAGCCAGCGCAGCAGGAACAGGACGAGGACCGGGGGGCCCGTGTCGTCGTTGCCGAGGAAGACCGCGAGGAGCCCGGTCTCCAGGAGCAGGGACTCCCAGCCGAAGGCGTACCAGGTCTGCCCCACGTTCACGATGGACAGGTACAGGCCCCAGAGCACCAGCCAGAGCAGCATCGAGACCGGCAGCGGCACGGCGTCCCCGGCGCCCGCGACGAGCGCGAGCGCGAGGGCCGCGCCGGACCAGGAGACGGTCGCGAAGAGGCGGTCGGAGTAGCGCCAGTGGAAGAGGGAGGGCGTGTGCCGGGGACGGGTCCGGCGCACGTACTCCGGTACCGGGAGCATGCCGCGCTCCCCGATCAGCGCCCGGAACTGGAGGGCTGCCGAAAGGAACGCCACGCAGTACAGCCCGGCGAGGCCCCGCTGGAAGACGATCCGGCTCAGCCACTGGTCGGGTGCGGTGAACCACTCCATCCCCTCCAGTATCGGCCCGGGATCACGCCTTGACGAGGCGCCCGAGGGTCCGCCCGAGGAGCCGCGCGTACGCGTGCTGGAGCGGTGGGATCACGGGCCCGCCGAGCCGCGTGTACCAGGCGGCGGGGCGGCTGAAGGCGGTGACCGTGAAGCGGACCGTGCCGTCCGGTTCGAGCTCGACGACGAAGGACTCCTCGCCGCACTCCGGGTGCCCGCTCAGGGTGCCGTACGCGAAACCGGTGCGGTTCTCCTCGTACGCCGTCCAGATCACCTCGCACGGGACGCCGATCCGCAGCGGGCCCGCGCCCAGCGCCACCTCCAGGCGGACGCCGGGCTCGGCGCGCTCGGCGTCGGAGCGGACGCGCGCCCGGGAGGCGCGGTGCATCCGCCAGGTGGTCACGGCGGCCCCGGCGGTCTCGAAGGCGGCCCTGCCACGGCCGACGACCGCGCTGTGCCGCAGGTGGTGGTAGCCGGCCGGGAGCGCCTCCGGGGTGCGGGTGGCGCCGACCTCGCGGTAGGTGAGGCTCGGGCGGCGGTGGCCGGGGCCGGAGAGGCTGTTCATGAGGCGGGTCATGCCGGAAGCTCCGTTCGGGGGAGAAGGGCCGGAGAGGTGGGGGCCGTGGCGAGGCGGCGGCGGGCGAGGAGCGCGCAGACGGCGAAGCCGAGGGCGTTGCCCAGGCCGTGCGTGGCCGCCGTCCAGGTCAGGGAGAGGTGCGGGAGGCCCGTCGCCTCGCCGAGCGCCCAGCTGAGCGCGAGCAGCATGGTGGCGACGAGGACCAGGGCCGAGACGGCGAGCAGGCCCCGGGTGAGGCGGTCGGCGGCGAGCTCGCGGCGCTCCCGCAGGGTCAGCACGGAGACCGCGGCCATGCCGGTGGTCAGGACGACGGCGCCCGCGAGCTCGGCCCAGTCGTCGACGAAGTAGCCGAGCAGGACGAGCAGGGTGCCGGCCGGGACGCTGAGCGCGGCGAGGCGGGCGGCGGGGCCGTCGGACGTGCGGCTGACGAGTCCGGCGACCAGGGCGGCGGCGAAGCCGGCGAAATGGAAGTGCGGGACGGTCAGCGCGAGGATGTCCAGGTCGAAGCCGAACAGCGGGTACGAGGCCCGCTCGGCGACCAGCGCCAGGCCGGCGACGGACGGGGCCACCAGGGCGGAGAGGACGGCGACCTCGCTCGGCCGGAGCGAGCGGGTCAGCATCAGCCGGGCCGGGGCCTGGAGCGCGAGCGCCAGGGTGGCGAGGGCGTAGGCGCCGGCGAGCGCGGTGGCCGTTCCGGAGCGGGGCAGCCAGAGCGCCAGGGCGCCGGGGACGGCGAGCAGGGGCCAGGCGCGCCGGAGCGGGTCCCACCCGGGCGGCCGGGGTCCGTCGACGAGCGCGAGTCCCGTCGGCACCACCCAGAACATGCCGATCATCACGACCGAATTCACCAGGACCGACAGCGCGGTCATCCGACACACCCCCACTTGAACGTGTTCAACTGGCGGGTCGAGCGTAGAGCCTTTCTTGAACGTGTTCAAGCGGCTGGGTGGAGGGTCGCCCGTCACCGCCCCGGCCGAGCGGTCCGACCCGCTCGGCCGCTCTCCGCTTGCAGGGCCTCACGCACTGCGACAGACATGAGGCACTGGCCGCAACCGGGCGCCGCGCCCGGGGGAGAGAAAGTCGGGAGAACCAGGTGCGCTCATCCCTCCGCCGTGCGCGGCGAACCCGCCCCGCGGCCGCGGGCCTCGTCTCGGCCCTGCTGCTCACGGGCTGCTCGAACGTGTGGGAGGGCGCGGGCGGCGAACCGGCCGCCACCCCCATCCAGGACGTCTTCCTCCAGCCGCTCGGCGCGCACGGACCCGACCCCTTCACCGCCTCCACCGTCCGCAACACCGCACCGCCCGCCGCCCCCGACCGGCCGCCCGGCGAGGACGCGCAGCAGGTCCGCGAGGTCAGCGGCTCCGCCCCCGGCCTCTACGGCGGCACCCGCGCGATCGGCAGCTGCGACGTCGAACGGCAGGTCGCCCTGCTCACCGGGGACCGCACCAAGGCCCGCGCCTTCGCCGAGGCCTCCGGCATCCCCGAGACCAACCTCGCCGACTGGCTCCACGGGCTCACCCCGGTCGCCCTGCGCGCCGACACCCGCGTCACCGACCACGGCTACCGCGAGGGCCGGGCCAACGCCTTCCAGGCCGTCCTGCAGACCGGCACCGCCGTCCTCGTCGACCAGTACGGCTCCCCGCGCGTCCGATGCGCCTGCGGCAACCCGCTCCGCAGCCCCGCCGCCGACCGCGGCGGCGTCCACCAGGGCGACCAGTGGGACGGCTTCGACCCCGACCGCGTGATCACCGTCCGGCCCGCCGGCTCCGTCGTCCCCGGCCTGGTCATCGTCAACACCACCGACCGCAGCTGGATCGAGCGGCGCACGGGCACCGACGGGGACGAGGACAGGACCCCCGACGTGCCGCCGACCTGCGACCCCGACACCTGCGCCCTCTCCGGCACCGGCACCCCCGACCCGACGGCCCCCGACCGCGGGGCCGCCTCGGACCCGGCCTCCCCGGCGCCGGTCTCCCCGGACCCCGCCAGGCCCGCCCCCCCGACCCCGCTGCCCGACGTCCCCGACCCGTCCGGCACCGGCGCCGACCCGACGGCACCGCTGCCGCCCGCCCCCGACCCGTACACGGAACCGGCCCCCGACCCGTACACCGATCCCGGCACCGTCCCCGACCCCTTCGCGGAGCCCCCCTCCGAACCGCCCACGGTCCCCGACGGGACGCCGCCGACCGACGAACTCTTCCCGGCCGGTCCGCTGCCCGACCAGCCGGAGGCCTTCCAGGGGTGAAACGGATCTTCCTGGTGCGCTCCGGCGGAGCTGCGCCTAGCGTGGCCCCATGAACGCGGGCAGCGGGGGCGGGGAGGCGATGGCGCGGCTGCGCAGCGCGCCGGACGAGCCGGCGGCCGGGACCGGGATCCTGGCCGACTACGGCGCGGCCTTCCGCATGGGAGGCTTCGACTGGGACCTGGTCACCGGGACCATGACCATGGACGCCGCAGCCCTCGACGTCTTCGACATGGACCCCGAGGACTACGACGGCAGACCCGAGAGCCTCGCCCCGCGGGTGCTGCCGGACGAGGGCCGCCGACTCGACACCCTCGTCGCCCAGGCGCTCAAGGACGGCAGCGAGCAGTACGGCGCGTACTTCCGCATCCGCCGCCGCGACGGCAACCACCAGTGGACCCACACCCAGGGCCTCGTCCGGCGCGACGACACCGGCCGGCCCGTCCGCATCATCGGCATCCTGCGCGACGCCACCCACGAACTCACCGAGTCCGCCGCCCGCCTCGGCCTCGACGAAGGACGCCGGCGGCGCGCCGGCGTCGTCGAGGGCACCACGGCGGCCCTCGCCCACGCCAGGACCGTGCAGGACATCATCGACCTGCTCAACGACTCGCGCGCGCTCGAACACTTCGGCGCGGCCAGTCTCGTCATGGGCCTCCTCGAAGCCGGGCGCATCCACCTCGTCGCCGAGGGTCCTGACGGCGCCTTCGTGCCGGGCACCCGGTTCACCCGGGTGGACGAGCCGTACCCGATGAGCGAGGTCATCCGCACCCTGCGCCCCCGGTTCATCGACTCGGCCCGCGACTTCGCCGAATCCTTCCCGGTGCTCTGGCCGCACATCAGCGGCCTCGGCATCACCGCCGCCGCCTATCTGCCGCTCATCGCCCAGGCCCGGCCCATCGGCGCGCTCGGCCTGCTCTACAGCGACAGGACCGGCTTCAGCGAGGACGAGCGGACCCTGCTCGTCGCCCTCGGCAGCAGCATCGCCCAGAGCCTCCAGCGGGCCATGCTCTACGAACAGGAGCACGACCTCGCCGAAGGGCTCCAGCAGGCGATGCTGCCGCGCCGGATCCCCGACGTGCCCGGCGCCCAGACCGCCGTCCGCTACCGCTCGGCCCGCCTCGGCCGGGACATCGGCGGCGACTGGTACGACCTCATCGCGCTGCCCGGCGGCCGGGTCGGCTGCGTCATCGGCGACGTGCAGGGCCACGACACCCACGCGGCCGCCGTCATGGGGCAGCTGCGGATCGTGCTGCGCGCCTACGCCGCCGAGGGACACCCCCCGGCCACGGTGATGGCCCGGGCCTCGGTCTTCCTCCACGAGCTCGACACCGAACGCTTCGCCACCTGCACGTACGCCGAGGTCGACCTCGCCACCGGGGTCGTCCAGGTGGTGCGCGCCGGCCACGTCGACCCGCTGATCCGGGAGCTCGACGGCGGCTGCCGCAGACTCCCGGTCGTCGGAGGTCTTCCGCTCGGGCTCTCCGCGGAGTTCGGCCGCATCGACTACCCCGTGACCACCCTGGAACTGGACCCCGGCCAGACGCTGATGCTCTACACCGACGGGCTCGTCGAGAAGCCCGGGGCCGACCTCGACGAGGGCCTCCAGTGGCTCTCCTCGCTCGTCCGGCGCGGCCCCTCCGACCTCCAGCAGCTCGCCGACCACCTCTGCGACGTCGTCGCCGACCGGGGCGGCGAGGACGACGTCGCGATCCTGCTGCTGCGCCGCCACGGCACGTACCACCCGCAGGGCACCGGCCGCTTCCAGCAGCACGTGGCCCAGAACGACCCGGAGGCGCTGAGCTCGGCCCGGCACATGATCCGGGCCGCCGTCCGCGCCTGGGGCGCGGGGGAGCGCGCGGACGAGATCGAACTGGTCGCCGACGAGCTCATGACCAACGCCCTGATGCACACCGACGGCGGGGCGATCGTGACCCTGCGGATCTTGACCGGGCCCCCGCGGCGGCTACGGGTGGAGGTGGAGGACCGGTCCAGCGCGCTGCCCCGGCGCCGCGAGGCGGGGGAGGCGGGCGTTTCCGGTCGCGGACTGCTCCTGGTCGACCGGCTCTCCGACGCGTGGGGCGTGGAGTCGCGGGGTGGCGGGAAGTGCGTGTGGTGCGAGTTCACCGTGGAGCGTTGAACTTGTTAACTGAGCGTGAACTGATCGTACTTGACCGTAACTGACGGTGTGCGATTGACTTCAGCCACATTGTCGGTTCGCGGGACATCACAGGAATTCGCAGGACTTCGCAGCACTTCGCCGGACAAGAGGACACCTTGAGCAGCGAGCTACTGGCACCCCTGGACCTGGCCTTCTGGCACCTGGAATCCACCGAGCACCCCCTGCACCTCGGGGCACTCGCCCACTTCGGCCCCCCACCCACCGCCGCCGGGCAGGAGCCCGCCGACGTACTGGAACTGCTCGCCCGCCGCGCCGCCGCCGTCCCCCGGCTCCGGATGCGCGTCCGCGACGTCCTGTTCCCCGTCGGCGGCGCCGCCTGGAGCGCCGACCCCGACTTCGACGTACGCCGGCACGTCCACGAGATCACCCTGCACGGCGCCGACTTCCCCGCCGAAGCCGCCCGGCTCGCCGCCGAGCTCATGGAACGCCCCGTCGCCCGCGGCCTGCCGCCCTGGGAGATGTACCTGCTCAGCGGCGCCCCCGACGGCTCCTTCGCCGTCCTCGTCAAACTCCACCACGCCCTCGCCGACGGCATGCGGGCCGTCGCCATCGGCGCCGGGATCTTCGACGAGATCGCCGCGGGCCGGCGCCCGACGCGCCGCCCGCGCCCCGTCCCCCCGCGCTCCTGGATCCCCGGCCCCGGCCGCCTCCTCGGCATCGCCCGCGACCGCCTCGGCGACCTCGGCCGGGCCGTCGAGGTCGGCGCCTCGGTCGTCGGCTCCTCGGTCGCCCGCGCCGGCCACCTCGACCCCCGACCCACCACCCCGCTCGCCGCCGGCCCCAGCGGTACGCGCCGGATCGCCACCGCCACCCTGCCCCTCGACCGCGTCCACCGCATCCGCCGCACCACCGGCGGCACCGCCAACGACGTCCTCCTCGCCCTCGTCGCCGGCGCCCTGCGCCGCTGGTTCGACGGGCGCGGCCTGCCCCTGCCCGACGCCGACCCGCGGGCCCTCGTCCCGGTCTCCCGCCGCCGCCCCGGCACTCCCGCAGGACCCGGCAACAGCCTCTCCGGATACCTGCTCGACCTGCCGGTCACCGAAGCCGACCCGGCCGGCCGGCTCACCGCCGTCCGCAGTGCCATGGACCGCAACAAGGCCGCCGGACCCCATCGCGGGGCGGGCGCCGTCGCCCTCCTCGCCGACCGGCTCCACCCGCTCGCCCACCGCTTCGGCGCCCCCCTCGCCGCCGGCGCCGCCCGCCTCCTCTTCGACCTCCTGGTCACCCAGGTGCCGCTGCCCCGCTCCGCGCTCTCCTTCGGCGGCGCCCCGCTGCGCGCGCTCTTCCCGATGGCCCCGCTCGCCCGCGGCCAGTCCCTCGCCGTCGCCATGTCCCCGTACGGCGGCCAGGTCCACATCGGCCTCGTCGCCGACGGCGAGGCCGTCCCCGACCTCGACGCCCTGGCCGCCGCGCTCACCGCCGAACTCGACCTGCTCGACCCGCCGGAGGACGGAGGCGCCGGAACCCCCGTCTGACGCGCGTCCCCGTCGCCCGTGCGGCAGGGTGGAGCCATACCCGAACTCCCCGAGGAGTTCGCCGCCCTGCTCGCCGGCGAACGGCGGCAGGTCAAGGGCGCCCTGCGCGACCAGAGCCTCATCCCCGGCATCGGCAACGCCTACAGCGACGAGATCCTCCACGCCGCGAAGGCGTCGCCCTTCACACCCGCCCAGAACCTCACCCGGACGAGACCGCCGACCTGTACACGGCGATGCGCACCACCCTCGGCGAGGCCGTCGCACGCTCCCACGGCCTCGCCGCCGGCAGGCCGAGGCCGAGAAGAAGAGCGGCCTGCGCGTCCACGGCCGCACCGGCGGACCCTGCCCCGTCTGCGGCGACACCATCCGAGAGGTCTCCTTCAGCGACTCCTCCCTCCGGTACGGCCCCACCTGCCGGACCGGCGGGAAGCCCCTCGCCGACCGACGCCTGTCGAAACCGCTCGAACAGAGAGCGCCACCGCCTGAAGGCTCGAAGGGAGAGCGTCACCGTCCGGAGAGAGCGCGCCGCCGCTCACATAGACTCCGCCGCATGCTGCGCGTCCTGGCCGTCGACGACGAGGAGCCCGCCCTCGGCGAGCTGCTCTACCTGCTGCGCGCCGACCCCCGGGTGCGGACCGCCGAGGGCGCCGGTGACGCCACCGCGGCCCTGCGCAGGATCGGGCGCGCCCTGGAGACCGGACCCGCCGGCGACGACGGCATCGACGTCGTCTTCCTCGACATCCACATGCCCGGCCTCACCGGCCTCGACGTGGCCCGGCTGCTCGCCGGCTTCGCCCGCCCGCCGCTCGTCGTCTTCGTCACCGCCCACGAGGGCTTCGCGCTCCAGGCCTTCGACCTGAAGGCCGTCGACTACGTCCTCAAGCCCGTCCGCCGCGAGCGCCTCGCCGAGGCCGTCCGCCGCGTCCACGAACTGGTCCACGCCACCGCCGCCCCCGCCCCGGCCGCGCCCGCGGCGCCCGAGCAGATCCCCGTCGAGCTCGGCGGCGTCACCCGCTTCGTCCCCGTCGACGACATCGCGTACGTCGAGGCCCACGGCGACTACGCCCGCCTCCACACCGACCACGGCAGCCACCTCGTCCGCATCCCGCTCTCCACCCTGGAGGAGCGCTGGGCCTCCCGCGGCTTCGTCCGCATCCACCGCAGCCACCTCGTGGCCCTCGCCCGCATCGACGAACTCCGCCTCGACGGCGGCGCCACCTCCGTCCGGATCGGCGACACCGACCTGGCCGTCAGCCGCCGCCACGCCCGCCACCTGCGGGACCTCTTGATGCGCCGGGCCGGGGGCTGACCTCCCGTACGTCTACCGCGCCCGGATCCCGCTGCGTAGACTCCACGCGTCCGCCGGGCCGGTGAGCCGCCCGTGCGCACGGCCGGAAGTCGTCGAGAGAGGCGGTCGCGGACGCGCATGTCCGAGCAGCACCCCCCGCGCAGACCCCGGCGCGAGACCGTCACGTACGCCTCCGCCCACGGCCCGGGAGCCGTACCCGGACCCGCCGGGAGACGCCCCGCGCACCCCCCGGCCCGCTCCGAGATCGACGAGCAGACCACCCTCGGCCACACCTACGTCCGCTCCCTGATGCGCAGCCAGCTCCGCGCCGGCCTCACCGCCCTCGGGGCCCTCGCCCTGCTCGTCGGCTCGCTGCCGCTGCTGCTCGCGCTGCCCGCCCCCGAGGCGTTCGTCTGGGCCGCTCTCGGCTTCGGCGTGTACCCGGTCGTCTGGGCGATCGCCCACTGGTACGTCCGCCGCGCCGAGCGCAACGAACGCGACTTCACCGGCCTCGTGGAGCGATGAGCACGGTGAGCCGCCCCGCATGAACCAGACCTACGCCGTCGCCGCCGTCACCGCCGTCGTCCTCGCCACCGTCCTCATCGGCGCCCTCGGCCTGCGCATCTCCCGCACCACCTCCGACTTCTACGTCGCCTCGCGGACCGTCCGGCCCGGCCTCAACGCCGCCGCCATCAGCGGCGAGTACCTGTCCGCCGCCTCCTTCCTCGGCATCGCCGGACTCGTCCTCGTCCAGGGCCCCGCCATGCTCTGGTACCCGGTCGGCTACACCGCCGGGTACCTCGTCCTGCTCGTCCTCGTCGCCGCCCCGCTGCGCCGCTCCGGGGCGTACACCCTCTCCGACTTCGCCGAGGCCCGCCTCGAATCCCCGCAGGCCCGGCGGCTCGCCAGCCTGTTCGTCGTCGGCATCGGCTGGCTCTACCTGCTGCCGCAGCTCCAGGGCGCCGGCCTCACCCTGGAGATCCTCACCGGCGCCCCCGACTGGGTCGGCGGACTGCTCGTCGCCCTCGTCGTCACCGGCACCGTCGCCGCGGGCGGGATGCGCAGCATCACCTTCGTCCAGGCCTTCCAGTACTGGCTCAAGCTCACCGCCCTGCTCGTCCCCGCCCTCTTCCTGCTCGCCGCCTGGTACGGGGACGGGGCGCCCCGGGCCCGCTTCGACGCACCGGCCGTGCTGCGCGGCCACACCGTCGTGAAGCTCGCCGACACGGTACGGATCGGGCTCGACGCCCCGCTCACGGTCACCGTCACCGGCAGCGTCGACTCCGTCGCGTACACCGACCGCACCGTCACCCTCGCCCCCGGCACCCACCACGTCCTCGGCGGCACCTCGCTCGCCTTCGCCCCGGGTGCGCCCCTGCCCGACCGGGCCGCCACCGGCTCCGACCCCCTCGGCTGGTCCCAGCCGCTCGCCGGGGGCCGCGACGGACACCAGCTGTACGCCACGTACGGACTGATCCTCGCGACCTTCCTCGGCACCATGGGCCTGCCGCACGTCGCCGTCCGCTTCTACACCAGCCCGCACGGCCGCGCCGCCCGCCGCACCACCCTCGTCGTGCTCGGCCTCGTCGGCACCTTCTACCTGCTGCCCGGTCTGTACGGAGCGCTCGGCCGGATCTACGCCCCCGAACTCGCCCTCACCGGCTCCGCGGACGCCGCCGTCCTCGTCCTGCCCGACCGGATCCTCGGCGGACTCCTCGGCGACCTCCTCGGGGCGCTCCTCGCGGCCGGCGCCTTCGCCGCCTTCCTCTCCACCGCCTCCGGGCTCACCATGTCGGTCGCCGGGGTCCTCACCCAGGACGTGCTGCCCTCGCGCGGCGTACGGCACTTCCGCCTCGCGACCCTGCTCGCCACCGCCGTCCCGCTCGCCGTCGGGGTGGTCGCCTCCAAGGTCCCCGTCGCCGACGCCGTCGGTCTCGCCTTCGCGGTCTCCGCCTCCTCCTTCTGCCCGCTGCTCGTCCTCGGGATCTGGTGGCGGCGGCTCACCCCGCCCGGCGCCATGGCCGGCCTCCTGCTCGGCGGCGGCTCCGCCCTCGCGGCCGTCATGGCGACCCGGGCCGGACTCGCCCCCGAGGGCTGGCCGCACACCCTGATGGCCTGGCCGGCCGTCTGGTCCGTCCCCCTGGGCTTCCTGACGATGGTGCTCGTCTCACTGGCGACCCCCCGCCGGATCCCGCCCGGCACCCCCGCCATCCTCGCCCGGCTCCACCTCCCGGAGGAGATCACCGGCACGGTCCCCGTCCAGGAGGTACGCCGATGAACGGATCCGACGGCAAGGTGCGCCGATGAGCGGCATCGCCCTCGCGGCCGCGGCCGCCGCCGGGGCCGTGCTGCTCGCCGCCGGCTTCGTCCTGGGCCGGTTCGCCGCCCGGCGCGGCGGCCGCGCCGCCGATCCCGACCTCGGCACCCCCGTCGAACGGGCCACCTTCCACACCCTGCACACCGCCTCGCTCGCCGCGCCCCCGCTGCGCGCCGGACTCACCGAGGAGACCGCGCGCAAGGCGGCCCGCACGCTCCGCTCGCTGCTCGGCACCGAGGCGCTCTGCCTCACCGACCGGGGCGCGGTCCTCGCCTGGGACGGGCCCGGCGAGGAGCACCACAGGGCGCACGTTCCCGAGCAGGCCGCCGAGACCCTGGCGACCGGCCGCAGCCGCTCCGCCCACAGTGGCTGCGACGACCCGGCGTGCCCGCTGCGCTGGGCGGTGACCGCCCCGCTCACCGGGGAGGACGGGGTCCTCGGCGCGCTCGTCGCCTACGGCTCCCGGGAGTCGGCCGTCCTCGTGCGGGCCGCGACAGAGGTGGCCCGCTGGGTCTCCGTCCAGCTGGAGCTGGCCGAACTCGACCGCTCGCGGACCAGGATCGTGGAGGCCGAGATCCGCGCCCTGCGCGCCCAGATCTCCCCGCACTTCATCTTCAACTCCCTCGCGGCCATAGCGTCGTTCGTCCGCACCGACCCCGAGCGGGCCAGGGAACTCCTCCTGGAGTTCGCCGACTTCACCCGGTACTCGTTCCGCAAGCACGGCGAGTTCGCCCAGCTCGCGGACGAACTGCGCTCCATCGAGCAGTACTTGGCCCTGGCCGGGGCCCGCTTCGGCGACCGGCTGAAGGTGACCCTGCAGATCGCCCCGGAGGTGCTGCCGGTGACCCTGCCGTTCCTCTGCCTCCAGCCGCTCGTCGAGAACGCCGTCAAACACGGCCTCCAGGACCGCGAGCGGGGCTGCCGGGTCACGATCGCCGCCCGGGACGCGGGCGCGGAGGCGGTGGTGACGGTCGAGGACGACGGCATCGGCATGGACCCGGAGCTGCTGCGCGCCGTCCTGCGCGGGGAGCACCCGGCGGGCTCCGGCATCGGCCTGTCCAATGTGGACGAGCGGCTGCGCCAGGTGTACGGGGCGGAGCACGGGCTCGTCATCGAGACCGGGGTCGACGCGGGGATGAAGGTGACGGTACGCGTCCCCAAGTACCGTCCGGGGGTGCATCCTTCGGCCCCGTAGCGGCCTTCAGCGCAGGTGCAGGGAGAGGTGCGCGAGCGGGAGGCCCAGCTTCCAGGCGGGGAGCCAGATCTGCTCGGCCTCGTCCACCGGGCCCTCCGGGTCGGTCCTGCCGTCGAGGTCGGCGGCGCGGATCCAGGTGTCCCGCAGCCGGCTCCAGGCGGTCCGGGCGAGCGCCAGGTCGGGGCCGCCGCCGGCCGCCTGCCGCGCGGCGAGCCGCTCCTCGACCCAGGGCGGCCAGGGGCGGTCGTACGCGGTGTGCCGCAGCCACTCGTCGACCCGGCAGGGGGCCCACGCACCGGCCGGCCCGCCCGGTTCCTCGGCGAGATGGACCGTGAGGGCCAGGGCCTGCAGGCCGGCCCGGTACTCCAGTGAGCCGGGCGCCACGAGCGCGGCGGCCCGCAGCACCTCGTCGGCCAGGTACTCGGCGCACAGCCAGGCCATCGGGACGGCGAGGCCGCCGCCACTCGTGCCGCCGGCGCCGTTCGTGCTCTCGGGCAGCAACGCTCCCACCTTCTCCCGGACGTGAGGGCCCCGGACGTCAGGGGCCCGGGGGAGAGCCTCCTCCGTGAAGGGCGCCCGCGGGTCCCGCTTTGCTCAACTCGCCCGTGTGGTTTCGGATACGTTTCCCGGCCGGATCGGTGCGGGTGGGATTCCTGATACTCGGCGGGCGCGGGTGGCGGGAGGGGCGGGGCGGCTCAGCCCAGGAGCGCGTAGACGGCGGTGGCGTGGGCGGCGGTCTCCTCCGTGCCCTCGGCGGTCATGGTGATGTCGGCGAAGGCCATCCGCTTGCCCGCCTTGGTGAGCCGGGCCCGTACGAGGACGTCCGCGCCGATCACCGCGCGCTGGAAGCTGATCGACTGCTGGACGGTGGTCATCGGTACGAAGCCGCCCCGGGCCGCGGCGACCGCGATCACCGTCGCGGTGTCGGCGGCGGCCATCAGGGCCTGGCCGGAGAGGCCGCCGCCCTCCCGGGCGAGCCGGCCCGACCAGGGCAGCCGGAGCACGGCCTCGTGCCCGTCGGCGGATGCGACCGATTCGACGGTGAGTCCCAGATCGAGCACCCAGGGGGCGAAGTTGTCGGCGAGGACCTTTTCGGCGGCGGCGAGTGTCAGCGTCACGGCGTCATTGTGAGGTTTCGGCCCGCGCCCGGGCAACGGCCCCCGCGGCGCGGGATCATGGCGCGGGCTCGGACGACGGCCCCCCCGGCGTGGGATCAGAGGCGCAGGGCTCAGGCCACGGCCCCCGCGCGGGCTCAGGCCGCCGCCGCCACGCGGCGCGGTCGGTAGCCCGGCAGGGAGCGGCCGAGCTGTCGTAGGGCGTAGTGCGAGCGGGACTTGACGGTCCCGGCGGGGATGCCGAGCTCGACGGCGGCCTCGTTGACGGTGAGGCCGTGGAAGTAGAGCCGGACGAGCACCGCGCGGTGCTCGGGGCTCAGCTCCCGCACGGCCGCCCGTACGTCGAGCGCGGCCTCGGCCGAGGCGGTGGCGTCGGCGGGATCGGGTGTCGCCGCGAGGACGCCGTCGCCGATCTCGGCGGGCCGGGCGAGGCGTGAGCGGCGGGCGTCGATGGCGAGGCGGCGGGCCACGGTGAAGAGCCAGGGGCGCATCGAGGCGTAGGGGCCGTCGAAGGCCTCGGGGTGGAGCCAGGCCCGTACCAGGGTCTCCTGGGCGAGGTCCTCGGCCCGCTGACGGTCCCCGTAGGTCAGCCCGAGCAGGAAGGTGAGCAGGGCGGGACCGTGGTCCCGCTGCAGCTCCTCCAGGGTCCGCTCGTCGGTCTTCGCTCTCGCCGTCGCCGTCGTCATGTTCCGCCCGCCTCTCCCGTGCCTCGTCGTCCGGGGCGTATACGAGCGCATCCGGACGGCGAGGGACAGGGAACGGACACCGGTCTGCGACGAACGGTCGCACCGAGCGGCGAGTGGTACGGCGAACGGTCGGATGGAGTCGGTGCGTCCGTTTCGGCGGGGTTCATCGCCCGGTGCGGCCTTGACCCTTGACTGCGGCTTTCCCAGGAGGTCAATTCATCAGAACAGATGTTCATCACATGATTCGGGCGGAGTGCCGTACATGACCTCACGCACCAGATCCGCGGGGGCGGCGCTCGCCGCGCTCCTGCTCGGGGCGGCGACCGGCTGCACCGGCGGGAGCGGCCCGGCCGCCGACGGTCCCACCCCGGGGGCGGCGACCGGGCGGACCGGGCTCGCGAGCCCCGGCGCGCCGTCCACCGCCCCCGGCGGGGCCTCCGCACCCGCCGGCTTCACCCTCGTCGCCTCCGGCGACGTCCTCCCGCACGACTCGATCATCCGGCGCGCCGCCGAGGACGCGGACGGCGGCGGCTACGACTTCGGGCCCATGCTCTCCGGCGTGAAGCCCGTCGTCTCCGGCGCCGACCTGGCCATCTGCCACATGGAGACCGTGTACGGGGAGGAGGGCGGTCCCTACACCGGCTACCCCGCCTTCAAGTCGCCCCCCGAGATCGCCGCCGCGCTCAAGGCCACCGGCTACGACTCCTGCTCCACCGCCTCCAACCACACCCTCGACGACGGCGCGGCCGGCTTGCGCCGCACCCTCGACGCGCTCGACCGGGCCGGCGTCCGGCACGCGGGCTCCGCCCGTACGGCCGAGGAGGCGGCCCGGCCCACCCTGCTCAAGGCGGGCGGCGCCACGGTCGCCCAGCTGGCCTACACCTACGACACCAACGGCTATCCCCTGCCCGAAGGGCAGCCCTGGGCCGTGAAGCTGCTCGACGAGAAGCAGGTGGTCGCCGACGCGCGCGCCGCCCGCGCGGCCGGGGCCGACGTGGTGGTGGTCAGCGTCCACTGGGGCACCGAGTGGCAGACCGAACCCGACCGGCGGCAGCTCTCCCTGGGCCGTGCGCTGACGGCCTCGCAGAGCGGCGGTCGCCCGGACATCGATCTGATCATCGGTACGCACGCGCACGTCCCCCAGCCCTACGAGAAGGTCAACGGGACCTGGATCGTCTACGGGATGGGCGACCAGATCGCCGGGGACATGATCAACCACGAGGGCGCCTACGACCCGCGCGGCAACCAGAGCAGCATCGGCCGCTTCACCTTCGTCCCACCCAGGAGCCCTGGCGGGCGCTGGGAGGTCACCAAGGCGGAGTTCCTCCCGCAGTGGTTCGACACCGCGAGCGGCCGCGTGGTGAACCTCGGTGCGGCGGAGGGCGGGGACGCGCACCAGGAGGAGATCCGCGACACGATCCGGCAGGTGGTCCTCGGCCGGGGAGCCGCCAGGGACGGCCTGGTGACGGGGAGGTGAGGGAGGACGCCGAGGACGGCCTGGTGACGGGGAGGTGAGAGGGGCGGTCAGGTCACGGGACGACCGTGACCGGCCAGCGGCCCGCCTTCACCAGGCGGACGGCGACCGAGCCGACGAAGCGGTGGCCCGCCGATTCCGAGGCGCCCACCACCACGGCGTCCGCCGTCAGCTCCTCGGCCGCCTGGACCAGGCCCGCGTAGGCGTCGCCCCGGTAGGTGTGGAACTCCCACCGCATCCGCCACAGGTCCTTGACCCGCTCCGCCGACGACCGGATCTCCGCGACGAGCTCCTCGGCGATCTCCTCGGTCGTCCCCGTCACGGGCGCGCCCAGTGCGACGCCCGCCGGGATCACCGGCTGCACGTACACGAGCGCGAGCAGGGCGTTCTGCCGCCGGGCGAGCCCGGCGGCGTACGCCGCGGCGCGCAGGGAGGAGGCCGAGCCGTCGATCCCCGCCATGATCACTTTCGGGCCGTCGGTGCCGCGTTCGAACCGGTCGGGCTGTTGTTCGCTCACCCTCCGAGGCTATCGGCTCATCGGGTGTTTTCGGACGGGCGGCCGGTGTCGCTGAGCTGCCCGGGCCCTCGCCCGTAGGAACCATTGGTCATGAAAAAGGATCAGATGTTCAGCGGGCGTCGCGCCGTGCTGCGGCTCGCCGCCGCCCTCGGGGCCACCGCCACCGTCGGAGTCCTCGCGGCGGACCGGCTCGCCACGCCCGACACGGCCACCGGCGACGCCGCCGCGCCCCGGGGCCCGTCCGGCGCGGGACGCGCGGGCCCGGCCGCCGGGCCGCAGGCGCACGCCGCCCGCCTGAGCCCCTCCGCGTACCGGCTCCAGCCCATGACCGAGTACGCGCCCCCGGCCTTCGAGCGCGCGCTGCCGCCGGTGCGCCGCCGGCCCTTCCTCAGCATGTCCGGGGTCGGCCGCTCGATGGTGCTGACCTTCGACGACGGGCCCGACCCCCGGTACACCCCCGGCATCCTGGAGACCCTGCGCCACTACGACTGCCGGGCGATGTTCTTCGTCTGCGGCGAGATGGCCGTGGACAACCAGGACCTGTTGCGGGAGATGCAGGACGACGGCCACATCGTCGGCAACCACTCCTGGTCCCACCCGCTCATCCCCAAGCTGCGGCCCTCCCGGATCCGCCAGGAGCTCGGATCCACCAGCGAGGTCATCGAGAAGGCCCTCGGTACGGCCCCGCTCTGGTACCGCGCGCCCTACGGCGCCTGGAACCGGCTGTCGTTCGAGATCGGCGCCGAACTCGGCATGGAGCCGCTCGCCTGGACCGTCGACACCCTGGACTGGACGGAACCCGGCACCGGCACCATCGTCCGCCGCGTCCTCGACGGCGCCGCGCCCGGCGTCGTCGTCCTCTCCCACGACGCCGGCGGCAACCGCTCCCAGAGCGTCGCCGCGCTCCGCCGCTATCTGCCCGAACTCCTCGACGCCGGCTACCACATCACCGTCCCCCGGCGCTGACCACCCGTCACGATCGAAGGGCCCCGGCACCTCGTGTGCCGGGGCCCTTCGATCGTGACGGAACGTCAGCGCGAGCCGACCATGCGCGCGTAGACGACGACGTTCCCGTCGTAGCCGCGCGCCCGCGTGTAGCCGCCGCCGCAGGTGATCACCCGCAGCTCCGGCTCGCCGTTGTCGGCGTAGACCTGCACGCCGGGGAAGTTGTCCTTGGCGTACACCTCGACGCCGTAGATCTCGAAGACCGCGACCCGGCCGTCGTACCGCTCGACCTCGATGTGCTGGCCCTTCTGGAGGGAGCCCAGGCCGTAGAAGACCGCGGGGCCCTTGGTGTTGTCGACGTGGCCGACGAGGACGGACGTGCCGCGCATGCCGGGGGCGATGCCGTTCTGGTACCAGCCGGCGAGGTTGGGGTCCTCCGGGGGCGGGGCCGCCACCCAGCCGTTCTCGTCCAGGCCCACGTCCATGATGGGGGCCGCCACCTGGATCGCCGGGATCTTGACCCGTGACGCCGGGGCGTAGGGCAGCGGCTCCAGGCCGTTGCTCGCGGCCGGCGGCGGGGCGACCGGGCGGGCCACCGGGCGGGCCGCCGCGGCGGGTTGCGGCGGTCCGAGGTTGACGTCCACCCCGTTGCGCATCATCGCGAGGCCGGACAGCATGGCGAGGGCCAGGACGCCCCAGGGTTGGCGTCTCCTGCGCTCGAAGACGCGGAAGTCCTTCGGGGGCATGGTTCTCCCTTCTCGGCGTCGTCAGAACGGTAAGGGCGGTCGTACGGGCCGTCGCGCCGGACGGGGCGAACGGGTGGGGGCCGCCGCCGGACGGGTGTCCGGGCGGCCCCGGCGCGGGCGCGCGGCGGCCGCCCGGCGGAAGCGGGCGCGCAGGGCAGGCGGGTGACAGCCGGGCTGACCCATCCGAGTAATCGTCAGATAAGCGCCCCGGACGGCCTTGACCTGCGATTCCTTCGGCTCAGGCGGCTCCGTCCCCGGCGTGTCGCCTCACCGGGGTGGCCCAGTGCCGACATGCACGGCTCGCACCGTCTTGTGATGGTTCGTCATGGAAGGCGTACTCGTCGAATCTCCCGGAGCACCGCTTTGGGGCGTCTTCCACTGGAGGTTCAACCATGCGTGCTGCACGCACTCTGGCGGTGGCCGCCACCGCGCTCGCGGCGGTCGGGCTCGCGGCCCCCCTCGCCACCGCCACCAACGGGCCGAGCAACGTCACCATCAACCAGTTCCAGCCCGAGCGGGGCGGTGACGGCTCCAACGGCGTCACCGTGTCCCCCTTCGCGGTCCACCAGGGCGGGATCCTCACGATCACCGTCCGGGGCTGCGCCGGCGGCACGGTCACGTCCAACGCCTTCGCGACGGTCACGCTCGGCCCCGCCGTCAACGGGGTGTCCACCGCGACCGCCCGCATCTTCGACAACGCCACGCCCGGTCAGTACAACCTGGCCGTCCAGTGCAACGGCCGTACGCTCACCCAGCCGTTCCGGGTCATCGCCGGCCAGGGCGCGGCCGGCGGGCTCGGCGGCTCGATGGCTCCCAGCTCCACGGAGATGGCCGTCGGCGGCAGCCTCGTCGCCGCGGCGGCCCTCGGAGGCGGGCTCTTCATCGTCCGCCGTCGGCGCGTGACCGGCGCAGGGGTCTGACCGGCCGAACCTCCCGGTCGGCCCGCTGTGCCCGCCGCCCCCGAGTCCCGGCAGGGACCCGGGGGCGAGGGGCGTCCGGGGACGCCGTGCACCGCTCCGGTCCGGGCTGCCGGCATCGCCCGGTCCGCCCGCTCAGTGACGCCGGCCGGCGCGGGAGCGGCGGCGGACCACGATGGCGATGCCCGAGGCCGCGGCCAGGACCAGCGCCCCGCCGGCCGCCATTTCGGTGGTGCTGGGGCCCATCGAGCCGCCGAGACCGCCCTGCACCCCGCGCGGGGAAGCGAGGACCGTGGCGCGCGGGGGAGTGAGGACCGTGGCGCTGATGGTGGGAGTGGCGGTCGACGTGCCGCTGATCGACAGGGCGACGGTGTCCTGCACGCCGCCCGTGCAGTTGAACAGCACCGTGTACACGGCGCCGCGCTTGGCGTCCGCGTCCACGGTGGCGGTCACCGACGCACCCGGCGCGATGGTCACGGTGTCGAAGATGCCGGCCGAGGCCGTCGCCGTACTGGCGCATCCCGGTGCGCTCAGCGTCAGCCGGCCCCCGGGGGCGACGACCGAGGGCGACACGACGAAATCGCCCGGTGCCTTGGCCCTGGCCGCCCGCGAACCGGTCGCGGGAGCACCGTCCGCCGCGAGGGCGGCGGGGGCGGCCAGGGCGAGGGCGGCCGCCCCCAACAGGGCAGTGGACGCGGCACGTATCGCGCGCATGGTGAATCCTCCGGGTCCCGAGGGGCAGCCGCGGAAGGGGGTTCCCGCGAAAGGACCGTGCCCCTCGATGCCCGAAACGCTAGAAGCGCATTACCACAGCCGCGATCCCAGACGTGCGAATGGGGCACCGATGTCCCCCGGGCGGCCCATTCCCGCGTGTCGGCTCACTGGGTGATCTGCGGGAACAGATCGAGGAACGGTGCGGCGGTGGCCGAGATACCCCGGCCGAAGGGCGCGTCGAAGTCCCAGATGAGGAACAGCAGGAAAGCGATCAGGACGCTGAAGAGCCCGGCGAGCAGCAGCTCCCGGCCGGTCCTGCGGATCTGCAGCGTGAAGATCAGGCCGACCGTCACGAGCGCCCCGATGATCAGACCGAACCAGACGACGCCCGGCATCGTCTCCCCGGCGCTCTGCCCGCGTGCGCCCCGGGCGTCGTCGGCGACGCCCACCTGGTCCACCAGCGGCTGGTACGCCTGCCCCTCGAAGTCGTTGGCGGGCTGGTAGTCGGTGACGCTGCGCCGCACCTTCTCCAGGAGGGCGGTGCCCTCGTCGCTGAGCTCGCCCGTCTCGGACATGTGCGTCCACTCGTCGTGGACCACGTACGACACGTACGCGTCGACGTCCGCACGGATCCTGTCGCGGACCGCCGGCGGGTACACCTCGGCGCGCGCCGAGATCTCGTGCATGGCCTGGGCCTCCTGCCGCACGGTCTCCTGGGCGGCCCCCCGGGCCTCCCAGACGCCGGCGATGGCCAGACCGAGGACGATCGCGTAGATCACGCCGATCATCATCGTCATGTACTCGATGACGTCCGGGGTCTCGCTGGGGTCGTCGTCCTCGGGGAGCCGGCGGTTGTTGATGACGACGATGGTGAGCACGACGGCGCAGGCGGCGGCCATCGCGATGGAGAGAACAAGCCATTCGGACATGGATTCCTCCGGCGGGATTCAGAGGGTCGACAGGGGAAGGGGACGGCGGGTCATCTGGACCGGGGGCGCAGGATGGCCGTCGCGAGCACGGCGGGGGCGGTGATCATCAGCGTCGCCGTGACGACGGAGGTGCCCCCCTTCTGCTTGGTGTGCGTCGCGGGGCGGTAGTGGGGCAGCGCCACGGGGACGGGGGACGGCGGCCGGGGCCGCACGGTGGGCGGCGGGGTCGGCGACGGCGCAGGCGGCGCGGCCGCGGGCTCGGGCGGCCTCGTGGTCGGAGGCGCGGGGGACGGCGGCGCGGGGCGCGGCGGAGCCGGCTCGGGCGGCGGGGGCGACTCCGGCTTCGGTGTCGGCTTCGGCGTCGGGGTGGGCTCGGGAGTGGGTCTGGGAGTCGGCTTCGGGGACGGAGACGGGGGCTCGGGCTTCGGCGTCGGTGACGGCGGAGGCGTCGGTGTCGGGGTGGGCGACGGGCACGGCGGGGGCGGCTCGGGGTGGCAGGGCTTCGGGTGGTCGTGATGGTCGTGGCCCTTGCCCTTGCCGTTGCCGTGGTGCTCGTGACCCTTGCCCTTCCCGTGGCCCTTCCCGCCACCGTTCCCCTGGGCGTCGCCGTTCCCGTCGTCGTCGTGGTGGCCGCCGCCGGCGACGGCCACCACGATCAGGGAACCGCCCGAGTCGGTCGAGGCGTAGGCGCAGGCGTCGGCGGCGACGGGCACCGGTGTGGCGATCAGCCACACCAGTCCGAGGGCCGCCAGCAGCCGCGCGAGGAGTGATCCGTACAGAGACACGCCGTCGAGCTTGATCACGGAGACGGCGCGCCGGGGCGGAAACGGCCCGGATTCGCCAGATGGAGGGGATCTCCGGATGTGCGGGTTTGACGTTTCGCCGGGGTGTCGGAGGTGGATTCGGCGCAATGCCCGGTATTGCCGGGCGTGTTGATTTCGGACGGGTGGCCGACAGGGCTCGTTCAGGCCTTCCGCGGAAGAACTGTCCGGTTGTCGCCCTGTCGGAGGGGGCGGCCGGCAGGGCATCCTGCACCGGCGACCGGGCCCGGACGCGGCAACAGCCGAGGTGCGGACGGGACCTGGGGCCCCGTCGGGCGCGACCGGCACCGCCCCCGGAAGCCGACGCACGATCATATGCACGTGAATTTGCACAGCCTGAAGGCGTGAACTCTGCGTTCCAGGAGCACGTGCCAAAGGCGTGTGACCAAGAACGGACCGCTAATTTCCGTTTCTACTCGCTCTCTCGGCGGGTGATCAGTAGCCTCACCTCGAACACCGGCCGCGAACACATGGCCGCATCCCCCATGGCGACTTGTTGGAGACATTGATGGAGCGTCCCGCCTGGGCTCCGCCCGGTATCGACATTTCGGTGCCGAGCGTGTCCCGTATGTACGACTTCTATCTGGGCGGCTCGCACAATTTCGAAGTGGACCGGGAAGCGGCGCGCAAGGCCATGGAGTTCATGCCTGGCCTGCCCAAGGTCATGCAGGCGAACCGCGCCTTCATGCGGCGCGCCGTCCGCCACGCCGTCGACAACGACGTCATCCAGTTCCTCGACATCGGCTCCGGCATACCCACCTTCGGCAACGTGCACGAGGTCGCCCGCGCCGCCGACCCCGCCGCCCGGGTCGTCTACGTCGACCACGACCCCGTCGCCGTGGCCCACAGCCGCGCCGTCCTCGAGGGCGACGACAGTGCGGCCGTCGTCTCCGCCGACCTGCGCAAGCCGGCCGACATCCTCCACAGCCCCGAGGTGACCCGGCTCCTCGACCTGGACCGGCCGGTGGCCCTGCTGCTCGTCGCCGTCCTGCACTTCCTGGAGGACCAGGACCGGCCGTACGAGGCCGTCGCCGAGCTGATCGACGCCCTCGCGCCCGGCAGCCTCGTCGTCCTCACCCACGCCTCCTACGAGGGCATCCCGCTTTCCGAGGAGCAGGCCGGCGGCACCGTCGGCGTCTACCGCAACATCCGCAACCCGCTGGTGATGCGGTCGAGCGCCGAGATCACCCGCTTCTTCGAGGGCACCGAACTGGTCGAGCCCGGACTCGTCCCCATGCCGCTCTGGCGGCCGGACAATCCGGCCGAGGAGGAGGATCCGTACGCCTTCTCCGGGTTCGCAGGGGTGGGGCGCAAGGCGTGAAGGTCCCGTCGCAGCCGTCCGGCGCCGTCGCCGAAGCCGACGGCCCGGAGGACAGACTCAGGCGGTTCGTCACCATCTGGAGCCGGGCGATCTTCCCCGTCACCGCCACCTCGCTGACCCGCACCGAGTTCGAAGGGCATCTGCTGCCGCTGGCCCGCACCCTGTGCGACGCCCTGCACGCCCGGCCCTTCGACACGGCACCGGCCCAGCGCACCGGCGCGGCCCTCGTCGCCGCCCACTGCACCGACCCGGACGCACTCGGCCGGAGCCTCGGCGTCGTCGACTCGTACCTGGTGCTCTACTGCGGTGCGGAGTCGGACCTCGCCGCCGAGGAACTGCGTGCCCGCTGCGCCCGGCTCCAGCACGCCATGGCCACCGGCTACGCGCAGGCCCTGCGCGAGCGGACCCTCACGGAGCAGGAGGCCATCGCCCGCTCCGCGCTCGCCGCCCGCAGCGCCGCCGAGATCGCCCTGCACGCCACCGAGAGCCGCTTCCGCGCGGTCTTCGACGGGGCGGCGATCGGCATCGGCATCGCCGACCTCGACGGCAACGTCCTGGAGGTCAACGAGACCCTCACCCGCATGTTCGGCGGGATGGAGGGCCCGCTCCGCAGCCGCAACGTCAGCGAGTGGGTGCACCCGGAGGACGGGCCGCACGTCTGGAAGCTGTACGAGGAGCTGGTCCGCGGCGAGCGCGAGCACTACCGCGTCGAGAAGCCGTACTACCGCGGTGACGGAACGGTTCTGTGGACCAACCTCACCGTCTCGCTCCTCCGCGACGCCGACGGCAACCCCCAGTACCAGCTGGCCCTCATGGAGGACACCACCGAACGGCGCCTGCTCCACCTGCGCCTGCGGTACGAGGCCACCCACGACGCGCTCACCGGACTGCCCAACCGGACCCTGTTCTTCGAACGCCTGGAGAAGGCGCTCGCCCCCGGCGACAACGCCCGCTTCGGCCTCTGCTACCTCGACCTCGACGGCTTCAAGGTCATCAACGACAGCCTCGGCCACTCCACCGGCGACCGGCTGCTCGTCGAGGTCGCCGACCGGCTGCAGACCTGCGTCACCGGGGCCGGCGAGATGGTCGCCCGGCTCGGCGGCGACGAGTTCGTCGCCCTCACCACCGGCGCCGGCGGCCAGCGGGAGGTCACCGACCTCGCCGACCGCATCCTCGCCGCCCTCGCCACCCCCCTGCGCATCGACGGCCGCGAACTCACCGTGCGCGGCAGCCTCGGCGTCGTCGAGGGCCCGGCGGGGGAACGCACCCCGGCGGAGGTGCTCCGCAGCGCCGACATCACCATGTACCGGGCCAAGTCGGCGGGCGGCAACCGCTTCGAGCTCGCCGACCCGGAGGCCGACGCCCGCGCCATCACCCGGCACGGGCTCACCACGGCCCTGCCGACCGCGCTGGAGCGCGGCGAGTTCTTCATCGAGTACCAGCCGCTGGTCCACCTCGACGACGGCAGCGTGCACGGCGCGGAGGCCCTCGTCCGCTGGTGCCACCCGCAGCACGGCGTCCTCGGCCCCGACCGCTTCATCCCGCTCGCCGAGGACACCGGCCTCATCGTGCCGCTCGGCCGCTGGGTCCTCCAGGAGGCCGTGCGCCAGGCCCGGTTCTGGCAGACCCGGCACTCCGACGGCGGCCCGCTGCGGATCAACGTCAACCTCTCCCCGACGCAGCTCCACCACCCGCGCCTGGTCGCCGACACGGTCGACGTCCTGGAGCGCTCCGGCCTGGAGCCGGGCGCACTGTGCCTGGAGGTGACGGAGTCGGCCCTCATCGGCGCCGACGAGGACCTCCTGAAGCCGCTGCGGCAGCTCGCCGAGATGGGCGTCGACATCGCCCTCGACGACTTCGGCACGGGCTACTCGAACCTGGCGAACCTGCGGCGGCTGCCGGTGAGCGTCCTGAAGCTCGACCGGTCCTTCACCCGGGGCATGCAGCAGCACCCCGTGGACCCGGTCGACCTCAAGATCGTCGAGGGGATCGTCTCGCTGGCGCACAGCCTGGAGCTCGCGGTCACGGTCGAGGGCGTGGAGACGGGCGCCCAGGCCCGCCAACTCCGCGACCTCGGCTGCGACACGGCCCAGGGCTGGTACTACGCCCGCCCGGGGGCGCCGGACCGGATCCATTCGTTGTTGCTGGCGGACGCGGTCTGACGGCAGGGGCCCGCACCCCGCCCGTGTGGGCAATCGTCCCGCAGGGCGAGGGGGTCCCCCCTGCTCGAGCGAAGCCGAGAGCTTGGGGGAGGGTGGGCACACGGGACGGCGCCCTCAGCGGCGCCTTCGCGTTCCGCGCCTTGACCCGCCCCCCCAGGGTGCCGTCACTCGTGGTGCGGGTTCAGGCTCGGGGGCCTCTGGCGCCGGCAGGGCGCGGGTCCGTTGTGCCCACCCGTTCCGCCCAGCGGAACGATTGCCCACAACGGCGGGCGCGGGCCCGCAACGGGGCGTTCAGGTCCTGCGCAGGAGCAGGTTCTGGAGTTCGCGGGCCGCTCTCGGCGGGGCCACGTCGCTGCGGTGCGCCAGCGCGATCGTGCGCCGCAGGCCCGGACGGGCGAGCGCCGTCACCCGCAGGTCCCGCCCCGCCCGCGCCGCCACCATCGCCGGTACGACCGCGAGCCCGAGACCCGCCCGTACGAAACCGAGGACCGCGTCCAGCTCCCCGCCCTCGACGGTGAACGTGGGCTCGAAGCCCTCCGCCCGGCAGGCCGCCACGGTCAGTTCCCGCAGGTCGTAGCCGTGCCGGAACATGACCAGGGGCTGATCCCGCAGGTCCGCGATCCGCACGGGCCGCCGCGGCGCCGGCTCCGAGGCGGCGGAGACGACCACCAGGTCCTCCCGGAGCAGCTCGACCGTCGTCAGGGCGGGAGAGGGGGAGGGGAGGGGGAGCACCACCAGCGCCAGGTCGAGCGCGCCGCGCGCCAGCTCCCGTACGAGATCGTGCGAGCCGCCCTCCTCGATGAGGAGCTCGATCCCCGGATGCAGGTCGTGGAAGGCCCGCAGTACATCGGGGAGGAGCCCCGTGCACAGGCTCGGCGTCGCGCCGAGCCGCACCCGGCCCCGCTTGAGCTGGGCGAGCTCCTGCACCTCCAGGCGGGCCGTCTCCGTGTCGGCGAGGATCCGGCGTGCGAGCGGCAGCAGGGCGTCGCCCGCGTCGGTGAGGGTGATGTTCCCCCGGGCGCGGCTGAACAGCTCCGCACCCAATTCCTGCTCCAGCGCCTTGATCTGCTGGGAGAGCGAGGGCTGCGAGACGTGGACCCGCTCGGCGGCCCGGGTGAAGTGCCGGGTCTCGGCCACGGCGACGAAGTAGAGGAGCTGCTGGAACTGCATGCTCCCAGCGTAGGGGATGTGGATAGGTGCAGCCTATTGAGATCAGCCGGACCATGTCTTGGACCTCTCGGGCCCTTCGGCCCTAGCGTCGAGAACATGGCTCTGGCACCCACGAGGGAGCGGACGGCCTCCCGCCCGCCGTCCCCCACACCGACACCGTCCCGTGGCTTCTGGTCGTCGACGATCGGCAAGAAGACGGTCATGGCCGTCAGCGGGCTGATCATGCTCGGCTATCTCGTCGCCCATGTCGCCGGCAACCTGAAGGTCTTCTTCGGTCCCGAGGAGTTCAACGCCTACGGCCACTGGCTGCGCGTCATGGGCGCCCCGGTCCTGCACCACCACTGGGCCCTCTGGATCGTCCGGATCGTCCTCCTCGCCGCCGTCGTCGCCCACGCCGTCTCCGCGTACCAGCTCAGCCGGCGCGACCTGAAGGCCCGCTCCACCGCGTACGTCCACCGCCGCAAGCGCGCCTCGTACGCCACCCGCACCATGCGCTGGGGCGGGATCATCCTCGGCCTCTTCATCGTCTGGCACCTCCTCGACCTGACCACCGGCACCGTCCACCCCGGCGGCTTCGAGGAGGGCAGGCCCTACCAGAACGTCGTCGACACCTTCTCCACCTGGTACGGCGACGTCGTCTACATCGTCGCGATGCTCGCCCTCGGGCTCCACGTCCGCCACGGCTTCTGGAGCGCCGCCCAGACCCTGGGCGTCGGCAACGCCCGCCGCGAGCGCCTCCTCAAGGTGCTCGCGAACGCCCTCGCGCTCGTCCTGACCGCGGGCTTCGTCTCCGTCCCCGTCGCCGTCATGACCGGAGTGGTGAGCTGACCATGAGCTACCTCGAATACACCACCGGCGAGCCCGTCGCCGACGGCAAGGCGCCCGCCGGGCCCATCGCCGAACGCTGGGACACCCGCCGCTTCCAGGCCAAGCTGGTCAACCCCGCCAACCGCCGCAAGCACCGGATCATCGTCGTCGGCACCGGCCTCGCCGGCGGCTCCGCCGGCGCCACCCTCGCCGAACAGGGCTACCAGGTCGTCCAGTTCTGCTTCCAGGACTCCCCGCGCCGCGCCCACTCCATCGCCGCCCAGGGCGGCATCAACGCCGCCAAGAACTACCGCAACGACGGCGACTCCATCCACCGCCTCTTCTACGACACCGTCAAGGGCGGCGACTTCAGGGCCCGTGAGTCCAACGTCCACCGCCTCGCCCAGATCTCCGTCGAGATCATCGACCAGTGCGTCGCCCAGGGCGTCCCCTTCGCCCGCGAGTACGGCGGCCTCCTCGACACCCGCTCCTTCGGCGGCGTCCAGGTCTCACGCACCTTCTACGCCCGCGGCCAGACCGGCCAGCAGCTCCTCCTCGGCGCCTACCAGGCGCTGTCCCGGCAGATCGCCGCCGGCAACGTCGAGATGCACGCCCGTACGGAGATGCTCGACCTGATCGTCGTCGACGGACGGGCCCGCGGCATCGTCGCCCGCGACCTGATCACGGGCGAGATCTCCACCCACTACGCCGACGCCGTCGTCCTCGCCAGCGGCGGCTACGGCAACGTCTTCTACCTGTCGACGAACGCCATGAACTCCAACGCCACCGCCGTCTGGCGCGCACACCGGCGTGGGGCGTACTTCGCCAACCCCTGCTTCACCCAGATCCACCCCACCTGCATCCCGCGCACCGGCGACCACCAGTCCAAGCTGACCCTGATGAGCGAGTCGCTGCGCAACGACGGCCGCATCTGGGTGCCCAAGGCGCAGGGCGACACCCGTCCCGCCGCCGACATCCCCGAGGACGAGCGCGACTACTACCTGGAGCGCATCTACCCCTCCTTCGGCAACCTCGTCCCCCGCGACATCGCCTCCCGCGCCGCGAAGAACGTCTGCGACGAGGGGCGGGGTGTCGGCCCCGGCGGCCAGGGCGTCTACCTGGACTTCGCCGACGCGATCCGGCGGATGGGCCGCAAGGCCGTCGAGGAGAAGTACGGCAACCTCTTCGACATGTACGAGCGGATCACCGCCGAGAACCCGTACGAGGTCCCCATGCGGATCTACCCCGCCGTCCACTACACGATGGGCGGACTCTGGGTCGACTACGACCTCCAGACCACGATCCCCGGCCTCTTCGCCATCGGCGAGGCCAACTTCTCCGACCACGGGGCCAACCGGCTCGGCGCCTCCGCCCTCATGCAGGGCCTCGCCGACGGCTACTTCGTGCTGCCGGCCACCATCAACGACTACCTGGCCCGCCACCCGCACGGCGAGCCCGTCACCGACGACCACCCCGCCGTGCGGGACGTCCTCGCCGAGACCGAGGACCGCCTCCACCTCCTCCTCTCCGTCGACGGCGACCGCACCCCCGACTCCTTCCACCGCGAACTCGGCGAACTCATGTGGGAGTACTGCGGCATGGCCCGCACCGAGGAGGGCCTCACCAAGGCCCTGCGCCGCATCCCCGAGATCCGCGAGGAGTTCTGGCGCCGCATCAAGGTCCCCGGCACCGGCCAGGAGTTCAACCAGTCCCTGGAGAAGGCCAACCGGATCGTCGACTACCTGGAACTCGCCGAGCTCATGTGCCTCGACGCGCTCCACCGCGCCGAGTCCTGCGGCGGCCACTTCCGCGAGGAGTCCCAGACCCCGGACGGCGAAGCCGCGCGCCACGACGAGGAGTTCGCGTACGCCGCGGCCTGGGAGTTCACCTCCGACGGTGCCGCCCCCATCCTCCACAAGGAGGACCTCACCTTCGAGTACGTCCACCCCACCCAGCGGAGCTACGCATGAGGCTCAACCTGCGCGTCTGGCGCCAGAAGAACGGCGGCACCGAGGGCGCCATGGCCACCTACGCGGTCGACGGCATCTCGCCCGACATGTCCTTCCTCGAAATGCTCGACACCCTCAACGAGGACCTCATCCTGCGCGGCGAGGACCCCGTGGCCTTCGACCACGACTGCCGCGAGGGCATCTGCGGCGCGTGCAGCCTCGTCATCAACGGCGACGCGCACGGGCCGGAACGCACCACGACCTGCCAGCTCCACATGCGCTCCTTCCGCGACGGCGACACCATCGACGTCGAACCCTGGCGGGCTTCCGCCTTCCCCGTGGTCAAGGACCTCGTCGTCGACCGCTCCGCCTTCGACCGCGTCATCCAGGCCGGCGGCTACATCACGGCCACGACGGGCTCGGCCCCCGAGGCCCACGCCACGCCGGTCCCGAAGGCCGACGCGGACTCCGCCTTCGAGCACGCGGAGTGCATCGGCTGTGGCGCGTGCGTGGCGGCCTGCCCGAACGGCTCGGCGATGCTCTTCACCTCCGCCAAGATCAACCACCTGAACGTCCTGCCCCAGGGCTCCCCGGAACGCGAGACCCGCGTCCTCGACATGGTGGCCCAGATGGACGCGGAGGGCTTCGGCGGCTGCACCCTGACGGGCGAATGCGCCACGGCCTGCCCGAAGGGCATCCCGCTCCCGTCGATCGCGGCGATGAACCGGGAGTGGCTGCGGGCGCGGAGGAAGGTGAAGGGGTAGGGGGGAGGCGGGTCAGGCGCCGACGGCGTAGGGGTCGAGGGAACACCAGCCACGGTCCGTCTGGGCGAACACCAGGGCGCCGGCCACCAGGAAGTTCCACGCGTCGCCGCCGGCGCGCTCCGAATCCGATGGCAGGGCGAACCGGCTCACCACCGCGTGCCGGGTCAGGTCGACGACGACCCCCCGGGCACCGCAGAGGACGTACGCCCGCTGGCCGGTCACGATCGGCGGGGGGTCTTCCTGGCCGCAGGTGATGCCCAGGGGGACCTGCCAGACCGGTCCACCCTGTTTCGTCACGTCGACCTCGGAGAACGAGGCGCTGGGACGTTGTGTGACCACGAGCGCGTACATATGGCGGTCGGACACCGTCGGCGACCGCAGTGTGGTGTCGGTCAGGACGGCCGTGGGTCCGAACTGGGGGTCGATGGACTGGACGAGGTATCCGGGCTCGTCCTCCTGCGGGGAGGAAATGTGGCACACGTAGCTTCCGAAGTCGCGCTGGAGCCGGACCACGGACAGACGGAGAGGATCGCAGGGCCTGCTGAGCCGCGTCGTGCGCAGGGGCGCGCCGTCAGCGGCGGCGAACACGTTGACGCGGTCGGTGACGAGCGCGTCGGCAGCTGTGGCGTTCTCGGCGGACAACGTGACCACCGCGCCGTCGGCGACCCGGATGTGGCTTCCGCCGTAGAGGGAGTGGGAGACGGGACGCCGCCACGCCTGCCGCCCGTCTCGTGGATTCACGGCGAGCAGGGTGCCGTCGACCAGGGACGCGTAGGCGCGAGCGGCGTCAGCGGTCAGCTGGAGGGGCTTCTCCCGCGTGGGGAGGGTCCAGCGGGCACCGCCGTCGGCGAGCCGGAAGCCCTTCAGGGCCTGTGGCGTCGGCACGACCACCATGCCGTCCACCACGGCCGGGAATTCTCCGCGATTCAGTACGACCCGTACGGACCACAGCTCCTTGCCCGTCGCCGCGTCGAGGCGGACGAGGCGCGTCGGCGTGTTCCCGCTCGTACGTGAGGTGCATACGAGTGAGGCATCGACGAACACGCAAGGGCCGAGGTCCGAGCCGGCGCTCCACGCGCGCCATCCTTCCGGGCGTCGTTGCGGCGTGTCGGCGTACGAGAACGGGGCGGCAGGGGCGCCGCCTTCCACGGGGAGGTAGGCGGTGGAAGCAGTGAGGTCCGCGATCGAGGGCAGGCGGGGCGGAACCGTCGGTCCCGCCCCGGTGCTGGTCGGGGACTGTGAGCCGCGCGTCCCTCCGACCGCGTCCGGCGTCGTCCCGTCCGGCCACACCGCGTACGCCCCCGTCCCCGCCACCAGCGCCACCGCCGTCGCGAGAGCCACCAGCAGGGGCCGTCGGCGTGGGTGTCGGTGGGGACGTGAGGTCTCCGTGGGCGCGGGCGGCTTCTCGGCGACGCGCAGCTCAGGCCGCGCCCCCCACTCCGCCTCCGGCGCCGCCCGGAACGCCCCCAGCAGATCCTCCGGCCCCGGCCGTTCCCCCGGCTCCTTCGTCAGGCACCACTGGACGATCTCCCGTACCGTCCCGGAGAGTTCCGCGATCTCCGGGGGTTCGTGGACCACGTTGTACGCCGTCATGTACGGGCTGCCCGCGTCGAACGGCCCTCGGCCCGTCGTCGCGTAGACGAGGACCGCGCCGAGCGAGAAGACGTCCGACGCCGGGGTGACCCGGTGCGGGGTCGAGAGCTGCTCCGGGGACATGTACGGGGGCGTGCCGAGGATCCGGCCGGTGACGGTCAGCGTCTGGTGGTCGGGCGCGCGGGAGATGCCGAAGTCGATGACCCGGGGGCCGTCCTCCGTGAGCAGGACGTTGTCGGGCTTCAGGTCGCGGTGGATCACCCGCACCTGGTGCAGTTCGCGGAGTGCCTCGACGAGCCCCACCGCGAGGACCCGCAACTCCGTTCCGGACAGCGGGCCTTCCGACTCGACCCGGTCCCGGAGGGTGCGCCCGGGGACGTACGCCGTCGCCATCCACGGCCGCGCGGCATCCGGGTCCGCGTCGACGACGGGCGCGGTGAAGGCGCCGCTGACCCGGCGGGCCGCCCGTACCTCCTGGCGGAAGCGCGTGCGGAACTCCGCGTCCGCGGCGAACTGCTCGTGCACGATCTTCAGCGCCACCGGCCGCCCCGACTCGGACCGGGCCAGGAAGACGGTGCCCATGCCGCCCGAGCCGAGCCGGTCCAGGAGGACGTGACCACCGATCTCGCGTGGGTCGTTGTCCCGCAGTGCCACGTCGTCCCCGTTCCCCCGGCTGGTGTGCGGGAGAGCGTACCGGGTCAGCCGCCCAGCACCCTCGCGAGGTACGGGGCGGTCCGGCTCTCCGGGGCCGCGGCGACCTCCGACGGCGGGCCCGCCGCGACGATCCGGCCGCCCTGGTCGCCGCCGCCGGGGCCGAGGTCGAGGACCCAGTCGGCGGTGGCGACGACGTCCATGTCGTGCTCGACGACGATCACCGAGTGCCCGGCGTCCACGAGGCCGTGGAGCTGGCGCATCAGGACCTCGACGTCCGCCGGGTGCAGACCGGTCGTCGGCTCGTCGAGCACGTACGTGGTGGGGGAGCGGTGCGGCCGCTGGAGCTCGGAGGCGAGCTTGATGCGCTGCGCCTCGCCGCCCGACAGCTCGGTGGCCGGCTGCCCGAGCCGCAGATACCCGAGGCCCACGTCGAGGAGGGTGCGCAGGCTTCGCGCGGCGGCGGGGGTGTCCTCGAAGAAGGAGGCGGCCGACTCGACGGTCAGGTCGAGGACCTCGGCGATGGTGAGGCCGCGCAGCCGCACCTGGAGGGTCTCGGGGTTGTAGCGGGCGCCGTGGCAGTCGGGGCAGGGGGCGTACGTACTGGGCAGGAAGAGGAGTTCGACGGAGACGAAGCCCTCGCCCTGGCAGGTCTCGCAGCGGCCGCCGGGCACGTTGAAGGAGAAGCGGCCCGCCTTGTACCCGCGCGCCCTGGCCTCCTCGGTCTCCGTGAACAGCTTGCGCACGACGTCGAAGAGGCCCGTGTACGTGGCGAGGTTGGAGCGCGGGGTACGGCCGATCGGACGTTGGTCCACCGTCACCAGACGGCCCACGCCCGCCACCTCCTCGGTCAGCGCGTCGACGAGGGTGGACTTCCCGGAGCCCGAGACGCCCGTGACCGCGGTGAGGACACCGACCGGGAAGGCCGCGTCCACCGCCCGCAGGTTGTGCCGGGTGACCGGCCCCGGCCGCAGCCAGCCCGCCGGCTCCCGTACCGTCCGGTCGGGCGCGGGCCCCCGGTCGAAGAGGAACCGCCGGGTCGCGGAGGCCTCGACACCGGCGAGACCGTCCGGCGGCCCGCTGTGCAGCACCCGCCCGCCGTGCACGCCGGCGCGCGGGCCGACGTCCACGAGCCAGTCGGCGTGCCGGACGACGTCGAGGTGGTGCTCGACGACGAAGACCGAGTTCCCCGCCGCCTTCAGCCGGTCGAGGACCACGAGCAGGGCCTCGGTGTCGGCCGGGTGCAGCCCGGCGGAGGGCTCGTCGAGGACGTACACCACGCCGAAGAGGCCGGAGCGCAGCTGGGTGGCGAGCCGTAGCCGCTGGAGCTCGCCGTTGGACAGGGTGGGGGTCGCGCGGTCCAGGCTCAGGTAGCCGAGGCCGAGTTCGGTGACCGTGCCGATCCGGGCGACGAGGTCCTCGGTGAGGACGCGTGCCGTCTCCGAGACGTCCCTCTCCGTCGCCGCGGCCGTCGAGAGGAGACCGGACAGGGCGGTGAGCGGCAGCGCGGCGAGCTCGGCCACGTTCCGCCCGGCGAAGGTGACGGCGAGCGCCTCGGGCCGCAGCCGGCCGCCGCCGCACGCCGGGCAGGGCGCGCTGGTGAGGAAACGCTCCGCCTTCGTCCGCAGGGTCGGGCTCTTCGAGTCGGAGTAGGTGCGCAGGACGTAGCGGCGGGCGCTCATGTACGTGCCCTGGTAGGGGCGTTGGATGCGGTCCGCCTCCCGCACCGGGTGGACGGTGACGACCGGCTGCTCGTCCGTGAAGAGGATCCACTCCCGGTCCTTCGCGTCGAGCTCCCGCCACGGCCGGTCGACGTCGTGGCCGAGGGTGTCGAGCACGTCCCGCAGGTTCTTCCCCTGCCAGGCGCCCGGCCAGGCGGCGATCGCACCCTGACGGATCGACAGGCTCGGGTCGGGCACGAGGAGTTCCTCGCTGGTGTCGTGGATCAGGCCGAGTCCGTGACACGAAGGGCAGGCGCCCGCCGCCGTGTTGGGGGAGAACGCGTCGGAGTCGAGCCGCTCCGCACCCTCCGGGTAGCGGCCCGCCCGGGAGAACAGCATCCGCAGCGAGTTCGAGAGCGTGGTCACCGTACCGACGGAGGACCGGGCGTTCGGCGAGGAGCGGCGCTGCTCCAGGGAGACCGCCGGCGGCAGCCCGGTGATCTCGCCGACCGCGGGCGCCCCCACCTGGTGGATGAGCCGCCGCGCGTACGGGGCCACCGACTCGAAGTAGCGGCGCTGCGCCTCGGCGTAGATCGTCCCGAAGGCCAGCGACGACTTGCCGGAGCCGGAGACCCCGGTGAACACGACGAGCGCGTCGCGCGGGATGTCGACGTCGACACCGACGAGGTTGTGCTCGCGGGCACCTCGGACACGGACGTACGGATCGTGGGGGGCGTCTTGCATGGGGCGACTGTATCGAATGGTCCGCGTTTGCCCTGGTCGTGCCCGTGCGGCCGCGCCCCCGACCCCTCAGGCACCCCGCGGCGTCAGGCCGACCGCCCGGGCGAGACGGCGGTACGAGTCGCTCAGTGCCGTCCGGTCGTACGTGCTCGTGGTGACCAGGACCTCCTGCGCCCCCGTCTCCTTCACCGCCCGCTCCAGCCCCTCGGCCACCTGCTCCTCCGTGCCGTGCAGGTGCCCGTCCAGCCCCGACTCGTAGAAGCCGCGCTGCTTCTCCGTCATCGACGTCATCGCCGTCTCCTCGATCCGCTCGGGCGCGGCGAGCGGCGGGAAGACCCCGCGCGTGCGCGAGTACGCGAGCGACCAGGCCTCCGGCATCAGCAGCCGCCGCGCCTCCGCCTCGGTGGCGGCCACCGCGACCGTCCCCGCGACGACCACGTACGGCTCGGCCGCCCACGGGGACGGGCGGAAGGCGGCGCGGTACGTGTCGACGGCCGCGAGGAGCCGGTCGCGGCGGCGCAGGTCGCCGATGACCAGGGGAAGTCCTGCCGCCGCGGCGATCCCGGCGCCCTCCCCGGTCGCGAGGACGAAGGGCGGCACCCGCAGCCCCTCGGCGGGCCGGGCGTGCACCTGCGGGTGGGCCGCCTGTTCTCCGGTGAACCAGCCGAGGAGCTCGGTGAGCTGCTCCGCGAACCGGTCGGCGTCCTCTTTAGCCCGGCCCAGGGCCCGGCGGATGCCGTCCGTGAAGCCCACCGAGCGGCCGACCCCCATGTCGATCCGGCCGGGGAAGAGGGCCTCGAGCACACCGAACTGCTCGGCCACGACGAGCGGCCGGTGGTTCGGGAGCATCACCCCTCCCGTACCGACCCGGACGGCGGAGGTCGCGGCGGCGACGGCGGCCGCGAGCACCGTGGGCGCCGATCCGGCCACCCCGGGCACACCGTGGTGCTCCGACACCCAGAAGCGGTGGTAGCCGAGGGCCTCCACCTCCTGGGCGAGGCGCACGGTGTCGCGCAGCGCCTGGGGGGCGTCCTCGCCCTCCCGGGTGCGGGACCGGTCGAGGACGGAGAAGCGGATGCCGTCGGGGAAGGTGCTCACAGAGGCTTCAACGCGCGCGACGGGCAGGGATTCCCGGGGAGGGCTCCCGGCGTTCCTCCTACGCTGGGCCCGTGACATCGGACAACAGGCCCCTGGCCGTCTTCGACCTGGACAACACGCTCGCCGCGACCGCGCACCGCCAGTACTTCCTGGAGCGCAAGCCCAAGGACTGGGAGGGCTTCTTCGCGGCGGCGCCCGACGATCCGCCGCTGGAGGAGGGCGTCGCGCTGTGCCGCGAGGCGGCGGAAGAGTGCGAGGTGGTCTATCTCACGGGGCGGCCCGAGCGCTGCCGCCGGTCGACCCTGGAGTGGCTGGCCGCGTACGGGCTCCCCGAGGGTGACGTCCACATGCGGCGCAACCGGGACTTCCGGCCGGCCCGGGTGACCAAGGTGGAGATCCTGCGCCGCCTCGCCGCCGACCGCACGGTCGGGATGCTGGTCGACGACGACATGGCGGTGTGCGACGCGGCGGAGGAAGCGGGCTTCCGTGTCGTACGCGCCCGCTGGGCGGAGCCCTCCGAGGCGCTGAGGGAGGCTCAGGAGAAGGAGGGCCGCACCTGACGGGTACCGGCGCGCGTACCGGCGCCGGTCAGGTCTCGTCCTCCAGGCGGAAGCCGACCTTCAGACCGACCTGGTAGTGCTCGATCGCGCCGTCGACGAGGTGGCCGCGCACCTGTGTGACCTCGAACCAGTCGAGGCCCCTCAGGGTCTGCGACGCGCGCTGGATGCCGTTGCGGATGGCCTCGTCGACGCCCTCGGTGGAGGTGCCGACGATCTCGGTGACGCGGTAGGTGTGATTCGACATGGGGGCCGAACTCCTCTCGGTGCGGTCCCTCCACGGTGCCCCAGGGCGCGTCGGCGCGCGACACGACGGGGGCCGTGCGACTCATGAGTAACTACCGTGGGTAACGGAAGAGGCCGTCCGTCCGGACGCGGAACGAGATCGTCAAGGACTTGACCATCTCGTTGGTCCAGACCAGAATCCAGGCCACATACCCGCGCGAACACCCCGTTCGGTCCCCCCATGCCGGGTCAGCCCCCCATGCACGACCCTGTGCTGAGCCTGAGCAGAAGGTGACCCACGTGAAGAACCGCTATCTCGCCTGCCCCCTGGCCGCCACCACCGCGCTCGCCCTCGCGGGCTGCGGGATGCTGCCGGGCGGCGACGGCGGGACGAAGACCGTGAACGTCTGGCTCATGCGGGACAGCGTCAGCGAGGACTTCCTCACGCGCTTCACCGAGGCGTACGAGCAGGAGCACGCCGGGGTCGAACTGAAGTTCACCATCCAGGACTGGACCGGCATCGGGAAGAAGGTCACCGAGGCCATCCAGGGCTCCGGCGGCCCCGACGTCATCGAGGTCGGCAACACCCAGGTCGCCCAGTACGCCGACACCGAGAAGCTCTTCGACCTCACCCTGGAGTCGGTCCGCGACCTCGGCAGCCAGGACTGGCTGCCCGGTCTCGCCGAGCCCGGCAGCATCGCCGGAGCCCAGTACGGCATCCCCTGGTACGCGGCCAACCGCATCGTCATCTACAACAAGGACCTGTTCGACGACGCCGGCATCGACAAGCCGCCGGCCACCCGGGCCGAGTGGCTCGACGACACCGAGAAGCTCGACAAGAACGGCTCCCAGGGCATCTACCTCGCCGGACAGGACTGGTACACCCTCGCCGGCTTCATCTGGGACGAGGGCGGCGAACTCGCCGTCGACAAGGGCGGCCAGTGGACCGGCGCGCTCGACAGCCCGGCCGCCCGGCGCGGCATGACCTTCTACAAGAAGCTCCAGGCCCTCGGCTCCGGCCCGAAGAACGCCGACGAGCAGACCCCGCCCCAGGCCGACGTCTTCGCCAAGGGCGACGTCGCCCAGCTCATCGCCACACCCAGCGCCGTCGCCGCCATCCTCAAGGCCAACCCCGACCTCGAGGACAAGCTGGGCTACTTCCCGATACCCGGCAAGAAGGCCGACCGGCCCTGCGCCGTCTTCACCGGCGGCTCCGACCTCATCATCCCCGAGAACGCCCCCCAGCGCGGCGCCGCCCTCGACGTCGTCAAGGCGCTCGCCGGCGAGAAGTGGCAGTCCGAACTCGCCCGCGCCATGGGCTACGTGCCCAACAAGAAGAGCCTCGCCACCGTCGTCGCCGGCCAGGAGGCCACCGCCGTCATGGCGAAGGGCGCCGCACACGGCCGGGCCACCCCCAACTCCCCGCAGTGGGCCGACGTCGAGGCCGACAACCCCATCAAGCCGTACATGACGGCCGTGCTCCAGGGAGAGGACCCCGTGAAGGCGGCCAAGGAGGCCTCGACCGCGATCACGGACACCCTCGCCGAATAGCATTCAGCGTTCGCACACCCGCGAGCCCCCGGACGGTCATGTCGAATCCAGCCGGTGACGGAAGAAACAAGGAGCCGGGCCACCGCTCACGCGGCCCGGTCCCGCCCCTTCCCCTTCCGTCCGCCGGAGGAGCCCGCCATGACCGCACCGACGCACGCGCTCGCCGTCCCCGTCCCCGCGCCCGTCCCCGCACAGCCCCAGGCCCCGGCGGAGCAGCCCGCGCCCCGGTACGTCGTCGGCCTCGCCCGGGACCAGGAGGACGTCCGGGCCGCCCAGCGACTGCGCCACCAGGTCTTCGCCGGAGAGATGGGTGCCCTGCTCGACGGCCCCGAGCCCGGCCTCGACGGCGACGCCTTCGACGCGTACTGCGACCACCTCCTGGTGCGCGAGGAGGGCACCGGCGAGGTCGTCGGCACCTACCGGATCCTGCCGCCCGACCGGGCCGCCGTCGCCGGACGCCTCTACTCCGAGACCGAGTTCGACCTCACCCGCCTCGCGCCCGTCCGGCACGACCTGGTGGAGGTCGGCCGCTCCTGCGTCCACCCCGCCCACCGCAACGGCGCCGTGATCGCCCTCATCTGGGCCGGCCTCGCCCGCTACATGACCCGCACCGGCCACAACTGGCTCGCCGGCTGCTGCTCCATCCCGCTCGCCGACGGCGGCACCCTCGCCGCCGCCACCTGGGACACCGTCAAGGCCAAGCACCTCGCCCCCGAGGAGTACTGGGTCACCCCGCACAAGCTGTGGAGCCCCGACGGCATCACCCGCCCCGAGGGCCGTACGGAGCTCCCGCCGCTGCTCCGCGGCTACCTGCGGCTCGGCGCCTGGGTCTGCGGCGCGCCCGCGCACGACCCCGACTTCGGCACCGCCGACCTCTACGTCCTGCTCTCGATGCGCCGCACCAACCCGCGCTACCTCAACCACTTCCTCTCGCTCGTCCCGGCGCGGTGAACGGGCCCACGGCCCTCTCGCCGTGGCTCCCCACGGCGCCCTGCACCCCGGGCCGCTGCACGGCCCACCCCGAGACCGGACCCGGCCGGCCGGACGAGCGGGCCGGCACGGTGCTCGCCGTGGCCCGGCTGACCGCCGGGATCGGCACCGTCCTCCTCGGCGTCCTGCTCGCCCCGGCCGCGGGGCTGCTCCCCGCGGCCGGGCGCCTCGCCCTCGTCCGGAGCTGGGTGCGGGCCGTGGTCCGCGCCTTCGGCGTGCGCGTACGGTACGAGGGGACGGCCGACGGGCTCACCGGCCCGCTCCTCGTCGTCGCCAACCACGTCTCCTGGCTGGACGTCCCGCTCCTCGCGGCCGTGCTGCCCGGCCGGATGGTGGCCAAGGCGGAGGTCCGTCACTGGCCCGTCCTGGGCCCGCTCGCCGCGCTCGGCGGCACCCTCTTCATCGACCGCGACCGGCTCAGGGCCCTGCCCGGCACCGTCCGGGCGATGTCCGCGGTGCTCGCCGGCGGCGGCCGGGTGGTCGTCTTCCCCGAGGGGTCCACCTGGTGCGGGCGGGCCCGGGGACGTTTCCGCCCGGCCGCGTTCCAGGCGGCGCTCGACAGCGGAAGCGCCGTGCTGCCGGTACGGATCGACTACCGGCCCACCGGGGCCGCCGCGTACGTCGGGGACGATCCGCTGGGCGCGTCCTTGTGGCGGGTCGTCACCGCGCGGCGGATGGTGGCCAATATTCGAATAATGGATCCGATATCCAGTATTCGGTATCCGGACCGCCGAGCCCTGGCGGCCGCGGCCCAGCGGACCGTCGCTCAGTCAGCCACCGCTCGGCCGACCGCTGCTCAGCCGACCGTCCCTCCGCCGACCGTCGCCAGGGACAGCGCGAACCTGCCCTCGCCGTCCGTCCACCAGCGGGACAGCTCCAGGTCCGCCGCCGCCAGCTCCTTCCGTACACCCGCCTGACGGAACTTCGCGGACACCTCCGTCCGCATCTCCTCGCCCGCCGCGAACGGCACCACGAGATCCAGCTCCGGGATCTTCACGGTCAGCGCGCGGCGGGCGCGCAGCCGCATCTCGATCCACTCCTGCTCGGCGTCCCACACCGCCACGTGGTCGAAGGCGGCCGGATCGGCGTCCGCCCCCAGCTCCCGGTCGATCACCGACAGCACGTTCTTGTTGAACGCGGCCGTCACCCCGGCCGCGTCGTCGTAGGCGGCCACGAGCGTCGCCTCGTCCTTCACCAGGTCCGTGCCGAGCAGCAGCGCGTCGCCCGGCGCGAGCATGGAGCGGACCGACCGCAGGAAGGTGTGCCGCTCGGCGGGGAGCAGATTGCCGATGGTGCCGCCGAGGAAGGCCACCAGACGAGGCCCCGGCGTCCCCGGCAGCGCGAGCCCCCGCGTGAAGTCGGCGACGAGCGCGTGCACGCGCAGCTCCGGCCGGTCCGCGAGCAGCGACTCCGCCGCTCCGACCAGCGCGGACTCGGACACGTCCACGGGCACGTACGCGTCCAGACCCGGCAGCAGCGCGTCGATCAGGAACCGCGTCTTCTCGGAGGAACCGGAACCCAGCTCCACCAGGGTCCGGGCCCCGGTCGCGGCGGCGATCTCCGGCGCCCGCGCGACCAGGATCTCCCGCTCCGCGCGCGTGGGGTAGTACTCGGGCAGCCGGGTGATCTCCTCGAACAGCTCACTGCCCCGGGCGTCGTAGAACCACTTGGGCGGCAGCTCCTTGGGGGAGCGGGTCAGACCGTGCAGGACGTCGGCACGGAGATCGGCGCCGGCGGCGTCCGCGGCGAGGGTGCGGGTCAGCTGGAACGGGCTCACGCGGACGGCTCCTTGAGCGGGGTGAGGGTGACTTCGGCGCGGTCGGCGGTGACGAGCGTGTGCTCGGGCACCTCCCGCCAGCGCGGATCGTCGTCGTACGGTTCGGAGGCCACGGCCACCCGGCCGGGGCCCGACAGGTACCAGAGGCTGTTCCGCCAGGCGGTCGCGGCGATCCGCTCGCCGTCGGTGAGCAGCAGGTTCAGCCGGGAGCCGGGGGCCGCGGCCGCGGCCTCCCGGACCGTGTCGGCGAGCGCCGCCCCCGGCGCGTCCCCGGCCCGCAGCCGGTGCAGCACGAGCGCCCAGAGCAGCGCCGAGTCGGTGCGCGCCTCCAGACGCAGCAGCTCCCCGGCCGGCAACCCCCCGGCGAGCGCCGAGACGGAGTCCGGCCACCCCCCGACCGCGCCGTTGTGGCTGAACAGCCAGGGCCCGGCGGTGAACGGCGCCGCCGCGGCCTCCCCGTCGGCGCCGGGGAGCGTGGCCCCCCGGACCGCCCCGAGGAAGGCCCCGGAGCACACCACCCGGGCGAGGTCCGCGAAGGACAGGTCGCCCCAGATCGGGCCGGCCCGCCGGTACCGCGCGGGCACCGGATCCCCCTCGGCGTACCAGCCCACGCCGAACCCGTCGGCGTTCACCACGCCGCTGTCCTGCGTGCGGGGCTCCCAGGACTGGCGCAGCAGCGCGTGCGGCGGCCGGACGAGCAGCTCGCCGAGCGCCACCGGCCCGCCCACGTAAGCGAGATGACGGCACATCAGTCGAGCTCCGCGCTGCGCGCCGTCCGGAAGCCGGAGAAGATCTGGCGCCGCACCGGCAGGTCCCAGTTGCGGAAGGTGCCCCGGCAGGCGACCGGGTCCACCGCGAACGAACCGCCGCGCAGCACCTTGTGCTCGGGACCGAAGAACACCTCCGAGTACTCCTTGTACGGGAAGGCCGTGAACCCCGGGTACGGCAGGAAGTCGCTGGCCGTCCACTCCCACACGTCACCGATCAGCTGCCGTACGCCGAGGGGCGAGGCGCCCGCCGGGTAGCTGCCGGCCGCCGCGGGCCGCAGGTGCCGCTGTCCGAGGTTCGCGTGCTCCGGAGCCGGGTCCGCGTCGCCCCACGGATAGCGCCGGGAGCGCCCGGAGACCGGGTCGTGGCGGGCCGCCTTCTCCCACTCCGCCTCGGTCGGCAGCCGGCGCCCCGCCCAGCGCGCGTAGGCGTCCGCCTCGTACCAGCTGACGTGCAGGACCGGCTCCTCCTCGGGCACCGGCTCCGTAACCCCGAACCGGCGGCGCAGCCACTGCCCGCCGTCGCGGCGCCAGAACAGCGGAGCCCCGATGTCGTGCTCCCGGATCTGCGCCCAGCCCTCGGGCCGCCACCAGCGGCGGTCCGTGTAGCCACCGTCGGCGATGAAGGCGAGGTAGGCGCCGTTCGTGACGGGCGTGGTGTCGATGTGGAAGGCGGGGACGAGACGCTGATGTGCGGGCCGCTCGTTGTCCAGGGCCCACGGCTCGTCCGAGGTGCCCATGGTGAACGGGCCGCCGGGGACGAGGACTTCGGAAGGCAGCGGACCGGACCTCAGGACCGGAGGCGGGGGAGCGGTCAGGGCGGCGGGCCCCTTCCGCAACTGATGGGTGATCAACATCGTCTCGTCGTGCTGCTGTTCGTGCTGGGCGATCATGCCGAACGCGAAGCCCGCGTCGAGCAGCGGCCGCCCCTCCAGCGGGGTGCTCGCCAGGATGTCGAGCACCCGGTTCCGTACGTCGGCGGCATAGGCCCGCGCCTCGCCCGGCGCGAGCAGCGGAAGCGACGGACGGGTGGCGCGCGGATGCTGGAAGGCGTCGTACAGCGAGTCGATCTCGGGACGCAGCGCCTCACGGCCGGCGACGGCCCGCCAGAGCCACTGCTCCTCCTGGTTGCCGATGTGCGCCAGGTCCCAGACGAGCGGCGACATCAACGGTGAGTGCTGAGCGGTGAGTTCGGGTTCCTCCACACAGGAGGTGAGGAGCGCGGTGCGCTCCCGCGCGGTGGTGAGGGCGTCGAGGGCCCGCCGCCGCAAGGCCTCGGGGCCGGTCCCGGTCTCGGTCGCGGTCATGACGTCACCACCTGGAGGTTGTCGGCCGGGCAGCTCCCGGGGATCACGTACCGCTCGTGGAAGGCGGCGACCATCCGCCGCACCTCCTCGCTCGCCCCGATCCGGGGCAGCGCGTCGAGCGCGGCGGAGAACACCACCCGGGCGGCGGCGTGCAGCTCCGGATCGGCGAGCCCGTCACGGGCCGCCGCCTGCCACAGCGGATTGCGCGGGGCGGGATCGGGACCCGCCTGCTCCGCGAGCGGCTTCACCGCCCGGTACACGGTCTCCGCCGCCTCCGGGTCGTCGAACACGGCCGTCGTCACCGCCACCGGCACCATCCAGCCGTCCGGGCCCGGCTGTGCGTCCACCATCCGCAGCTCCAGATGCCCGCGCGGCCGCACCGGCGGGAACAGGGTCGTCATGTGATAGCGCAGGTCGTCGGCATCGGCCGGACGGGGGAGGCCGGTCCGCAGCCACTCCCGGAACGTCAGCCCCTCCGGCACCGCCCACGGCCCCTCCTCGGCCCGTACGCACATCACCGGAGTGTCCAGGACGTGCGCCGCCCACTCCGCGCGCGGCTCGCCGTCCGGCGACGGCGCGAGCGCCCGCCGCGGGTCGAGATCCGTCCACAGCGCCTGCCGCGTGGACCGCCAGCCGGTCCGGCGCCCGCCGTGCACGGGGGAGTTGGCGAAGGCGGCCACGAGCACCGCGCCGAGCAGATGGGCCAGCTGCCAGCGCCGGTGGTAACCGAGCGGTCCCGGTTCCTCCAGGCCGGCGTCGAGGCAGATCTGCACCGAGGCCGAGTCGCGCATCATCGCCCGCCCGGCAGGACCGGTCCGGTCGAGCGCGATCTCCATCGCGTCGTACCGCGGCTCGTGCAGGACCCGGCCGCGCGGCGCGTGCCAGGGGTCCACCCCGTACCCGCTGAGGGTCAGACCGAGCGGCCCGAGCGCCGCCCGCACCACGGTCAGGTCGGCGGCGAGGGAGTCCAGGCATTCCATGAGGGAACCGGCCGGGCGCGAGCTGAGCTCCAGCTGCCCGCCGGGTTCGAACGTGAGCGCCGACACCAGCGGCAGGGCGCGTACGGTGTCCAGCGCGGCCGCGAGCCTCTGCGGCCGTACGGGGAGCCGGGGGTCGCGCAGCTCGTGCACGAGCCACTCCAGCTCCACCCCCACCGTGCGGGGCGGGCCGGTCTTGAAGCAGATACATCGCAGCAGGTCCTCCGCCTCCCCCTCGGTGAGAGGGGGCCCGCCACGCGGTATGCCGCTGGGCGACATCCGTGCACCTCCTGGTCCTCGGGGTCCCCGCGGGGACCCGTCCGATGAGCCGCTGCTTCCACCTAAAGCCACCGCCGACCGGCGTGCAAGAGCGCCCCACCCGCCCCGCACGCGCCCCCTGCGCCTCGGCTCGTCCGAATCTCCCCCCGGCCCCGGAAAACCCTTTGTCCCCGACGGAACGAAACGATCATGCTGGGGAACATGAGTGCACGACTGCGCGCGCTCGCGCGACAGACCGAGGAGATCGTCGCGGCGGGCCGCTACCGGGCCCCCGACGGCCGAACGGTCTCCCTCGCCGAGGACCTGACCGCCGCCCTGTCCGGAACCCGCCTCCACGGCCCCGAGCCGGTCCCGGTCACACCGGACACGGACCGCACACCCACCCTCACGGTCACCCCCGAAAGCAGCCTGGCGGCTGCCCGCCGCATGACGGGCGCCGACCCCACCCGCCCGGTCGCCGTCCTGAACTTCGCCTCGGCCCGCAACCCCGGCGGCGGCTACCTCAACGGCGCCCAAGCACAGGAGGAGGCGCTCTGCCGCTCCTCCGCCCTCCACGCCACCCTGCTGCGCGCCCCCGACTACTACGCCGAGCACCGGGCCCGGCGGGACGCCCTCTACACCGACCGGGTCATCCACTCGCCCGGAGTCCCGGTCTTCCGCGACGACCGGGGCGCGTTGCTCGCCGAGCCCTTCACGGTCGGTTTCCTCACGTCGCCCGCGCCCAACGCGGGCGCCGTCCGCCGCAACACCCCCGAGCTCGCCGACCGGCTGCCCGCCGCCCTCGCCTCCCGCGCCGAGCGTGTCCTGGAGACGGCGACCGCGGCCGGTTACCGACGGCTCGTCCTCGGAGCCTGGGGCTGCGGGGTGTTCCAGAACGACCCGGCGGAGGTCGCGGGCACCTTCAAGGCCCTCCTCACCGGCGACGGCCGCTTCGCCGGCCACTTCGAGGAGGTCGTCTTCGCCGTCCTCGACCGCTCCTCCGGCACGCCGACGCTCGCGGCCTTCCGGCGGGTGCTCGGCGGCAGTGACTGACCCGCTGACATGCGGGTCTTCCGGCCCCGTGCCACGCTGAGGGGACACGGACCACCGTCCGACACCCGTCACGGGAGGCACGATCGTGGGCAAGAAACAGACCCGGACCAACCGGGGAGCCCGTACCGGCGGCCATGAACACCGCACCGACGCGGCTGCGAAGGAGAAGAGCGCGCCGGCCCCCACGAGAGAGGCGTCGATGCCCCTCGTCGAGCACGCGTCCCACCGCAAGGAACGCAAGTTCGGCCACAACTGACAGGACAGCCGCGCGTACGGCCTCCGAGCAGGCCGTACCGTGACCGGCGTCCACCGGCGGGGCACATTCGGGGCAGGTCCTGAATGGCCTCGCCGCCCACGTCCCGTTTCGTCCTCGCCGGGACCCGGTGCGGCCGCGCCGGGCGTGCCCTGTCGCGGCCCGCGTCGTTGAGCCCGGCATGACGATCTTCACGCGCCGCGCGCTCGCCGCCGCCACCGTCGCCGCCACCGCCGTCCTCGCCTCCGCCGGGGCGGCCGCGGCGGACAGCGTCGGCAACAACCTCCCCGGGGTCGGACTCCTGTCGCAGACCTTCGGCAACGGCGACCAGCAGCAGCACAAGGCCGCCGAGACCCTCCCCACCCACGACGCCCTCAACAACCTCACCCTCCCCTGACCGCACGAAAGGGGCCCGGTGCCGACGCGCACCGGGCCCCTTCGTCCTTTCCTCCGTAGTTACTGCCCGTCGCCCACCGGGATCTCCACGCTCTCCTCCGAGCGCTGCGCCGGCGGCACCGACAGCGCCGCCCCGCCCAGCTTCTCCTGCGCAGCCGGGCTCATCGTGGCGAGGAGCTGCCGGGCCAGGCCCAGACCGGTCCCACCCATGGTCAGCGCCTTGGCGAAGACGTCCGCCATGCCGTCGGCGCCGTTGAGCAGCACCATCTGGTCGACGTTCCCGAAGGCGGAGGCGCCCGCGGAGACGATCTCCGGCCACTTCTCGGCCAGCTGCTGCGCGACGACGGCCTCCTGGTTCTCCGCGAGCGCCGCCGCCCGTGCCTTGATCGCCTCGGCCTCCGCCAGGCCCTTCGCGCGGGTGGCCTCGGCGACCGCGAGGCCCTTGGCGTGCTGCGCCGCCGCCTCCGCCTCACCGGTGAGGCGGGTCGCCGTCGCCTTCGCGGCGCTCGCCAGCTCCGTCTCCTTCGCCTCGGCCTCGGCGGCCGAGATCCGGGCGTCACGCTCGGCCGCGGCCAGCGTCCGGGTCTCGTACGCCATGGCGTCGGCCGGCTTGCGGACCTCCGCCTGGAGCTGCTGTTCCTTGCGGTGGCCCTCCAGCTCGGCGACCCGGGTCTCCTGGACGACGACCTCCTGGCGCGAGGCGGCGTCGGCGAGCGGGCCGGCCTGCCGGGCCCGGGCGGAGGCCTGGTCCCGCTCGGCCTGGTAGCCCGCCTGGAGGATCTCGCTGTCGCGGGTCGCCTCCGACATGCGCGCCGCGGCCTGCTGCTCGGCCTCGGTCGCCCGCCGGTTCGCCTCCGCCTGCGCGATCCGCGCGTCCCGCTGGACGGCGGCCGCGTGCGGGGCGGCCAGGTTCTTGATGTACCCGGTGGGGTCCTCGATCTCGTGGATCTGCAGCGAGTCGACGATCAGACCGAGCTTCTCCATCTCCGTGCCACAGGCCGAACGCGCCTGCCCGGTCAGCTTCTCCCGGTCACGGATCATGTCCTCCACGGTCAACCCGCCGACGATGGCGCGGAGATGACCGGCGAAGACGATGTGCACCCGCTCGCTCATCAGCTTCTGCTGGTCGAGGAAGCGGCGGGCGGCGTTGGCGATCGACACGAAGTCGTCACCGACCTTGAAGATCACCACACCGCGGACCTTGAGCGGAATGCCCTGGTGGGTGACGCACTCGACGGACAGCTGCGTCTCGTTGAGGTCCAGCGAGAGCTTCCGCACCGCCTGGACGCCGGGGAGCACGAGGGTGCCGCGGCCGGTGACGATGCGGAACCCCATGCCCGCGCCGAGGCCCTCGTTCTTGTGGTTGGAACCGGAGATGATCAGCGCCTCGTTGGGTTCCGCGACGCGCCACATCATCTTGAACACACCGATCAGAACGGCGAGCGCGCCGACGACGACGCCCGCCAGAATGCCGATGCTCATGGACAAGGTCCCCCTTCACCGGAGCCGTGCGGATCCGGTGAAGGGAGTGTGCGCCCGGGGCGGGCGCGCACTCAACGGTTCGGTCAACTGTCGTACGCGGCTGTGACATAGACGGTGCGCGGAGGGAGATGTTCCATGACCATCACGACCGTGCCGACCTCGATCCGCTCCTTCGGCGAGGCGGGATGCGCGAGGAAGTGCTCGGCGCCGCCGCGGATCCGGACGATCACCTCGCCGACGAGGCCGGGGCCGACGGTGCCGGTCACGCGGCCGAGCAGTCCCACCATCGAGCTGTCCATCGACGTGTCGTCCATGGCTGAACGGTACGTCAGATCCAGCCGTCCAGGGCGGTCATGAACCCGTCGAAGTCGTCCCGGTGGATGGTGTGCCCGGCGCCCTTCACCGTACGGAGCTCGAATCCGCGGTCCGCCAGCATCCGGGCGTGCTCCGGCCGCACCAGGGTGGAGGGATCGGCGAGGGTGACGAGGGAGGGCACCACGGGCCGGGCCGGCCACAGGTCCGTGCCCACGAACGGGGTGAGGCCGTGGGCGCTGCGCTCGTCCCAGTCCCGCACCGACGCCATCTCGATATCGACGTCCTCGTCCGACCAGTGCGGGTTGAAGCCCCTGATCTGCTCCCGGGTCATCGACTTGCCCCGGACGAACAGGTCGGCACGGTAGCCGCAGGGACCGGCCGCCAGGTGCCAGGCCGGGTCGGAGTACACCGCCCGGGCCGGCGCCAGACGCTCCACCGCCCCGGCGAGGACGAGCCCGCCGAGCGAGTGCCCGACGGCCAGGTCCGCGCCGGTGGGGAGGGAGGCGACGAGGTCGTCGGCGTGGTCCTGGGGCCGGTACGCCTCCGGTCCGGCGGCCCGGTCGCTCGCCCCGTGCCCCCGCAGGTCCACGGCGATCACCCGGTATCCGCGCTCCGCGAGCGCCGGTCCGACCCGGCGCCAGGTGCGGTGGTCGGCCATGATGCCGTGGACGAGCAGGGCCGTCCGGTCACCGGATCCCCAGGTGGTCGTGTGCAGGCGCACGGTGCCGCCTCTCCTGCGGTGTTCGGCGGGCGCCGACGGGGGTCGACGCGCGCTGCGGATGGTGCGCGGCGGAACACCGACCGGGGGTCAGCGCACGCTGCGGATGGGGCGCACGGCCAGCGCGCCGAGTACCGACAGTACGGCCGCGACCAGGAAGAGCGCCGTGTATCCGCCACTGAGCGACACGATGAGCGAGGCCACGAACGGGGCGACGATCTGCGGGCCGGCGTTGGCGACGTTGAGGACGCCCATGTCCCGGGCCGCATCCTCGGCCTTGGGCAGCACCATGGTCACCAGGGCGGTGTCGACGGCCATGTAGCAGCCGAAGCCGAGGCCGTTGACGACGGAGAAGGCCAGCATCGCGGGCCAGCTGCTGGAGACGGCCGGGATGAGCAGCGCGACGGCGGCGAGCGCGGCGGAGGCGCCGACGAAGAGCTTGCGGCGGTCGAACCGGTCCGAGAGCCAGCCGCCGAGCACGGTGGAGACGACCATGGCGACGGAGTTGACCGGCATGAGGATGGCCACGGCCTCCTCGGCGCTCAGCCCGGCGGGCAGGTCGGTGTGGTCCTTGAGGATGTACAGCTGGAAGCCGGCCACGGCGAAGTAGCCGAGGATGAGCAGGGCGCGGCCGATGAAGGCCCAGCGGAAGTCGTGGTTCCCGAGGGCGCTGCCGAAGGCCGCGAGCTGCTGCCTGACCGGCAGCGGGGGCTTCGGGGGCATCCGCTCCTCGCGGGCGCAGGTGGTGAACAGCACGGCGGTGGCGGCGACGATCGCGCCGAAGACCAGGTAGCCGGTGCGGTAGTGCTCGGAGAAGGCCGCGCCGACGAGGGCGCCGATCGTGGAGCCGATGGGGAGGCCGAGACCGACGGCCGCCGAGGCCTTGCCGCGTGCGGCCGTCGGGACCCGGTCGGGGACCACGGAGGTGATGGCGGCCTGGTAGATGTTCATGACGGCCTGCCCCAGGCACCAGGCGATGGTGACCAGCAGGATCGTGTGGACGCTGCCGAGGAGCAGCATCACCGGGACGGCGAGCAGGCCACCGGCGAGGATCCACGGGTTGCGGCGGCCCGAGCGGTCCGAGAGGGCGCCCGCGACCGGGTTGAAGACGGTGGCGAAGATCGCGGATATGCCGGAGACCAGGCCGAAGTTCGCCACCTTGCCGGCGGGGTCGATGTCCTCGATCTGGAGCGCGAGGAGCATGCCGGGGACGCCGATGTAGAGGGCGTACATCGCGGTGTTGCCGGCGAGGAGCAGGGGCAGCAGCCCGCGGGTCGGCCGGGGTGCGGCGGGGGAGCCGGGGACGGCGGTGCCGGTGGCGGGGCCGGGGGAGGAAAGGGCCACTTTGCCCTCCTGGGGAGATCGCCCGGTGCGGGGGCGAGAAGCGGATCGAACGGGGAGGTGACACGTGTCAGTGACAGGTGTAAGCATTGTGTAGCACCCCATTCCGGCCATCCGCCAGACCTGCGGCCGGATCGTTCTGGAAAGATGCCGGATCGATGAGCCAGCCAACCGAACAGTCCCCCGAAAGCTCCTCCGGGCGCGCGGTTCCGACCAGCGCCGACGTCGCACGCCTCGCGGGCGTCTCCCGGGCCACCGTCTCGTACGTCCTGAACAACACCTCGGCCGTCCGCATCAGCGAGCCCACCCGGCAGCGGGTGCGCGAGGCGGCCGAGGAGCTGGGCTACGTGCCGCACGCCGCGGCCCGCAGCCTGCGCGCGGGCCACAGCCGCATGGTGCTGATCCCCAGCTCCCACGTCCCCGTCGGACCGCTGTACAGCCAGTTCTTCAACGACTTCCAGTGGGCCCTGCGCCGCCTGGACTACACGGTCGTGCAGTACGGCAGCGTCGGCCTGAAGGCCGGGGAGGCCGCCCGCGCCTGGGCCGAGCTGCGGCCGGTCGCCGTGGTCTCCCTCGGCGAGGTCGAGCTCACCGGGCAGGGCGTCGAGATCCTCAAGCGGTCCGGGGCCCGGGCCGTGATCACCCTCGGCACCCAGCGCGTGGAGGGCACCCACGCCCTCGTCATGGACCAGGGGCGGGTCGGCGAGGTGGCCGCCGAGCACCTCCTGGAGACCGGCCGGCGCCGGATCGGCGTCGTCGTGCCCGAGGAGCCGGGCCTCGGGATGTTCTCCGGACCCCGCCTCGACGGCGCGCGCCGCGCCGCCGAGCGCGCCGGTGCCACCGTCGTGCCCCTGCCGCTGCGGTACGAGGAGGAGTCGGCGGGCGCGCTGGCCGCGCGGTGGCGAGAGCTCGGGCTCGACGGCGTCTTCGCGTACAACGACGAGTACGCGATGCTCCTGATGCGGTCGCTCCAGGACGCCGGGATCTCCGTGCCCGACGAGACCGCCGTCGTCGGCGCCGACGACCTGCTCCTCGGGCGGCTGCTGCGGCCCCGGCTCAGCACCGTACGCATCGACATGGTGCCCGGCCGCGAGCTCGCGGAGCTGGTCGACCGCGCCGTACGGGAAACGGACGCCCCGCCCGTCTCCCGCGACCTGCTCGACTCGCGGATCGTCCGGAGGGAGTCGAGCTGAGGGCCGGCGGGGCCGCCGGTCGCCCGCGGGAGCCGGGCCGACGGTCCGCCGGGATCCGGCACCTGACGCGAGCCGGGTCCAGGGTTCGGCGGGCACGGCCGTACGGCGGGGGTGACCGGAGGCCCGGCGGGCACGGCCGTCCGGCGGGGGCGGGCCGAGGGCGCGCCGCCGGGCCGTCGTCCGGGGCGAGCCGGGCCGACGGTGCGTCGCCGGGCCGCCGTCCGGCGGGAGTCCCGTCGAGCGCTTAGCTTCGGTGCATGAGCACAGTTCCGAAGCGGTTCGAGATCCTGCTGGTGCCCGAGCACGTCGAGGACCGCGGCGGTGCCACCGTCGAGGACAGCGCCGTCCGCACGGCCGTCGTCGAGGCCACCGGCCGCCACGGCGAGTCGGGCTACCCGATCTACGAGGGGCACGGCATCCGGGCCGACATCGACCCCGAGACGGGCGTGGTCGAGGCGCTGCTCGTCGACGGTCACGAGCTCGACTACGGCCTCACGGCCCTCGCGCGCCCCGCCACGGCCCACTGACCGCCCCCGACCTCCCCGGCTTCCGGAAACGGCCCGTTGACACGACGGGCCGCCGGGCAGAGACTCTGCGCGCCCAATGGAGCGAAGATTGCTTCACCAGGCGAACAGTGTCGTTCCGAAGGTCACGTGGGAGAGAGAACCGATGAGCATCCGCGACGTCTACATCGTCGACGCCGTCCGCACCCCGATCGGGAAGTTCGGGGGCGCCCTCGCCTCCGTCCGCCCCGACGACCTCGCGGCCCATGTCGTCCGCGCGCTCGTCGACCGCTCGCCCGCGCTCGACCCCGCGCGCGTGGACGACGTCTACTTCGGCGACGCCAACGGCGCGGGCGAGGACAACCGCGACGTCGCGCGCATGGCCGTCCTCCTCGCAGGCCTGCCGGTCACCGTCCCCGGCGTCACCGTCAACCGCCTCTGCGGCTCCGGCCTCGAGGCCGTCATCCAGGCGGCCCGCGCCATCGCCCTCGGTGACGCCTCCGTCGCGATCGCGGGCGGCGTCGAGTCGATGTCCCGCGCCCCCTGGGTCCTGCAGAAGCCCGAGCGGGCCTTCCCCGCGGGCCATCAGCAGCTCCACTCCACGACCCTCGGCTGGCGCATGACGAACCCGAGGATGCCCGCCGAGTGGACGGTCTCCCTCGGCGAGGGCGCGGAGCTCGTCGCCGACAAGCACGGCATCACCCGCGAGCAGCAGGACGCCTTCGCCCTCGCCAGCCACCGGAAGGCGGCCGAGGCGTGGGCGAAGGGCCTGTACGACGACGAGGTCGTCCCGTACCCCGGGGTGGAGCCGGCCCGCGACGAGTGCATCCGCGACAGCACGTCCATGGAGGCCCTCGCCAAGCTGAAGCCCGCCTTCCGCACCGAGGGCGGTACGGTCACGCCGGGCAACTCCTCGCCGCTCAACGACGGCGCGGCGGCGCTGCTCCTCGTCGACGAGGACGGGCTGCGCGAGACCGGCCGTGAGCCCCTCGCCCGGATCCGTACCTCCGCGGTCACCGGGATCGAGCCCCAGCTCTTCGGCCTCGGCCCGGTCGAGGCGGTCCGCCGGGCCCTGGGGAAGGCCGGGCGTTCCTTCGCCGACCTGACGACCTTCGAGCTCAACGAGGCCTTCGCGGCCCAGTCGCTCGGCTGCCTCGCGGAATGGCCGGAACTGGACCCCGAAATCGTGAATCCTCGCGGTGGAGCCGTCGCGATCGGTCACCCGCTGGGTGCGTCGGGCGCCCGCCTCGCCGGTTCGGTGGCGCACCAGCTCGCCGCGGCCGGCTCCGGCACGGGCCTCGCGGCCCTCTGCATCGGCGTCGGGCAGGGCCTCGCGCTGGTCCTGGAGCGCTGACGCCGACAGGACTCCCGACACGACACGAGGGGGGTACGGGAGCGTCTCCCGTGCCCCCCTCGCCGTGGGTCACTTGGCCTGCGCCTCCGCGATGGACTTGCGGACCTCGTCCATGTCGAGCTTGCGGGCCTGCCCGATGACGTCCTCGAGAGCGGCCTCCGGCAGCGCGCCGGGCTGCGCGAACACGGCCACGTTGTCGCGGACGATCATCAGGGTCGGGATCGAGCGGATCTCGAACGCGGCCGCCAGCTCCTGCTGCGCCTCGGTGTCCACCTTGGCGAAGACGAGGTCCTGGTGCCGCTCGGACGCCGCCTCGAAGACGGGGGCGAACTGACGGCAGGGACCGCACCAGGATGCCCAGAAATCGATGAGGACGAACTCGTTCCCGCTCACGATCTCGTCGAAGTTGTCCTTGGTGAGCGTTACGGTGCTCATGCTGCCTACCTTTCGGGTCTCCTGGCGGTGTCCTCACGGTCCCCTGGGGACTCGCCCGGCACAACGGCGTATCGAGCCGCGCTATTCCGCGCCTCGGGCACCAGACTGGGAGCCATGACACGAACGGTGGAAGACGAGCACGCGTACGACGTGGTGGTGATCGGCGCGGGCCCGGTCGGCGAGAACGTCGTCGACCGGGTGCGGGCAGGCGGCCTCACCGCGGCGATCGTCGAGAGCGAGCTGATCGGCGGCGAGTGCTCGTACTGGGCGTGCATGCCCAGCAAGGCGCTGCTCCGCCCCGCGATCGCCCGCTCCGACGCCCGCAAGGTGGCGGGGCTGCGGGAGTCGGTCTACGGCCCGCTGGACGCGATGGAGGTCCTCGCCCACCGGGACGAGGTCGTCGGGCACTGGAAGGACGACGGCCAGGTCGACTGGCTGGACTCCATCGGCGTCCGGGCCTACCGGGGCCACGGACGGCTCCACGGGCCGCGCCGGGTCGAGGTCACGAGTCCGGAGGGCGAGCGCCACGTCCTCACCGCCCGGCACGCGGTCGCCGTCTGCACCGGCACCCGCCCCCTGCTGCCGGAGCTGCCGGGACTGCCCGCCGCGCATCCCTGGACCAGCCGGGAGGCGACCAGCTCCGACCGGGTGCCGGAGCGGCTCGTCGTGGTCGGCGGGGGAGTGGTGGGCGTCGAGATGGCCACCGCCTGGCAGGCCCTCGGGTCGAAGGTGACCCTGCTCGTACGGGGCGGGGGGCTGCTGCCGCGCATGGAGCCGTTCCTCGGCGAGCACGTGGCCGCCGCGCTCACCACGCGCGGCGTGGACGTCCGTACGGGCGTGGCGGTGAGCGCGGTGGTGCGCGACGGGGGCACCGGACCGGTCACCGTGGTCCTGGAGGGCGGCGACCACGTCGAGGGCGACGAGGTGCTCTTCGCGACCGGCCGCAAGCCGCGCACCGAGGACATCGGCCTGGAGACGGTCGGCCTGACCCCGGGCTCCTGGCTCGACGCCGACGACACCCTCCGGGTCACCGGGAGCGACTGGCTCTACGCCGTCGGGGACGTCAACCACCGCGCGCTCATGACCCACCAGGGCAAGTACCAGGCCCGGATCGCGGGCACCGCGATCGCGGCCCGCGCGCGGGGCGAGGCGTCCCTCGACACCGGGCGGTGGGGCGCCCACGCGGCGACCGCCGACCACGCGGCCGTGACGCAGGTCGTGTTCAGCGACCCGGAGGCGGCCGCCGTCGGGCTGACCCTCGCCGACGCGGAGCGCGCCGGGTACCGGGTCCGGGCCGTGGACCTCGACATGCGGTCCGTCGCCGGGGCCGGCCTCTACGCCCAGGGGTACCGGGGGCACGCCCGGATGGTCGTCGACCTGGACCGGGAGGTGGTCCTCGGGGCCGCCTTCGTCGGGCCCGGCATCGGAGAGCTCCTCCACTCGGCGACGATCGCCGTCACGGGAGAGGTGCCGATCGCCCGTCTGTGGCACGCCGTCCCCGCGTATCCGACGCTGAGCGAGGCGTGGCTGCGGCTGCTGGAGGCCTATCGGGGCTGACGCCCTGTCACTCCCCGCTCTCCGGTGCGGTGTTGGCGAAGATCAGGTGCCCGGCTCGGTGTCGTCGGGGATCAGCGCGCGTGCCGCCGAGCGCGCGATCTCCAGGGCGGGCCGGGGATCCCGGCCCGACTCCTGGCCGAGGACCACCCGGGTGCTCAACCCGTCGAGCAGGGCCAGGAGTTCGGAGGCGCGGGCGCCGGCGTCCAGCGGGGCGAAGCGTCCGCGCGCCGCGCCCGCCGCGAGCAGGGCCTCCAGGTCCTCCTGCCAGCCGGCGTCCAGTTCGGCCTGGGCCTCGCGGAGCGCCGGGTTGCCGGGGGTGCGGGCCCAGAGCTCGATCCACAGGGTCCAGCGCGGGTCGCGCGGTCCGCGCGGGAGGTAGAGCCGGAGGAAGAGGTCGAGCTTGCGCTCGGCCGTGATCCGCCGGGCGAGGAGGGCGCGCCGCTCCTCGGCGAGCGCGGCCTCGCTCCACCGCAGGGCGGCGAGCAGCAGCAGGTCCTTGCTGCCGAAGTAGTACAGGATGTGGCCGCCGCTCGTGCCGAGCCGTTCGGCGAGTGCCGACATGGTGAGGGAGGCGAGGCCGTCCTCGGCGATCGCCGCCATGGCCTCCTCCAGCATCCGCTCCTGCGTGACGTTCCCGTCCCGCCGTCGTGCCGTGCCTGCCACCGCCGCTCCCGTCCCGCCGTTCCGTGTCGCCCGGCGTCCTGTGCCGTGCGGGATCGACCTTAACCGCAACCTCCGAGGGTCTTGACGTGGCCTGAACCCATCACACATCTTGAATGCCGTTCTAAGACTTAGAACGGCATTCAAGACAGGAGTGCGGTGTGCTCGAACAGGACACGGCGCCCGTGACCACGGGCCGGACAGCGACCGACGAGGTCTTCCAGGTCGAGGAACACGGGATCGACCCCATCCCCGACGCCGAACGCCACGGCGGGGCCAAGGACGTCTTCTGGCTCTGGTTCGGCTCGAACCTCACCTTCACCTACGTCATCAACGGCGCCCTCGCCGTCGCCTTCGGGCTCTCCTTCTGGCAGGCCACCGCCGTCGTCGTCCTCGGCGGCCTCTCGTTCCTCGCGATCGGCGCGGCCGGACTCAGCGGCGTGCGCACCGGCACCGCCACCCTCGTCATCTCCCGCGCCGCCTTCGGCCGCCGCGGCAACTGGCCCGCCGGCCTGCTGAACTGGATCGTCAGCATCGGCTACACCATCGTCAACACCGTGGTGGGCACCCTCGCCCTCGAAGCCTTCTTCACCGACCTCGGCTGGAACGGCGGACACGCCGCCCGCGCCCTCGCGCTCGCCGTCACCCTCGCGCTGACCTTCGCCGTCGCCCTCTGGGGCCACGCCACCGTCCAGTTCGCCGAACGCTGGATGGCGTACGTCCTCGCCGCGGGCTTCGCCGCCCTGCTCGTCCTCGTCCTGCCCGGCGCCGACACCTCCGCCCCCGCCGCCGCGCCCGGCGCCTCCGGCTGGAGCCTCGCCTTCGTCGTCATGCTCGCCGGCCCCTTCTCGTACCTCCCCATGCCCGCCGACTACACCCGCTACCTGCCCCGCACCACCAGCCTCGGGGCCGTCACCTGGAGCGGCGCCCTCGGCGGCTTCGTCTCCTCCGTCGCCCTCGGCGTCGTCGGGGTCGCCGCCGCGACGCAGACCGACATGACCGACGCCGTCGCGGGCACCGAGAGCCTCCTCCCCGGCTGGTTCCAGCCGCTCTTCCTGGCCCTGGTGCTCGGCGGCTCCGTCACCAACTCGATCATCACGCTCTACTCGTCGAGCCTGAACCTCCAGGTCCTCGGCATCCCCTGGAGCCGGGCCCGCGCCATCGTCATCAGCGCGGCCGTCACCGCCGCCGGCTCCCTCGGCGCCCTCTTCCTCACCGACTTCACGACCTCCCTCCTCTCCTTCCTCTCCCTCCTGATCATCGTCTTCGCCCCCTGGGGCGGGGTGTTCCTCGCCGACATGGTGCTCCGCCGCTGCACCTACGACTCCGCCGGCCTGCACGCGGACACCGGCGGCGCCTACTGGTACCGCTCGGGCTGGCACCCGGCCGGCATGACCGCCCTCCTCGCGGGCCTCGCCTTCTCCGCGCTCACCTGCGACTCCGAGCTGTGGACCGGCCCCCTCGTCGCCCCGCTCGGCGGCGCGGACCTCACGCTCCTCGGCGCCGTCGTCTCCGCCCTGGTGTACGTGCTCCTCGCCCGCCGCGCCGTCGCCCCCATCCAGTAACCGCTCCATCGAGCAACCACTCTCGTACGACACGGAGTCCCGTCCATGAACCGCACCGCCCCCGCCGACCTCGTCCTCACCGGGGCCCGCATCCACACCGTCGACCCGGCGCTCCCCGAGGCCGAGGCCCTCGCCGTCCGCGCCGGCCGCATCGTCTGGATCGGCGCCGCCGCCGACGCCGCCGACTGGACGGGGCCCGACACACGGATCCTCGACGCCGGCGGGCGGCTCGTCCTGCCCGGCTTCGTCGACGCCCACAACCACGTCCGCCTCGGCTCCGACGACGCCTGCGTCCAGCTCGCCGGAGCCCGCACCCTCGACGCGATCCACGAGCGCATCCGCACCTGGCGCGCGGCCCACCCGGACGCCGGGTGGATCGAGGCCGAGGCCTTCGACTACTCCGCGATCCCGGACGGACGGATGCCCACCGCCGCCGACCTCGACCCGGCCACCGGCGACACCCCGGCCCTCGTCCTCAGCTACGACGTCCACACCGCCTGGCTCAACACCGCCGCCCTCCGCCGCCTCGGCGTCGACCGCGACCACACCGAGCTGCCCTTCGGACGGGCCGTCACCGACCCCGCCACCGGTGAGCCCACCGGCTTCGTCAAGGACTTCGCCGTCAAGGGCCTCTCCCGCGACGGCCACCGCGCCCTCCGCGAGCTCGGCCTTCCCTGGGCCTCGGCCGACCGCCAGTACGGACGGCTCGCCAAGAGCCTGGACGACGCCATCGGCTACGGCATCACCACCGTCGTCGAACCGCAGAACTCCCTCGACGACCTCGCCCTCTACGAGCGCGCCCGCCACGAGGGCCGGCTGCGCTCCCGCATCGTGGCCGCGCTGTTCCACCCGCGCGGCACCACCGAGGAGGACCTGGACGCCTTCGAGACCGCGGCCGACGCGTACGCCGACGACCGGCTGCGGGTCGGCCCGCTCAAGCTCTACATCGACGACGTCGTCGAACCCCGCACCGCCGCCCTCCTGGAGCCGTACGCCGGCTGCTCCCACCACCGCGGCGACACCTTCTACCCGCCCGAGGAGTTCGCCGAGCTGCTCACCCGGCTCGACGCGCGCGGCTTCCAGTGCTTCGTCCACGCGACCGGCGACCGGGGCATCCGTACCGTCCTCGACGCCGTCGAGCGGGCCCGCGCCGTCAACGGGCCGCGCGACGCCCGCCACCAGGTCGTCCACGTCGAGTGCCTCGACCCGGCCGACACCCCGCGCTTCGCCGCGCTCGGCGTCGTCGCCTGCATGCAGCCCCGGCACGCCGCCCCCGACATCGCGGGGCCCGGCCAGGACTGGGCCGAGAACGTCGGCCCCGAGCGCTGGCACAAGGCCTGGCCGCTGCGCAGCCTCCACGCGGCCGGCGCGGTCCTCGCCCTCTCCAGCGACTGGAACGTCGCCGAGATGGACCCCATGGTCGGCATCCACGCCGCCGTCACCCGCCGCCCGCCCGGCGGCGGCGAGGCCTGGACGGCGGGGGAGACGATCGACGTCGCCACCGCCGTCGAGGGCTACACGACGGGTTCGGCGTACGCGAACTTCCTGGAGCACGAGCGGGGCTCGCTGACGGTGGGCAAGCTGGCCGACTTCGTCGTCCTCTCCCGCGACATCCTCCGCATCGCCCCCGAGGAGATCCCGGGCACGGTCGCGGAGACGGTCGTGGTCGGCGGCGAGGTGGTCGTGGACCGGCGGGCGAAGGCGTAGGGCGCCTCAGTGCTCCCCGGGCTCCACCGTCATGCGCCGGTCGAAGCGGCGGCCGCCGTCCCGTGACTCGTACACCCCGTCCTGGGTGGCGACGAGCAGCCGGCGGGCGTCCACGGCGGTGAGCGCCTGGGGTGCGCCGCCGGGCACGCCGGCGACCCGGGTCCAGGAGGTCCCCCCGTCCGTCCCCCGGAAGAGGACGCCGTCCGGGTCGATGCCGAAGAGGGCGTCGGGGGCGGCCCAGGAGACGTACGCGAGGACTCGCTCGGAGGCCGGCGCGAAGGTCCGGCCGCCGTCCGTGGAGCGGACGACGCCGGTCTCGGTGGTCGCGAGGACGGTGCCCGGGGCGGCGGGGGAGACGGCGATGTCGAGGGCGCGCAGCGAGGCGCGCTCCTCCCAGGCGGCACCGTCGGCGCTGACCCGCAGGAGGCCGCGGGCGCTGTCGTAGCCGTAGACGGTGGAGTCGGACGCGGTGTCGAGCGCGTGGAAGTCGACCTTCCCCGCGAGGGACCTCTCGCGCCAGGTGCGGCCGGAGTCCGTCGAAGAGATGAGCCCGAGGTCGGCGGGCCCGTCGCTGCCGGGGGCCGGGTGCCCGCCGGCGAGGAAGTCGCCCCGGGCGGTGACGGTGAACCCCATGAAGTCGTCACGGCGGTCACCGACGAGCACCGGCCGGCCGGCGGCGTCGGGGGTGTGGAGGCCCTGGTGGGTGGCGACGTAGAGGGTGTCGCCGCGGAGCCCGAGCCCGTGGACGTGGCTGAGGGCGGAGCTGCCGGGCGCGGAGGCGTCGGGGGCGGCGTCCCCGGAGCAGGCGGTGAGGGTCAGGGCGAGGACGGCCACGGCGGCGGTGGCCGCGAGGCGGGGGAGGTACCGGTTCATCGTTCTTTCGCGAGGGGTGCGGGGTACGTCGAGGGGGCGGCCCGCCCCGATGAGGGGCGGGCCGCCGGGGGCTGGACCGAGGAGCCGGATCAGCGGGCCGGCCGAGGGGCCGGATGCGCGCGGCGGATCGGCAGCCCGGATCGGCAGCCCGGATCGGCGGGCCTTCCGGGCCGGGGTCCGGGTCAGAGCCGGCCGAGGATCTTCTTCAGCTGGTCGACCTCGGCGGACTGCGTCCGTACGACGTCGTCGGCGAGCTTCTTGGCCGTGGCGTTGCCGCCGCTCTTCTGCTCGTCCTTCGCCATGGCGACGGCGCCGTCGTGGTGGGCGATCATCAGCTCGGCGAACCTCCGGTCGAAGGCCTTGCCCTTCGTCGCGGCCAGGTCCTTCATGTCCTGGTCGGACATCATCCCGGCCATGGCGTGACCGCCGTGCCCGGCGGACTCCGGCTTGCCCCAGCCCTTCAGCCAGGACTTCATCTTCCGGATCTCCGGGTCCTGGGCCTGCTCGATCGCGGCGACGAGCTTCTTGACCTCGGGGTCCTCGGCCCGGCCGTCGGCGAGCTTCGCCATCTCCAGGGCCTGCTCGTGGTGGGGGATCATCATCTGCGCGAACATGACGTCCGCGTCGTTGAAGGCCCCGGGAGCGGAGTCCGCGCCGGCGGCGGGAGCCGAGGCGGAGGCGGTGGCGGAGGACGTGGCGGACGTGCCGCCGTGGTCCATTCCGCTCATGCCGTCGTCGCTGCCGCAGGCGGTCAGGAGCAGTCCGGCTCCGGCGAGCGCCCCGACGAGGGCGAGCTTGCGGGTGGTGCGGGAGGTGAAGGCGCGCATGGTGATACCTCGTGTGCTGTGTGTACGTACAGGCGGAAGAGAAGACCGCAGACGCGCGGGGGCATCGGAAAGCGACCCGTGGCGCGCGTCGGGTTCGGTCTAGATCCGCAGGACGGACAGCCGGGCGAGGTCGGGGGGCCGTGGGGGAGGGGCGTGCGGCCCGAGCGCGGGTGTGAGGCGCGCGAGGAGGAGGCCGAGCCAGTCGGGGCGGCGTCCGAGCGCGGCCCGGAGGAGCCCCGCGAGCAGCCAGGTGCCGAGGACGGCCACGCAGAGGGTGGTCATGTCCATCCCGGAACCCGGTTCGTGCCGGGCGTCGGAGTCCCCGTGGTCGTGCGGGGCGGCGGCCTGCGCGGAGGCGCTGTGGTGCGAGGCGGAAGCGGTGTCCATGCCGCCGCCGGAGCCCTCGGGATGACCGACGGCGTGCATGAGGAACACCCCGAGGGCGAGCACGACGACGAACAGGAGGTGCCCGATGGCACCTCCTGTTCGTGCACCGCGTTCCGCTCGGTGTGTCCGCACAGCCAGGCCTCCTGGCTGCCGAATATACCGTGCGGGGGTATCAGTCGCGCGTCAGGACGGGGTCTCGCCCGTCATGGCGGCGGCCATCCGAAGGTGCGGCGCGGCCTCGTCCTTGCGGCCCTGGCGCTCCAGGACGCGCCCGAGCATCAGTCGGGCGTAGTGCTCGACCGGGTCGCGCTCCAGGATGGCGCGGAGCTCGGTCTCGGCGCGGGAGAGCTGGGCGGAGTGGTAGTAGGCCCGCGCGAGGAGGAGCCGCTGGGCCGTCTGCTCCGGGTGCTCGGCGACGAGGCCGCGCAGGATGCGGACGGCGGTCCCGTACTCCTTCGCGTCGAAGAACAGCTGCGCCCGCTCCCAGCGTTCCCCGGCCGTTCCGAACTCGTAGTACGTGTCGCTCACTTGCTCTCCCTTTCCAGAGCTCCGGATCTGCCACCCTGTGGGGTGTCGACCAGGTCAACACCGCCATCTAGTTGAACATTCCATCAAGGATGGGTTGAGTGACATGAGCAATCTTGATCGTCAGGCCGCGCTGACCGTGTGCGGCGGCCGTGGCTTCGTCGTCGCCGAGCCGGTACGGGAGCTGCTCAGCCCCCGCCGCGTCCAGCTCGGCGAGTCGACCGAGGTCCGCAGGCTGCTCCCGAACCTGGGTCGGCGCATGGTCGGAGCCTGGGCCTTCGTCGACCACTACGGCCCCGACGACATCGCCGACGAGCCCGGCATGCAGGTCCCGCCGCACCCGCACATGGGCCTGCAGACCGTCAGCTGGCTCCACGAGGGCGAGGTGCTCCACCGCGACTCCACGGGCAGCCTCCAGACGATCCGCCCGCGCGAACTGGGCCTCATGACCTCAGGCCGGGCGATCTCCCATTCGGAGGAGAGCCCCCGGCCGCACGCCCGCTTCCTGCACGGTGCGCAGCTCTGGGTCGCCCTCCCCGACACCCACCGGCACGTCGAACCCCACTTCCAGCACCACGCCGAACTGCCCCAGGTCACCGCCCCGGGCCTCACCGCCACCGTCATCCTCGGCACCCTCGACGGCGCCACCTCGCCCGGCACCACGTACACCCCGCTCGTCGGCGCGGACCTCGCCCTCGGGGCGGGCACCGAGACGAACCTGCCCCTGGATCCCGACTTCGAGTACGCGGTCCTCGCCATGTCCGGCGAGGCCCACGTCGACGGCGTCCCCGTCCTCCCCGGCTCCATGCTCTACCTCGGCTGCGGCCGCGCCGAACTCCCCCTCCGCGCCCTCTCGGACGCGGGCCTGATGCTCCTCGGCGGAGAGCCCTTCGAGGAGGAGCTCGTCATGTGGTGGAACTTCGTGGGCCGCACGGACGAGGAGATCCGCGAGGCGAGGGAGGCGTGGATGACGGGCGACCGCTTCGGTGAGGTGAAGGGGTACGACGGCGACCGGCTCGACGCCCCGGAGGTCCCGGCGACCCAGCTGAAGGCGCGGGGCAGGGTGCGCTGACCTGGTCTTTCCTTCTTCCTGTTGCTGTGGGAGTCCGGTGACGTCCTCGCCGGCTCTCGCCCTGCCCGGTTGTGCGCTGTCGTGCCAACCCCTGGGCGCGGGAGGTCAAAGCGGTCGGTGGGATCGCTCGTAGCTTGAAGACGTGCCGGGCCGCGGAGGCGGTGGGCACGTTTCCCACGGCTTCGAAAGGACCCCTCATGTTCGACATCGACAAGGTGCAGGCCGCCCCGAGCAAGGACCTGCTCACGCCCGACAACTCGGTCATGCTCTTCGTGGACCACCAGCCGCAGATGTTCTTCGGCACCGGCAGCGGCGACCGTGCCGCGATCATCAACAGCACCGTGGGCCTCGCCAAGGCCGCCCAGGCCTTCGACGTGCCGGCCGTCCTGACCACGGTCGCCGCCGAGTCCTTCTCGGGCCCCCTGCTGCCGCAGCTCGCCGAGGTGTTCCCGAAGAACGAGATCATCGACCGCACCACCATGAACGCCTGGGAGGACGAGGCGCTCGTCGCGGCGGTCAAGGCGACCGGTCGCAAGAAGATCATCCTGTCGGGTCTGTGGACCGAGGTCTGCCTCGTGCTGCCCGCGCTCTCCGCGCTCGAGCAGGGCTACGAGGTGTACGTCGTGACCGACGCCTCCGGTGGTGTCAGCCCGGCCGCCCACGAGCACGCGCTGCAGCGGATGATCGCCGCCGGCGCCGTTCCGGTGACCTGGGTCCAGGTCCTCCTGGAGCTGCAGCGCGACTGGGCGCGCCAGGAGACGTACGGCGACGTCATGGAGATCGTCAAGGCCCACGCGGGCGCGTACGGCCTGGGCGTCGTGTACGCGCAGACGGTCATCGGCGCGCACGCGGCCGGCTGACCCCTGTGGACACCGGCATTCTGATCCTGCGTCTGCTGGTGGGACTGCTCGTCGCCGGCCACGGTGTGCAGAAGGTCAGCCGGCACCTGGGCGGCAAGGGACTCGAGGGCGGTACCGAGGAGTTCCGTGGCGACGGCTTCCGCGGCGGTGTCCTCACCGCCCTGGCGGCGGGCGGTGGTCAGATCGGCTCCGGCCTGCTGCTCGTCGCCGGCCTCCTGACCCCGCTCGCCGCGACCGGCGCCATCGGGGTCATGACCGTCGCCCTCACCGTGAAGTGGCGTCACGGGCTCTGGGTACAGAACGACGGTTACGAGTACCCCCTCGTCCTCATCGGCACCGCCGCCGCCCTCGCCGCCACCGGGCCCGGCGCCTGGTCCCTCGACGCGGTCCTCGGCCTCACGCCGTACCCGCTGTGGTGGGCCGCCCTCGCGCTCGTGGCCGGTCTCGGCAGCGGACTCCTCACCCGGCTCGTCCTGCACCGGACCCCCGTCGCCCCGGCGATCGCCGAGCGCTGAGCGCGAGCCGCACAGACCGGGTCCGGTCGCTCGTGCACCCCCGACCGGGCGGCCGGGCCCTTCCCACCCCTTCCCCATCAGGAGCACTCGATGGACACCCTCACGACCCCGCACGGCGGCGGCCAGCCGCTGCTGCACCAGAAGGGCGCCGAGACCCAGGCGTTCGGCACGCTCAAGCAGCTGCCGATCGGCCTCGGCCACGACACCCGCATGTACGCCTGCCAGCGGCTGAACCGCGTCCTCGCCGACACGCAGATCCTCTACTCCCTCTACAAGAAGCACCACTGGCTCATGCGCGGGGCGACCTTCTACTCGCTCCACCTGATGCTCGACAAGCACGCGGAGGCCCAGCTGGCCATCGTGGACGCGCTGGCCGAGCGGGTCCAGAGCCTCGGCGGCGTCGCCGTCGGGGACCCGCGCCACGTCGCCGAGCTGACGTCGATCCCCCGTCCGCCGGACGGCGTCGAGCCGGTGCCCGTCATGCTGTCGCGACTCCTCGACGCGCACGAGCGGATCCTGATCGACGCCCGGGACGCCGCCGCCCGGCTCTCCCAGGAGGGCGACGAGGGCAGTGCCGACCTGCTCGTCTCCGACGTCATCCGCACCGGCGAGGCGCAGGTGTGGTTCCTGGCCGAGCACCTCGTGGACACCCCTCTGGTGCACGGCTGATGGACACGTACGACGTCGTCGTGGTCGGCGGCGGGCCGGCCGGCGAGGTCGTCGCCGGCCGGGCCGTCGGGTCGGGGCTGACCGCCGTCGTCGTCGAGACCGAGGCGGTCGGCGGCGAGTGCTCCTACCGTGCGTGTGTGCCGAGCAAGGCCCTGCTGCGGCCCGGCGCCGCACGGGCGGAGGCCCGCTCGGTCGACGGGGCCCGGCAGGCGGTCACGACGGCACTCGACCCGGCGCGGGTGCTGGCCCGCCGGGACCGCTTCACCGGGCGCGGTGACGACACCGGCCAGGCCGACTGGCTCGACGGCGCGGGCGTCGCGCTCGTACGGGGGCACGGACGGCTCGCCGGTGAGCGCCGGGTCGAGGTGACCGGGGCCGACGGCACGGTCCGCACCCTGGGGGCCCGGCGCGCGGTCGTGGTCTGCACCGGTACGGAGCCCGCGCTTCCACCGGTCGAAGGGCTCGACCGGATCGGCGTCTGGACCAACCGGCAGGCCACCACCGCCGACGCGGTGCCCGCACGGCTCGTCGTCATCGGCGGGGGAGTGGTGGCCTGCGAGATGGCCACCGCGTGGCGCTCGCTCGGCGCCTCCGTCACGCTCCTCGTCCGCGACCAGGCCCTGCTGACCGGCTGGGAGCCGTGCGCCGGCGAAGAGGTCACCCGGGGGCTGGGCGATCTGGGCGTCACGATCCGCTTCGGGGTGTCGGCCGTCCGGGTCGCCCGTGACGAGACCACTCGTGCCGTGACCGTGGAGACCGACGACGGCACCACCCTCGTCTGCGACGAGGTCCTCGCCGCCGTGGGCCGTCGCCCTCGTACGGCCGACCTCGGCCTGGAGACCGTCGGACTGCCCGTCGGCGACCGGCTTCCGGTCGACGACACCTGTCGGGTCACCGCGGTCGAGGGCGACTGGCTCTACGCCGTCGGTGACGTCAACCGCCGGGCGCCGCTGACCCACATGGCCAAGTACCAGGCCCGTGCGTGCGCGGCGGCGATCGCCGAGCGAGCCGCCGGGCGTCCGGCCGCCACCGGAGGCCGGCAGCCGTGGAGTGCGGAAGCCGACCGTTTCGCCGTCCCCCAGGCCGTCTTCACGCGTCCCGAGGTCGCGAGCGTCGGTCTCACGGAACGCGCGGCACGCGAAGCGGGTCTCGCCGTACGCGCGGTGGAGTACCGCATCGACGACGTCGCCGGTGCCGCGCTCCACGCGGACGACTACCGCGGCCTCGCCAAGCTCGTCGTCGACGAGACCCGAGGGGTCGTCGTCGGCTGCACGCTCACCGGCCCGATGGCGACCGAGCTCATCCACGCGGCCACGGTCGCCATCGTGGGCGAGGTCCCCCTGGAGCGCCTGTGGCACGCCGTGCCCGCCTTCCCGACGGTGAGCGAGGTCTGGCTCCGGCTCCTGGAGGCGTACGGCCTCTGAGGCCCGGCCCCCTCTCCCGAGCCGGGTCCCGCCCGGCCGGCGCGCCCCCTCGCTCGAACGGCGTACCCCTCCCGCTCGACCGAGCACACCCGAACGCTTCCCCACCCGACAAGGAAACACCCACCCATGCAGCTCACGAGGCGCACCCTCGCCCTCGCCGTGCCCGCGACGCTGGCCGCCCTGATCGGCGCCGCCCCCGCCGCACCCGCGACCCGCCCGGCCGCGGCCGACGCCGACCGGCACGACCCCAAGCCCACGATCGTCCTGGTCCACGGAGCGTTCGCGGACGCCTCCAGCTGGAGCGGCACGATCCGGCGGCTGCAGCACGCCGGCTACCCCGTCCTGGCCCCCGCCAACCCGCTGCGCGGTCTCGCCGCGGACACCGCCTACCTGCGCAGCGTGCTGGCCGCCGTCGACGGGCCCGTCGTCCTGGTCGGCCACTCCTACGGCGGCGCCGTCATCAGCGGCGCCGCAGTGGGCAACAGCCGTGTGAAGGCCCTCGTCTACATCGCCGCGTTCACCCCGGACAAGGGCGAGAGCGCGGCCGAGCTCGCCGCCAAGTTCCCGGGCTCCACCCTCGGCGACACCGTGAACCCGCAGTCGTACCCGCTGCCCGGCGGTGGCACCGGTACCGAACTCGTCATCGAGCGGGCCAAGTTCCACGGGCAGTTCGCCGCCGACGTACCCGCCGCCGAAGCGGCGGTCATGGCCGCGACCCAGCGCCCGGTCGCCACCGCCGCGCTGGAGGAGAAGGCCGGGGAGGCGGCCTGGAAGACGATCCCGTCCTGGGCGCTGATCGCCACCGCCGACAAGAACATCCCGCCCGCCGCCGAACGGTGGATGGCCCGGCGTGCCGCTTCGCACATCACCGAGGTGGACGCGTCCCATGCAGTGGCGGTCTCCCGCCCGGCCGTGGTCACCCACGTGATCCTCGCCGCCGCGCGGGCGACCCGCTGACGCTCCGACCCCGTCCGTCCCGTACACCTCCGAAGGAGAACCCCTCATGAAGAACCGTCCGGTCCTCGAACCCGCCGCCCAGGCCTTCGCCGACGCCACCGCCCAGCCGCCGTTCCTCTACGAGATCCCGGTGGCCGACGGCCGCAAGGCCGTGGACGACGTCCAGAGCGGTGAGGGCGTCGCCCTGCCCGACGTCGACGAGGAGTGGATCACCGTCCACGGCGGCCCGACCGGCGACGTCCGCGCCCGGATCGTCCGCCCCCGCGGCGCCACCGGCGCGCTCCCCGTCATCCTCTACATCCACGGCGCCGGCTGGGTCTTCGGCAACGCCCACACCCACGACCGGCTCGTCCGCGAACTCGCCGTCGGCACCGGGGCGGCCGTGGTGTTCCCCGAGTACGACCTCTCGCCCGAGGCCCGCTACCCCGTCGCCATCGAGCAGAACTACAGCGTCGCCCAGTGGGTCGCCCGCGAGGGACACCACAAGGACCTCGACGGCACCCGGATCGCCGTCGCCGGCGACTCCGTCGGCGGCAACATGAGCGCCGCCCTCACCCTCATGGCCAAGCAGCGCGGCAACGTCACGCTCGTCCAGCAGGTCCTCTTCTACCCGGTCACCGACGCGAGCTTCGACACCGAGTCGTACCACCAGTTCGCCGAGGGCCACTTCCTGCGCCGCGACGCCATGAAGTGGTTCTGGGACCAGTACACGACCGACGAGGCCGAGCGCGCCCAGCTCACCGCCTCCCCGCTGCGCGCCTCCACCGAGCAGCTCACCGGCCTGCCGCCGGCCCTGGTCGTCACCGCCGAGGCCGACGTCCTGCGCGACGAGGGCGAGGCGTACGCGGCGAAGCTGCGGGCCGCGGGCGTCCCCGTCACCGCCCTGCGCGTCCAGGGCGTCATCCACGACTTCGTCATGCTGAACGCCCTGCGCGAGACGCACGGCGCCGAGCTCGCCATCGGCGTCGCCACCGGCATCCTGCGCAAGGCCCTCGCATGACCGGGCCCGCCACGAGCATGCCGGTCGCGGGCCTCGTCCCCGCCCCGCGGCGGGAACACGCGCACGCCGACCTCCTCGTCCGCAACGCCAAGGTGTTCACCGGTGACGCCTCCCGCCCCGAGGCCCGCGCCGTCGCCCTCCGCGACGGCCGGGTCGCGGCCCTCGGCGACGACCACGACCTCGCCCACCTCGTCGGGCCGGGGACCAGGGTCGTCGACGCGCTGGGCCGACGGGTGATCCCCGGCCTGAACGACTCGCACCTGCACGTCATCCGGGGCGGCCTGAACTACGTCCTGGAGCTGCGCTGGGACGGCGTACGCAGCCTCCGCCAGGCCCTGGCCATGCTGCGCGAGCAGGCAGGCCGCACCCCCAAGGGGCAGTGGATCCGGGTGGTGGGCGGCTGGACCGCCGAGCAGTTCGCCGAGCGCCGGATGCCGACCGTCGCCGAGCTGAACGCCGCCGCCCCCGACACTCCGGTGTTCGTCCTGCACCTGTACCAGTCGGCCCTGATGAACCGGGCCGCGGTCAAGGCCGCCGGGTTCACCCGGGAGACCCCCGACCCCCGGGGCGGGCAGATCGTCCGGGGCCGGGACGGCGAACCCAACGGCGTCCTCCTCGCGGCGCCGAGCGCCCTCGTCCTGTACTCGACGCTGGCCAAGGCACCTGCCCTCGACGAGGCCGACAAGCGCACGTCGACGCGGCACTTCCTGCGCGAGCTGAACCGCTTCGGACTGACGTCCGCGGTCGACGCCGCCGGCGGTTTCCAGAACTTCCCCGACAACTACGCGACGGTCACCGACCTCGCCGGGTCGGGGGAGCTGACCCTCCGGATCGCCTACCACCTCTTCCCGCAGACGGCCGGGCAGGAACTCGCCGACCTGAAGCGCTGGACCGAGATGGTCAAGCCCGGGGACGGGGACGAGTGGCTCCGACTGAACGGAGCGGGCGAGAACCTCACCTGGGCCGCAGCCGACTTCGAGAACTTCTCCGAGCCCCGGCCCGAGCTCGCCGCGGGCTACGAGACCGAGTTCGAGAGCGCCGTACGGCTCCTGCTCGAGAACGGCTGGGGCTTCCGGCTCCACGCGACCTACGACGAGACGATCCGCCGCGACCTGGCCGTCTTCGAGAAGCTCGCCGCGGAGGGGCTGTTCCCCGGTGGCAACCGGTGGCTCTTCGACCACGCGGAGACCGTCTCGGCAGGCAGTCTCGACCGGATCGCCGCCCTCGGCGGCGCCGTCTCGGTCCAGAACCGGATGTCCTTCCAGGGTGCCGCGTTCCTCGACCGCTACGGCGCCGAGGCCGCCGCCCACACCCCGCCGGTCCGGGCCATGCTCGACCGCGGCCTGACGGTCGCCGCCGGAACCGACGCCACCCGCGTCTCCTCGTACAACCCCTGGGTCGCACTGCACTGGCTGGTGACCGGGCGCACCGTCGGCGGCACCGCGCTCTATCCGGCGGGGAACCTGATCGACCGGGAGACCGCCCTCGGCCTCTACACCCGGGGCGGAGCGCAGCTCACCGGCGAGCAGGACGTCAAGGGAACCCTGCGAGAAGGCTCGTACGGCGACCTCGCGATCCTGTCCGACGACTACCTCACCGTGCCCGAGGAGGTCATCCCCGACATCGAGTCCGTCCTCACCGTCGTCGGCGGCCGCATCGTCTACGCGACCGCGGAGTACGAGGGTCTCGACGAGGCCGTCCCGCCGGTGAGCCCCGAGTGGAGCCCCGTGGCCCACTTCGGCGGCTACCAGAGCGGTGCCCGTCAGGCCTCGCTCGTGGCCGAGGCCGTCGCCGAGTCCGAGCAGCACCGCCGGTGGCGCGTCGCACGCGGCTCCGTCCCCGACACACAGCCGTCGTTCGTCGACCCCTGCTTCGAACACTGAAAGAGACCACACGATGAGTACAGCCTCCCCGGTCGCCGACGGAGACGACGCCCCGGACGCCCCGCCCGGACGCCGTTTCGAGCCGGACCTCCGGTCGATGACCCGGATCAACCTGCGCCCCATCGCCTCACCCATGCCGCTCGGCTTCTTCACGATCGCCATCGCGTCCGTGATGACGGGCTGCCTCCAGCTCGGGATCCTGGGCGAGGAGGCCCGTACCGCCGTCGCCTTCACCGTGCTGCCGGCCTTCGTCCTCCAGCTCCTGGTCGGTTTCCTGGCCTTCGGCGCCCGTGACGTGATCGCGGCGACCCTGATGGCGGTGTTCGCCGGCAGCTGGCTGCCCTACTCGCTCATCATGCTCAGCGGCGCGGCCGACGGCCTGAAGGTGCTCGGCGTCTTCAACCTGGCGCTCCTCTGCTTCGGCGCGCTGATGACCGCCGTGACCGGGCCCAAGCGGGCGCTGTGGCTCGTCCTCGCGGTCTCCCTGCCCCGCTGGGCGGCCACCGGCCTCGCGGGCGTCACCGGCGCCGAATGGCTGACGCGCACGTCCGGGGCGCTCGGCCTGCTGGTGGCGGTCGTCGCGATGTACACGGCGTTCGCCCTGATGCTCGAGGACATGCGCAGCGAGCAGGTCCTGCCCATCGGCCGCAGCGGCCCCGCCCACCTGGCCGTGGAAGGCGACCTCGCCGTCCAGCTCCGCAACCTGGAACGCCAGGCCGGCGTGCGCCGCACCCTCTGAACGCAGCCACCACCCCGTCACACCACGACCGCACAGGAGCACCCATGGAACCCCGAGTGACCGACCGGCCCGAGAAGTCCCGGTACGAGATCCTCGCCGGCGACGACGGCACCGAGACCGCGGGCTTCGCCGAGTACCACCTCTCGGACGGCGAGATCGCCTTCATCCACACCGAGATCGATCCCCGCTTCGGCGGCCGGGGTCTGGGCGGGCTGCTCGCCCGCGGCGCCCTGGACGACGCCCGGGCCCGCGGGCTGAGCGTCCTGCCGTACTGCCCCTTCATCCGGGGCTGGATCGGCAAGCACCCCGAGTACGCCGACCTGGTGCCCGAGGCGCGCCGCGCCCGCTTCGGCCTGTGACCACCCCACCGCCACCTTCCCCGTCCACTCTCCGAGGAGTTCCCCCATGGCCCGACACGCCCGCCCCACCGTCGTCCTGGTCCACGGCGCCTTCGCCGACGCCTCCGGCTTCGCCCGCGTCATCCCCGAGCTGACCGCCGCCGGCCTGGAGGTGATAGCCCCGGCGGTGCCCAACCGCAGCCTCGTCGACGACGCCGCGTACATCGCCTCGGTGGTCCGTGCCGTCGAAGGCCCCGTGATCCTGGTGGGGCACTCCTACGGCGGCGCCGTCATCACCCTCGCCGGTACGGAGGACAACGTCCGCGCCCTGGTGTACCTCGCGGGGTACGCGCTCGAGGAGGGCGAGAGCCTGGGCGAGCTGCAGGGCGGCTTCCCCGACTCCGGTCTCGGCGACGCGCTCGTCCAGACCCCGTTTCCGGTGGCCGGTTCGGACGAGACCGGCACCGACGTCTCGGTGGCGATCGAGAAGTTCCCCGCCCTGTTCGCGGCGGACGTCGACCCCGACCTCGCCGCGGTGCTCGCGGTCTCCCAGCGCCCCCTGGCCGCGCGGGCCTTCTCGGAGGCGGCGCCGGTCGCGGCGTGGAAGACCAAGCCCTCGTGGGGCCTCGTGGCCTCCGCCGACCGTACGATCAACCCCGATGTGGAGCGTTTCGGCTACCGGCGCGCCGGCATGACCACCGTCGAGGTCGACTCCTCGCACCTGGTCATGCTCTCCCAGCCCAAGGCCGTGGCGGAGCTGATCCTGGAGGCGGCCCGGTCCACGGGGCACTGATCCCGCGGAGCCGACGCTTGAACATCGAACGATTGGTCTCTGTCGTTCGAACGCGGTAGCTTTCCGAAACGCCCGCCGAGAACACGCGGCGGGCGATCGGAGGAAGCACACCCATGAGGTTCGGCGCGAGGCTCGCGCTCGCCGTCATCACCCTCGCCGTCACCGCCACCGCCTGCGGCACCCCGCAGGACGGCGGTTCGCGCTCGCGCACCGCAGCGGACTGCGCACCGTACGCCCGGTACGGCAAGCACCCCGGCACCAAGGTCACCGTCTACGCGGAGAACCGGGACCGGGAGGCCGATCTGTTCGAAGAGACCTGGGCGGACTTCGCGGACTGCACGGGAATCGACGTCCAGTACGAGGGGGACGGGGAGTTCGAGGCGCAGATCCAGGTCCGGGTCGACGGCGGGAACGCGCCCGACGTGGCGTTCTTCCCCCAACCCGGTCTTCTGGAACGCTTCGCGCGGGCAGGGAGCCTGAAGCCCGTGAGCGCCGGGGTGGCGACTCTCGCCAAGCAGGGCTGGACGGCGGACTGGAACAGCTACGCGACCGTGGACGGCACCCTCTACGGCACGCCGCTCGTCGCGAACGTGAAGTCGTTCGTCTGGTACTCCCCGAAGTTCTTCCGCGACCGGGGGCTGAGCGTTCCCCGCACGTGGACCGAGCTGATGGCCGTGACCGAGAAGGTCGCGGCATCGGGCGTCAAGCCGTGGTGCGCGGGCATCGAGTCCGCCGAGGCGACCGGCTGGCCCGTGACGGACTGGATCGAGGACGTCCTCCTCCGCCAGCAGGGCACGCACGTCTACGACCAGTGGGTCGCCCACGAGATCCCGTTCAACGACCCGCGGGTCGTCAAGGCCATGGACACCGTGGGGTCCATCCTCAAGAACGACCGGTACGCCAACGGCGGTTTCGGTCCGGCCCGGTCGATGGCGTCGATCTCCTTCCAGGAAGCCGGCGCACCGGTTCTCTCCGGCGACTGCGCGATGCACCGCCAGGCCTCGTTCTACGCCGACATGTGGCCGAAGGGCACCGAGATCGGACCCGACAAGGACGTCTACGCCTTCCTCCTGCCGGGGGCCGACCCGACCGACCGCCCCGTACTGGGCGGCGGGGTGTTCACCGCGGCGTTCGCCGACCGTCCCGAGGTGCGGGCGTTCCAGGAGTACCTGGCCTCCGCGGACTTCGCGAACGCGCGGATGAGGAAGGGTCCGTTCGTCTCGGCGAACAGGGGCGTGGACCCGGCGAACGCCGCGACCCCCGTCGACAGGCTCTCGATCCAGCTGCTCCAGGACCCCAGGACACAGTTCAGGTTCGACGGTTCGGACCTGATGCCGGCGTCGGTCGGCGCCGGGACGTTCTGGAAGGGAGCCGTCGACTGGATCGGCGGCGCGAGCACCCGGCAGGTCGCCGACTCCGTCGAACGGTCCTGGCCGAGCCGCTGATGTCGTTCGACGCCTTCGCCCAGCAGCCCAAGCTGCTGTACCTGCTCCAGGGTGTCGCCGCCTTCGCGGCGGTGGTCGCCCTGATCCTGCTCGCACTGCACCGGGGGCCGGTGCGGAGGAGGGCCGCGGCCCTGATCCTGCTGGCCCCCGCGCTGCTGCTGCTCGCGGTCGGTCTGGTCCTGCCCGGTCTGCGCACCCTGGCGCTGTCGTTCACCGACGGCGGGGGAGGCACATGGGCCGGCTTCGACAACTACGTGTGGATGTTCACCGACCACCGGGCGCTGGCGGCGCTGCGCAACACCCTGGCGTGGGTGGTCCTCGTGCCGCCGGCGTCGACCGCGGTCGGTCTGCTCTACGCGGCGGCCGTCGCGCGGTCGCGGTTCAGAACGTTCGCGCTGTCCCTGGTCCTGACGCCGATGGCGATCTCCTTCGTCGGCGCGGGTGTCGTCTGGAAGTTCGTCTATGCCTACCGTCCCGCGGAGGCCGGGCAGATCGGGCTGCTGAACCAGCTCGTCGTCGCGTTCGGCGGCGAACCGAGGCAATGGCTCGTGGACTCTCCCTGGAACGTCCTGTTCCTCATCGTGGCGATGGTGTGGACCCAGGCGGGCTTCGCGGCCGTCCTGCTGGCCGGCGCCATCAGGGCCGTACCCGCTGAACTGACCGAGGCGGCCCTGCTCGACGGCGCGTCCCCCCGGCAGATCCTCCGGCGGATCATCCTGCCGTCGATCAGGCCCACGCTGCTCGTCGTGCTCCTCGCCCAGGCGATCGGCACCTTCAAGGCCTTCGACATCGTCAAGACCATGACCGGCGGACAGTTCGACACGGGCGTCCTCGCCCACGAGATGTACGACCAGGCCTTCCGCTACGGCGAGACGGGCCGCGGAGCGGCGCTCGCCGTGCTCCTCTTCCTCCTCGTCACCCCCTTCGTCGCCCACCAGGTCCTGGCGCAGCGGAGGACGGGGTGAACGGCGTCCGGGAGCGTCTGACCTCCCGCGCCTTCACGTCCATCGCCGTGGTGATCGCGGTCCTCTGGACGACACCGGCCCTCGGTCTCCTGCTCTCCTCGTTCCGCCCCGAGGAGGAGATCAAGACGACGGGCTGGTGGACCCTGTTCGGTGCGCCGCACCTCACGCTCGACAACTACGGCGAGGTGCTGTCCGGCGGCGGGAACGGGTCGGGGCGGCTCGCGGAGTACTTCGTCAACTCCGTCGTCATCACCGTTCCCTCGGTGCTGTTCCCGCTCGTCCTCGCCTTCCTCGCGGCGTACGCCCTGGCCTGGATCGACTTCAGGGGGCGCGACGCGCTCGTCGTCGGCATCTTCGCGCTCCAGGCCGTGCCGCTCCAGATGGCGCTCGTCCCGCTCCTGAAGCTCTTCTCCCAGGGCTGGCTGTTCCTGCCCGCGTGGCACCTCACCGGGCCCGCGCGGTTCGGCCAGGTCTGGTTCGCCCACACGGCCTTCGCGCTGCCGTTCGCGGTGTTCCTCCTGCACAACTTCCTGGCCGGGCTGCCCCGGGACCTGATCGAGGCCGCCCGCGTCGACGGCGCGTCGCACGGGACGCTGCTGCTCCGGATCGTGCTGCCGCCGGCCCGCCCGGCCCTGGTCGGCTTCGCCGTCATCCAGTTCTTCTGGGTGTGGAACGACCTCCTCGTGGCCCTGACGCTGTCCGGCGGAACGGCCGAGACCGCGCCGATGACGGTCCGACTGGCGAGCATGGCCGGGACCTACGGCAACGAGTGGCAGCGGCTCACCGCGGGAGCCTTCGTGGCCGCGCTCGTCCCGCTGCTCGTCTTCTTCTCCCTCCGCCGGCACTTCGCACGGGGACTGCTCGCCGGATCGGTCAAGGGATGAACCCCGAACGGCCCGAGGAACAGGGCGCGGCGACGGGCCTGAGCCGGCCCGGACTGCGGGGCCGCGAAGCCGAGCTGGAGCGGCTGCGCGCCCTGGTCGAGACGGTCCGCGACGGCGAGGGCGGAGCGATCGCGCTGCTCCTCGGCGAGCCCGGGATCGGGAAGACCGCGCTGCTCCAGGAGGCCGTCTCGCTCGCGCGGGCCCACGGATTCCTCGTCAGCCACGGACGCGCCGAGGAACTGCACGAACTGGCGCCGCTCGCCTCACTGGCCTCGGGCCTCCTGCACGGTGACCCGCCGCTGCTCTCCGGCACGGACTTCGCGGACCTCGCCGGCCACCATGACCAGCGCATCTGGCTCGTCGAACGACTGGCCCAGCTGATCGAGGAACGCTCGGCGGGCAGGCCCGTACTGATTGCGGTCGACGACGTCCAATGGGCCGACCCGCTGAGCCGTTTCGCCCTGAGCGTCATGCCGGCGCGGCTGCTCAGCTCCCCGGTCCTCTGGCTGCTCACGGGCAGGGAGGACCCGGAGCTGTACGGACAGGGGCCGCTGACGACGGCCCTCCCTCTGCGGCCGCTGTCCGACACGGCCCTGGCCGAACTGGCACGCGACGTCCTCGGCGGGGACGTGCCGGCGCGGGTCGAGGACCTCCTCGACGGGGCGGGCGGCAACCCCTTCCTCGCGGCCGAGATGCTCTCGGGCATCGCGGCGACGGGCGCGGACGGGCCGGAACCGCCCGAGCGGCTGGTCCTCGGCGTACGCGAGCGACTGGCCGGCCTCCGGCCGGACACCCTGCACTTCCTGCGGATCGGCTCGGTCCTCGGCCGCGCGTTCTCACTCGCCGACGCCGCCGCCCTGTGCGGCCGGCCCGCCTCCGGACTCAGCGCCGAAGTGGACGAGGCGCTCGCCGCCGCCCTCCTCCACGACGACGGCGAACGCCTCCTGTTCCGCCACGACCTGCTCCGCCAGGCGGTGTACGCCGACCTCGCCCCCTCCGTACGCCGGGCACTGCACCGGGAGGCCGCGAGCCGTCTCGTCGCGGCGGGCCGGAGTTCCGCCGACGCGGTCCCGCATCTGCTGAAGAGCGCCGAACCCGGCGACACGGAGGCGATCGGACTGCTCGGCACAGCCGCCGAGGACGTGATCGCCGTGATGCCCGACCTCGCCGCCGACCTGGCCGTACGGGCCCTGGAACTCGTACCGCTCCGGGCACCCATGGCGTACGACGTGGGGGAGCGGGCCATCGTCGCGCTGACCCGCGCGGGCCGGTACACGCAGGCACGGGACACCGGCGACGCGCTGCTCGCCCGACAGCCGCCCCTGGACGTCTTCGCCCGGTTGCAGTGCGTACTCGGAGACACGCTGTGGCACCTCGACGACGTCCACGAGCTGACCCGCCGCACGACGACGGCGCTGGCAGCCGTCACCGACCCGGTGATCCGGGCCCGGCTGACCGCCCGGCAGGCCCTGGCCCGGTCCCGCGGGAGCGACCTCGGGGCCGCTCGCGAGACCGGCGAACGGGCGCTCGCCGAGGCGGAGCGGGCCGGTGACCGGGAGGCCCGCGTCCTCGCCCTGTGGGGTCTCGGCGAGATCGCCCTCAACGCGGGCGACTGTGCCGCCGCCGTCGAACACCACACGGCCCTGAGCGTGTTCGACTCGGCCTTCCTTCCCGAGGAGGCCGTCGCCCTGATCCACAGGGACGACTTCGACGCCGTACGGCGACTCCTCCGGACGGCGGGCGACGTCCCCCTGCGCCCCGCCATGCTCATCTGGACCCAGGGAACCCTGAACATGGCGCTCGGACGGCTCGACGACGCGGACGCCGACTTCGTCACCGCCGAGCGTCTCGAAGCGGACCTCCATGTGCCCGGCAACCTGGTCAACATCCGCGTCAACCGCGGCCTCCTCGCGATGCTGCGCGGCGACCGCGAGGCCGCGCGGGAACACCTGGACGTCGTGCGGGCGACCGTGTCCGGCCGGCCGAACACGGGCAACCACGCCACGCACCGGTTCTTCGAGGCCGTCGTCGCCGACGCCGACGGCGACCACGCGGCAGCGGCCGAACTCGTCCGGTCCGTGCAGCGCGACCACCCCTTCCTCCGGTGGCGGCTCCTGCGCCCGCACGTCGTCCAGGCCGTGCACATCGCCCTGCGCGGCGGGGACCGGAAGCTGGCCGAGGACCTCGCGGCCCAGGCCGCCGCACACGCCACCCGCAACCCCGCCGTGCCGACCGCCCAGGGGACGGCCGCCCACGCGTCCGCCCTGGTGAACGCCGACCACGGACTCCTGGAGCGGGCGGTGGACATCCTCCTCACCGGCCCCCGGCCGCTGTCCCTCGCCGCCGCGTCCGCCGACCTCGGGCGCGCGCTGCTGACCTCGGGCGACGCCGCCGCGACACCCGCCCTGACCAGGGCGCACGACCTCTACGCCCAGGCCGGGGCCGACGCGGAGGCCGACCGGGTCCGGGCCGATCTGGAACGGGCCACGAGCCGCTCCGGCCGGCGCACCGGGCGCCTCCGGCCGCGCACCGACCAGGGCTGGGACGCGCTCACGGCCTCGGAACGCAAGGTGGCCCGGCTGATCGCCGCGGGTCACACCAACCGGTCGGCCGCGGAGGCCCTCGTCGTCTCCCCGCACACGGTCAACACCCATCTGGCGTCGATCTTCCGCAAGCTCGCGGTGCGCTCCCGGGTCCACCTGGCCCGGATCGTCCTCGCGGAGGACGACGCCGGAACGGCCACCGGCGACTGAACGACCTCTGCGCCCCCGTGCAAGGTGCGGTGCGCGGGACGGCAACAGGAGGCGCGGGACCGGTCCTAGCGTGACGGGCACACCGCGCCGCTCCGACGCGCGGACCCGTCCACCCGAAACGAGGGAACCCCCCCATGCCGTACATCACCGTGGGCCAGGAGAACACCACCCCCATCGAGCTGTACTTCGAGGACCAGGGCGCCGGGCAGCCCGTCGTCCTCATCCACGGCTTCCCGCTCGACGGCCACTCCTGGGAGCGCCAGAGCGCCGCTCTGCTCGACGCCGGCCACCGCGTGATCACGTACGACCGCCGCGGCTTCGGGCAGTCCTCGCAGCCGACCACCGGATACGACTACGACACCTTCGCCGCCGACCTGAACACGGTGATGGAGACCCTCGACCTGAGGGACGCCGTCCTCGTCGGCTTCTCCATGGGCACGGGCGAGGTCGCCCGCTACGTCTCGACGTACGGCTCCGGCCGCGTCGCCAAGGTCGCCTTCCTGGCCTCCCTGGAGCCCTGCCTGCTCAAGAGCGACGACAACCCGGACGGCGTCGCCCCGAAGGAGTTCTTCGACGGCGTCGTCGCCGCCGTCAAGGCGGACCGGTACGCCTACTACACGGCCTTCTTCAACGACTTCTACAACCTCGACGAGAACCTGGGCACCCGCATCAGCGAGGAGGCCGTCCGCAACAGCTGGGACACCGCAGCCCGCGGCGGCTCCTTCGCCGCGTCCGCCGCGCCGGCGACCTGGTACACCGACTTCCGCGCCGACATCCCCGCCGTCGACGTGCCGGCGCTGATCCTGCACGGCACCGCCGACCGCATCCTCCCGGCCGAGGGCACCGCGCGGCCCTTCCACAAGGCGCTCCCGTCGGCCGACTACGTCGAGATCGAGGGCGCCCCGCACGGTCTGCTGTGGACCCACGCCGAGGAGGTCAACACCGCCCTCCTCGCCTTCCTGGCGAAGTGACACCGCACCGTCGACCCGCCGGGGTGACGCCGGAACCCCGGCGTCACCCCGGCCCCCGGTTCCCCCGCGCGGGAACGGACGAGCTCAGGAGAGCAGACACCCCATGCAGTTCGGCATCTTCACCGTCGGGGACGTGACCCCCGACCCCACCACCGGCCGCACTCCGACCGAACACGAGCGCATCAAGGCGATGGTGGCCATCGCGCTCAAGGCCGAGGAGGTCGGCCTGGACGTCTTCGCGACCGGCGAGCACCACAACCCGCCGTTCGTCCCCTCGTCACCGACCACCATGCTCGGCTACATCGCCGCCCGCACCGAGAAGCTGATCCTGTCCACGTCCACGACGCTGATCACCACCAACGACCCGGTGAAGATCGCCGAGGACTACGCGATGCTCCAGCACCTGGCCGACGGCCGGGTCGACCTCATGCTGGGCCGCGGCAACACCGGTCCCGTCTACCCGTGGTTCGGACAGGACATCCGCCAGGGCATCAACCTCGCCAAGGAGAACTACGCCCTGCTGCGCCGGCTGTGGCGTGAGGACGTCGTGGACTGGGAGGGCACGTTCCGTACGCCGCTCCAGGCCTTCACCTCGACACCGCGGCCCCTGGACGGCGTCCCGCCCTTCGTCTGGCACGGATCCATCAGGTCCCCCGAGATCGCGGAACAGGCCGCCTTCTACGGCGACGGCTTCTTCCACAACAACATCTTCTGGCCGGCCGACCACACCCGGCGCATGGTGCAGCTGTACCGGCGCCGGTTCGCGCACCACGGTCACGGCCGGCCGGAGGACGCGATCGTCGGCCTGGGCGGACAGGTCTTCATGCGCAAGAACTCCCAGGACGCCGTGCGGGAGTTCCGGCCCTACTTCGACAACGCGCCGGTGTACGGCCACGGCCCGTCGCTCGAGGACTTCACCGAGCAGACCCCGCTGACGGTGGGCTCTCCCCAGCAGGTCATCGAGCGGACCCTGTCGTTCCGGGAGACCGTCGGCGACTACCAGCGCCAGCTGTTCCTGATGGACCACGCGGGCCTGCCCCTGAAGACCGTCCTGGAACAGCTCGACATCCTCGGCGAGGAGGTCGTGCCCGTACTGCGGCGGGAATTCGCCGAGGGGCGCCCGGCCGACGTGCCGGAGGCCCCCACGCACGCGTCCCTCCGAGCCGCCCGGGAGGTGTCCGCCGCGTGAAGCTGACCGTCGTCTCCGCGGGCCTCAGCACGCCCTCCTCCACCCGCCTGCTCGCGGACCGGCTGGCCGAATCGGCCCGCGACGAACTCACCGGCCGGGGGCAGGAGCCGTCGACCGAGGTCGTGGAGCTGCGCGAACTCGCCGGCGACATCGCCAACCACCTCGTGACCGGATTCCCACCGCCACGACTGAGCGCCGCGATCGACGCGGTGACGGCGGCCGACGGCCTGATCGTCGTCACTCCCGTGTTCGCGGCGTCCTACAGCGGTCTCTTCAAGTCCTTCTTCGACGTGATCGACCCGGACGCCCTCACCGGGAAGCCGGTCCTGACCGCCGCGACGGGCGGCACCGCCCGCCACTCCCTGGCCCTGGAGCACGCCGTACGCCCGCTCTTCGCCTACCTCCGCGCCGTCGTCGTCCCCACCGCCGTGTTCGCGGCCTCCGAGGACTGGGGCTCGGGGGGAGACGAGTACACCGACGGCCTGCCCGGCCGCGTCCGCCGCGCGGGCGCCGAGCTCGCCGCGCTCATGGCGGCGCGCCCCGTCGGGGAGGAGCCCGAGGACGACGTCACCGTCCTCGAACGGCAACTCGCCGACCTGCGCTTCGACTGAGCCGGGTCCCCGGGCCGGCCGAGGGCGGCCTAGTTCGTATGGTTCATACTGTTCCGCCGTATGAGCGTGAACCGAGTGACGACAAGGACCGCGCCCGAGGAGACCGACGGCGTACGGACACCCCTCCGGGGCAGGGACGCCGAACTGGCGTTCATCGAGGAGCGGCTCGACGCGCTCGGCCGGGGCGAAGGCGGGATCGTCCGCGTGGAGGGCCCCGCCGGCATCGGCAGGTCCAGGATCCTCGCCGAGGCCGCGGCGGCCGCGAGGCGGCGCGGGACGCGGGTGTTCGAGGGGGCCGCGGACCCCGACGAACAGTTCGTACCGCTCGGCCCGCTCCTCGAAGGCGTACTCTCCGGCGAGGAACCGCTGTCGGGCGCCCGACGCCTCCGGGACCTCGCCGCCACACCCGGCCAGCGGTTCTGGCTGCTTCAGGAGCTGGGGGACCGTCTGCGGGAGGCGGCTCGGAACGGACCCCTGCTCGTCGTCCTCGACGACCTCCAGTGGTGCGACGACCTGACCCTTCTCACCTTCCACACCCTCGCGGCGGGACTCTCGTCGCACCCGATCCTGTGGCTGGTCGCCGTGCGCGCCGGCAGCGTGCCGTCCGGGGTGCGCACCACCCTGGACAGGATCCGTCAGGCGGGCGCACGCGAGCTGGTCCTCGGAACGCTGGAAGACCGGGCGGTCGCACGGATCACCGAGGACGTCCTGGGCGCCCCTCCCGACCCCGACGTCCTCCGTCTCGCCCACCGCGCCGAGGGCGTCCCCCAGCTGCTGGTCGAGCTGCTCGGCTCGCTGCGCGAGGAGGCGGTGACGATCGAGAACGGCACGGCCGGGCTGTCGGCAGGACCCCCCGCCCCACGGGAACTCCCCTCTGTCGTGCGCCGCCTCGACCAGCTGTCCGACGAGGCGCGGGAGCTGGTGCAGACGGCGGCCGCCGTGGGCGGCACGGTCACCGTCGCGCTGCTCGCCGAACTGCTCGGCAGGTCCTCGGCGGCACTCATCACAGCCGTGCGGGAATCCCTCGACGCCGATCTGCTCGCCGAGAGCGGCGATCGCCTCGCCTTCCGCCACGACCTGATCCGCGAGGCGGTGGAAGCCGGCCTCCCCCTGCCCCTGCGTCAGGCCCTGAGCCGTCAGGCCGCCGGGCTGCCGCCGGGGAGAGCACCGGCTGACGCCGCGGAGGCCGACCGGCTGCGCACCGAAGCGGCGGAACTCGCGGCCACCGCTCCCGGGCGCGCCGCGGAGCTCAGCCTCAGGGCCCTGGAACTCACCACGGCGGACGCTCCGGAGCGTCCTCGGGTCGTCGCCGAGACGATCCCCCTGCTCTGGCAGACGGGCCGGGCCGCCCGGGCGCGTGAACTGGGAGCCACCGCCCTGGCGGCCGGTGGTCTCGGACCCGAGGACGAGGCGCTCATACGCCTGGCCCTGGCACGCCTCGCCGTACAGTTCGACTTCTCCGAGGCGGTCCGGCAGGCCCGCGCCGGGGCGGCACTGCCCGGGATCTCCCCGACCGCGAGGGGACGGCTGCTCGCCATGCTCGCCGTCGGCCTGTCGATGTCGGGCGAACACGCGGCGGCCGAGCAGGTCGCCGCACGGGCGTGGGACACCGCGGCGGCAGCGGGGGACCGCACCGCCGAGGCCACGCTGACGACGGTCCGCTCGGCCGTGAGCTTCCACCGCATGGACCTGGCCGAGGCGTTCCGGCAGGCCGAGCGGTCCGCCGCGCTGGCCGACGCCCTGGGCGTCAGCACCTCGCTGTGGGTGCCGGAGGCCCTGTGGTACGCCCTCCTGGCGAACACCACCGGACGCACCGCGGAGGCGCTCGCCGTCGCGGAGGAGGGCATCCGGATCACCGGGGAGCAGGGCCGGACGGCCGCCACCCGCATGTGGCTCATGACCCGCACCCGCATCCTCCTGGAGACCGGACGGCTGGCGGACGCCCGGGCCGACGCGGAAGCCGCGTCCCCGGCGACCGACGATCCCGGCCCGGGCAACCTCGCCGACGTCACGCTCCGGTACGTGATGCTGCGCGTCGCCCTCCACACCGGCGACCGGCGGACCGCGGAGGCGTACGCGGCGGAGGCGAGGCGCATGCGGAGCGACGACGCACCCGTCGTCCGGCACTTCGGCACCTGGATGCTGGCGCTGATGGCCGACCACGAAGGCCGGCCCGACCGCGCCATGGCCGAACTCGACGCCGTGATGACGTCGCCCGCCGCGGACCGGCCCGCCTACGCCGGCCTGATCGACCCGGCCGACGCCCCGGTGCTCGTCCGCATGGCGCTGCGCGCGGGCAGGCACGAACGGGCCGCGCAGGCGGTCGCCATGGCCGAGAAGCGAGCCGTGCTCAATCCCGACCTCCCGTTCCTCGCCGCCACCGCCGCGCACGCCCGGGGCCTCCTCGACAACGACCTCGCCCCTCTCGTACGCGCCGTCCGGCTGTACGAGGACTGCCCTCGGGTACTGGCCCGGGCGTCGGCACTGGAGGACGCCGGACGCAAGCTGGCGGCCACCCGCAAGCCGGAAGCGGTCCCGTACTTCGAGACGGCCCTCGCGCTCTATGCGCGAGCCGGCGCAGGAAGGGACGTCGCACGGGTGCGCCGGCGCCTGCGGGCCGCCGGTGTCCGCCGCCGGCCCTCGACGACCGGACTCTCCGATGCGTGGCCCGAGTTGACGGCCGCGGAGCTGCGGGTGGTACGGCTCGTGGCCCGAGGGCTGACCAACCAGCAGGCGGCCGAGCACCTCTCCCTCTCGCCGCACACGGTGAGCTCGCACCTGCGCCGGGCCTTCACCAAGCTGGACGTCACCTCGCGCGCCGAGCTGACCCGGCTGGTCAGGCATCGCGACGACGGAGAGTAGTCGCTTCGTATCACACGCGGGCATCGTGGCAATGGACGATTCATGCGATGTGCCGACGTCGGCGTTTCCTCAGACTGATCAAGAACCGCGGAATGCAGAAAACCGCGGGGGCAGTTGATCGAGAGAGGAACAGCGCATGACCGCAAGGCTCCAGCGAGCCCGCCCCGGCAGCCCCGAGCTCCAGGCACTCGTCGACGAGCTCGCCGAGCGGCTCGGCCGGTCCGTCGCCGTCGACGACCCGCTGGTCCGCATGGTCTGCACGAGCCGCCACTTCGGCGACGAGGACCCGGTGCGCATCGGCACCCTGCTGCAGGGACGCGCCGACAACGCGGCCATCCGCCACGTCCTCGCCCAGGGCGTGACCCGGTGGTCGAGGCCCGGGTTCATCGACGGCCGTGACGATCTCGGACTGCTGCCCCGCTACATCGTGCCGCTGCGCGAGCGCGGACATCTCCTCGGGCTGCTCGTGGTGGTCGTGCCCGAGAAGACGCTGGGGGAGGAGGAGACCGCCGCCATCGCCCGGGCGGCGGACGCCATGTCGGCCCAGATGTACGGAGAGCACGTCGCCGCCGACACCCGGAAGACCGACGAACGGGACCTGGCCCTCGCACTCGTCGGCGCCGACGTCGCCGCGCGCACCACCGCGCGCCGTCACGGCAAGGAACTCGGGCTCCTCGGGGCGGCGGAGCACGTCCTGGTCACCGTCGTCCAGCTGAGCTGCGGGACGGAGCTCGTCCGGCAGTCCGAGGCAGCCCTGTGGGCGGCGCTGGAAGGGCTCCGGCAGACGCGCTCCGCCCAGGGCCTCATCGCGATCGGCAAGGAGCGGGCCGTGCTGCTCCAGCTCCGCGACCGGCCGCCCGGCCCGGACGAGATCGCCGCCCAGTCCGCTCGCATCCTCGACGAACTCCGCACCTTCCTGGACCCGTCGGCGGCCCCCGTGATCGGCGTCGGCGGCCGGCACCCCCACCTGGACGACGCCTGGACGTCGTACGAGCAGGCGCTCGTGGCGGCCCGCGCGGCACGCCGACTGCCCACCCTGAAGGGCATCGGCGACTGGGAGCTGCTCGGGGAACTCGCCGTGCTGCTCCAGCTCCCCGAGCACGCGCTGAACGCCTCGCTGGTCCCGAAGCCGCTCCGCACCCTGAGCGAGGCTCATGGCGGAGACCGCCTGCGGGACACCCTGCGCTGCTTCCTCGAACACGCGGGATCGATTCCCAGGACCGCGGACACGCTGGGAATCCACCGCACCTCGCTCTACTACCGCCTGCGCCAGATCCAGGAGTCGACCGGACTCGACCTCGACGACGGCGCCCACCGGCTCACCCTGCACCTCGGCCTCAGGATCGAGGAACTCCTCGCTCCGGGCGCCGACGGGGCCCCGTGACCCCGGATTCGCCCCGGACCCGCTTCGACAGAGCGAGGAGGATCCACGGCCCGATTCCTACAGCGCGCGGTGGTGCGGGCGGCGGGCCCGATTCGATGATGTTCGGGATGGGCGGGGCGGATGTACCGCCTCTGACCAGGGAAGAGGTCATGAAAGAACTGATCACGACGGACGGTGCGCGGCTCGCGTACCAGGACACCGGCGGCGAGGGGGTCCCGCTGGTGATGCTCCACGGCTGGGGCCAGACGCAGGCGATGTTCCGCCACCAGGTCGAGGGTCTCGCGCCCGGCCGTCGCGTCGTCACCGTCGACCTCCGCGGCCACGGGAAGTCCGGCACACCGCGTCACGGCCACCGCATCGCCCGGCTCTCCCGCGACGTGCTCGAACTCGTCGACCATCTCGGTCTCGACCGTTTCGACGCCCTGGGCTGGTCCATGGGCGTCTCGGTGTGGTGGAGCTTCATCGACCAGTACGGGACCGGACGGATCCGGCGCTTCGTCGCCGTCGACCAGCCCGCGGCGGTCGCCGCCGTGCCGTGGATGACCGAGCGGGAACAGCGGGACTCCGGCGCCATCTTCGACGTGTCGGGCCTGCTGTACCTGGGCGCGGCCCTCGCGGGTCCCGAGGGCGACGCGGTCCTCGCCGACTTCGTGCGCGGCATGTTCTCCGGCGAGCCCGACCCCGAGGTACTGGCCTTCGTGGTCGAGGAGATCAGGTCGACACCGGCCCGCGCGGGCGTACCGCTGCTGTTCGACCACTGCGCGCAGGACTGGCGCGACGTGCTTCCCCGGATCGATGTGCCGACCCTGGTGATCGGCTGTGAGGGAAGCCATGTGCACCCCGACTCGCAGCGCTTCGTCGCCGAGCGGATTCCCGGCGCGCGCCTGCACGTCTTCGCCTCCGACGTGGCGAGCTCGCACTTCCCCTTCCTGGAGAACCCGCCGGCCTTCAACGCCGTGGTGGAGGGGTTCCTGGCCGAGGAGCCGGCGAGAGGGGCGTGAACCCGCGCTCCGCCCGCACGAACCCACGGCTAGGAATCACCATGACCCTCACACTGATGTCCCGTGCGCCCGAACGGGTGCCCCGGCAGGCGACCGTTCCGACCTCGCCCTCCTCCCGCTCGGGGCGGCTGGTCCAGATGCTCTCCGAGATGCCGGACACGAACGACCGGAACCACGTCTACCTCGGCGTCCACGTCCGTGGGCCCGTCACCGTCGTCCACGAGCGTGCCACGACCCTGCTGGAGCCGAACGACCTGGTCTTCTGCGACCCGGCACGACGGCACCTGCTGCGCTTCGGCGAGGACTGCCAGATGATCTTCTTCCGGGTGCCCCGCTGCTATCTGGGCGTCACGGAGTCGGCGCTGGACCAGGTGCTCGGCGTGCCCGTACGCGGCGGGGAGGGCATCGGGGCGCTGGCGTCCGACTTCCTGGCGGCGCTCGCCGCCAAGGCGGAGTTCCGCCGGTCCACGATCGGGGACCGGCGCGCCCGGACGGCCGTACACCTCCTCTCCCTCCTGGTCATGGAGCTCCTCGAAGCGGACACGACGGACACGGCCGACGACCCCTCCGGGGCCGGCAACGAGACGCTGTCCCGTATCCACGCCCACATCGAGGAACACCTGATGGACCCGGACCTCTCACCGGAGTCGATCGCACGCGCCCACCACATCTCCGTCCGGTACCTGCAGAAGCTGTTCCAGAACGACGGCAGCACGGTGAGCCAGTGGGTGCGGCAGCGCAGGCTCGAGTCCTGCCGGTTCGAGCTGGGCCGCTCCACCCGGAGGATCACGATGGCCGCGATGGCACATCGCTGGGGCTTCAGCAGCCCCTCGCACTTCAGCCGCACGTTCCGCGGCGCCTACGGCATGAGCCCGAGCGCATGGCAGGCGCTGGCGACCTCGGCCTTCGCGCCGACGACCGACGACACCCAGGACGAGCGAAGGCGCTGAGACGCGTGCGCGCCGTCGTGCCCGACACCGAGAAGAGAACTCGCATGCCCAACCCCACCGTCGTCCTCGTGCACGGTGCCTTCGCCGATGCGACCGGCTGGATAGGCGTCATCGCGGAACTGCGGAGCAGCGGTATCCCGGTGATCGCCCCGCCGAACCCGCTCCGGGGCCTGGCGTCGGACGCCGCCTACCTCGCCTCCGTCCTGACGCAGGTCGAGGGTCCGGCCGTGCTCGTCGGCCACGCGTACGGTGGAGCGCTGATCACCGTGGCCGGCGCCGCGGAGAACGTCGTGGGGCTCGTCTACGTGGCCGCCTACGCGCCCGATGAGGGCGAGAGTCTCGGCGGGCTCCAGGGGAGCTTCCCCGATCCTCCGGCGGCGGGCAGCCTGAAGGAGTGGACCTACCCGCTCCACGACGGCGCCCATGCGGTCGAGGTCACCATCGAGGAGACCGCGTTTCCCTCCGTCTTCGCGGCGGACGTGCCCGAGGACGTCGCCGGCGTCCTGGCGGCGGCCCAACGCCCGCTCGCCGCAGCCGCGTTCACCGAGACCGTGACCGTGGCGGCATGGCGGACGAAACCGTCCTGGGCCCTGGTGGCCGGGGCCGACCGCACGATCGGCCCCGAGGTCCAGCGCTTCGGCGCCGCACGCGCCGGAGCGGTCGTCGTCGAACTCCCGGACGCCTCACACGCCGTCGCCCTCTCCGAGCCCACAAGGGTCGCCGACCTGATCAGGGCCGCGCTCCGAGCGACGAGCTGACCGACCGACCGGCCGGGCCGCCTCGGCCTGCGGTTCTGCCCGAATTGACGCACCTTACTCGTTCCCCGGGGTAGGGAGGAAAGAGGAGTCGTGTACGGGAAGAAGTCCTTCGGCACCGTTCTGCGCGGTCTGCGGCAGCGAGGCCGTCTGACGATGGAGGAGCTGGCCGAGGCGTCGGGCGTGAGTGTCCGGGCCATCGGCGACATGGAGCGGGGCCGCAGTCTGGTTCCGCAGCGGCGCACGGTGGTGGCCCTCGCGGAGGGGCTCGGACTCACGGACGACGAGCGGGAGGCGCTGCTGACCACGGCGCGGGCGGCCCGTCCGACGCCCGCAGGCGAGATGGCGGGAACGGTCGTGCCGCCGCGACTGGTGGGGGACTTCACGGGGCGCGAACCGGAGCTGGCCCTTCTGCGGGAGGCCGCGGAACGCGCCCCGGCCGACGGTGAGGCGTCGGTGTGGGTCGTGTCGGGTCCTCCGGGGTGCGGGAAGACGACGCTGGCGCTGAAGGCGGCGGCGGATCTGGCGGAGAGGTTCCCGGACGGCTGTTTCGTGGTGGACCTGCACGGGGTGGACGGTCCCGTGGACACCGGCGAGGCGCTGCTGAAGCTGCTGAAGGCCCTCGGCGTGTCGGACCGCCGGCTGGCGCAGGAGGACCAGGAGGGCCGCGCGGGGCTGCTGCGGGCGCTGTTGGGCGACCGCCGGTGCCTGGTGGTGTTGGACAACGCCCGCGACGAGGGGCAGGTGCGTGCGCTGCTGCCGGGAGACGGGCGGAGCCTGGTGCTGGTCACCAGTCGGCGGCCCCTGACCGGTCTTGAGGACGTCGACCGCCTCCCGCTGTCGGAGATGGCCCAGGAGGAGGCGGTCGCTCTGCTGCGCCGGATCCTGGGTGCGGAGCGGGCGGACGCGGAAGCCGAGGCCGTGGCGCGGGTGGCGGAGCTGTGCGGGCGACTGCCGCTGGCCCTGCGGGTGGCGGCGAACTGGCTGACGGTCCGTTCCGGATGGACCGTCGACCACCTGGTCCGGCGCCTGGCCGACGAAGAACGCCGCCTGGGCGCCCTCGCCGCCGGCGACGTGCGCGTGGAGGCGGCGTTCGAACTGTCCTACCGTCAGCTGACCGGCCAGGCCGCGCGCATGCTGCGGCTGCTGAGTCTGGTTCCGGGGCCGGACATGACCGCTGCCTACGGTGCCGCTCTGACCGCCACCGACGTCTTCGAGGCCGAGGACGTGATGGAGGAGCTCGTCGAGGCCGGCCTGCTGCAGGCCACCTTCACCGGCCGATACCAGCTGCACGACCTGCTGCGGCTGTTCGCCCGCGCCCGGCTGTCCCGCGAGGGGGAACCCGGCGAGCGGGAAGCGGCCGACGACCGGCTGCGCACCTGGCTCCTCGAGACGGCTGTGGTCGCCGGCCGCTGGTACAAGCCCGAGTACGGTTCGCCGCCGTCCTCCTGGCGGGGCCTGGTCCCGCTGGACAGTGCCGAGGAGGCCCGTGCCTGGCTCCAGAGCGAGGCCCCCTCCTGGCTCGCCGCGCTGCGCGGCGCCGCCCGGCGGGGTGAGCACACCCGGGTCGTGGAGACCGCCCACGCCATGGAATGGTTCGTCAACCTGTGGGTCCACTGGGGGCACTGGCCCGAGGTCTTCCGCCTGGCCGGCGAGGCCGCCACCGCACTGGACGACCCGTACATGCAGGCCTTCCACCTCAACATGTACTCCTGGTCCCTCTCCTGCGAATCCCGGTACGGAGAGGCGGTCGAACGGGCCCGCGAAGGGAGGGAGTGCGCCCGCCGCGCCCGGAACACCGCCCAGCAGGCCTCGGCGCTGGCGCTGGCGGCGTGGGCCCTGTCGGAGCTCGGCGAGGTCCGGAAGGCGGCCGACACGTCGCTCTCCGCCATAGGCCTCTACGAGGAGACCGACGACCGCGCGGGCTGGCTGGGCGCCATGTTCACCCACGGAACCTCCCTGCGCCTGCTCGGCCGTGCCGAGGAGGCCCTGGTCCAGCACCAGCGCATCATCACCTTCCTGGACGCGCCCGACTGTCCGGTGGGCGGGCACCTCGCCGACATGTACCGTGCCAACACGACCGGCGCGCTCGGTCGCGGCCATGCCGTCCTGCGGCGATGGCGCGAGGCCGCCGACCACCTGCGCGATGCCGTGGCGCAGTCCCACCGCATCGGCATTCCCCACATCGAGGGCAGCACCCTCCTGTATCTGGGAGAGGCCCTGATCGAACTGGGAGAAGCCGACGAGGCCCGCTCCTGTCTCCGTCAGGTCGTCGCCTTCGGCGACGCGGTCGACGGCAAGGACCTGAAGGCCGCGCAGAAGCTCCTGGACACGCTCCCCGCGGAATGAACGCGGAGGGCTCAGCCGCTGTGCCGGTGCAGGGCGACGTGCACGGTGTCGAGGGCCTGGACGAGGGCGGCTCGGGCGGAGTCCGTGTCGCGGAGCGGATCGAGCACCATGAAGCCGTGGACCGTCCCGTGGTAGCGCACGGACACCACCGGTACGCCGGCCGCCCGCAGCTTTGCCGCGTAGGCCTCGCCCTCGTCGCGCACCACGTCGGCCTCGCTGGTGACCACCAGGGCCGGCGGGAGACCGGCGAGCTGTTCCAGGGATGCCCTCAGCGGCGATGCGGTGACCTGGTTCCGCTGCCGTACGTCGGGCAGGTACTGGTCCCAGAACCAGCGCATGGTCGCCCCGTCGAGGAAGTAGCCGGTGGCGAACTCCCGGTACGAGGGGGTGTCGAAGCCGGCGTCGGTGACCGGGCAGAGCAGCACCTGTTGGAGCAGCCGCACCCCTCCGCGCTCCTTGGCGAGCAGGGTCAGTGCCGCCACCAGGTTGCCGCCCGTCGAGTCACCCACGGCGGCCATCCGGCTTCCGTCCAGGTCGATCTCGCCGCCTCGCTCGCAGATCCACTTCGCGACGGCGTAGCACTGCTCGACGGCGACCGGATACCGCGCCTCGGGGGCGCGCTCGTACTCGACGAAGACCACGGCCGCGTCCGTGCCGAGGGCGAACGCGCGCACCAGGCGTTCATGGGTGCCGGCGTCGCCCAGAACCCAGCCGAGACCGTGCAGGAACAGCACGACGGGGATCTCGCCGACGCTGTCGGCCGGCCTGACGACCCGCACCCGTACGTGACCGGTCGGCCCGCCCGGCAGGGCGAACCACTCCGTGCAGACGGCCTCCTCGTCGCGAGGGTCGGGGCCGTCCGTGCCCTGGAGACGCGCGAGGTCCAGACGGGCCTGTTCCAGGTCCTGGTCGTGCGCCGACGGCGGGCAGGCGTGCTGGGACACGAAGGCCCGAGTCGGGTGGTCCAGGACTGGTAGAGGGGACGAAGGGACGAAGCCGGTCACACACGGTCTCCTGCCGAGAGGGGCTGAAGCGAAAGGGCGGTGCGGCGCGCAGTCCCTGCTCGGGCGGCGGAACGCCGTGCGGCGACTGCCGGGCCGGGCACTGCCGCCGCGGGCACGGGGCGGCCGGAGCAGGACCTTACCTGCCGGACGGCGGGAGGCCGGCCCCGAGGCGGTCGGCACCGTGGCCACCGGCGGCAGTCCCGGGGACGGTCCCGGGCGCCGAGGTGACCGCCGGGGCTCTCCCGAGGTCTTCCCGGGCGGTCCGCAGGTTGCGCCATTCACGGGGGGAGACGCCGTAGGCGGCGCGGAAGGACCGACTGAAATGGGCCGGGCTGACGAAGCCCCACCTCTGGGCCACGGCGGACACGGTGGAGGCCGTCCTGCCGCGGCGGGCCAGTTCGCGGCCGCACTCCTCCAGGCGCCGCTGCCGGATGAGCTGGCCGACCGTGGTCCCCTCGCCTTCGAACAGCCGATGCAGGTACCGGACGGAGATCCGCTGCGCCCGGGCGATGCGCTCCGGCGACAGATCCGGGTCGCCCAGGTTCCGGTTGATGTGGTCACGGATGCGCAGCACCAGATGGCTCGGTGCGTCCGCGTCCGTGCCGCCCGGGTGGGCCCGCTCCGCGATCAGGGTGGCGAACAGCTCGACGACGTTGCCGGCCAGCCGGTCCGCGACGGTCGGCGGGTAGCCGGCGGCAGGGGAGGAGGCCAGGGTGGCCAGGAACGGGAGCAGCATCGCGCCGAAACCGTCTCCGGTGCCGATGGCGTTGCCCGTGACCTGCCGGATGTCGCTGTCCGACACGCCCAGTGCGCGGCGCGGAAGCTGGAAGACGTGCGCGGTGAACCGCTGCGGATAGTCGAAGGAGTACGGCCGGGTCGTGTCGTACACCACCAGGTCACCCTCACCCACCTCGGCCCGCCTGCCGTCCTGGACGAAGGTGGCCGTGCCGGACATCTGGACGCCGACCGCCACCAGCGCCTCGGACGACCTGGCGATGAGTTCCGGCGTGCGGCTGACCCGCTCAGCATCGGCCTCCACGGTGGAGACCTGGAGGTACCCGAGGCGGTCGGTGGCGATCCGGCCGTCGAACGGCCCTTCGCTCCGAGGGGCGACCTCCATCGGCACCAGCGTCCTGCTCACCGCATCGTTCCAGTACGCGACCTTGTCCTGGTCCGGCACGGAGGCGGTCGTCAACACCACGCTCAATTTCTCTCCGCTCAGGGAAATGACTCCGGGGCTGCCACGGGCGGGAACAGGACGCTGCACCTCCCCGGAGCACGGCGGCCGGGAACGGCTCGTCGTACAGGCAGCGACCACGCCGGCGCGCAACCGGACCGCCTCGGCGAGGCCCGGGTTCCCGCCCGCACCGAACAGCCAAGCAGCGAGCCGTTTCCGTCTCCAGGCAGAACCACGGGCAGGGAAATCGGCAGAACGCGACGCGGGCTGCCCGGCGGTCTCACCCCTCCGACGAAGGGGTTCCGGGGAGTCGGTGGGCGCCGATCCAGATCCCGGTGACGGCGCTGACGTAGCGGGCGCCGCAGCGGTCGGACGGGACGACGAGCTGGGTGCCGGCCGCGTCGAGGTCCTCGTCGTCCATGCGGGTCGCGAGCAGGACGGGGGCGTTGCCGAAGTCGGCGTCGATCTCCGCCCACGACAGGACCGCGTGGTGCCCGTCCCCGCCGCTCACGGACAGCAGGAAGCGGGAGCGTTCCTTACGGCGGGCGGGGTCGAAGCCAGGTCGTGCCACGGCCATGACGTCACGCAGCAGCGGTCCGACGAAGGTGTGGCGTCGCGGTCCCGCCGTCGCGCAGTCGAAGACCACCTCGGCCCGGTGCTGCTCCCATCCTTCGCGGAGATCGGCGACGGTGAGAGCGGCCGGATCGGCCACATCCCCCCACAGGGTGAAGGATCCGGGTGCGGGCGCGGTCCCGGGCGTCGTGTGCGGTGCGGTGCTCGGTCGGCTCATCGTCAGTCCCCTCGGGCGGCGGTGCGGCGGCTGCGCGCAGTGATACCCGACCGCCGGAGCGGGGAATCGCGTCTGCCAGTCGAATGCGTCCTGTCACCCGGTATTTGTGAGCTTGATACGAGTCGATGGCTCATACTCTCCCGGTCTGTCGACCGATGTCCCGCGCCTTCCGGTCGAGGGTGAGCCAGACCCGGTCGCGGGTCACCGGCAGCTCGGTGAAGCGGATGCCCGTGGCGTCGCGCAGCGCGTTGGCGAACGCGGGGGCGACCGGGTTGAAGGGGCTCTCGCTCATCGACTTGGCGCCGAGCGGGCCGATCGCGTCGGACGTCTCGGTGAAGTGGACCTCGGTGCGCGGGACATCGGCGTACTGGGGGAGCCGGTAGCGGCGGAAGGCGGCGGTGGTGACCTCGCCGCGTTCGTCGATGCGGACGTTCTCGAAGAGGGTCGCGCCGAGGGCCTGTGCGACGCCGCCCTCGACCTGGCCACGGCACTGCATGGGGTTCACGACCTTGCCGGCGTCCGCGGCGTGGACGCTGCGGAGGATGCGGATCTCGCCGGTCGCGGGGTCGACGGCGATACGGAACCACTGGGCGTTGAAGGCCACCGAGCGCGGCGAGCCGCCCCAGTGGCCGTCGGCTGCCAGTTCCTCCGGCGCGCCGAGGGCGTGTCCCGCCTCGTGCAGCTCCTTCAGCGTCACCGTGCGGCCGGCGCAGTCGACGGCCTCGGCGCCGAGCACGCACAGGTGTCGGGCGACACCGGTGTGGCGGGCGGCGAGGGTGCGCAGGCGCTCGGCGAGGGAGGCGGCGGCGAGGAGGACGGCCTTGCCGGCGACGACCGTGCCGGCGGAGCCGAAGGCGCCGGTGTCGTGACGGACGACGTCGGTGTCGGACTGGCGGACGGTGAGGCGGTCCTCTGTGGTGTTCAGAGCCCCGGCGGTGATCTGCTTGTGGACGGTGGTGGTGCCGTTGCCGAACTCGGCGGTGCCGACGGCGATGTCGTACGTGCCGTCCTCCAGCAGGGAGACGCGGGCGTCGGCGTAGTGGCCGCCGGGTGGTCCGGTCGCGATCATCGCCATGCCGGTGCCCTGCCCGACCAGCCAGCCCTCGGGCGCGTCCTCGGCGCTGCGGTCCTCGGCGATGGCCTTGCGGACGACGGAGAGGCACTGGTCGAGTCCGTACGAGGCGATGTGGAGGTCCTCCTCCTCGCCGATCGGGCTGTGCATGGACTCGCCCGGGCCGATGATGTTCTTCTCGCGGAAGACGAGGGGGTCCATGCCGAGCCGGCGGGCGAGTTCGTCCATCACGGATTCGACGGCGAAGGACTCGCCGACGCTGTGGAACATCACCGCCGGTCCGTGATTGCCATACGCGCCGGTGTCGGACACCACCCGCATCCGTACGGCGGTCAGCGTCCCGTCCTTGCGTGCCCCGGCCTTGATGCCGATGGTGAACGGGTGCCGGGTGGTCGCCCCGTAGAACTGCTCCGCACGCGTGTACTCCAGCTTCACCGGGCGGCGCAGCTTCAGCGCGGCGAGGGTGGCGATGTCCTCGGTGAGCATCTCCTGCTTTCCGCCGAACCCTCCGCCGACCCGGCCGGCGACCACCCGGACCTCGTCCTCCGGCAGGCCGTACAGCGCGCACAGCGCCCGACGGGTCAGGAACGGCGTCTGGGTGGAGGAGCGGACGGTCAGCCGTTCCCCCGTACCGGCCCCCGAGTCGTCCTTTGGCTCGAAGTACGCGACGCAGCCGTGGGTCTCCAGGCTCGCGTGCTGCACGCGCTGGGTGCGGAAGGTCTCCTCGTACACGACGTCCGCCTCGGCGAAGCCCTGTTCGACGTCGCCGATCTCGCCGTGGACCTCGCCCGCCACGTTGTTCTCCACCCGGGCGATGCGCACCTCGGGGCCCTTCCCGGCGTGGATGACGGGCGCGCCGGGGCGCATCGCCTCCTCCGGGTCGGTGACGTACGGGAGTTCCTCGTACGTGACCTCGATGCGGCGGCAGCCCTCCTCGGCGGCCTGCTCGCTGTCGGCGACCACGGCCGCGACCCGCTGGCCCACGTACCGGACGACGTCGTCCAGGACCCGGGTGTCGTCGGGGTCCTCGGTCGGATGCTCGTGGCGGGCGCTGGAGTACAGGGTGTCGGGGGCGTCCTCGTGGGTGAGTACGGCGACCACGCCCGGCACGCGCAGGGCGGCGGCGGTGTCGATCGCGACGATCCGGGCGTGCGGGTGCGGCGAGCGCAGCAGCTTCATGTGCAGCAGACCGGGCACCTCGACGTCGAAGGTGTACCGGGCGGTGCCGGTGACGACCTGCGGGCCGGCCGGCGCGCCGACGTTCCGCCCCACCGTCTTCCCCGCACAGGGCCGTTCGGTGTGCTTCACTCCCCGCACCGCGTCCTCGACCGCCCGGTAGCCCGTGCAGCGGCAGATGTTGCCCTTGAACGCACGCGGGAGGTCGTCGAGTTTCCCGTCGTCCTGCGCCGAGCCCCGCTCGGCCTCCAGCGCGGCCGTCGTCATGAGGAAACCGGCCGTGCAGAAGCCGCACTGGTACCCCTGGGCGTCGAGGAACCTCTGCTGTACGGGGTGCAGTTCGCCGTCCCGGGAGGCCAGCCCCTCCACCGTGGTGACGGAGCGGCCCTCGGCCCGTACGGCCGGGTACAGGCAGCTGTGCACGGGCTCCCCGTCGACGTGCACCGTGCACGCCCCGCAGTCCCCGGCGTCGCAGCCCTTCTTCACCCCGAACCAGCCACGCTCCCGCAGGTAGGTGCGCAGGCACTGGCCGGCGCGCGGCTCGGTGTCGAACGGACGGCCGTTGACCTGGATGCCGAAACTCATCGGGCGCCTTCCCGGGTGCCGTCGGGGACGGTCAGTTCACGGCGGACTTCCTCGGCGAGGCGCAGGCCCATGTGCCGCCGCCACTCCGGCAGTCCGTGGATGTCGTCGAACCATTCGTCGGGGCGGACCGCCCCGTCGATCGCCCGGCGCAGTCGCTCGCGGTCCGGCGGCAGCGGGAACCAGAACCGGAACGGTCGCACGGTGGCCGCGCTGACCGTCACCGCAAGCGAGCCGTCCGCCGGGTCGAGCGTCCCGATGACCAGCGCGCCGGAGCGGCCGAGCCCGTACAACGAGGCCTGCCGGAACGCCGTACGGCACTCCAGTGCCCGGGCGGGCAGCGTCACCGAGCGCAGCAGCTCGCCCTCCGCGAGGTCCTTGCGCCCGGCGCCGGTGACGAAGTCGACGACCTTCACCTCGCGCAGCGACCCGTCCTGCGCCTGGAGCAGACACGTGCCGTCGAGCGCGGCGGTGAGCGAGATCATCGGGCCGGCGGGCAGGCCGTTGCACAGGTTCCCGCCGACGGTCGCCATGTTCCAGATCTTGAACGAGGCGAGGAAGGCCCGGCAGCACTGCTCGAAGAGCGGCGCCGCGGGCGCTTCGAGGAACCGTCGCCCGTAGCGGGACAGCTGGGCGATGGTGCACGTCGCCGCGATCTCCAGCGAACCGCCCTCGTGCCGGACGAGCGGTTCCCAGCCCATCCGGCTCAGATCGACCAGCCGGCGCAGATGCGGCTGAGGCTCGGAGAAGAGGTACGTGCCGCCGCCGAGCCATGCGTCGCCCGGCCGCCACGGCTCGCGCCGGCGCGCGTCCCTCACATCCGCGATCGTGTGGAGATCCATACCCGTCCATGCCTTCCGACCGATGTCTTCAGGCCAGTGAAGCCGGGGGAGAGCGGCGGAACGACTGGACGGGAAGCTGGAAAACCTCCACCGCGCAGGATCATGTCCTGGAGGATCAACCAAGAGCTGTTTTGCGCTTTCGACCGGGCATCTACGATGGCTTCTCTCGCATTCGCCTCGTGAATGTGAGGGCGGGCCCGTCCCGCGACCGCGCTAGGAGCCTCTCATGCACGTCGGCCATCTCCTCCGTCTCGACCGTCTGGGCCTCTCCCTCGTGTGGGGTGACGAGGCGCTGCTCGGCCAGGAGATCGGCGGCGTGACGGCGACGGATCTGGGGGATCCGGCGCGGTTTCTGCAGCCGGGGGAGATCGTCCTCAGCGGACTCGTGTGGTGGAGCCGGGACGGCGATCCGGGCAAGACCGAGCGCTTCGTCTCCGCTCTGCGCGAGGCGGGAGCGGTGGCGCTCCTCGCGGGGGAGGAGACCCACGGGGAGGTGCCGCGGGAGCTGGCCGAGGCGTGCCGCGCGCATCGCGTCGCCCTGATCGCGGTACCGGCGCACACGACCTTCCGGGCGATCACCGAAGCGGTCTACCTCCGGCAGTGGAGCGAGCTCAGCCGACGGCCCACGGACCACTTCGCGTTGCCGGAGAACGTCCGCCTGGACCTCGATCGTGCCCTGGAGAACGGCGAGACGGCGGGTGAGCTGCTGGCCCGGGCGTTCGCTCATCTCGGCACACCGGCCTGCCACTTGCTGACGAGCAGCGGCCGTACGGTCGCCAGGACGAGTGCCGCACGGGCGGAACTGCCCGCCGGGCGGGCCGCGGAACTCGTACGCGGCGGGCACGGTACGACGATACGGGTCGAAGCCGACGGCGGTACCGCCTACGACACCTGGCACCTGCACCTGCCCGAGGCGGGCCGGGTGCCCCCGCGGGTCCTCCAGGAGATAGCCGAGCTCCTCGGCCGTCGCCGGCGCCGGGAGGACCGGAAGCGGGCGGCGACCGGCGCGGCTCTCGCGGAACTCGTGGACGCCGTGGCTGCCCTGCGCTTCGACGCCCACCGCGTCCGGAGCGCACTGGCGTCCTGTGGCCTCGGCGGCAGGGACGCGTACACCGTGGTCGTCGCGGCCTCGGAGGCATCCGGGGAGTCCGGAGCCCTCGCCGCACTCACGGAGGCGCTGCGTCACGTCCCCTCCGTGGCGTTCGCAGTCGCCGGCGGCCTCGGTGGTGAGGCGATGGCGGTGGTCGCACACGCCGGGGACGCGGCCTCGGGAGTGCGGGCTCGGCTGGATGACGTATGGCCGCTGATCCACGCCTGCAGCCCGGACGACACCCTGCACGCGGGTGTGAGCGGGCCTGCCGCCGGCCCCGAGGGGCTGAACACCGCGCTGACCCAGGCCCGTTACGCCCTGGAGGCCGTACGTGCGGGGGCGCCGTCGCGCGTCGCCGGACTCGGGGACCTCGACGGGCTGGGCAAGCTGATGGCCGGCATCCCCGTCGACGTGCGGAACGTCTACCGGGAGACGGTCCTGGGACCGCTCCTCGGCGCCGGCCGAGGGTCGGGCACGATGCTCCTGGAGACCTTGGAGGTCTTCCTGGCGCACGACTGCTCGTGGGCGAGGACGGCAGAGGCCCTCCACGTCCACGTCAACACGGTCCACTACCGCATCGAACGCATCGAGGCCCTCACCGGCCGGGACCTGTCACGGCTCGACCACAAGGTGGACCTGCGCGCGGCACTGCTCTGCCACTGACGGTCCGCGCGCCGGACGCGGTCAGGGCAGGTCGATGTGCACGCTCGTGGACTTCACCCGGGCGGTCACCGTGACCCCGACGTCGAGGCCCAACTCCTCCACGGCCTCCCGCGTCACCAGCGAGACCAGCCGGTGCGGGCCCGACTGGACCTCCACCTGCGCGGCGACGTCGTCCACCCGTACCCCCGTGACGATCCCCACGAAGGAGTTCCGGACGGAGGTGGGCACGTCGTCCTCCGGAACGGCATGGAGCCCGGCGCCCCGCTCCTGCGCGAAGCGGGCCAGAGCCGTCCCCTCGATCACCCGCTTGCCGGTCCCGTCCCGCTCCATGGCGAGCTTGCCACCGTCCGCCCACCGGCGAACGGTCTCCGAACTCACTCCGAGCAGCTGCGCGGCCTGCCCAATGCTGTACGACGGCACAAGCGCACTCTAGGCCACGCCCCGAACCGTGCGGCGCGCAGGCGGCCAGGCCTTGCAGGCGGTGGCTCACCCTCTCTGCGAGCTCGCGCCCGGGTCCTGGTGCGCCGGGAGACCCTGGAAGACCTCCGGGTGCGGGACATCGGCCTGTGGACGGCCCACGGCCCACGGCCCGCGGCCCGCGGCCCCGGATGTGGTTGCCGCCGGAGGCTAGGAACCGCCGGACTCCGGCTCGTGGAAGGTGATCGCCCCGGAGGGGCAGACGCCGACGGCCATCCGTGCGGCCGCGCGGTGGGCGGCGGGCGGTTCGGTGTGCAGGAGGAGTACGAGGCCGTCGTCCGGGTCCTGGTCGAAGACGTCGGGGGCGGTCATCGCGCACATCCCGGCGCCGATGCAGCGCTCGCGGTTCGCGCTCAGGCGCGGCGCGCTCACTTCGAGTCCCAGGTGACCGGGAGGCTCTTCACGCCGAAGATGTCCGCGGTCTCCGGGCGCAGGCGGACCTCCGCCGCCGGTACGGCCAGGCGCAGCGTGGGGAAGCGGTCGACCAACGCGCGGAACGCGACCCGCATCTCGACGCGGGCCAGCTGCTGGCCGAGGCACTGGTGGATGCCGTGGCTGAAGGCCAGGTGGCCGGCGGCCTGCCTGCCGAGGTCCAGCGTGTGCGGGTCCGCGAAGCGGTCGGGGTCGCGGTTGGCGGTGCTGTACGAGAGGACGACCGTCGTGCCGGCCTTGATGGTGTGGCCGTCCAGCTCGACGTCCTCGAGGGCCGTCCTGTGGAAGGTCTTCGCGACGCTCAGATACCGCAGCAGTTCCTCCACGGCCCCGTCGGTGAGCGAGGGATCGGCGCGCAGTGCGGCCAGTTGGTCCGGGTTCTGCAGAAGGGCGAAGGTGCCGAGGGACAGCATGTTCGCGGTGGTGTCGAATCCGGCCGCCAGGAGGATGAGGCTGATTCCCCGCAGCTCCTCGTCGGTCAGGTCGCTGTCGGTCAGTTCGCTGAGGACGTCGTCGGTGGGGTGGGCGCGCTTGGCGGCCACCAGCTGCGCGAGGTACTCCTGCGTCGCCGTGTACGCCGCGATCAGCTCCTCGTCGCCGACCTCCCCGCCCATGAACGTGTCGATCTGCTCCTGGAAGGACGCCCGGTCCGCGTAGGGCACGCCCAGGATCTCGCAGATCACGATGGTGGGGATGGGCTTGGCGAAGGCGGTCACCAGGTCCGTGGGCGGCCCGGTCTCCTCCATGACGTCCAGGCAGTCGGCGGTGATCTGCTCGATCCGCTCGGTGAGCATCCGCATCCGCCGCACGGTGAACTTGCCGACCAGGGGCTTCCGGTAGCGGCTGTGCTCCGGCTCGTCCATGAGGAGGAACTCGCCGGGCGGCGCCGGAGGGAGCTGGAAGTCGACGACGTTCATGAGGTCCTTGCGCGAGCTGAACCTCGGGTCGGCCAGGACCGATCGCACCATGTCGTACCCGGTGATCAACCAGCCTGGTTTTCCACCCGGGTGCGTGAAGCCGCTGAGGGGGCCGTGCCGGCGGGCGTCGATCAGCTCGGCCGGCGGGTCGAAGGGGCAGCCGGTCCGACGCTCCGTCGGCAGTGCCGTGACGGTGTGGAGGGAGTCGCTCATGGTCCGTCCTCTTCTCGCGATATGACGTGTTTGAAGCTGCTTGAAAGCTACGTTGCATTCACAGTGACGTCAATCGAATGAGTGCGTTCTTGCAGGTGGGCCAGGAGGAATTGATGCAATGACGCTGAAGCCGAATGCAACGGCACGTTGCAATGAATGGCGGCGAAGGCAATACTCGCGACATGCCAGGAGGACGACTGACCCAGCAGGACCGCGAACGCATCGCGGTCGGACTCGCCGCCGGTCTCTCCTACGCCGAGATCGCGAGGCGGGTCGACCGGTCGACCTCGACGATCAGCCGGGAGGTCGGGCGCAACGGCGGCCCCGGCGGCTACCGGCCTCAGGAGGCCCATCATGCGACGGTCCAGCGGGCGCGGCGCGGCACGCCGGCACCCCCACGGGCGGTCGAACGGCCGGTCGGCGCGGTGGAGTCGGAGATCGTCGAGCTGGCCGTCGGGTCGGGGATGCCGAGGATGACGGCGCGCGTGCACGTCGACCTGCTGCTGTCCGAGGACGGCAGACGTACGGCGGCCGAGCTGACCCGCAGGCTGAAGGTCAGCCCGGCCTCCGTCTCCGTGGCCGTGAACTCCCTCGTCCAGCACGGATACGTCCGGCGCGAGCGCGATCCGCAGCGCCGGCGCGACGTCTACGTCGTCGACGACGAGGCCTGGTACCACTCGATCGCGGTCAGCGCCCGGCAGACCCTCGCATCGGCACGGTCCGCGAGGGCGGCGGCCGAGACGCTCGGACCCGACTCTTCCGTGGCGCAACGGCTGGCCAGGGCCGGGACGTTCCTGGAGCGGGTCGTCGAGGACATGCAGCAGTCGGCCGACCGCTGGCGCTCCCTTCTGACCTGACGCGTCCGCGAGCACCCGTCCTCACCCCAGAGCCGCACCCCGGACAGCTCCCCCGTACCGCGCGGATTCAACGAGCCGTGCCGGGCGGCCGGTCCGATGCTCCGTTCACGGGGCTGGTCGGAACCGTGTGCGAGCTCGCGGCCGCCGCCGCGGCGTGGTGTGCGGCCGTCGGCGGCCCCGAAGGGCGGAAGCGGCCGGCCAGGAGGGCCAGGACGACGCCGAACGCGCAGAAGGGGGCGAGGCCGATGGCCGCGCGCGAGAACCCGGCGGCGAGGGCGTCCGCCGTCGCGGTGCCACTCGCGTGGTGGCGAGTGCAGACCGAGCCTAAGAGGGCCGCGGTGACGGCGGTGAGGACCGCCGAGCCGACGTAACGGCCCATGTTCGAGATGCCGGAGGCGGCTCCGACCTGCTCCTTCGTGACGCACGCGGTGGCGACGGAGGAGGGGCCGTTCGCGAGACCGAGGCCGACGGCGCGGGCACGACGAGCGGCACGACGAACGTCGTGTACTCCCAGGACGCGTCGACGAAGGCCGAGACGCACGTCGCCGTCAGCACCCCGGATTCGACACATGATCATACGGACGTCGGCGCCGTAGAACCGCAGCCGGGACCTATGCGGTCGCCCCTCCGTTCGGCGGACGACGTTCACCCACACGGCGGTGCGACGGGCATGCCACCGCCGTGCCCTTCACCCCGCGCACGCGTACGTGAAGGCCGCCTCCGCTTCGAGCGGGGGCGTGCCCGGGCGCAGCACCTGGAGGTGGGCGGTGCCCTGGAAACGGCCCGGGCCGCGGACGGTCCAGCGCAGGTGCACGGGCACCTCGTGCTCGCCGCCCCGGGCGGTACGGGTCAGCACCTCGGACCGCTGCCCGTCGCTGCGCAGCCAGCGGTACTTGAACGGGCCGGCGTGGCCGTCCGTCGTCACCACACCGGTCACGTCGGCGGTCCCGCCGCACGTCAACCGCTGCGGCGGGGCGGTGACCCGGACCGCCGTCACCGCCGGGCCCGTCGTCGGCCGCAGCAGCAGCCACAGCACGACCGCCACCGCCGCGAGCGCCCCGGCGGCGGCGAGCCGGCCGGCCCGGCGGCGCCGTCGGCGTACGGGGGTGGGCGCGGGCGCGGGGGCCTCCCACAGGGCGCGCAGGGCCTCCTCCTCGGAGCGCGGGACACCGGGGCCGAAGCGGAGCACGATCTCGTCGGCTTCCTCGCCGCCGTCGAGTGTGGGCGTGAGCGGGGTGGCGGGGGCGGTCCGATGGCGCTTGCCGAGGACGGTGTCCTGCGCGTCTGAAGCGACGTGGGCAGGGGCTTCCGCCGCGGTGTCCTCCACCGATCGCGTCGTCTCCGAGGGGGCCAGTTCCGCCAGCGCGGCGGCCGCCGCCGTCCGCAGGGCCGTCCTGCGCAGGAAGTCACGGGGCAGCGCCGTACGCCCCGAGGCGAGTGTCGTACGGGCGGCGGCGAGGCCGTCGGACTCGGCCGTGACGGAGCAGCGGGCGAACAGCTCGGCCGCAGGTGTGCCCGGCGCCGCCCAGGCCGTGCCGAGGGTACGGGCGAGCGCCGCCCACGCCGTGACGTCGGCGTCCTGCGGGGAGGCGTCGGACTCGGCCGACGCGGTGGCCAGCGCCGCCTCGGTGAGCAGCGCCGTGCCGTCCGGCGCGAGGAGCACGCGGTCGGGGGCGAGCGAACCGTGGGCGAGGCCGGCCGCGTGGAGGGCGATCAGCGTCTGCGCGGTCTCGTTGAGCACGCTCGCCGCGCTGCCCTCGTCGAGGCCGGGCGCGCCCGTGGCGAGCAGGTCGGCGACCGTACGGACCGGTGGGCGCGCCACGATCAGCCACACGTCCCCGGCCTCCCGCACCAGGTCGACGGTGGCCGGCACGCCCGGCAGCCGCAGCTTCGCCACGGAACGGACCGCGGCCGTGAGGCGCTCTTGCGCACCGCTCGGCGTGAGCAGGGCGCGGTGGATCCGCAGGACGCCGAGCGGCGGTTCGCCGGCGTCGGCGGGCCCCAACGCGTACCAGGTCCCGAACCGGCCCTCCCGCGACCAGTCCGACAGGGCGCGCCCGGCGACCGTGGCGGGTGCCGAGGACGTCGGCGGCGTCGGCGGTGTGCTCATCGTGCCTCGTTCTCCTCGGTGGTCGCTCAGCACGGCGGTGCGTCGGCGGAGGCCGTCCGCGTTCCGCCCGTGGACTGCGGGCTGCTGCTGACGGCGATGGTCCAGGTGCCCCGGCACGGGTGGTTCGCGAAGTCGCCCTGGAAGGTCACGGAGTACTGCGTGCTGCCCGACAGCTGACGGGACTGCGAGCCGTACGACTCCGCGGGCGAATCGACGTAGAAGTCCGCGGTGAGCGTCAGCGGGCCGGTGCCGGTGGTGTCGACGGTCACGTCGGCGATCAGCGTGCTGCCCGGACCGCGGCGCAGGGAGCCGATGACGATCGTGACGGTGCCCGCCGTCGGCGCCTCCGGCGTCGTGGTGGTCGGGGCCGGCGTGGTCGGGGCGGTGCCGCTGGGAGCCGGGGTGGTGGCCGTGGGGCCCGGACCGGGTGCGGCCGTGGTGGGCGTGCCGTCCGTGGCCGGCGCCGTCGCCGAGTCGCTCGGGGTCGGTTCGGCCGAGGCACTGCCGGACGGCGAACCGCTCGGCGCAGGGGAGTCCGAGGGCGGAAGGGACGACGAGGACGGGGCCGGGACACCGGACGCGGAAGTCCCTGACGGAACGGAGTTCGCCGCGGTCGTCGTCGTGTCGTCGGCCGTTCCGGCCGTCGCCACCGTCGCCGCGCCGGCCGCGACCACGGCAAGGACGGCCGCTCCGACCAGCGTCCTCCCGAGGAGGCCCTTCAGACGGCCCAGGACCGTCAACGCCGGTGTCGCCTCGTACACCGCCGCCGTCGTACCGAACGGGAACAGCAGGGCGAGCAGGGCAGCGAGCCGGCCGAGCCCGCGGCGTCCGCGCTCCTCCCAGTCCGCGCCGTAGCCGTCCGTGGCGGCGCGTTCGAGTCCGGCGAGCAACGCGTCGATGCCGGGCCGGTCCGCCGGGTCCTTCGCCAGACCCGTACGCACCAGATCGCGCACCGGCTCGGGCACGTCGGCCACTTCGACCGGGGCCCGGAGGTGCTGGAGCCGCAGCGCGATGAGGTCGTCGGCGACGAACGGCTGCCGGCCGGTGAGGCACTCGTAGAACACGGCCGTCGCCGCGTACACGTCGCCCGCCGGGGTCGCCGGCTCGCCGTCCCACTGCTCGGGAGCCATGTACGCCGGAGTGCCCGCGGCCTCCGTCTCGCGGCCCGCGCGCACGGCGATGCCGAAGTCGGCGAGGGCGCTCGAACCGTCCGCGCGCACCAGCACGTTCTCCGGCTTGTAGTCGCGGTGCACCACCCCGGCCGCGTGGGCCGCGCCGAGCCCGAGCAGCGAGCCCTTGAGCAGCACGAGCGCCGCCTCGGGGCCCGTGGACCCGTGCTCGCGCAGCAGCGCGCGCAGGGCCACCCCGTCGACCGCCTCCATGACGATCGCCGCACCCCGCCGGGCCTCCACGTACTCGTAGAGCCGCACCACGCACGGGTGCCGCAGCTCGCCGAGCAGCCGCGCCTCGGCGCGGAACCGGGCCAGGAAGTCCCGGTCGCCGTGCAGCCGTTCGCTCAGGTACTTGACGGCCACGGGCACGCCCGTCGCCTCGTGCCGCGCCAGGACGACCCGCCCGCCGGCGCCCCGGCCGAGCGTCCGCACGGCCTCGTAGCCGGGAACCGTCCAGCCGGCGTCAGCCCCGCGTGCGTCGCTCATGCCGTCCCCTCCAGGGGCGCGCCGTCCACGGCCGCCCCGTCCGCCGGGCGCGCCCGGCCGTCACCCGCCGCCGCGCGACGCCGCTTCACCACCCGTACCAGCCACCGCACCGGCGCCGCCCACACAGGGAACGCCACCAGGGCCACGACCACCGCCACGATCACCGTGTCCCACGGCGACGGCACCCGGCCGTCCAGCCACTCCCCGAGCCGGGACCGCCAGGCCAGCAGCGCCAGGACCAGGAAGCCGTACGTCCCGACGACCACCGCCAGGCCGTACGCGGCCATGCCGGTCTGCCGCGGCCCCGGGCGGCGGCCCGCCCGCAGGTCCCGCCACAGCCCCTTGCGGAAGTACGCGCTCGCCTCCTCCCGCAGCCGCGGCACCCGCAGCGCGTCGGTGAGCGCCTGGTAACCGTCCAGCGGCATCAGCGGATTGAAGTTGTACAGCGTGTTCAGATACAGGCCGAAGGCCAGGTGGAACAGCACGGCCGAGACCGGCCCCACCGGCAGGAAGGCCGCACCCACGGCGCACCAGCCCGCCAGGGCGGCCGTCGACACCGGCCCGGACAGCGCCACCACGACCCGCGACCAGCGGGTGCCGAACCACATGTCGCTCGTGTCCACGAACGCGAACGGCATCCCCATCATCAGCATGAAGCCGCCGCGCCGGACCTTGCGTCCGTACGACTTCACCGCGAGGGCGTGAGCGAGTTCGTGCACCACGAGCGCCGAGACGTAGCCGACGGCCAGCGCGACCGGGCCCCGGACGCCGGACCCGCCGAAGTCGAGGAGATGCTGCCGGCCCTGCGCCACCGCGAAGAACACCACCAGACCGCCGAGCAGCGACAGCCAGACCAGCGCCACTCCGGTACGGGTGAAGAACCGCCAGCCACCGCCCGCGTACAACCGGGACACGACCCCGTCGAGGCCCGGGACGGACACCTCCAGCTTCAGGAGCGCCCGGTACACCGCCCGCCACACCCGGCGCGGCCCGGACACCGCCTTCTCCTCCCGCTGCCCCGGCAGACCGCGCAGCAGCCCGGCGCCCGCGAACGCCGCGAGGGCGGCCTCGATCCGCGGCAGCGCCAGCTCGCCGAAACGGTCCGCGTACGCGAAGAGCAGGTCCCGCACGGTGGCGTCGCCGTCCAGGGTGTTCCACAGGAACACCTCGCGCTCGTCGAGCCGGAGGTACCCGCCGGTCCGCGTGTTGCTCAGCACCCAGTACGGTTCCGCGCGGCCGCTCGTCGGCACCTGCTTCAGCGCCCACCCGCCGCGGCGGCGCGGCCGCGCGGTGAGCGGGCCGTGCGCCTCCGGCGCGTCCGGCTCGGTCACGGCACCGGCCGGCAGCTCGGTGAGCTGGGTGCCGACCATGACGGTCCGCGAGCCGATCCGCGCGTCACGCGGCTGCTCGAACACCATCCGGACGTCGCCGACGGACAGTTCGGCGCCGTCGTCCAGACGCGCCGAACCGCCGTGCAGGGTCGCCCCCGCGACGGCCGTGCCGTTGAACGAGTCCAGGTCCTCGACCCGGAAGCCCGACGCGTCACGGACGATACGGGCATGACGGCGCGACACACTGCCGTCCGCCAGGACGACGTCGCTGTCCGCGCCGCGGCCCAGCGTCGTGACCTCGTCCGTCAGCGGGACGAGCAGGTCGGGGTCGTCGAGACCGCGCAGCCGGGGCGCGGCGAACGACGTCGGTGCCGCGCCGCGGCGCAGGGTGCCGCAGCGCAGGCAGTACGGGAAGTCGCGACGCACGTGCACGCGACAGGCATGGCAGAGCATGGTCGTGGGCCCGGCGCCTCAGGAACCCGTGGCGAAGGAACCGCCGGCCGGGCCGCCGAGCGCGTCGTGACCGGGCCCTGCGGCGTGCAGGTGACTGTCGCCGATCCGGTCGAGCCCGGGACGGAACAGCCCGCCGCGGGCGCCGTCGGAGTCGGGAGCGGGGGTCTCGTTGCGCCCACCGCCACCGCTGGGCCGACGGCCGTTCTCGCTGCTGCCTCCGGAGCCTCCGTCTCCGCCGCCTTCGCCTCCTCCGCCGGTGCCGCCACCGCCGGGTCGGCGCCCGTTCTCGCTGCTGCCCTCGCCTCCGCTGCCGCCGCCTTCGCCCCCGCCTCCGTCGCCTCCGCCGCCGCCTCCGCCATCTCCGCCGCCGGATCCGCCACCGCCGGGCCGACGGCCGTTCTCACTGCTGCTGCCGTCGCCACCTCCGCCTCCGTCGCCTCCGCCATCTCCGCCGCCGGATCCGCCACCGCCGGGTCGGCGGCCGTTCTCACTGCTGCTGCCGTCGCCACCTCCGCCTCCGTCGCCTCCGCCATCTCCGCCGCCGGTGCCGCCACCGCCGGGTCGGCGGCCGTTCTCGCTGCTGCTGCCTTCGCCGCCCCCGCCGCCGGAGTCGCCTCCACCGCCTTCGCCGCCCCCGGAGCCGCCGTCGTCGCCCTCCGCGTAGATGCCGCCGTGCCCGAAGCCCTCGGCACCGCCCCCGTGGAATCCATCGCCGTGGCCGCCGAACTCTCCGCCGAACCCGCCGCCGTGGCCCCCCTCGAACCCGTCGCCGAACCCTCCGCCGAAGCCGTCGCCGAGCCCGTCTCCGAGTCCACCGCCGAGGCCGCCCTCGAACCCGTCCCCGGCACCACTGCCGAAGCCGTCGCCGAGCCCGCCTTCGTGGCCGCCCCCGAAGCCGTCGCCGAACCCTCCGCCGAGCCCGTCGCCGAAGCCGCCTTCGTGGCCGCCGAGTCCGGCCTCGCCGAAGCCCGTATCGCCGTCACCGAAGGAGCCGAAGTCCCCGAAGCCTCCAGCGTCCCCGAGGTCCCCGGCGCCCCCGAAGCCGCCGAAGCCGCCTGCATCGCCCAGGCCGCCCATGTCCCCCGGCTCGCCCGCGTCGCCGAACCCTCCGAGGTCGCCGAGGAGGGAGCCGTCGTCGCCGGCGGGTACGCCGGTGAGGGCGTCGCCGATCAGGCCCGTGAGGTCGGACGCCGTCGCGTCGAGCTGTCCGGCCAGGTCGCGGGAGTCGCCCAGGGCGTCCGCCGCGTCGTGCGGGCCCGTCTCGACGGGCACGTCGTGGGCGGCGAGGGCGTGGGCCGCGTTGCCGAAGAACAGCGACGACTTGGACAGCCGCGCGTCGAGGGCGGTCGGCCCCTCGGCCGTGCCCGACTCCACGCGGAGCCGCCGCAGCCCGGCGATCTGCTCGGGCGTCAGACCGAGTCTTCGTGCCACCTCGTCGGGGCTGCCGTCGAGTTGCTCCGCGAACGCGGGATCGACGGCCAGACGGGTCATGGCATCGCGAAAGGCGTCGTTGTCGGTCATGGCCTCACGTTCTCCGTCGGTACGCGTGCGCGCACGGTGCTGCCGGCGGGAAGTGGAGGGTCCCCCTGGTCGGTGGCATGGATGCCGTTCCGGCCATCCCAACCGATGCCTACATGGATCCTTATAGAGGCTTTCGATCCCCGGACGCAAGGGTTCAGGAAGGGACGAACCGCCTGCCGGGCAAAGACCCGGCAAACGGTTTTCGGCCAGTACGGTTCGCCGGCCCGCCGGGTCAGCCGAGCGCCGCGGGGGAGTGGGCGTTCCGCAGCAGCAGCCGGGGCTTTCCGGAGCCGTCGGCGGGGACGGACCAGAGGTCCTTCGTGCCGTCGTCGTGCTGCTGGGCGTACGCGAGGGTGGAGCCGTCCAGCCAGGCCGCCTGGTCGTCCACGCCGCGGGCCGCGGCGCCCCGCCCTCCGATGGTCCGGACCTCTCGTGGGCGTCGACCGGCCGGTTCGTGTCACTGGGCCTGGACACATCCTGGGCGGCGCCGACCACGTCCTGTTCCTGGTGCTCCTGCTGCTCGGCGCGCAAGGTTGGCGCAGCGTCGTCCGCCTCGCGACCAGCTTCACGCTCGCGCACAGCGTGACGCTCGCGCTGGCCGTGCTCGGCTGGGTCGACGTCCCCACCGAGATCGTCGAACCCCTCATCGCCCTGTCGATCGTGTACGTCGCCGTGGAGAACATCACGCGGGGCGAGTCGCGGCAGCGGGTCCTCGTCGTCTTCGGATTCGGCCTGCTGCACGGTCTCGGTTTCGCCGGGGCCCTGGACTTCACCGACGAGTTCAGCGGCCGGCTGCTCGTCTCGCTCCTGAGCTTCAACATCGGCATCGAACTCGGTCAGCTCGCCATCGTCCTGGCGGCGTTCCCGCTGATCCTGCTCGCGCGCCGCCGCTCCTGGTCGGCGCTCGCCCACATCGGCGCGGCCGCCGCCGTGGGCGTCATCGGCCTCGTCTGGTTCGTCGAGCGCCTGCTGCCCCCGGGCGGCTCCGCGTAGCGGGCGATCCGGCGGCGCGTCAGGCTCCGTCCCTGTGCCACGGGGCGTCGGACCTGGTGGGGAGGACGTCTGCGGTGAGGCGCAGGGCGAAGGCCGGGGAGCCGGCGCCGGGGACGCGGCCGAGGTACTCGTGGCCGGTCATGTGGCACCAGGCGGGCAGGTCGAGGGGCGCGGCCGGGTCGGTGGCGACGACGTGGACGACGGTGCCCGGCTCGATGCCGTCGATCTCCTTGCGCAGGCGCAGGAGGAGCGTGACGCAGAGCAGGCCGGTGCCGTCGACGGTGAGGCCCGGCGCGGGGACGGTCACGCCGCGTCTCCGGTGCGTACGGGGCGGTCGGCGAGGCGCCATTCGAGCATGCCGTCGGCGAGCCGGATCGCCCGGCGGCCGTGATCGGTGAGGAGCCGTACGGCGTCGTGGGCGAGCGCGCAGTACTCGCCGCGGCAGTAGACGACGACCTCGGCCTCCTCGGGCAGCTCGCCGATGCGGTCGGCCAGCTCGGCGACGGGGATGCAGAGCGCGCCGGGGATGTGCCCCGCGCGGTACTCCTCCACCGGCCGGACGTCGAGCACCACGACGCCGTCGGCCGCGACCCGGTCGAGCAGCTCCTCGTGGGTGACCTCGACGGCGCCGTCCTCGCCGAGGTAGGCGTCCCGGGCGGCGGGTACGGCCGACTGGTGGCGGTCGGCGACCTTGCGCAGCAGGGCGAAGAGCCGGCCGACGTCGTCGCCCGCGAGCCGGTAGTGGATCCGTACGCCCTCGCGGCGGGTGGCGACGAAACCGGCCTGCTTGAGGGTCTGCAGATGGGCCGACGCGGTCGTCAGGTTGAGCCCGGAGGCCTTCGCCAGCGCGTCGACGGTGCGCTCGCCCTGGGCGAGCAGATCAAGCAGTTCCAGACGCTTTCCGCTGGCCAGCGCCTTGCCGCTGGCCGCGAACGCGTTGTAGAGAGCGGCCTTGCCGCCGCTCCTGGTGGCGTCTCGCATTGCATCCTCCACATATCCATGGATTACTGTAACTGAAGCCCCGCGGTGACGCTCCCCGCCCCGCACTGCATCTTCGGAAGGACGGCACGATGGGTTTCGCCGACGATCACCTGATTCCGCTGGTCGACCACGGGCTCGGCAACAGCGCCTACCTCGTCGACCTCGGAGACGGCCGCGCCCTCGCCGTCGACGCCGGCCGTGACCTGCGCGCCCTGCACACCGCCGCCCGCGAGCGCGGGCTGACCGTCGCCTACGCGGCCGACACGCACCTGCACGCCGACTTCCTCTCCGGCGCCCTCCAGCTCGGCCACGACCACGGCGCCGCCGTACTGGCCTCCGCAGCCGGTCACCGCGCCTTCGACCACCAGGGCCTCGCCGACGGCGACGAGGTCGACCTCGGCGGGCTCACCCTGCGCGCCCTGGCCACCCCCGGACACACCGACGAGCACCTGTCCTTCCTGCTGCTCGACGGCGACCGGGAGCTCGGGGTCTTCACGGGCGGCTCCCTGATCGTGAACTCCGCCGCCCGCACCGATCTGCTCGGCGCCGACCGTACGGAGGAGCTCGCCCGCGCCCAGTACCACTCCCTGCGCCGGCTGACCGAGCTCCCGGACGAGACCGCCGTCTGGCCCACCCACGGAACCGGCTCCTTCTGCTCCGCACCGCCCGGCAAGGAGCGCACCTCCACCATCGGCGCCCAGAAGCAGGCCAACCCGCTGCTCGCCGCGCCCGACGAGGACACCTTCGTACGGCAGCTCACCGCGAGCCTCGGCACGTACCCCGCCTACTTCGACCGGCTCGCCGAGACCAACCGGCGCGGCCCCGCCGTCCTGACCGGCACCCCGCTCCTCCCGGAGCTCTCCGCCGAGCAGGTCCGCGCCCTCATGTCCGCCGGCGGGCACGTCGTCGACGCACGACCTGCCGTCGAGTACGCCGCCGGCCACATCCCCGGCTCCCTCTCCATCGCGCTGCGAGGCCAGTTCGCCACCTGGCTCGGCTGGCTCCTGCCCGACACCGCGCCGCTCGTCTTCGTCACCGGAGAGGGGCAGGACCTCGGCGAGATCGTCTGGCAGGCGTACAAGATCGGGTACGAGCGCCTCGCCGGCCGCCTCGCCGGAGGCATGCCCGCCTGGCTGGCCGACGGCAACGAGCAGGCGACGACCGACTTCGTCAGCGCCGAACGGGCCGGCGGCCGTCCGTACGTCGACGTCCGCCAGGAATCGGAGTTCACCGCCGGGCACGTCCCCGGAGCGCTCCACGTCGAACTCGGCGCGCTCGACCGTGCCGCCGCCGACGCCCCGAACGGCGCCGTCGTCGCCTGCCGTCACGGCGAGCGCGCCATGACTGGAGCCAGCCTCCTCGAACGCGCCGGCCACACCGGCATCGCCGTCCTCGACGGCGGACCCGCCGACTACGCCGCCGCCCACGGCCAGGAGCTCGTCCAGGGCCCGGAGGACACCCGCCCGTGAAGACCGCACTCCCCGTCGAAGACCGTCCGACCGTCCGCCTCGGCCTGCGCGAGAACCGGCTCCAGTTCACCCTGCTCGTCGTCGTCAACGTCTGCGTCGGCGGCCTGGTGGGCCTGGAGCGCACCACCGTGCCGCTCATCGGCACCGAGACCTTCGGCCTGACCAGCGACCTCGCCGTGTTCTCGTTCATCATCGCCTTCGGCCTCACCAAGGCCCTGACCAACCTCGCCGCCGGGGCGCTGACCGCCCGCTTCCGCCGCAAGCAGCTCCTCCTCGCGGGCTGGCTGATCGGCGTCCCCGTCCCCTTCGCCCTCGCGTACGCGCCCTCGTGGGGCTGGATCGTCGCCGCCAACGTCCTCCTCGGCCTCAACCAGGGCCTGACCTGGTCGATGACCGTCAACATGAAGATCGACCTCGTCGGCCCCGCCCGACGCGGCCTGGCCACCGGCCTCAACGAGGCCGCCGGCTACACCGCCGTCGGAGCCACCGCCCTCCTCACCGGCTACCTCGCCACCACCCACGGCCTGCGCCCCGTCCCCGAACTCATCGGCGTCGTCTTCGTCGCCGCCGGGCTCGCCCTCTCGCTCGTCGTCCGCGACACCGCCGCCCACGTCGCCCTCGAACTCGCCCAGCACGCCGAACCCCTGCCCACCGGCGAGGACACCGGCCTGAAGGCCACGTTCGCCCGCACCTCCTGGCGCGACCGCTCGCTGCGCGGCGCCAGCCAGGCAGGCCTGGTCAACAACCTCAACGACGGCCTCACCTGGGGCGTCTTCCCCCTCCTGTTCACCGACCACGGCCTCGGCATCGCCGCCGTCGGCCTGATCAAGGGCCTCTACCCCATTCTCTGGGGCATCGGGCAGATCCCCACCGGCCACCTCGCCGACCGCATCGGCCGCAGACCCCTCATCGTCACCGGCATGCTCGTCCAGTCCGTCGGCTTCGTCCTCGCCCTCGCACTCCTCGACCGCCCCCTCCTCGCCGGCGTCCTGTCCGCCGTCGCCCTCGGTCTCGGCACCGCCATGGTCTACCCGGCGCTCATCGCCTCCGTCTCGGACCACGCGCACCCCGCCTGGCGTGCCAACGCCCTCGGCACCTACCGCTTCTGGCGCGACATCGGCTACGCCGCCGGCGCCCTCGTCGCCGGCATCCTCGCCGACCTCCTCGGCCTGAACGCGACCGTCATCGCCGCCGCCGTCCTCACCGCCGCCTCGGGGCTCCTCGCCGCCCGCTGGATCACGGAACGCCCCAAGGGCTGACGGCGTACGGCGGGTGCGGTGTGACGCAGGTCACCGACTGGACGTCGAGAAAGTTTGCCGTTGTGGCCGCGTCCCGGGCCCGTAGGCAGCAACCTCATCGCTACCTGCAAGGAGCACGTATGGCCATCCTCTTCTACTCGGACCTCGTCGACGGCGGCGGTCGGGGCGCCACCACCCTCGACGAGGTGGATGCCGCCCTGTCGGGGTGGGTGTTCCGGCTCCTGGCCGACGGCGAGGTGCAGGCCCGCTCCTCCCGGCCGATCGAACCCTTCGTGTTCCCGCTCGACGGGCCGGGGGCGGAACCCGAGGGGGTCGCCCTGCGGACGATCCGGCTCATCGCGTACGCCCAGGAGCAGCTGCTGTCCAGGAACGCGTACCTCCGCTACCTGTGCCCCGACTGCCCCCGGGACGGAATCTCCCCGTGCCCCAGCAGCCGGAGGTTTCCGGTGCGGTCGCTGCCGACGGTCGTGCCGTCGCCGGAGCTCAGGTTCGCCGGAACCGGTCTCCGCCCGTCGCCCTGGCCTCGGCCGGTCTCGAAGGTGGTCGAGCGGCTCCGCTCGATGGCGGCGGCGATCCAGCAGCCGGCCGTCGACGAGGGGAGCGCGGAGGCCCGGGACAGGGTCGCCTCCCAGTTGCGCCGGTTCGCTCAGCAGTGGAGGGCGCGGGCCGTCGAGGACGACGCGGTGGACGTCGACGAGCCGGATCCGTGGACGTTCTTCGGGCAGGTGATGCTGACGATCAGCCGTGCCAGGAACGTCGAGAGGGAAGGCTCGGACCTCCGTCACTCTCCCGTGAACTTCATCGCGGCCGTACTCAAGGCGCTCGCAGGTCACGCGGCTTCGCTTCCCGTGCCGGTCGCCCGTGAGGCCGTCATCGCCGCGCTCGTGGCGCGGAACGCCGCCATCGAGGGTGACACCGCGACCGTGGACGAGTTCACCCGGTGCCGGCTCGGGTTCGCCAGACCGGAGCTGTGGCGTGACGCCGTCGAGGCGGCGCTCCTCGGCGACTGGGTCGACGCCCTCGGGGCACGCATGAGCGGGGACGCCGAGGTGATGGAACTCCTCGGACGGCACGCCCGCGTCGAGCATCTGCACCTCCAGCCGATCTGGGAGCGGAAGGTACGCGGCCGTCGGCTCCGCCTCCTGGAGGACCCCGTCGCGGAGGGGCTGACCCTCAGGGACCTCGTGCCGGACCGCCGACTCCCGGAGGACGGTGTCCTCGGCCGCCTGAAGCAGGACAGGGTGGCGGCCGTACTCCGGTGTCTCAGTCCCGCGGAGAGAGCCGTCGCCGAGGTGTACGCCGCGAGCCGCATGACCTGGTACCAGGCCGCCGAGACCGCCGGAGCGGACGATCCGGCGGCGTTCGGGGAGCGCGTACGGACGAAGCTCAAGCGACTGGGCAAGCGCCGGCAAGCCCGTGCGGCTGCTGCCGTGCGGCCCGCGGCGGTGGCGCGGTGAGCGTCCTGGCCGGCGCGCTGCCCGAGTTCCTCGGCAGCCTCGCGGCGGCCCTCGTACTGGGTGCGGGCCGCATCGCCCGGCGCGCGGTGCGGCAGCGGCGGGGGAGACCCGCGGGCGGCGAACCCGCGGCGGGCCCTGCGCGGCACGGGCAGGATCGAGGTGTCGCTCCGGTGTCCGGGCCCGGTGGCAACAGGACAGGTCCCGTCACCTGAGGTATGCCTTTCCCATGGGTCCCCGCCGACGAGTCTCCCTTCCGCGTCCCTCGCGGCGCGGCGGGCGGCTGCTGCTCGCCGCGCCCTTCGCGCTGATCGCGGCGGTCACCGTGGTGGACGTCCTGGTTCCCCCCGACGTCCATCTGGGACCCTTCCTCATCGCCGCGCCCGCCGTGACGGCCTCCTTCGCGGGGCCGCGGATGACGGCCTTCGTGGGCGCGGTCGCGGTGATCGCGCAATCGGTGGTCTCGGTCGCGCGGACCAGCTTCACGGACCTGAACCACACGTACCAGATCGTCGCCCTGGTCCTGATCTCGGTGATCGTGACCTTCTTCGCCTATCTGCGCGAGCGGGACGAGGGCAGGGTGACGCGTCTGCGCTCCATCGCCCACGCGGCCCAGAGCGTCGTCCTGCGCCCGCTTCCCGAACGGGCGGGTCCCCTGCGCATCGCCTCGGTCTACCTGGCGGCCGAGGAGGAGGCGCAGATGGGCGGCGACCTGTACGCGGCCGCCCGTACGGGATCCGGCACCCGGCTGCTGATCGGGGATGCCAGGGGCAAGGGCCTCGACGCCATCAGCGAGGCGTCGCTCGTCCTGGGCGCCTTCCGGGTCACGGCCCGCCGCGAGCGGGAGCTGCCCGACCTGGTCAGACACCTGGAGGCGGGGGTCGGCTCGGTCGAGGAGGACGGGGGCATGGCGCGGGCGGCGCCGGACGCCGACCCGGCGGCCGACGACAGGGACGAGGCCTTCGTCACGGCCCTGGTGCTCGACGTCCCCGACGACGAGCCGGTGGTCCGGCTCGTGAACTGCGGGCATCCGCCGCCCCTGCTCCTCAGGGACGGCCGGGTGATCCCCCTGGAAGTGAGCCACCCGAGCCCTCCGCTGGGGCTCGCGGACGTGTTCTCGTCCGACGTCGAGGTGGAGGAGTTCCCCTACGGCGTCGGTGACGTGCTGCTGCTCTACACGGACGGAGTCGTCGAGGCCCGCGACCACGCGCGCGCCTTCTATCCGCTGGCGGAGCGGCTCACCGCCTGGACGGGCGAGGACCCGTCGGCCCTGCTCGGCATGCTGCGCAGCGACCTGCGGGCGTACGTCGGCGGCCACCTCGGGGACGACGCGGCACTCGTCGCGGTGCAGCGGCTCGCGCCGAATCCGTGACCCGGTCGTCTCCCGGGAGCGGCTCCTGCCGGTGGGCAAGGGGGGCCTTTCGGGAGAACGGGCCGTGGATGCCTCCCCCGAGGGTCGGAAAGAGGGGGGATGCCTCATGGCTGTCGCCGCCACTCCGATGAACCTCACCCGAGGTGTTCACGTCGGGATCTCGGTCTCGGACCTGGACGCCTCGATCGCGTTCTGAACGGCCCTCACCGGACGCGGCCCTCGGCACCAAGGCCGCCTACTTCAACGACCCCGACGGCACCAACCCGGAGATCATCGAGCCCACGGGCGGCTTCGCCGACCAGGCCGTGTGCCGTCATCGGAGGCCCGGGCGGGTGCCGTCCGGGCCGGGCGCGGACGATCTCGGCGAGGCGGGCGGCCTGCCCGTCGACGGCCTGGCGGCGCTCATCCGGCAGGTTCTGCCCGGGCTCGACGAGCAGCGGGCCACCGAAATGGGCGTCATGACGTTCGTCCTCGCCGGCTCGCTGTGGACGCACGGCCACCCGGAGCCGGACGTCCGCGCGGTCCACGACGCCGACCCGACCCTCACGTCCCGTTCGCGTCCTTCACGGCCACGCTCGAACGCGCGCTCACCGTCCTCCTGACGGGCCTGCCGACCGCCCCGGACCGGTGATCCCGGCTCCTCGCGCCGCGACCCCGGTCACGAGAGGTGATCCGGTGGTGGCGGCCGGCCGCGTACGGCTACTCCGTCCGACCGTTCCGGATGGCCCCGACCAGGCCGGTGACCAGGTTCGCCCGCTCCGCCATCGAGTCGACGAGCAGGAACTCGTGGTCGGCGTGGGCGCCGCCGCCCACGGCCCCCAGACCGTCCAGGGTCGGGATGCCCAGCACGCCCGTGAAGTTGCCGTCGCTGCCGCCGCCGACCGCCACGCCCTCGATCCCGGGGAGCAGTTCGCGTGCCGTCGCGAAGAGCGTCCGGGACGCCGACTCCGGCAGCGGCGGCCGGTTCACGCCTCCGTGGACGGTGATGGTGGCACCTTCCAGACGGGGGGTCAGCCCCGCGAACGCCGCCTCGACGCGCTCCTTCTCCTCGGCCGACTCGACGCGGACGTCGACCCACACCGTGGCCTGAGCGGGAATGACGTTGTCCGAGGTCCCCGCGGACGCCACCGTGGGGGACACCGTCGTGCCGAGGTCGGGGCGGCTCAGCGCCTGGATGGCCAGCACCTGATGGGCGGCCTCCACCAGGGCGTTGACGCCGGCCTCGGGCTCCAGACCGGCGTGCGACGCGCGTCCCGTGATGTGCACGTCGAACGACCCGCATCCCTTGCGGGCGGTCTTGAGCCCCCCGCCCTCGGCCGCCCCCTCGAAGACCAGCACGTGGCCGCAGGCCCGGGCCCGTTCCTCGATCAGCGCGCGCGAGGCCGCCGAGCCGACCTCCTCGTCCGCCGTCACCAGGATCTCCACCCCGCTCAGGTCGTCGAGCGCGGCCAGTCCGTGGACGGCCTGGACGAGCCCGCCGAGCATGTCGAAGACCCCGGGACCGAACGCCCGCCCGCCCTCCACCCGGAAGGGGCGCCGTTCCAGGGTGCCCAGGGGGAAGACCGTGTCGTGGTGACCGAGCACGAGCACCCGGGGCGAACCGCCGCCGCTCCAGTGGACGTGGGGGCCCGCGGCGCTGTCGATCAGCATGGCCTGCCCGCCGAGCCTCTTCTCGATGACCGTGGCGACGGCGACGGCGGACGCGCCGATGGCGTCGAGGTCCCGCGAGGGGGACTCGATCTCGACCAGGGTGCGCAGGTCGTCGAGCATGGCGTCGGTGTCCACGTGGGCGTGGTGGTTCTCGATCACGCCCTCAGTATGGTGCGCGCGGCGGGCCCACCCCGACCCGAGCCGTGGGAGGCCCCGCGCACGGCACACCGGCCTCATGATCGACATTGGACGTATCCGGGAAACGTACGTTCGACGGTCCGTTCACCTCCTCTTCGCCTGCGACTGGTCATCTGGTCACGCCGGACGCCGCGCCGGCACGACCGACCCAACGAGGAGTGCGATTCATGCCCAAGCCCACCCGTCGTCAGCTCGCCGTCGCCACCGCTCTGGTGGCCGCGACCGCCGCGGCCGTGACCGTCACGTCG
>NZ_JBIARL010000020.1:0-146281 GCF_042889835.1 Streptomyces sp. NPDC002463
CGTCACATCAAAACGCGCCACACGCGAGTTCTACCAGCCCAGGCCCGCACACCATCGAGCCTCACGAAGATCCGAACTCCGTACAGCTCCTAGGGACACAGAGAGAGGCGCCTGGCCCGGGCTCTTGCCCGTCAGGCGCCTCTCGACGGCCTCATCCATCGCAGCAGCCGACTTGCGTCGGAACTCCCGGTCTATCCCAGCCGTATCCTGTTCCTGACCAGCTGTGCGTCAGTAGTGTCAGCAAAAGGTCAGCATTCGGCCGACCAGACCTGATCGGGCGCGAGCACATCGTAGAAGCACACCCCAGCAGCTGCGTCACGGTGAGGGGTTGCGAAACGCCCCCTCCCGGTGGCGCGTCGAACGTCGGAGGTATGGCCGAGCGAACCTCCTTCGGGCATCGGCCACGAGGGGAAAGGCCCAGTCCAGCGGCCGTCAGGTGGGTCGCCGGGAGCTCCGGGGCGTCCAGGCGGTCGCCGTCGTACCCCTCCCCCGTTCCGAAGCGGTCACCCGTCGTCCAGGCCTCCCTCGCCTCCCGGATCTCCTCGTCCGCGCGGCCCACGAAGTTCCACCACAGCAAGACCATCCCACGCCCGCTGGACCACGGCGAAGCTCTTCCTCGCGATTGACGCCCTGCCCCGAGAAGGCACCAAGATCCGGACCACCTCGCTCATCGGGAGCGCCAACGCCACTCTCTCCGCAGGCCAGCACCTCGCAACTCCAGTACCACCAGGAGACCAAGAACCAGCTGGACGTCTGCCGAGCGGTTCCCTTGGCGCGCCGACAAGGGATCCGCGCCGGTCACGACGCATCCGCAGAGCGCCGTCCTCGCCTCTGCCGGCCCGGTGTCCTTGCCTTGGGCATCGCCCACGCCGCCGACGGCGCCTCGTGGCCCGAACCGGCGTGATGACCGGCACCCCGGCTCGATCAGCCCCGAGTCCCACCACACCAGCACCGCCGGCCCTGAAGGGACATGTTCGCCTGGGGCGCACTCGTCGCCTCCTCGGCCACCGGTCGTCTGCCGTTCGGGGCAGGCCCGGGTCCGCCCGAAGGAGTGTCTCGCGCCCTGTGATCGGCTGCTTCTCCGTATTCCTGCTTTGCGAAGGAGTCCAGGTCGTACATGGTTCATCTCAACGGCTCGACGATGAGCTGTCGCGCACTGTTCGGGCCGGCGAGCTCCCTGGCAAGGCCTGTAGCCGGAATCGCGACGGACTCACAAAGGCACGATGGTCCGGCTGTGGTTACCGGGCCTCACGCGTACGCGCAGCTGCTCTTCGTCCGGTCGTATCCGTTCTTGCCCTGCTGATCGGCTTGCTCGACGCTGTGGCAAAGCACGAGCTGACCGCAGGTCCGGAGCGCCGTGATCGGCCTCCGTCCACACACCTCGGCCGCCCGCCGCGAAGGTGCAATCACCAGAGGCGACAGTCCTCGACACGCTGTGTGCCGCAGGGCAGGCCGAGACGAAGGGTCCATCGGGCAGGCCTGGAGGTGCTGCCTGGCCTCCGTCATGGCAGCCTGGATACGGAGTCTCCGACCAGGGCGCCCGGCTCGGCGACGACGTTTCCTCGGAGGAGGCCGAACACATCCGGCAACGGGAGACCTGCGGCACGACGCCGCCTGGGAGACCACCTCGTTCCAGAAGCCAGGCCCCTGACGGGTACGGCGGAGCCGCGTTCCCGGCCCGATCTGCGGCCCCGTCGTGAGGCCCATCCGAGTCAGGCCCCGAACCGTGTCTCAGGGCTAGGTATGCGCGCTCTGGCAGGACTGACGTGCAGAGCACATGGGCGACTGCCCCGGTGGGCGCCGATCAGCCGAGGAGAAGGCCATGGCGAAGGACTTCAAGGGGAAGATCGCCCTCGACATCCACGACTCGGAGCCGGACTGGGCGCCGTTCCTGCCCCCGAAGGCACCCCGGGGTTCCCCGAACGTGCTGGTGATCGCCTGGGACGACGTGGGGTACGGGACGATGGAATGCTTCGGCGGTCCGGTGCGAACGCCGACGATGTCGCGGATCGCGGACATGGGCGTGCGTTACTCGAATTTCCACACCACCGCGCTGTGCTCCCCATCCCGGGCCTCGCTGCTGACCGGCCGCAACGCGACGTCGAACGGCATGGCCACCATCGCCGAGTTCAGTTCCGGCTTCCCTGGGATCTCCACGCGCATCCCGTTCGAGAACGGGTTCATCTCGGAGGTTCTGGCCGAGCGCGGCTACAACACGTACTGCATCGGCAAGTGGCACCTCACCCCTGGCGAGGAGACCAGCATGGCGGCGTACAAGGGCCGCTGGCCGTTGGGGCGCGGGTTCGAGCGGTTCTACGGCTTCCTCGGCGGCGAGTCGAGCTGTTGGTATCCGGATCTGGTTCACGACAACCACCAGGTCGAGCCCCCGGCCACACCCGAAGAGGGATACCACATCGCCAAGGACCTGTCCGACAAGGCCATCCAGTTCATTCGCGACGCCAAGGTCGTGGATCCCGACAAGCCCTTCTACATGTACCTGTCACTAGACGCGGCCCATGCGCCCCATCAGGTCTTCAAGGAGTGGGCCGACGCGTACAAGGGCGTGTTCGACCAGGGTTACGAGGCGATCCGGCCGGAGATCCTGCGCCGCCAGAAGGACCTCGGCCTGCTGCCCGAGGACACCGAGCTGTCCGCGATCAACCCCCATGGCGAGCCGGAGGCGACCGGCCCGGACGGGCAGCCGTGGCCGACGCTGGACACCGTTCGCCCCTGGGACACACTCAGCGACGACGAGAAGCGGCTGTTCACCCGGATGGCCGAGGTTTTCGCCGGCTACGTCTCCTACAGCGACGACCAGCTCGGCCGGGTGATCGACTTCCTCGATGCGGCCGGCGAACTCGACAACACGATCATCGTGGCCGTCTCCGACAACGGCGGAAGCGGCGAGGGCGGACCGGACGGCACGTTCAACGAGTGGCGGTTCTTCAACGGCCTGGACACGCCGACCGAGCTGTCCCTGGAACACATCGACGAGCTCGGTAGCCCAACCTCGTACAACCACTACAACACCGGCTGGGCGTGGGCGTTCGACACCCCGTTCCCGTACTGGAAGCGTTGGGCGGGCTACGAGGGCGGCGTGGCCGACATGTGCCTGGTCGCCTGGCCCGCCAAGCTCACGGCGCGGGGCGAGGTGCGCCACCAGTACGTGCACGCGGTGGATGTCGTCCCCACGCTCTACGACCTACTGGGCGTCGATCCTCCCGACGTGCTCAAGGGGTACCCGCAGAGCCCGATCGAGGGTGAGAGTTTCGCGGCCTCGCTCACCGACCCCGCCGCGCCCGGAAAGCAGACCCAGTTCTACGCGATGCTGGGGCAGCGCTCGATCTACCACGACGGGTGGCTGGCCTGCACCGTGCACCCGCCCCTCAGCGGCTGGGGCAACTTCGCCCATGACAAGTGGGAGCTCTACGACTTCACGCGGGACCGCGCACAGTCCAGGGACGTGGCGGCACAGGAACCGGAACGGCTCGAGACGCTCAAGAGCCTGTGGTACTACTACGCGGGCCGCCTCAACGGGCTGCCGCTGGATGACCGCACCGCCCTCGAACAGACGCTCGCCGAGCGTCCGCACGGCACCCCAGCACGAGAGCGCTACATCTACTACCCCGACACCGCCTCGGTGCCCGAGCAGTCCGGAGTCGTGATCAGCGGCCGGTCGTACACCATCGCCGCCGGGGTCGACATCGAGTCGGCCGACGCCGAGGGCGTCTTGTACGCCCATGGTGGCATCGCCGGCGGCCACAGCCTCTACGTCAAGAACCACCGCCTGCACTACGCCTTCAACTGGGTGGGCACGCACCTGCAAGTCGTGGTCGCCGACCGGGAGATCGCACAGGGCAGACACGTACTGACGGCCGAGTTCGCCGCGAACGGACGCAGCGCCGATCCGGCGATGCCGGGTGCAGCGGGAACTCTCACCCTCTACGTCGACGACCAGCCGGTGGGCAGCGGTGACATCGTCACCCAGCCTGGCTACTTCTGCCTGGTCGGAGACGGGATCTGCGTAGGACGCGACGACGCCTCGCCCGTCACCGCCGACTACCAGGCGCCGTTCCGCTTCACCGGCGGCACCATCGACAAGGTCGTCGTCGACGTCTCCGGCGAGCGCTTCGTCGACCACGAGGCCCAGGTCCGCGGCTGGTTCGCCATCGACTGACCGTAAGGCGCCGGCGTGCTGAGCCCCGTCGTGGTACGAGGCTCAGCATTCGACGTCCCGTGTGGAAGCTGCTCCGGGAAATCGCCGACGCGGAATGTGACCTCCTCCCACGAGCTGGCAGATGCTGATTCCCACCAGCCACAAGCCGCGCGCGAGTGGCACGTTTGGCATGCTCCGCGGTCGCAGCACCTGCGGCGACCATGCCCCAGGGCTGGAGGGGAACTCCGAGCCCGGCCGCCGTCCACGGGGAGACGCGATCCACCCGTGCAGCAGCACGGGCAGGACCCACAGGGGGAACGCGTCGTCTCCGGCCAACGGTTGATGCAGTCCACCAGCGGCATCTTCCTCGGCTGGGAGCGGGTGGACGGGATCGACGGCAGGAAGCGCGACTTCCACGTCCGCCATCTGCGGGACTGGAGGGCATCGCCCTGTCAGAGAGGATGAATCCGAGACGCATGCAGGCGTTCGGCGAACTGCGCGGGGTCGCGCCGGCCCGTGGCACGCGCGGTCCGGCGACGGCATCGCGATCGCCGCGTACTGGCCGGCGGCGACTCGTTCGACCGAGCACTCGCGACGTTCACGGAAGCCTACGCCGAGCGGAACGAACGCGACCACCACGCCCTCGTCGATGCCGTGTCCGTGGGCTGGCTGCCCTCGGAGGAGCTGCCTCCCCTGGTGGGCGGCGGCACCTCGGGGAACATCGCCGGCAACACCTCCGGGAACACCACGGGAGGAAACACGTCGGGCAGCACCGCCGGAAACACGACCGGTGGGTCCATCACCGGGGGGAACGTCGCCGGCACGAACGGCGGCAAGCCCGGCGGGCCGCACCACGGCGGCCCGGACTACAACGGCCCGGACCACGGGCATGACGAAGGCCCCGGCAAGCCGGACCACGGTGAGCACCCTGAAGGGCACTACGGATACGCCGACAAGCCGGCGGACCATGAGGGTTACCATCTCGCCGATGCCACCGGGCTGACCAGCGCGTACTCCACCGCGCTGAGGCCGCTTCGGCGACGCGGCACCGGTCAAGCCCCAGGCCGGACCGCCGCCGACCGCGCGGTGATGGTGGCTGACGGCGGCGAGGCGATCGCGGATCTGGCCGCGCTGCGGGACCAGGGCGAGGTGTTCGGCCCGGTGGCCTCCACGCCGACGGCCTGGCGGCTGCCGGCCGCCGTCGACAAAGGCGTGTCGACGCGGTTGGCCGGGGCGGGGGAGATCGAGGACGTCTTCGACGCCGTGACGGGCCGGGGCCAGCAGGTGGGGCCAGACTCCGGCCTTGCGGCGAACGTCCTGGCGAACCGGCTGGAACGCACGGCGATGCAGGTCTCGGCGGCGGACGAGGGCGAACCAGGTCCAGGGCGAGACGCGTCTTTGATCGCCGTGATCGCGGCGTCCTTTGCGCTCGCCGCTCAGCTGCACGCCGATCACGGCGGCGTGCAGGGCACCCGGAAGGCTCTGGGCGGCGTGGCGGAAGCCATGGTCGACGTCCTTCGGGGCGTGCACGCTCTGCGCGTCGCCATCGGCGATGGGCAGGGGAGCACCGAGGAGTGACCTGGAACTTGTACGCGAGGGCGTTCAGGACGTGGGCGCGGTGCAGCGGATGCCGTCGGCGGGGTGCCTGGCTGCATGGGTCAGAACTGAGAGCAGATGTTCACGGCTGTTGTCCTGTCGCAACGAAGCCAGTCGTCCGGGCGCTGCTGAGTAGGTGTTCTGAACCCAGGGCGAATGGAGGATCCCGAAGGTCGCCTCCGTTCGTGGGGCAGATGAATTGGGGTTGCGGTGGTCCGGTGAACCCGGTGAGGTACCTCCATGGACGGTGCCACGGAGCAGGTGCAACGGGCGAGGTCGGGAAAAGGCGGCATGGTCGCGCCACGACCGGCTTCATGGCACGGGCCGACGGTGCTTGCCGCCCTGATGCTGGCCGCCTTCACCTTCAACACTGCGGAGAACCTGCCTATCGGCCTCCTGGAGGTCATCTCCGAAAGCCTGCGGGTATCGGTGTCAGCGGTCGGTCTTCTGGTTACCGGTTATGGCGTGACGGTGGCCGTTGCGTCTCTGCCGCTCGCCCACGTCATGCGGGCAGTGCCCCGGCGCTACGTGCTCACGGGACTCCTGGCCGCGCTGGTCGTGTCCAGTCTGGCTGCCGCGCTGACCACTTCCTATTGGCTGCTTCTCATGGCACGGCTACTGACCGCGCTCGCTCAAGCGTTGTTCTGGGCCGTGATGGGGCCGGTCGCGGTGGGGCTGTTCGCGCCCGCGGTGCGTGGGCGTGTGGTCGGGGCGCTGTCCGTCGCTGGTTCGCTCGCACTTGTGATCGGTGTGCCCGCCGGGACCTGGTTGGGCCGTCTCAGCGACTGGCGGGTGCCAGTCGCCGTGCTTGCAGGTCTGGGGATCGTCTCTCTGTCGACGATCGCCGTTCTGCTGCCGACGTCACGGCCGGAGGAAGAGGACGCCGCCTACGGAGTCAGTCCCGACGTCCGGCGGTTCGGGATCGTGCTGGCGGCCGGAACCTTGTCCGCTGCCGGGGCGTTCGCGGGATTCACCTACATCGTGAGGTTCCTGGGCGACGTGAGCGGCTTTCCTCCCAGCATTGTGAGCGTTCTGTTCATGGCTTTCGGTGTTGCGTGTCTGTTCGGGGTGAGTGTCACTGGGGCCGTGCTGGATCGGTTTCCGCATGCCGCGCTGGCCGCTGCCGTGGCCACTCAGGCGGTGGGCTTGCTCGGCCTGTACGTGGCGGGCACCGATCCGGTGGCAGCGGTGGTGTTCTTGGTGCTGATGGGCGGTGCCGTCGGGCCGGTGTTCATGACGACCCAGAACGCGATGCTGCACTGTGCTCCAGGTCGCACGGATATCGCGCTCGCGGCGAACTCCGGCGCCTACAACGCCGGCATCGCGGCCGGCGCCGCGCTCGGAGGACTGATCCTGCCGCTTGCCGAGGTGCGGGGCGCCTTCCTCGCCGGCGGCCTGCTTTCTGTCGCGGCCTGCGCGGTGTTACTCGGCGGACGGCTGCTGCGACTACGACCCGAACCGGCTGGGTAGACCCCACCGTCAACGGGCTGCTGGTGGCTTCCTCGCCCAGTGACCGGCGCGACCTCTACGGGATGAGGCGGCGGGTCATGACGGTGATGAGTGCCCCGTTCAGTTGGGCTTCGGAGTGTTGTGAGAGGCGTTCGTAGTCGCGGACGTTGCGGCGGGCGTTCATGACCCAGCCGATGGTGCGTTCGACTTTCCAGCGGCGGGGAAGGACGATGAATCCCTTGGCCCCGCGGGGGCGGGTCACGGTTCGCAGGGTTGTCCAGAGGCGGTCGTCGGGCCAGTTCACGAGCTGGCCGGCCTAGGCGGAGTCGGCCCAGACCTGGGTGATCTGCGGCTGGGTGAGACGCAGGCCCCAGAGGAGTTCGCGGGCTGCGTCGCGGTCGGTCATGCTGGCGGGCGTCACCGTGATGATCACGGGCAGGCCGAGGGTGTCGACGGCCAGGTGTCTCTAGCGGCCGTTCATCTTCTTCCCGGCGTCGTAGCCGCGGGTCTTGCTGCCGACGGTCGAGGACGACCGCCCGCGACCACAGGCGGGGTCCGGCGTCGGCAGGCGGGACCAGGCCCGAGCCGGTGGCCCGGCGCCACGCCGCGACCGGCACCCGCAGCCGGCCCGCGGCCTCCGACTCGTCGTACGTCTCACGCATCACTCACTGCGACGAAGCCCCCGCCGTGAGCGGCAGGGGCTTCGGGAGGGGCGGGGAACGAACGGGCCAGCGACTCCCAGAGTCATGAATGTCTGTCTGCGAAGACATCCGGGGTACCCCACAACGGTGAGATGTGGCTCTGCGAGGTCCGTGGCGTGTACGAGGTGAGTGAGCGCGGCATGCCCGGCCTCGGGATCAAGCTGCGTCAGGGTCATGGCAGCCCACAGCCGGATGCCGCCGCTGCCCTCCCTGCCGTGGCGCATTGGACAAGTGCAGGTCCGTCGCACAGGCCGGTGGCCGACTGCGCTGCGGGCCCGTGCCCCGGAGGAGGTCCAGGGTGACCTGGGCCGCCGCGAGGTCCTGCACGCCCAGGCCGATGAGCTTGCAGACGGTGATCTCGTCGGCCCGTTCGCGGCCCGGTGCCGACCCCGCAAGCACCTCGCCGAGTTCCGCGGGCTCTGGGAAGGCCGCTTGGGCCCGCGCGAGGTCTCCGTGGACGGCGGTGAGGGCGCGACTGTCGACCACGATCCGGTCGGCGCGGTACAGGCAGGACGGGGACAGTTCGGCCTTGGTCGGGTCGTCGGCTCCTACGGCGGTGATGTGCAGGCCGGGAGCCAGCCACTCGGCGTCGACCAGCGGTTCGGTGCTGGCGGTGGCCGTCACCAGCACGTCGGCGCCCTCGCACGCCTGCCGGGCGGTGCCCACCGGGGTCACCCGCAGGTCGGGGCGGCGTGTGACCAGCGCGGCGGCCAGGCGGCGCACGCGTTCGTCGCGGCGGCCCCAGACCCTCGCCTCGCGGATCGGCAGTTCGTCGGCAGCCGCCAGGATCTGCAGATACGCCTGAACTCCGGTACCCAGCACGCCGACTACGGCGGAGTCCGGCCGGGCCAGCGTGCGCGCGGCGAGCGCGCCGGCGGCCGCGGTGCGGATGTCGGACAGGTGGTGCTCGTCCTCCAGCACGGCCTGCAGGTCCCCGGTCCGGGCGTCGAACACGGCGACGGCACCGGCTCCCGGCGTGCCGCCACGCCGGGCACGTTCCGCGAACCAGGTGGCCACCTTCACCGTGAAGACGGAACGGCCCGGCAGCCAGGCCGACTTCACGTGCACGTCGCCGTCCCGGCCCGCCGGCGCGAACACCGCCACAGGCGAGTCGCCCAGTCCGCGGCTGAAGTCGGCCAACGCAGCCGCCACTTCCTCGACGACGTCCTCGTACCCCACGAGCGCGCGGATCGTGTCCGGCCCGACGTATGCCGGAATCGCCTGTACCGTCTGCCGGGTCGCGGCGCTCACTGAGGCAGCACCTCCAGCCGTCCCTCGCCGACGAAGGAGACCTCGCCACCGACCCGCACGGAGTGGATGTCCTCCCCGTGGCCGTGGGCGCTGATGGTCATCTCGCTGGGGCGTCCGGTGAACCGACCCTGGCGCAGGGTCACGGCTTCGCCGTCGCCGATGCAGCCGTGACGGCGCAGGTAGGCTGCGGCGCAGCCGGCTCCGCTGCCGGTGGCCACGTCCTCGGTCAGCCCGTCGTTGTTCCAGTGCCGCGCCTCCAGAGCGGCGGCATCGAGGACGTAGGCGAACTGGGCGCCGAGGTCCGCCAGTCGTGAGCTGATGTCCGAGGTGATGCGGGCACGGTCGAGGGCGCCTTCGCGGACCGGGAGCACCAGGTAGCGCAGCCCTGTGGAGACGACCTCCGGGGGAAGGTCCGGATCGAGGTCCTTGGCGTCGAGGCCGAACAAGGACGCCAGGTCCTTCGCGTCCGAGGGCTCGGGGCGGCCGAGGAAGGCGGCCCGGCCCTGATCCAGCACGCTGGCGTACCGTCCGGTTCCGAGCCGCCTCGTGGTCACCTCCACGGTGCGGGCCTTCAAGCGCAGCATCCACGTCTCCTCCTCGCCGGCACCGTGCAGGGCGTGCAGCACACACCCAGCCCCGATGACGGGGTGCCCGGCGAAGTCCAGTTCCTCGATGAGGTCGAAGACCCGCGCCTGCCAGACCGAGTTCCCCGACGTCTTGTCCGGGGTCAGGAAGATCGACTCGAAGTGGCGCAGCTCCTGCGTGATCCGCTGCATCTGGGGGCCGCTGAGCTTGGCGGCGTCGGGGAAGACAGCCAGGCTGTTGCCGCTGTAGGGCAGGCCGGTGAAGACATCGACGTGGTGGTAGAACATGCGGCTGAGGCTACGAGCCCACGAGGCCAGAAGGAACTGGCCAATCTCGGAGATCCCTCATAACGTCTGCTTATGGGATCGGATCTGGACATGGCACAGCTGCGGGTCTTCGTCACCTGCACCCGCTCCGGCAGCATCAGCCGCGCCGCAACCGCGCTCGGGCACAGCCAGCCCGCGCTCAGCCAGCAACTGCGCAGGCTGGAACGCACCGTCGGACAGCCACTCCTGCACCGCGCCGCCACCGGCGTCACCCTCACCAAGGCCGGCGAGGCGCTGCTGCCGTACGCCGAACGCATCCTGGCCCTGTCCACCCAGGCACTCGGCGCCACCGGCCCGGCCATCCAGGGGCACTGCGGCGTGGGCCTGCTCGAAGACCTCACCACCGCGCCACTCCCTCAGGCCCTGGCCGACTTCACCCGCATGAACCCCCGGGCCACCCTGGAGCTGATCAGCGGCCCCGGCCCCGTACTCCGCGAGGCATATGACAAAGGACGCATACACCTGGCGCTGTGCGACCCGTCCTATCTCCCCGAGCCACCCCGGTGGACGGTGCGCCTCCCTATGGCCTGGGCCGCCGCCCCCAGCCTGGACATCACCCTCGACCCTCTCCCCCTGGTCCTCTTCTCCCAGCCCTGCCGCTGGCGCCAACCGCTCCTCGACTCCCTCGAAGCCGCCGGACGCGGCTGGCGCACCGCATTCGAGAGCACCAGCGTGCCCGGCGTCCGGGCGGCCGTCCGCGCCGGCCTCGGCGCGGCCGCCCTCCTTCCGGCCACCGTCGAACCGGGCACCGCCGTACACGGCCTTCCCGTGCTCCCCGAAGTCGAACTCGGGCTGATCAGGCGCCCCGGAACCGAGGGCGATGTCCTCGTCGACGCCGTCGAAGCCGTCCTCAAACGGCTCGCCTGATCAGCTACCCGCCCCCCGCTTCCGGCCAGAAGCCGGTCACCTCCTTGGTCAAGCGACCACAGTCCGCATGGGGTACCAGCGCCACCGCGCCGACATGCGCATCTCATATCGTCGGCGAAATGGGCGTGGAAGCCGTACCGGTCGCGGCCCTGGCCGACGACCCTCGTCGGCCCTCATGCCATCGCCGATCGCCGTGACGCACAGTCCTCGGTCGCCGCAATTCGCCAGCACGTCGCAGCAGGGTCCAGACGATGGGTGCGCTATTCGGCGGCGCGCAGCGGCTGTCAACAATCACCGGGTCGTCATCCTCGGCAGTGGCTGCGGAACGCGTCTCGACCACGGTCTGCCCGTCCGGAGAGACGACAGCCATGGTCACCGTCAGATGGTCGGAACAGGTTGTGGGTGAGTCTCCGCCCAACCTCCCGAGCGTTTCTTGCTCTGCCCTCAGGAGCCTTTCTACTCGGATGTCACACGTAGCCCAGAGGAGACATGCGGCCGCCTGCGCATCAGCCATCCGGCGTACCCGGTCCGGGGGACGCGGCACTGGTACCACACCTCAACGCGGCTCGTTCCGGCGTTCGGCGGCAGAGCATGCTTCGGCCACCGAGCGCCGAGGACCTCCCAGGAGCGCTCACTTGACGATCTTGTCCAGGCAGTCGCGGGAGACGTCGCGGGCGAGGCGTACCATCTTGGCCGCCTCCGTCAGTTCGGACCGCGTCGTGTCCAGGTCGCTCCGGTGGGCCTCGACGTTCGGGGCTTCGGTCGCCTTTCGGGCCTCTTGGCAGCATCACGCAGCCAGGTGCGCGCGCAGCTCTTACGCTCCCCGGGCCGGAGATCGGCCTCCTCTGCGTTCCTCTTCGATCCCGACGCTGCCGCCGACGAGATGCGCGCCCGCGGGTAGTACGAGCCTCTCGTGCCCTGGCCGGGCCGCACGAACACGACGCCAAGCCGCCCTTTGCCTCGGATCAGGCCCGCGACCCAGCCCGGCGGGGGTCAGGGCAGGCGCACTGACCACAGCCCGGTGTCCTTGACGACGAAGACGACGTCGCCGGCGACCAGAGTCAGCGGCACCTCGGGGTCGGACAGGTCGGGCCAGGAAGCAGGCCGTTCGAACGCGATCGGCGCGCCGTCCGTCAGTGACCGCGTTTCGACCCCCGATCCGTTGATCAGCACGAGCCGCCGCCCGACGACGAGCGCCTGGCCCCGGTCCATGAAGCCCGTCGCGTCCCAGGGCGTGCGCCACAGCACCGTCCCGTCGCCGGAACGGCTCCCGATCAGCTCCCTGAGCTTTCCGGTCTCCGTCTGCGTCTCGTAGAGGCTGACCGCCGTGCTCGCGTCGGCCGTCAGCGGCCGGCCGGGAAAGCCGCCACGTACGCGGAGCGTGCCCCCGTCCCGAATCTGTGTCGTGTCGTCGTTCATCCACTTGTAGAAGGTCCCGTCCGGCCCTACCAGGTCGGTGCCGGTTCGCCTCCCGACGACGAGCAGCCGACCGTCCCGCTGGTCCAACTGCCAGGTTCCCCCGGGGCCGGTGAGGTACAGGCGGCCGGCCGCCGGCGTCATGCTGTTGGGGTACGCCTCCTTGACCTTGGTCTCCCAGATCCTCTGGCCGTCGCTCTCCCGATAGGCGCGGAACAGCATCTCCCCGGGCAGCCCTGCTCCCCCCGCGCCCTCGTAGGCGACGTAGACCCTGCCGCCCGCCGCGACCGCCAGCTCCGGCAGGAAGCCGGCCGCCCCCGGCCAGTGGGCCAGCGGCCGGGCGTCGGAGCGCCGCGCGACGAGGACGCCCCCGCCCTCCGGGAGGTACACCCGGTCCCCGGAGAGGCCCGCCGTCATGACCGCACCGCCCGCGCGGACCGGCGCCGTGTGCCGCCACACGAGCTTCCCGTCGGCCGGACGGCGGGCCTCCACTCCCTCCTTGTCACTGCACACGAGCAGGTCCACGCCGAGCACGCACCCGTCGACGTGGGCCCCGGCCGTGGCGTGCCACGGCTTCCAGCCCTTCGGCCGCTCCGCTCCCCGCGTCCCCGGCTCGGGGTAGGCCCAGGTGATCGCGCCGAGGTTGCCCCCGTTCGCCATGGGTTCGACCGGATCGGGCGGCGCGGTGGGCCGTACCGCGGTCGACGGACTCGGTGCCGCCCCCGTTCCCTTGCCGTCGCCGTCGTCCCGGGCGAGCAGCCGCACCCCGACGAGAGTCGCCGTCACCGCGAGCACCGCGGCCACCGCGGTCACCGCCACCCTCACGCGCGTACGGCTCCGCCGCGGGGGCACGTCCGGCGGCGCCGGTACCGGCACGGCGGCGGAGGGCACAGCCGGGACCAGCGGCGCCGATGCCACGACCTCACGCGTCTTCGCCTCGTACGCGCCGATCAGCTCCCGCACCCCGGCAGGCCACGGGAACGGCTCCTCGGAACGGGCGAAGAGCGCCCCCGGCCGCTCCCCGGCGGCCCGCGGGTCGAACGCCCTGACCAGGGCGTCCGTCGTGGGCCGTGCGTGCGGGGCGACGGCCAGGCAGGCACCCACGAGTTCCCGCAGGCCGTCCGGTACGAGCCGGAGGTCGGCGTGCCCCTCGGCGATCCGGGCGATCACGGCGGCCGGCTCGGCGTCGTCGAAGGGGCCGCGCCCGGTGGCCGCCCAGCACAGCAGCACGCCCAGGCTGAAGACGTCGGAGGCGGGACCCACGGACCCCGTGCCGTCCAGTTGCTCCGGAGACATGAAGCCCAGGGTGCCCACGACCATGCCGGCAGCCGTCAGGACCGTGCCGTCGAAGGCCCGGGCGATGCCGAAGTCGATGACCTTGGGACCGGCCGCGGCGCAGAGCACATTGGCGGGCTTGAGGTCCCGGTGGACGATCCGCGCCCCGTGGATCGCGCGCAGGGCCCGCGCGAGATCGGCCCCGAGGGCCCGGACGACGTCGAGGGGCAGCGGCCCGTGCCGCGTGACCGCCTCGGCGAGCGAAGGGCCGGTGACGTACTCGGTGGCCAGCCACGGAGGTCCGGCGTCCGGTGCCGCGTCGAGCAGAACGGCGGTGAACGGGCTGCGTACGGCACGGGCCGCGTCCGCCTCCCGGCGGAAACGCAGCCGGAACTCCGCGTCGAGACACGCGTCCTCACGGACGGTTTTGACCGCCGCGAGACCGGCCGGGCCGGCGGTGCCCGCCCGCCGGGCGAGATGGACCGTGCCCATGCCGCCCGCGCCGATCCGGCCGATGAGCACATACGGGCCGACACGGCGGACGGCGGACGCGTCCAGGGGCTCCAGCACGACGACTCCAGGTTCTCCGGGGATGCGGCGGCGCATCGGGGGTTCGGTGGTGTGTCAGGTCGGCAACGGATCGCTGGTTCAGCGCTCCGGAAGGGTCTGCGCGCGGACGGTGCCGTCGAAGTAGCCGAGCAGGACGATGCCGCCGACCGAGAGCAGGGACGGAGCACGGCGGGTGCCCGGACGAGCGGGGGTGGTGTCGGCGGCCCGGTTGCCGGGGGCGCCGGGCACCGGTGCCGTGAGCGGCCGGCCTTCGTCCTCGGGGGGCACCACGTGAAGGGTGGCGTTGTCCGCGTAGACGATCCGATCGCCGATCGCGACGGGCGGCGCCAGTGGGGCCGGCCGGCCGTCGTCGCCGCGCGGGATCGCGGTCACCGTCGTCAGCTCGGACAGCCCGTTGTAGACAGCGTCATGGACCCGCACGACCCTTCTCTCGGCGGGCAGTTCGAGCACCAGGGGGCTGCCCAGGGCGGCCGGACCGAACACGGCGTCCCGCACCGCGACGTCCCCCGCGAGCCGGAACCGCCCGCTCGAGTAGCTCGTCGTCAGGCCCTCGGCCGCCCGGAAGTGGATCCCCCGGCCGTCGGGGTCCGGGCACACCAGCTCACCGGCGGAAAGCCGCGGATCGGGGCAGTACCGGGTGTCGGGCGCTCCCGACCCGGTCCCGCCGGAGGGCGCCTCGTGCAGCGTCTTCCCCGTGGCCGGGCTCCATGCGGTCAGGCCCTCCTCACCGTTGACGTAGAGCTGGTCCGGTGCGTACGCGAGGACGCCCTGCCGTTCGGCCTGCCCGCGGGTCTTCCGCGCGACGGGCCGGGTCCAGCGACGGTGGCCGTCAGCGAGTGCGTACGCGTCGCTGTGGACGCCGTCGGAGTCGTCGCGGTTGACGTAGACGGTGGTGTCCACGCCGAGCAGTCGGCCCAACGGGCGTCCGGACAGCGGCTTTTCCCACCGGATCGTCCCGTCGGCCGTCGCACGGGCCCGGAGCCGACCCTCCTCGGCGGTGACGACCACGCTGCCGGCGAGGACGGGGCCCGTGGCGGCGGCACCGGGTTCTGGGGCCTTCGCCGGCGGGACCCGCCAGGTCCGCGCGCCGTCCTTCAGCCGGAGCGCCTGGGTGCTGCCGTCCGCGAGCCGGCACACCATGACGGAGTGGTCGGCGGCACAGGCCACGGGGCCCGCGGGGAGGTGCACGGTCCAGGGCCGCCAGCCCGCAGGGCGCAGCGAGGGCGCGGCGTCGAAGCTCCTGCCCCGGTCGGGGCCGCCGAGTTCGTCCACGTACGAAGCCTGTGCGGCGGCCGGAGCGGTACTGCCTCCGGCCCCGGACGGTGAGGCGGACGGCCCGGGGGTCGCCAGGCCGCGCGACTGCGGCCACGGCCACCGTCCGGTCGCGTAGGTCCCGCCGAGCCCGGCACCGGCCAGAAGCGCCAGGGACGCCACGACGGCCACCGCCGGCCCACGGCGCCGGCCCGGCGGGGCGCGGTCACGGTCGGCAGGTCGTGCAGACCGGGTGCGGCGATGTCCCCCAACCGGGCGTCCAGCTCTTCCAGTGCGGCTTCACGCAGGGCGAGGTCACGGATCACGTGTGCGGGCCACGGGACGTCCGCCGCTCCCCCGCCGTCGGCGTCCGCGGGATCTTCGTCCGCGAGAAGGCGGGCCAGCTCGGCCGTGTCCGGACGGCTCGACGCGTCCTGCGCCAGACACGGTGTGAGCACCTCGCGCAGCCCGTGCAGAAGCCCCGTCAGGTCGGCCTCGGCCCGGGCGATGCGGAACAGGACGGCGGCAAGGGGGCCGTCGCCGAACGGGCCGCGTCCCGTGGCCGCGTAACAGAGCAGCGAGGCGAGGCAGAAGACGTCCGAGGCGGCGACGACGTGCTCGCTGCCCGCCACGTGCTCGGGTGACATGAACCCCGGCGACCCGACGATCTTTCCGGTGGCGGTCATGGTGCTCGCGCCGAAGACACGGGCGATGCCGAAGTCGATGACCTTGGGACCGGCCTTCGTGAGGAGCACGTTCGCGGGCTTCAGATCGCGGTGCAGGACCCGCGCGTGATGGATCGAGCGCAGGGCGGCGACGAGACCGCGGCCAAGGGCGCGCACCGCCGGCTCCGGCAGCGGACCGCCGCCGCGGACCACTTCCTCCAGGTTCGGTCCCGGCACGTACTCGGTGGCCAGCCACGGGGGTGCACCGTCCGCGTCGCCGTCGATGAGCCGCGCCGTGTACCGGCCGGACACCTCCCGCCCGGTCTCGATCTCGCGCCGGAAGCGGGAGCGGAAGCCCTCGTCGTCCGCGAGGTCACCGTGCACGGTCTTCAGCGCGACGAAGGTTCGCTGCGGCGGCCGCCGTTCGTCTGCCGCGAGGAACACCTCGCCCATGCCGCCAGATCCGAGCCGGGCGACGATCCGATAGGGACCGACGGCCCGGGGCGACGCGTCCCGTAAGCCCCCAAGCACTCCTGCAGCCTCCCCCGCACCTGGTCACAAGGCGACCATGACAGCACAGGGGCAGGGTCGGAACAAGGCGTGCGAAAGGGCCCTCCTCCCCGGCGAGGACAACGCCGAGTACCGCAGAGTGCGGGCCCGCGTCGAGCACGCCGTCGCCCGCATGAATCACTACAAGATCCTCCGCGTCTACCGCCGGCGCGGCAACGGCCTCCGTCACGCGGTCCAGGCCGTCGCCCACATGCACAACCCGCCCTGGCGACGTGATCAGACCACCCCCAAAGCAGTCCTGACCTGCCCGGACACAACTCAGGCACCCAGTACGTTCGTCGCCCCCGTCAGCGTTGGGCCGGCAGCAGCGTGCCGCTCCGCACGCCCTCGGCAGGACCAAGAGCCCTGGGCCCCACTGGTGACCATCGACCAAGATCCGGACCATTCTCGGACCAGCGTCTTCCGAGCATCCGCAGCTTTCCTTCTTTTCGCTGGTCAGAGGAGTGCCTCTGCCGTACCACCAGCAGGCGAAGAACCTGCTGGTCAGCTACTCGCCGAAGAAGCTCGGCTTCTTCTAGCAGGCGGACCCGAGGGTGGGGGCACAGGCGTACGCGCGTGGACCGTGAGGTATCAGGGCCCGGCAGCGCATGGTGGAGGCGGAGCCGTCGAGTCCGACGACGGCGGTGTCGTCTGGCAGGAGCGCGTACGCGCCGTCGGGGGGACGCGGAGGGCATCACCCTGGTTCGCGGGTGCCCGGGACGAGCCGCCCCGGACTGATGGTCGGCAAACTCACTCCTTCCGGTAACGACGGCCGCCTCACCGTCACGCCCCTCCCTCCAGCGCGGTTACGTGGAAGAACTCATTGAGCCGTGCCCGGAACCGACGGGCCGCACGAGACAGGTGACGGACATGCGCACTGAGGCCGCCAAGCGGGTCGAGCTGGTCTTCTCCCTCTTCGACGTCAACGGCAACGGAGTCATCGACTCCGGCGACTTCGACCTGATGACGGGACGTGTTCTGGAGGCGGCGGTCGCATCGGACGCCGGTGCCAAAGAGGCCATCCGGGCTTCGTTCCGCCGCTATTGGACGACGCTGGCCACCGAGCTGGACGCCAACGGCGACGGCGTGATCACCGTCGAGGAGTTCCGCCCCTTCGTGCTCGACCCCGAGCGCTTCGGCCCCACGATCACCGAGTTCGCCCAGGCGCTCTCCGTACTCGGGGACCCGGACGGGGACGGCCTGATCGAGCGCCCGCTCTTCATGTCGCTGATGACGGCGATCGGGTTCGAGGAGACGAACATCGACGCGCTCTTCGACGCCTTCGACCCGGACGCCGAGGACCGCATCACCGTGGCCACGTGGGCCGCCGGCATCGAGGACTACTACGCACCGGACCTGGCCGGGATCCCCGGCGACCGACTGGTGGGCGCACCGGCCGTCTGACACGGCCCGCTCGCGGGCGTCCCGGGGCGGGGTCTGCCGTCCCGGGACACGCCGTCGGCCCGGCGGACGTCACGGCCCGGGCTTGTGGGCGAAGACCCATCGGTTCCCTTCGAGGGCGTCGTTCGGCTCGGGGAGGGGGCCGCGTCCGTGCCGGCGGGTGAAGTCGAAGGGCGTGCGCATCGACGTCGACCAGCCCCTGACCGTCAGGCGGCCCGCCGTGTCGGGGCGCGGTCCCAGGTCGAAGAGGTCGAGCAGGTCGATGCCGATCTGTTCCCGCGTCGCCGTGTAGATCGCGCTGTCGCGGTACGCCAGCAGGTCCTTCTCCAGCTTGGCCTCGAAGGCCAGGGCGCTGCCCCCGGTGGCCAGCCGGTCCACCGTGTCGATGAGGTACGTCTCGGTGGGGCCCGGAAGGTAGAAGAGCAACCCCTCGGCGAGCCAGATGCTCGGTGCGGCCGGGGCGAAGCCACTGGAGGTCAGCGCGGTGACCCAGTCCTCGCGCAGGTCGGCCGGTACCGGGACGCGCTTCGTCCTCGGGGCGGCCGACAGGTCCGTGAGGACCTGCTGCTTGAAGGACAGCACGCCCGCCCTGTCGATCTCGAAGACCACGCAGTCGGACGGCAGGTCCAGCCGGAAGGCACGCGTGTCCAGCCCCGCGCCCAGCAGGACCACTTGGCGGGCGCCCTCGTGGACCCACCTCAGGACGAAGTCGTCGAGGACCCGGGTCCGCAGCCCGAAGTAGCGGGCGAACCTGCCCCACAGCGGGTTGTCGTCCCCCTCCGGGACCTGTCCGATGCGTACCGGCCAGTCCACACACGCCGGGGCGGCACGTACGAAGTGTTCAGCGTGCACGTCCTGAGCCAGACTGTCGTGGCGGTGGGTCTCGATCGCCCGGGCCGCGGCGACCAGGAGGGCGGTCAGCCCCACACCTCCTTCCACGCCTTCCACATCGGCCCGCCGAGTCGTTGTAGCGGCCCCGCCTTCGCCGGTGGCCGGACGGGGGGACTCATCGGTGGTGGAGATTTCGCTCATCGGTCTCTTCTTTCCGGCAGCAGGACGGGTTTGACCACACGGCCGGCGTCGCAGTCACGTTCGGCCTCGTTGATGTCGGCCAGCGGGTAGGTGCGGATCAGCTGGTCGAAGGGGAAACGGCCGACCTGCCACAGGCCGGTCAGCCGGGGTATCAGCAGTCCGGGTACCGCGTCGCCTTCGCAGATGTGGCGGATGGAACGGCCTCGGTCGAGCGTGCCCGGTTCGAGCGGCAGCGGGGTGTGGAGGCGTGCCACGAGGCCGAGGGTGCCGGTGGGTCGCAGAGCTTGGAGCGCGTCGTTGATGAGCGGGGCCGAGGCCGTGGTGTCCAGGGCGTACTGGGCTCCGCCGTCGGTCAGTCGACGGAGCCGCTCCGGCAGTCCGCGCGATCCGGCGGACAGCGGTGTCGCGCCGAACCGTTCGGCCAGGTCCAGCCGCTCGGGATGGCGGTCGACGGCCACGGTCCGTACGCCGGCGGCGGTGGCCGCCATCACGGCGGCCAGGCCCACCGCTCCGGCGCCGAGGACCGCGAGGGTGTCGCCGGGTCCTGCGGCGAAGGTGTTGAGTACGGCTCCGGCACCGGTGAGGAAGCCGCAACCGAGTGGCCCGAGCAGTTCGAGCGGCAGGGTGGGGTCGACCCGGACGGCGTTGCGGGCCGGGACGAGCGCGTACGCCGCAAAGGAGGACTGGCCGAACCACCGGGGGGCCAGCGCTCTTCCGGTCGCGTCGGTGAGTCGCGGTGGTTCCTCCTCGCGTCCCCCGAAGAGGTTGAGGGAGGCGAAGGAGTCGCAGTACGCGGGGGCGGCCGCGCGGCAGTTCCGGCAGTGGCCACAGGAGTCGAAGCTCAGCACGACGTGGTCGCCGACGCCGAGCGCGATTCCGGGGCCGCCGCCCGTCGCCACCACGACACCGGCGCCCTCGTGGCCGAGGACCGCAGGGAGCGGGCTGCGGCCGGCCGATCGTCGTACCGCGAGGTCCGTACGGCACATCCCGGCTCCCGCGATCTCGACCAGGATCTCGCCAGGGTCGGGGTCCGTGGGCAGTGCCACTTCCTCGACCGTGAACGGGGCCTCGTACGAGCGCAGGACGGCCGCCTGGAACCTCGTCGTCACGCCTCCTCCTCCCGCGGGCGGTGGACCACGAACGGCCGGAGGTTGCCGTAGAGGCCCCACGGTCCGCCCGCGACACCGACGCCGCTGTCCTTGACTCCCGCGAAGGGCTGGGCGAGGGAGAGTTCGGCGTGGTGGTTGATCCAGGCCGTGCCGCATTCGAGCCGGTCGGCCACCGCCTCGGCACGGTCGAGATCGGTGCCCCAGACGGAGCCGCCCAGTCCGAAGCCGGTGGCGTTGGCCTCGTCGAGGGCCTCGTCGAGGTTTCCGTACGGAAGTACCGGCAGGACCGGTCCGAACTGTTCCTCGGTCACCACCGGACTGTCGGGCGGGACGTCGGTGAGGATCGTGGGAGCGAAGAAGTACCCCGCTCCGCCGAGTCGGTGGCCACCGGCCGCGGCCCGGGCGCCGTCCGCCAGGGCCCGCCCTGTGACCTGCTCGACCCGGGCCAGCTGGGGAGCATTGTTGACCGGACCGATCCGGGTGTCCGGGTCGAGTCCGGATCCGACCGGGACGGTCTTCGCGCGGTGGGCGAGGGCTTCGACGACCTCGGCATGGAGCCGGGCAGGGACGTAGACGCGTTTGACCGCCATGCAGACCTGGCCGCAGTTGCGGAACGCGGCCCAGAACAGCCGGTCCGCGGTCCGGTCCACGTCGACGTCGTCGAGGAGGACGGCGGCGTCGTTGCCACCGAGTTCCAGGGTGACCCGGGCGAGCGAGGCCGCCGCGGCCTCGGCGACGGCCCGGCCGGTGGGCACCGAGCCGGTGAAGGTGACGTGACGGATGCCCGGGTGGGCGGCGAGACGGGCACCGAGGGGTTCACGGCCGGTGACGACGGTCAGGACGTCCTCGGGCAGGACGGTTGCGAGGATGGAGCCGAGCAACCGGGTGGCGAGCGGGGTGTGGGGGGAAGGTTTGAGGACCACGGTGTTGCCGGCCGTGAGCGCGGGCGCGAACTTCGCCGCCGCGAGCTGGAGCGGGAAGTTCCACGGCACGATCGCGGCCACGGGCCCGACGGGCCGCCAGCGGACCTCGCTGTGCACGGGTCGGCCGTCGTCGATCCGCCGGGTCCTGGGGGCCAGGTCGGCGAAGTAGCGCAGCCGGGCCGCCGTACGGGCGATTTCGGCGTACGACTCGGCCAGCGGCTTGCCCTGTTCCCGCGTGAGCAGCCGGGCGAGGCCGTCTCCGGCCGTCTCCACGGCGTCGGCGGCGGCGCGCAGGGCGGTGGTGCGGGCGGCGGGGTCGGCCCGCCAGCCGTGCCAGGCCCGCTGGGCCCGGGCCACCACCTCGTCCAACTCGTCCGGCCGCTGGTCGGGGGCGTCGTCGAAGGTCTCCCCGGTGGCCGGGTCGACGACGGCGAGGCGTGCGGCACGTCGCTCAGGCACACGACCTGCTTCTGGTGTCGGCATCCCGGCGGTCAGCTCACGGCCCGAGCGCCGACGGCGTGCTCCCGGGCCTGCCGGTCCATCTCCGCCCGGAAGGCGGCCACCAGATGCGGCTGGATCCTCCCGGCGTTGCGGTCACCGCCCGCGCAGACCGCTCCCCGCACGCCCACGATGTCCGTGCCGATGCGGGTCAGCGGACCGAGATCGGCCTGCTTGACACTGCCTGCGAGGGCGGCGAGCAGACCGGACGCGTGGGCGCGCCGGACGAACTCGGCGCAAGCCTCTGGCGGGACGTGGTCGAAGAGGCGCGTGCCGTCCTTGATCGCGGTGTCCAGCATGGCCGCGTCGGCGCCGGCGCGGGCGGCGATGTCGGGCAGGGCGAGCGGGTTGACGCAGCCGATGCGGTGGGCGTCGGCGTAGCCCGAGGCGACGACGAGCGCCTCGGGGCGGTGGTCCTTCACCGCACGGACGACGGCCCGCATCACCTCGACTCCCTGCTCGGGAGTCGTGCAGCCGTACAGGCCGACCTTGATGTACGTGGCGCCGGAGACGACCGCGCCCAGCGCGGCCTGCGCCACCGTGCCGGGCTTGTACGGCACGTCCCCCACGGTGGCGGACACCGGCTTGTCCGCCGGCACCGCGTCACGGATCTCCCGGATGACCCAGGGGAAGTTGGCGCCCAGCGAGCCCTCGTCGGGCTTCTTGACATCGACGATGTCGAGGTGTTCCGCGGCCTTCGCGCAGTCGAGGGCTTCCTCGACACCGTCCGGGGAGATGAGAAGCAACACCATGAGCTCCTTCCGCCGCATGTCCACCTGGCCGAGGACAGGGGTGCGGATCACCTGGTTCACCTTCGGTGCGCTCATCCTTTCCGTCGCCCCGTGGGCACCGGTAGGGCGCGCGGAGCACACAGGAGGTGCGTGATGGCACGCGCATGAAGCGATGTGCGCCGCCGTGCACCGGCGTGCACCATCGTGGACCGGCGTCTGCCGCTGCATGTCCAACCCTGCCAACCGCCCCCGATGCCCACTTGTGCGCACCTCACGGCCTCAGCGGCCCGGTGCTCTAGCGTCTCTGCCATGCCACCCCCGTTGCTGCACACCTGCTGTCCCGGACTGGCCGGCTCGCTGCCCGTCCTCACGGCTGGGCAAGGCCCCCACGCCGGTTCGGCGGCTGCCCGGCCTGGGCAAGCGCCCGGCGACCCTTTCACCGACATCGAGATCACCGGCAACGTCGACTTCGTCATGAAAGAGGGAGTCGTCTACAAGCGACCGTGACCACCCGGGCAAGACAAGTGCCACACGGACGGACCGGTCCAGGACGTGCCGTCGTACGTACGGCGACCGCGTCCACTCCCGGGAGGGCACGACGCCCGTCCTGTTGCGGAAAGAGATGCGGGCCGCGCCGAGGCGAGCGAGGGGCACCACGTGCTGGAGACCGGCATGGGCACGACCGCGGTCGTCACGAACCCATCACCCGTCGACCGGGGAAGCCACCCCGGCGCCGTCGACACCTGGGTCTTCGGCCCTCTCCGTGGTCTGCCGCCCCAGCCGACTTCAGGCCTCGCCGGCTCGGAGTGACGGCACAGACCCGGTGGTCACTCGTCTTCACCGTCGGTCAGGTGCTCCATAAGCCGCTCCCAGGTCTCCCCTGAGAGGGCCGGCCCCGCTGCAACCAGTGAGCCTTTTCCAACCTCACGCCGAGGCGTGGTGAAGGACGAGGACGGCCTGGACGATCGCGGTGATGCGGTTGGTGCTGCAACGGAGCTTTCGCAGGAGGCGCCAGCCCTTCAGCGTGGTCATGGCCTGCTCGCCGAGGCAGCGGATCTTGGCATGTGTGCTGTTGTGCCGACGCTGCCACCGCTTGAGGCGATGGCCACGAAACGGCACCCGGACGGGTCCGCCGGCGCCCTGGTACGCCTTGTCGGCCCAGCATTTGAGGCTGACCTCGGTGAGCGCGTCGACGATGCCGTGGGTGCGGGCAGCGGTCAGGTCGTGGGTCGATCCGGGCAGGGCGGGTGAGGCCCACAGCAGCCGCCCGAAAGGGTCGGTGAGGACCTGGACGTTCATGCCGTGGCGTTTGTGTTTGCCGGAGTAGTACGGGGTGTCGGCGGCGATCCGGTCGATCGGCAGCAGCGTGCCGTCCAGGATCACGAACGCCTTGGTCCGGGCGATGTCCATCGCCTCGGCCAGGCTGGGAGCCAGTGCGGCCAGGACCTCTATCGCCTCGCGGACGTAGCGGTAGACCGTCGCGATCCCGATGCCGAACCCGGCGGCCAGCTGGGCATAGGTGTCACCGCACCGCAGATGTGCCAGGACCAGCAGAGCCTGACGGCCCGGCGTGACGCGGCGCCACCGACGGCGGCCTCGCGGACAAGCCCAGAGCGGCTGGACCACCGCCCTGGCCACCGGCACGGACACACCCGCCACCGTCGCCGACGCGATCATCAAGACCGGCTACGCCGAGATGCTCGGCAAGCCCAAGGTCTGCCCGACGGACCGGATCAGCCGCACGGACGCCGCCGTGTGGGCGGGCGAGCCCCTGACCGCGACGGCGAAGGTCCGCGGAATCCCCCGGCTCCGGCTGACGTTCCAGCCGAGCGCCGCGAACGCCACGTTCGTCGCCTACCTCTTCGACGCCGCTCCCGGCGGCAACGCCTCCATCATCACCCACGCGCCCTTCACCGTCCGGGGCGCGGCCCCGGGCGAGCCGGTCATCGCGGACATCGCGCTCCAGGCCGCCGGCTACAACGTGCCGGCCGGGCACCGCCTGATGCTCGTCCTCGACACCAAGGACCCGTTCTACGGCGACGCCAACGAAGCCGGCGGCAAGCTCACCCTCTCCTCACCCGACGGCGACCCCTCCTACCTGGACCTGCCCCTCGCCTGATCAGCCCGGCACGGTCCACCCCGGGACGGCGACACAGGACACCCCTGTGCCGCCGTCCCGTCCGTACTCGGGTCGCCATCCCGTGCCGCCTCGTGACCTCGGTGGGTACCACCGTGGCAACGTGGAACGTCACAGGGCTCATGGTGATCCGGTCCCAGGCGCGACGCCGCGATCAACGCCGAGCCGTCGTTTCTCGCGTTCTTGCTCGTGGGCGAGGAGTGCTGCTCCGACGCAGCCCGCCCGGCGGCCGAGTTCGGAGGGCACCAACTGCGGCGCGGGGCGGAAGACGAGACGGCGGGCCATCCCCTCACGGAGCGGCTCCAGGAGCGTTTCCCCGGCCAGTGCGAGGTCGCCGCCCAGGGCGATCCGGTCCAGGTCGAGTACCAGGGTGAACGAGACCAAGGCGTCGGCGAGGGCGTCGACGGCCTCGCGCCAGAGCCGCGTGGCCCGTTCCTCTCCCGCGGCGGCGAGCCTGGCGACCTCGTCGGCCCCGACATCCTCGCGTCCGGCAGCGCGGGCGTAGCGGCGTCCCACCGCAGTCGCGGAGGATACCGTCTGCAGGCAGCCGTACGCACCGCAGGCACAGATCTCTCCGCCGGGTCGGACCACCATGTGTCCCAGCTCGCCGGCGAGGCCGAGGGCGCCGGAAAGGGGTTGTCCGTCGAGCAGGACGGCGGCGGCGATCGCGGTGCCGAGCGTGACGAACCCGAAGCCGCTGCTGCCTCGGCCGGCGCCGAGCCGGTGCTCGGCCAGACCGCCCGCGCGGACGGCACTGCCGAAGGCCACCGGCAGGCCGAGGTGTTCCTCCGCCCACCGGGCCACGGGAGTCTTGTGCCAGCCGAGGTTCGCAGCGTGGACCGCGATGCCGGCCTGCTCGTCCACCAGGCCGGGGACGACGATCCCGATGGCGTCGGGTTCTACGGCGAGGGCGGCTGCTTCCTCGACCAGGTGGGAGGCGCAGTCCAGCATGGTGTCCATGACCGCGTCGCCGCCGCGCTCGGTGTCGGTGGGCCAAGTGAGGGTCTTCAGGGCACGGCCGTCGCCGGCGTAGACACCGCCTTTGATGAAGGTGCCGCCGATGTCGAGGGCGATGACGGTCATGTCCCCGCCACCGCTGTCGGACTGGCGTCGGCGGGGTTGGTCACGCCGTGCTCCGGCCGGCTTGCGATGTCCCCTTCGATGCGGGGCATGGGACTCCTTGCATGGTGAGGGTGAGGAATCGAGCGTTCATGGGCTGTTGTGGGCACGGTCGAAAGGGACGGGCACCGCACCGAGCAGGGCGATGCCGACCCCATTGCATGTACTCGGGGCCGGCATCGAAGGGCGCGTTGAAGGAGGGCGGGCTGCTGGGTGAAGTACGGGCAGCTACCCGCCCGGTGCGCCGCCGCGCGAGCGAAGCTCACCCGGCTGCGCGGACCGGGTCCGCCCGTGTGCACGGGAAGGGCGAACCACGGCGGTGCGATCAGAAGTCGTAGACCTCCATGGACCACAGCGAGTAACCGAAGTCAGTGCCTCGCGCCGTGCCGTACATGCGCACGTAGCGGCCGGACCCGTTCAGGTTGACGAGATCGTCCGTCCCGCCGGTGCCGTCGGCGGTGGAGTAGATCGTGGTCCAGTTCGTTCCGTCGTCGGAGGTCTGGATCTGGTACGCCCTGCCGTACGCGGCCTCCCAGCTCAACTTGACCTGCCTGATGGTCCGGGTGGTGCCCAGGTCGAGGCTCAGCCACTGGGGGTCCGAGTAGGCGCTGGCCCAGCGTGTGGAGGGATTGCCGTCAGTGGCCTGGTCGGCGCTGAGGCTCGTCGCTTCGGCGGAGGAGGCGATTGTCGGTCGACCGCGGGCGATGTCCGTGCCGGTGACCGTCCACTGGAACGTGACGAAGCCGGAGGCCCCGGTGGTGTCGGTGACGGTGACCGTGACGCTGCTGGCCCCCACGCCGACCGGAGTGCCGGTGACGGCGCCGGTGGTGGCGTTGACGGAAAGTCCCGCGGGCAGTCCGGTCGCCGTGTACGTCATGGTCGCGCCTGCGGAGCTGGTGGCCTGGACCTGCACCGGGGTGATCGCGGTGCCGGCGGGGCCGGTCCTGTCTCCCGGGTCGGTGACCGTCACGGTACCGGTCACGCCGCCGTCGACGGGGGTGAGGTTGAGGGTCTGGGCCGAGACGGGGCGTGTGTCGCCGGACGCTCCGCCATTGTCCCAGTTGCGCTGGGGAGACGTGAGGACGGACTTCGTTCCCTGGTCGGTGAGACTGAGGGCCAGCCCGCTGTGACGGTTGACCAGGCGGTAGGAGCCGGTGCCGAGCGAAGGGCCGCTGCTCGCCGGCGCCTGGGTGACCTCCTGGATGGACCATTGCTCGCCGACGGCCGGAGCCGACCCGCGCGTACCGAGGGAGACCGCAGCCCCCCAAGCACGCCCGGCGTCTCCGCCGCCGACCTTCAGGACCTGACCCGAGGCGGAGTTGGTGATGCTGTAGAACCCGTCCCCGGTGGGGGTGAACTTCCACTGCTGGGCGGCTGTGCGGGCACTGGCGGAGGTGGTGGGGCGCGAACCGCTCTGAGCGAGGTAGCGCCCGTTGCCGGCGGCGATCCGGTAAGTGCGGTTCGCGGTGACCGGCGGTGTGGGAAGGTCTGCCGACGACCTCGGGGCGATGGTGATCTCGGAGCCCGTGCTCGGGCAGTCGACGAGGCAGTAGGACCGGAAGGTCTTGCCGACGACGGTGGAGCTGGTCTTGCTCACTCCGTCGAGCATCCAGCGGTACCAGGCCGCGTTGGGAACCGCCGGCACGGAGCCGATGTCCGTCCACTTCTGTGTGGCGAGGTCGTCGGTGGCGTAGAACTTCAGCGGGGTACGGGTGCCGGTGTCCTGGGCGATGTTGTTCTGCGGGGTGCCGATGTACTTGCCGAGGTACGCGTTCCAGGCGATGTTCATCACGGCCAGCTGCGAGTGGTCCGGCATGGTGCCGTTCGCGACCTGGGTCTGCACGGTTCCCTGGGTGCTCGGCGAGTAGTCCTCGGCGGGAGCCGTGTATCCGGTGCCGATTCCCTCCGAGGGGATGATGCTGCTCTCGGCCCCGCCGGTACCGGGGGTGGTCCAGGCACCGTCGTACCACTTCTTCCACGAACCGGGCGCCATCTTCTGGGAGATCGGTGCCCGGGCGACGTGCTGGAGCCAGATCGCCTTGCCGGTCTTGTTCAGCGCACGGCTGGCGTAGAAGACGTAGAAGTAGCCGGAGCGGTGGTCGACGAAGAGCCGCGGGTCGCCGTCACCGTAGTAGTAGGTGTCGTTCGGGAAGGCCGCCGTGTCGTTCCGCTTGGTGCTGAAGGGCGAGGTGATGACCTCACCGGTGATGGTCCACGTCCTGCCCTTGTCCTTCGACACGGTGTAGTCGATGGAGTCGTAGTGGAGCCCGTCCCCGAACGGCCGTGGGGTGAACTCGTTGTGCACGAGGCCGTACCACCAGCCGGTGTCGGGGTCGACCCAGACGCCCACGAGGTCGCAGAAGTTCCGCTGCGAGTAGCTGCTGCCGGTCGCGTACGTGGACTTCAGGCCGGTCGGGCTGTTGTTGCAGCGCTTGGTGGTGTCGTCGTTCCGGTCGGCCGGGTCCGCCGGGTTGACCGCTTTGCTGATCGGGTCCTTGGTGACGGTGTCGAAGTCCGCGCCCGAGTAGAAGTCCCACCGACGTGGGGCGTCGGTCTCGTACAGGGCCAGCGCGTCCTGGGCGTAGAACTTCCCGTCCGCGTCGATGTAAACGGAGCGCGGCGTGTCGCTCCCGTTGGTGAACGGCACGTCTGCACCGGCACTCAGCTGGTACTTGGGCGCGGGAGCGGTGGAGGCCTGCCACTTCTGGGTTGCCTGAGCCGGGTCACACGGGGCAAGCCCGACCCGGGCGTTGTCGGCGGTCGCGCCGCCTTGGACGGCGAGACACTTGCCCGACTTGGCAGCGTAGATGGTCCCGTCGGGCAGGTACTTGAACTTCTGGCGGTCGGCTCCGGAGCAGTCGTAGAGCTGGACGAGCGCACCGTTGGCGTTCGAGCCTCCGGTGACGTCCAGGCACTTCGTCTGTCCTGCGACGGTGAGCGTGACACGACCGTCCTCCTGCCACGTCCAACTCTGCGCCGCACTCCCGTTGCAGGTGAACAACTGGACGACCGCACCGTTCTCGGTGTGGAAGTCCGCGTCGTCCAGGCACTTGCCGCCGATGGTGACGGTGCCCGGGAGGGTGGCCGCGGCGGTCGCGGGGGCCGGCGCCGCCGTGACGCCGAGCGTCATGGTCAGCGCCGCGCCCGCCGCGAGGCCGGTTCGTGCGAGCGGGGCTATTCTTCGTTGCACAGTTTCCTCCTGTGGAGCTACGGGACGGGTACTGCGCTGAGCGCGCTCGTGAGAGGGGCGCGCTCAGGTCTTGATGGCGGCCACCAGGCCGTCGATGAAGGCCGCCCACGCGTCCCGGGTCGAGGGCTTGCCCTCGATTCCGGGACGCGTCTGCCAGGGCATGGGCCCGGTCGCGTGCCGGTACTCGACACCGATCGCGTCCAGTCTTCCGAGGTGGACGTCGAGGCGGCCGAGGAACTCCTCGTAGTCGCGGTCGCCGCCGCTCCACAGCGCTTCCGCTATGGCACAGAGCCGGGGAAAGACGTAGTAGTCGACGGTCCGGGCCGAGTCCATGTGCTCGGTCCAGACATTGGCCTGGCCTCCGAGCACACGGGCTGCCTCCTCGTCGGGCAGGCCGGCCGGCACGGGGTCGTAGCGGTAGGCGTCGCGCAGGGTGGTGGCGACGGCGAACGGGATCGGTTCCTCGGACAGGTCCGACTGTCGGTAGTCGAGATACACCAGGTCGTCCGGGCACGCGACCACGTCGAAGCCACGCGCGGCGGCCGTGCGGGCTCCCGTCATGCCCCGCCAGGAGGCGACGACAGCACCGGGCGGCACGGGGCCCTCCAGTACGTCGTCCCAGACGAAGACCCTGCGGTCGTGGGTGGCCAGATGCTCGGCAAGACAACTGAGGAACCATGCCTGGAGCGCGTTCTCGTCCCGCAGACCCCGCAGCCGAAGGAGTTCCTGGGTGCGCAGGTCCTCGCGCCACTGGTCCTTCGGGCACTCGTCCCCGCCGACACCGATGTACGGGCCCGGGAAGAGTTCGACGATCTCGTCCAGGACGTTGCGGACGAAGTCGAGGGTCTCCTCCTCCATGTTCAGGACGTGACGGCTGATCCCCCATCGAGTGCCCACCTCGATCGCCTCGCCGGTCACACCGAGTTCGGGGTAGGCGGCGATCGCCGCCTGCGAATGACCGGGCATGTCGATCTCGGGCACGACGGTGATGTGCCGCTCGGCGGCGTAGGCGACGATCTCCCGGATGTCGGCCTGTGTGTAGTAACCGCCGTGCGGACGCCCGTCGCCCGGCGCCGACTCCGCCGCGCCGAGCTGGGACTCGCCGCGCCAGCAGCCGACTTCGGTCAGCCGCGGGTAGCGACGGATCTCCACCCGCCATCCCTGGTCATCCGTCAGGTGGAGGTGGAGCGTGTTGAACCGGTGGAGCGCCAGGAGATCGATCATGCGCAGCAACTGCGCCTTGGGCAGGAAGTGCCGTGCCACGTCGAGCAGTACGCCGCGCCAGCCGAACCGAGGCGCGTCCTCGATGGTGACGGCGGGTACCGGCCAGCCTCCCTGGGGCTGCTGCCGCGACCGACGGTAGACCTCGGGCGGAAGTAGTTGGAGAAGTGCCTGACAGCCGTAGAAGACGCCGGCTGCTGCTCCGCCGGTGACCGTCACGCCTTCCGTACTCGCGGTCAGACGGTATGCCTCCGCCGTGAGCTCGTCGGAGGTCGCGAGCGTGATGGCGCCCGGTGCGGCGGTGCGGGTGACGGGCAGGGCCAGTCCGGTCGCGGGCCGGAGCGCCTCCTGGAGCCAGTGCGCGGTGGGGCTGAGTGAGGGCGGCGCGGTGATGGCGGTGGCGTCCGTCAGGAGGAACTCGCTGTCTTCCGTGCGTATCGACGCAGGGCGGGGCAGGAGCATGTGCGGATCAGCCTTTCACGGCTCCGGCGGAGACGCCGGAGACAAGCTTGCGTTGGACGAGGAGGAAGAACACGACGACGGGCAGGGAGAAGAGCACCGAGCCGGCCATCTGGCCGCCGAAGTCCGTCCCCGTCGTGGGATTGGTGAAGGAGGCGAGCCAGACGGGCAGCGTGTACTGGTTTTGGTCCTTCATGAACGTGTAGGCGACGAGGTAGTCGTTCCAGGCCGCGATGAAGGCGAAGATGCTGGAGGCGACGACCCCGGGGGCGACCAGCGGGAAGAGGATCTTGTACAGGACCTGCCAGGTGCCGGCGCCGTCGATACGGGCGGCTTCCTCGATCTCGACGGGGATGGCGATGAAGAAGCCGCGCATGACCCAGATGGAGAACGGCAGGACGGTCGCCACGTAGGCCAGGATGAGGCCGAAGTAGGTGCCCAGCAGACCCATGCGGTTGAAGACGAGGAACGTCGGGATGAGCAGGGCGGTGGCCGGCAGCATCTGGACGACGAGGATCGACACCATGATCGTGCGGCGGCCCTTGAACCGGAAGCGTGACAGCGCCGCCGCTGCGAGGATTCCGAGGGCGATCGCGAGGACCACGGTGCCGCTCACGACGACGAGGCTGTTGCCCAGGTTGGAGAGGAACGACGTCTGGTGGATCGCCACGTCGAAGTTGGCCAGGGTGGGTGACCAGGGAACGAAATGCGGTGTGGGCGTCATCGCCTCGGATCGCGGCTTGAACGCCGTGTTGACCATCCAGTAGATCGGAAAGATCCACACGACGCTGAAGACGACGGCCAGGAGGTTGGCGAGGACCCCACCGCGTCGGGCAGGAACGCGCCGGCTCTGCCGGAAGGATCGGTCGGTCACAGGTCCTCCCCGGAACGCAGCAGGCCACGGATGTAGAAGGCGGTGACGGCGACGAGGATGGCGGTCGTGACCACCGACAGCGCCGCGCCCTGCCCGACCTCGAAGCCGACGAAGGCGGCCTTGTAGGCATAGATGCCGAGGGTGGTGGTCGCCGAGTCCGGTCCGCCCGCCGACACGAGCCAGATCTGGTTGAAGACGTTGAAGTCCCAGATCACCGACATGAGGGTGACCAGCATCAGGGTCGGCCGCAGGAAGGGCAGGGTGATCGACCACCACAGACGCCACTCACCGGCACCGTCCAGGCGGGCGGCCTCCTGCAGTTCCATCGGCATCTGTGTGAGCGCCGCGTACAGCGTGAGCGCGATGAACGGAACGGCCTGCCAGACCACCAGCATCCAGATCGACAGGGAGGCGAGAACGGGCCGACTGGCCCAGTCCGTGCTGGTCAGGTCACCGAACAGGTGCGTCTGTGTCAGGAGCCAGTTGACGACGCCGTACCCGGGCTGGAAGAGCCACTTCCACACCAGCGAGGAAGCCACGGTGGGCATGGCCCAGGCGAGGATCATCACGACGGTCACAAGGGTCCGCAAGCCGTCGGCCAGACGCGTCATGAGCTGCGCGACACCGACCCCGACGGCAATGCTGCCGGCCACCATGGCCACGGTGAACAGCGCGCTGCGCAGCAGGGCCGCCCAGAACTCCCGCTCGGACAGGAGAGCGGTGTACTGGGCCGCTCCCACCGCGTCGTAGGCCCCGGTGAACAGGGAACGCTGGTTGTAGTCCGTGAAGGAGGTGTAGACGAGGAAGACGATGGGAGCGACGGTGACCGTGAGGATCACAAGACCCGCGGGTGACAGGAGCAGCCAAGCGGCTCGGGACGTCTGTCGGCTTCGAGCGGGTGGACCGGTTTCGGATGGGGCCGCGGCGTCGCGGTCGGCGCCGGCGATACGGGGAGCCGTAGCCGTGGAGGATGTCGTCATGATCTTCTCTTGTCGCTTCGGGATCCGGGCGTACGGGTGCCCTGGGCGGGTCCGGGGCACCCACTGCCGCTAGTGCGTCGAGTTCAGGGTCTTGTCGGCTTCGGCATCGAACGCGCTCGCGGCGTCCTTCGGGGTCTTGGTGCCGGAGGCGATGGAGGAGAACAGGTTGTTGATCTCCTTGTTGCCTTCGATCCGGGCCCAGTTGGCGCTGGCCGGCGTCGCCTGCGACCTCAGGGCCGCGGCGAAGAAGCCCTTCTGGATGTCGTTGAGCGTCGGCTTCGCGGACTCGATGCCTTCGAGGCTGTTGGGAATGAAGCCCTCGTGCCCCACGATCCACTGCTTCTGGACATCGGGGGACGCGGCGATCTTGATCCACTGCAGCGCGAGTTCGGCGTTGGCGCTGCGAGCAGCCACGCCCCAGTCCGATCCGCCGAGCATGACGGGCTGGGCCTTGCCCGACTTGCCGGGGAGCGGGAAGGTGCCGAGGGAGGCGTCCGTGAGTGTGGGGTTGGCCTCCTTGATCCGGCCGATGAAGCCGGAGGTGGCGACGATCGCGGAGGCCTTGTGGTCAGCGAAGAGCTGGACCTGGTCGGGGGTGATCGCGTCGACGGTGCGGGACGAGGGCGCGGAGAACTCGTTCTGGAAGGCCTTGTAGTCGGCCAGGCCCGCCTGGGCCTCGGCCGAGGAGAATGCCCCGGCCCACTTGCCGTCGCCCTTGGTGGCGATGTCCCCGCCGGCGTCCCACACGAACTGCATGGCCGCGTACCAGTTCTGGCCAGGGAAGTAGATGGGCGAGAAGCGATCCGAGGGGTTGGCGGCCTTCACCTTCGTGAGGGCGTCGGTGAGCTCCTTGTACGTCGCCGGAGCCTTGGTCACTCCGGCCTTCTTCCACATCTCCTTGTTGTAGATCACGGCGCGGGCTCCGGCGAACCCCGGAACGCCGTAGAGCCTGCCGTCGACGGTGGCCGGTTCGACCAGACCGGCGAGCCAAGTCTGGCCCTGCTGGAGGTCCTTCGCGTACGGAGTGAGGTCCTTCAGGCCTCCGTTGGCGGCGAAGCTGGCGACCTGGGTGTTCCCGAGGTCGAGGACATCGGGCGGCGTGGACGTGGCGAGTGCGGTGGTGATCTTGGTGCTGATGCCGTCCCAACTCTGTATCTGGACATCGGCCTTGGCGCCGGTCCGGGCGGCGAACAGGGAGTTGATGGCCTTGAGCGACTGGTCGGAGTAGTCACCCTCCATGACCCAGACGGTGACGTTCTTTCCGTCGCCCTTGACCGTGGGGACGGACTGCGGCGCGCTGGAGGCGGGCCCCCCGGTGCCGGAGCTCGAACAGGCGCCGAGAGTGACGGTTGCCGCCAGTGTGGCGACCAGGGCCACACCGGTTCTCGAGAACTTCATCGATTCTTCCTCGCGCTACGTCCGCGCCAGTGAACTGGCGCAGGACAGTGATGTGGTTACTGCGATCTGGCGCCGAGTCGCACCTCGCACGGGTGAGAGCCGTGCGCACGTGGGAGGTTGAGGCGCGCAGAAAGAATTGACCCCGGGGGCTAGAGGACGCCCAACTCCGCGGCGAGTACCAGGCAGGTCGCCCCGAGCATGTTCAGTTCGGCGTGGTCCGCAAGATGACGGATCCGCAGGGAAGCGGAGATGGGTGAGAGGGTGCGGGCCCGCGCTGTCGCCACTGCCGCCGTGATGAAGGGTCCGTCGAGCAGTTCGGCCGGACCGGTGAGCACGATCTCGTTCAGGTTCAGCGCTCCGGCGATGGGCGCGATCACGATGCCGAGCGCCCGGCCCGCCTCGGCCAGTACGGCGTCGTGCCGGTCCGGTGGGGTGGCGGCGAGACGCCTCCGGAGGTGCGCCGCATCGATCATGGGGTCGAGGCAGCCTCTCCTCCCGCACACGCAGGGTGGGCCGTTCTCGTCGACGGTGATGTGGCCGATCTCGCCGGCGGCGAACTGCTCGCCCTCGACGAGACGGCCGCCGACGATGAGTCCCGCGCCGACTCCATGCTCGACGGTTACCACCATGAGGTTCTGCGCTTCGGTCCAGCCGAAGTGCAGTACGGCCAGGGCGGCCAGCTTCATGTCGTTGCCCACATATGCGGGGAGCCCGAAGCGCTCGGCCAGCTGATCGGCCAGCGGCCAGTCCCGCCACTGAAGGTGAGCGGCGGTCCGGATGACTCCCGCGTCGTCGATGATGCCGGGCGAGGCGACACCGATCCCCAGGACGGGGCGGGACGCGCGACGCAGGAGTTCCTCGGTGAGCCGGAACACCAGCGCTTCGGCGTCCGCACCCACAGCACCGTCGATCGGGAGGCGAACCCGCTCCCCCACCTCGCCGCGCACGTTGGTGAGCGCGCCGTTGAAGTGGTCCGCACCGGAGAGGTCGAGCACGACCAAGGTGACGGCGTCGTCCTGGATCTCGACGAGCGTCGACGGCTTTCCCCGTCTCCGTCCGGTGTCGGGTAGCTGGCCGACGTCGGCGACGAGACCGTCGGCCTCCAGTTCGGCGACGAGGGCTGAAACGGTGGGAGCCGTCAGTCGCGTCGCCCGCACCAGATCGGCACGGCTCTTGGCTCCCTCGTGGTACAGGACCGACAGAACAAGCGCACGGTTGTGGATGCGGTTGTCCTGAGTCCCCGCCTTGGGACGCTCGATCGATCTGAGCCTGGTCGGCGTGTGCAGGGACGCGGAGACGGGGCGCCCCGGACGTCCCGCGTGAAGAGCGTGATCGGCCATGTCGTACACCTCCTCGTGTCTGGCCAGTGTTTTCTTAGACGGCTTTACTTAATCCGCTTGGCCCGAATGATTGAGGCGCAAGACCCAAGCCGTCAAGGGCTGTTACAGCCACTCCTCAGACGACCGGGGGTGGTCCGAGCTCCCACCTGCGCTTCCACGAGATGATTGAACCTGCGCGAAAGTAGCTAGTTTCAATCACTTGACATCATGGAGTGAGACTGCTGGCATGGTTTGTACACACGGGCGGCGCGTCGAGCAAGAACCAATCACCCAAGCGTGCGTCAGAAGGCCGTGGCGCGATCTTCTCCCTGCATCCAGCGGCGGGCGCTGCCGGCGATCGAGCCGGCCTCACGCCCGGCCGATGCGGTGGAGCGGCCGTGAATGGGACGGCATGCCGGTCCGAGAACCAGGCGTTCAACGTGGCCGGGCTGGTGGCGGAGGCGGCACGCCACGACTGCGTCTTCGTCGTGACCCGGCTGATCGGCGACTTCGTACCGCCCGGCACCGTCCTCGTCGAGGTCCACGGGGGCACGTCCAAACCGGACCCGGACCGGGTGACCGGTCTCGTCGCCCTCGGGCCCGAGCGCACCATCGAGCAGGACCCCGCGTTCGCCCTGAGGGTGCTCGTCGACATCGCCATCAGGGCCCTCTCCCCAGCGGTGAACGACCCTACGACGGCGGTGCAGGTGATCAACCACATCGAGCCCTTCCTGCACACGGTCGGCTCGCATGCCTCCCCGGTCGTTATGTGCCGGCCGATCGCCACGAGCACGCCCGGCTCGTACTCCCGGAACGTGACTGGGAGAACTTCCTCCAGCTCGCCGCATGCGAGATCCGCGAGTACGGAGGGTCGTCCATGCAGATCTGCCGACGGCTCCACGCCATGCTCGAGGGCCTGCTCGACACCCTGCCGCCGTCTCAGCACGACGTCGTGCGGACGGAGATCGGCCCACTGCAGGAGTCGATCGACCGAGAGTTCACGGACCCGGCCCGCCGGGCCATCGCTCAACAGCCCGAACACCAGGGCATCGGTGGCCGGTACTCCTCGTAGCGAGGTTGGACGGGGCGGCTCTGGTGGGGCGGGGCGGCTTCGCAGGGCGTCCGTCCGTGCCGGAGCACCATCGCCACCGGAACGTGGCTGTGCGAGAAGCACGGTGCGGGAACCTGCTCGGTGCAGCCGGCACAGTCGGCTGGATCCGGCCGCGTCTGGGGTACCGCCACTCCCCGCGTCGAGGGATGCGCATCCTGTTCTTCGAGGACATGCCCTTCCCGAAGGCCCATCTGCCGGTTGCGACGGCCCTCTTCATGGCCTTCGTCATCGAATCGCGGGAGCAGCTCGCCCTCGTCTACGTATCCGGGAGCCTCGGAACCGCCTTCGGCATCGACGAGGGAGCCAACGACTGGGCCCTGTCAGCCCCCGCGCTCGGCATGATCCCCGGCAGCCTGGTCTGGGCCACCTTGGCGTTGGCGACGTCGCAGACACCCCCGGCCGGCTCGGCGGCGAGTCCGTCCGCGGCCCGCCGGGCCGCGGCGGTGTCGAGGGCCGTATGACCGCCGGCGAACCACTCGGGTCCACGCGGCCGAGGGCCGCGTTGGCATCCGTCACGGTGAGCCGCGTGCCGCCCCGTCCACAGCAGGCGGGGCCCGGGGCGGCGTCGGGGGTTTCCGAGCCGACCCGCAGGCCGCCGGCCGCCGCGCAGGCGATGGAGCCGCCGCCCGCCCCGATCGTGCGCAAGTTGACCCGGAGGACTGCATGACCTGGACGGGGACTCCGAGACCGTGCTCGGCCAACCGCTCCTCGATGCGGCCGAGGTAGCGGCGCACCACCGGGCCCGTGTACGCGTCGAGCACGGCGGAGGAGGTTCGCTCGTACTCCCGCCGCTCCCCTCCCCGGCGACCTGGTGCGACAGGACGATCATGACATCCTCACCGAGTTCCACGGCGAGGATGTCCCCCGCCCGAATCCGCCGCGCCACGGCCCGTATACTCTCCGCCGCCCCGCCCGGGAGACGCCCCCGCCCCTCCAAGATCCGGACCGCTCCCGGACCAAACCACTGTCATGGACCTCAGGAGCCGCCGTCTCTGCTGGTCAGCAGAGGTGCGAGGAATGGATCGCCGGTACGCTCCTCATCGCTGGTACCCGGAAGGACGCCCCGCTCCCCGTGCACGACGTCAAGTGGCCGGCGGCTCCGGTGTGGGTGGTCGTGCCGGTGCGGCGGGCGAACGCGTACATCGCGAACGCTGAGAGTGTGAACGCGAGGGCGAGCAGCAGGAAGGGGCGGCTGCAAACCGCCTTCTGCCGCGAACACGGTGAAGGCGAGGCCGCCGGCGAGAGTGACGACGGTGAGGGCGCGGACATGGCCGGGCGCCTGCCAGCGGGTGACGGCGGCGAAAGCGGGCTGGTAGAACACGGCGGCCATCGCGAGCCCGGCCACGGCCCATCCGGCAAAAAAACACCGGCAGGTTGGGGCGAGGGCCACGACCACCAGGCTCAGCGCTCCGAGGGCCGACCCCATGGTCGTGATGGTTCGGGGGCCGTGGGGTCCGGTGTGAAGGTGGGTCATCAGGCGATCAGCAGCAGCCACCAGCCGTGGCCGTGGCCGGTCCGCTCGACCGGTCGCCGGCGGTGGCCGTGCTGGAACAGCACGCGTCGGCCTGCTGCTCGGCCAGGGTGTCGGCGTCCGCCTTGACGACGTACACCCCCACGGCTCGCGGCCGGGTCCGTGGACCCACACCCTGTCCTGGATGGCGTAGCAGCAGGCGGTGTCGTTCTCCTCCGTGGTGGCGAGACCTTCCTGGGCCAGCCGGGCGGTAGCGGCATCCGTACGCGGGTGGGGACGCTCACGTGCATCCCGACACCGGTGGACGGTGGATGCACGCAGGACCAGGATCGGGCCGATCCGGGCGGGCCTGAGCCTGCGGGTCCGTCTCAGGTCGCAGACCCGTTCATTCGATGTCGACTGCTGTCCGGTGCGGGGTCGTGCACGGCCTGCTGGAGCGGTCGGTCAGGCCCGCGTCGCCTTCGGCCTTCCAGCGGCGGATCCATTTGTGGACCGTGGGCCGGAATATGCCCCTCTCGGCCGCCACATGCGCGACCGGACGGCCGGAGCAGACACGTTCGACCAGCAGCCGCCTGCCGTGAACGGTCAGACGGGCATGACGGTGGGACACGAAGACCTCCGTGCGGTGTAGTCCTAGACACCTCCACCACACCGGAGGTCTTCGCCATGATCAAGACCAGTCGGCGTCAACAACGCTCGTGATCAATACATCTGGCCCGCCGCGCCGTAGAGGTTCAGAGGATGGCCGTCGCCGTCTCACGGACGGGCCCGCGGTCCGTCATCGTCGCCGCTGCTGGGAGCCGCGCCGGTCGCGCCGCTTCTCATCAGCCTCCCGTGATCCTCGACCGGACCTTGCCGCGGGCATCGGCGGCGTCATCGGCGAACAAGGCCAGCTCGGCGAGTTCGCGGCACTCCGTGAGGGTGTGGGCGGCCAGTGCCGCCCGCACCTCGGGGAGCGAGGCGGGTGCGGCCGACAGGCTGGTGATGCCGAGGCCGACCAGGACCAGGGCGAGCGTCGGGTCGGCGGCGGCCTCACCGCACACGCCGATCGGACGGCCGTGCTCGGCCGCGGACCGAGCGGCGGCGGCGACCAGTGCGAGCAGGGCCGGCTGCCACGGGTCGAGGAGCTCGGCGAGGGAGCCGAGCGTGCGGTCGGCCGCGAAGGCGTACTGGGCCAGATCGTTGGTGCCGATGCTGAAGAAGTCGCAGACCTCCGCCAGCCGGTCGGTCCGGAGGGCGGCCGCCGGGACCTCGATCATGGCGCCGGCCAGCGGCAGACCGTGCGCGCGGACCCGGGCGGCGAACTCGGCGGCCTCACGCGGGACCGACACCATCGGGGCCATCACCCAGACCTGCGCGGTGCCGTCCTCGGCGGCCTCGGCGATCGCGGCGAGCTGTGTCTCCAACAGCTGGGGGTCGCGAGCGGCCGTCCGCAGGCCGCGGACGCCGAGGGCCGGGTTCTCCTCGTCGGTGGCCGTGGCGAAGGGCAGCGGTTTGTCCGCCCCCGCGTCGAGTGTGCGGACGACGACCCGGCGGCCGGCGAAGGCCGCGAAGACCTGCCGGTAGGCGGCGGCCTGTTCGGCGAGGTTCGGTGCCTCGGCACGGTCCAGGAAGAGGAACTCGGTGCGGAACAGGCCCACGCCCTCGGCGTCGGCCGCGGCCGCGCAGGCCAGCTCGTGCGGCGCACCGAGGTTGACAAGGAGTGCGACCGGATGGCCGTCCGCCGTCCGGCCCGGCCCCTGGACCCGGGCCGTCAGCTCGCGGCGACGGCGCTCCCGTTCGGCGGCCCGCCCGAGCGCCTCCGGGCTCGGGTCGGGCTCGACCACGCCGTCCGCGCCGTGCACGAGGACCTGCCGGCCGTCCTCGAGCTCCATGGCGCCGGCACAGCCGACCACGGCGGGCACGCCGAGCGCCTTGGCGAGGATGGCCGTGTGGCTGGTCGGCCCGCCGCGGACGGTGACCAGGGCCAGCACCCGGGCGGGGTCGAGCAGCGCCGTGTCGGCGGGCGCCAGGTCCTCGGCGACCAGGACGTACGGGTGTCCCGGGTCGGGCAGACCGGGCACGGGCAGGCCCAGCAGGTGCGCCACCGCGCGGTCGCGCAGGTCGTCCAGGTCGGCGACGCGTTCCGCGAAGTGACCGCCGGCGGTGACCAGCGCGGTGCGGAATCCGTCGAAGGCGGTGGCGAGCGCGTGGGCGCCGTCGGTGCCCCGTTCGGCCAGGGCGGCCGCCGCGTCGGCGAGGACCGGATCGGCGGCCATCATGGCCTGCGCGGCGAGCACGTCGGAACCGGGGCCGCGCACGCGGGCGGCTCGCTCGTCCAGATCGGTGACGACCGCACCGAGGGCGGCGCGGACCGCCGCCGCCTCGGCGGCCGGGTCGGCGACGGGCCTCGGTGCGGGCAGCGCGGGTACGGACGCCATCCGGGCGACCGGGCCCGCCGCACTGCCCGTGCCGACGCCGATCCCACGGATCGGATCGCTCATGCCGCTGCGTCGAGGTCGGAGGCGAGCAGGTCGGCGAGCGCCTTCAGCGATTCCTGGGCCTGGTCGCCGGTCGCGGTGAGCTCCAGGGCCTCGCCGCAGCCGGCGGCGAGGGCGAGGACGGAGAGCAGGCTGCGGGCGTCGACCGGGGCCTGGCCCGGACGGCCGACCGTGACCTTGGCCGGCTGGCGGGTGGCGGCCTGGACGAACAACGAGGCCGGGCGGGCGTGCAAGCCGCTCCGGGAGCCGACGGTGACCTGGATCGAGTGCATGGGAGGTCCTTGGAGGAGACGAGCGGAGGAGACGAGCGCCGACCCGGGTGGGATCCGGGTCGGCCGGGGAGTGGGCCACGGTGATCGGAACCCGGTCTCCGCGGTACGGGGGCAGTGGCGGAGGACCGGGCAGACCGTGGTTTCACGCCCGTTAGCGCGTTGTTTCGATTGGTTCTACGTCCGATCGTCGAGCGATGTCAACACATTCGGGCAAACTCAAAGATGAGCGTAAAGCCCGTACGACCTCTTGCTTTTTCGGTCGGGGCGCGTATGGTCGGCCTGAAGCAAGCGTGAACAGACATGAAACGGACCCAATCCCACATGTACGCACCCGAGCGGCAGCAAGAGATCCTCCGCCTCGCGCAGGAGCAGGGCAGGGTGGATGTGCCGACACTCGCCGAGGACTTCGGTGTCACGCAGGAGACCATCCGACGTGACCTGAGCGCCCTCGACCGGGCCGGTCTGCTGCACCGGGTGCACGGCGGCGCGCTGCCCGCCGGAGCGCTGCACCTGGAGCCCGGTCTGGCCGAACGGGACTCCACGGCCGCGACGGAGAAGGAACGCATCGCCAGGGCGGCCCTGGCCCTGCTGCCCAGCGAGGGCAGCGTGATCCTGGACGCCGGGACGACCGTCTCCAGGCTGGCCGGCCTGCTGCCCGCCGACTGCACGCTCACCGTCGTCACCAACGCGCTCCCGGTCGCCGCCCGGCTGGCCGACCGCCCCGGGCTCACCCTGCACCTGGTGGGCGGCCGGCTGCGCCACCGCACCCAGGCCGCCGTCGACGCGTGGGCGCTGCGTGACCTGGCGGACGTCCACGCGGACGTCGCGGTGGTCGCCACCAACGGCTTCTCCGCAGAGGGCGGCCTCTCTACGCCGGACCTCGCCGAGGCAGCCGTCAAACGGGCCATGCTCACCGGTGCCCGGCGGGTGGTCCTGGTGGCCGACTCCTCCAAGTACGGCGCCCGCCACTTCGCCCGCTTCGGCTCGCTGGACCAGGTGGACGTGCTGGTCACGGACACCGGGCTGACCGACGAGCAGGCCGCCGAGATCGAGAACCACGGACCGGAAGTCATCCGCGCATGATCGTCACCATCACCCCGAACCCCAGTCTCGACCGCACCTACGAACTGGGAACCCTCCTCCCGGGCGAGGTCAACCGGGCCTCGCAGGACCGGCTCGATCCGGGCGGCAAGGGCGTCAACGTCTCCCGCGCGCTCACGGCCGCCGGCCACCGCACCAGCGCGGTCCTTCCGCTGGGCGGCCTCTCCGGGCAACTGCTCGCCGACCTGCTGCGCCGCCAGGGCATCGACGTCGCGGCCGTCGCGATCTCGGGCGACACCCGGATCAACGTCTCGATCGCCGAGGACGGCGGCGGCCTCACGAAGGTCAACGCCTCGGGCCCCGAACTCAGCGCCGCCGAATCGGCCGCACTGCTGGCGCTCGTACGCGATGCCCAGAAGACCGGACAGGGCACCGGGAGCGATGTGGAGTGGCTCGCCTGCTGCGGCAGCCTGCCGCGCGGCCTGGCACCCGAGTGGTACGCCGAGGTGGTCGCCCAAGTGCACTCGGGTGGCGCCCGGATCGCCCTGGACACCTCCGGTCCCGCGCTGCTGGCCGCACTCCCGGCCCGCCCCGACGTGGTCAAGCCCAACCGGGAGGAACTCGCGGAGGCCGTGAGCCGCCCGGTCCGCACCGTCGGCGACGCCGTGGACGCGGCCCGGGAGCTGCGCGAGCGCGGCGCCCAGCAGGTCCTCGCCAGCCTCGGTGCGGACGGGATGCTGCTCGTCGCCGAGGAGGGAAGCTGGTACGGCAGCGCACCGGTCGCCGCCGTCCGCAGCGACGTGGGAGCGGGCGACGCCTCACTCGCGGGCTTCCTCGGCGCCGGCGGCACCGGCCCCGAGGCCCTCGCGGCGGCCCTGGCGCACGGCGCCGCCGCCGTACAACTGCCGGGGAGCGTCATGCCGACCCCGGCCGATCTGGACCCGGCCGCGGTGGTCGTGACGGCGGACCTCCCGCTCGACCGACCGCTCCACGGTTGAGAACGGCCTCCTGATGGCGCGTCGACGGACCCGAGCCGAGCACGCCACCCGCGTGGCCGCCGCCACCGCGGCAGGCCGAGCGGGCACCGCGCAGGCGAACGACCGGCGTCTTCCGCCGGAGGCAGCACGCCCGACCGTGTGGGACGGAAGGGCACCGATTCCCGGGGGCAAGGGACACTGTCAGGAACCAGTCGAAGGACCGACACGATGAGCGACACCCTGAGCGACACCAGCGGACTGATCACCCCCGCACTCGTCGACCTCTACCTCGCCCCCCAGGACAAGAACGAAGCCCTCCGCGTCCTCGCCCAGCGGCTGGTCGCCGAGGGCCGGGTCACCGACCTCGACGGCTTCCTCGCCGACGTCGCCGCCCGCGAGGCCCAGGCCCCGACCGGGATGGGTGACGGCATCGGCATCCCGCACTGCCGATCACCCCACGTCACGCAGCCGAGCCTCGCCTTCGGCCGCAGTGCCAGGGGGGTGGACTTCGACGCCCCGGACGGACGGCCCGCCGACCTGATCTTCATGATCGCGGCACCGGCCGGTGCGGACGACACCCATCTGCAGATCCTCGCCGCGCTGGCCCGCCGGCTCATGGACCCCGCTTTCACCGGTGCCCTGCGCGACGCCGAGAGCCCGAACGCGGTCGCGGCGCGGATCAACGGCGAGGAGACGCAGACCGCCGCTCCGGAGACGGCCGAGGCTTCGGAGGCGGTCGCGGCCCTGGAGACGACCGCCGCTCCGGAGACGGCCGCCGCCGACGGCGGGCTGCGGCTGGTCGCGGTGACCTCCTGCCCGACCGGCATCGCCCACACGTACATGGCTGCCAAGGCCCTGGAACTGGCTGCCGCCCGGGCGGGCGCGCGGATCCAGGTCGAGACCCAGGGGTCGGCCGGGACGACGCCGCTCGCCCCCGAGGTCATCGCGGCAGCCGACGCGGTGATCTTCGCCCATGACGTGGAGATCCGGGACCGGGCCCGCTTCGCAGGGAAGCCGACCGTGGACGTGGGCGTCAAGGCCGGGGTCAACCGTGCCGACGACCTGATCGCGCAGGCCGCCGGACTGGTCACCGACGCCGACGGCGGCACACGTACCGCCACCACCCCGGTCGCCGCGCCGAGCGCACCTGCGGGCGAGCACTGGGCGCAGCGGCTGCGCACGTACCTGATGACGGGCGTCAGCTACATGATCCCGTTCGTCGCGGCCGGCGGGCTGCTGATCGCGCTCGCCTTCGCGATAGGCGGCTACCAGATCGCCTCCGCGCCGTCCGTGCTGGGCCACTTCGACTGGACCTCCTCGCGCAGCTGGGCGGCGATGCTGTTCCAGACCGGCAAGACCTCCTTCGGCTTCCTGGTCCCCGTCCTCTCCGGTTACGTCGCCTGGGCGATCGCGGACCGGGCGGCACTGGCCGCCGGCATCGCCGGCGGTGCCATCTCAGTGGCGGTCGGCGCGGGCTTCCTCGGCGGCATCGTGTCGGGCCTGGCCGCGGGCTTCCTGGTGCTGTGGATGATCCGCTGGAACGTGCCCCGGGCGATCAAGGGCATCATGCCGGTCGTGGTGATCCCGCTGCTGTCGGTGGCTGCGGTCGGCTTCCTGATGTTCGTGGTGGTCGGCTCGCCGATCGCCTCGGCGATGAACGGCCTGACCGACTGGCTGAACGGCCTCTCCGGCTCCAACGCGATCCTGCTCGGCGTGCTGCTCGGCGCGATGATGGCCTTCGACATGGGGGGTCCGCTCAACAAGGTCGCCTACACCTTCGCGGCCGGTCTGCTCACCACCGCGGGTACCACCCCGGACGCCGGCAGCCTCAAGGTGATGGCTGCCGTGATGGCCGCCGGGATGACCCCTCCGCTGGGCATGGCCCTGGCGACCGTCGTCCGGCGCGGGCTGTTCACCCCCGAGGAGCGAGAGAACGGGAAGGCCGCCTGGGTGCTCGGCGCCTCGTTCATCACCGAGGGCGCGATCCCGTTCGCGGCGGCCGACCCGCTGCGGGTCATCCCGGCGGGCATCGCCGGCAGCATGACCGCCGGCGGCCTGGCGATGGCCTTCGGCTCCACGCTGCGGGCCCCGCACGGCGGGATCTGGGTGCTCCCGCTGATCGGCAGCCCGTTCCTCTACCTGGTTGCGATCGCGGCGGGCACGGTGGTCACCACGGCGGTGGTGGTGCTGCTCAAGGGGATGCGGAAGACCGCTGCCCCGGCGGCCTCCGCCTCCTCCTCCCTTGCCGGGAAGCAGCCGGCCGTCGTCTGACCCGGCGGGCCGTGGGGCGCCTCCGGGATGACCCGGCAGGCCGGAGGCCGAACCGGTCCGGGGCCCCGGACCTCGGCGGCCCGGTCTTGACGAGGGCGGCCCACTGAGCCCCGAACACCCGTCGATGGAGGGTTGCCCCGCCGGGTGCCCGGCAGCCGGCGGATCCCGGCGATCGGCGCGCGGGGCGAAACCGGTCTGCACCGGGGTGGAGAACGGGCCGCGGTGCCGAGGCACCGCGGCCCGTTCCCATCGGGCGGCCGGGTCAGGAACCGGCCCGGCGCTTGTTGTAGACGTCGAAGCCGACGGCCGCGAGCAGCACCAAGCCCTTGATGACCTGCTGGTGGCCGGTGCCGACGCCGACCAGCGACATGCCGTTGTTCAGGACACCGAGCACCAGGCCGCCGAGTACAGTGCCCACGCGCTGCTGGCGGAGGCGCCACCGAGGAGAGAACGAGCATGTCCGCCCCGCCCACGCAGGGCTGTAGTGCTCGCACGTCCTTCAGGAGGTGCGGCCCCCATGCGCTACGCGACTCGACACCGCCCACCTCGTCACTGCTTCTTGCCAGGATCCGGACCATACGCGGTCCAGTTCTCGATCGACGACGTACTGAATCATCGTTTGTGCTGGTCAGACAGATGCCGCGCCGGTACCGCCAGCAGACGAAGAACCTGTTGGTCAGCTACTCGCCGAAGAAACTCGGCTTCTTCTAGAGGCACGAAAAGAGGCGCCTGACCTGGGCTTTTGCCCGTCAGGCGCCTCTCGCTCGCCTTGCCTAGGGAGGATTCGCGTTTGCGTTGAAACTCCCAGTTCATCCCACCGGTATCCCGCTCCTGACCAGCTCTTCCGGACCAGCCACGGACCAAAACCCCCGGCTCACTGCCCAGGCGTCTCACCCAGGCTGACGCGGTCCCACTCCTCCATGGACTGCTCGATGAGACGGTTGGCCTGCTCCCGGACGCCATCGAGGAACTTGGCGTAGTGGCGGAAGAGGACCTCGATGCTCTGACGCGCGCGGCGAGCGCATTCGGCCGGGTCCACCCCCGAGTACAGCCAGAACGAGATGCCTGCGCGCCTGAGATCGTAGGGCCGCTTGGCCAGCCCGGAAGTGAGCTCCATGCGTGTCAGCACGTACTTCCGCGCCCGCGCCCATGTCGTGCCATAGGCCGCTGGATCCACATAGTTGCCGGCCTGGTTCCGGAACAGCCGACCGTCCGGTGCCACACCGAAGCGTTCGATGTGCGCGCGGAGCTTACGCACGAACTGGGGCGGGATGGGCACAGGCCGAGTCGCGGTAGCTGCGCGACGCTTGAGCGAGTGCACCTCATGCACCGCGCCGTCATCTGTCCACTCCTTGCCTGCGGTGACGACACCACCCGACAGGTTGAGCATGCCCCACCCGGTCTCGGGCAGATGGCACTTCTCAAGCCGGAGGTGAATGACCTCCGTCGGCCGCATCGCCACGTAGTACATGCAGCCGAAGAACGCCTCCAGATGAGGGCCCCGCCCGCGCTGCTGAGCAACTGCCGCGAGGAGCCGCGCAACCTGTGCCGGATCGCGGAGGCGAGCGGGGCCAGCTGGTTGGTCAGGCCCTCGATCGCGTTGCCGGTGAAGAATGCGTCCCGTGCTGCGCTGTCGCTGAACCCGAGGACGAGGGAGGCATGGAATCGCTGGTCATGGGGGTTGTCGTGGGCGAAGTTCGGGGTGTCCCAGAGCTTTTCGCTCCAGGGCAGGAACGGCTGCGTGCGCAGTTCCTTCAACGCTGCGGCGTCGGCGAGCGCGGGAACGAGCTGCTGGTTGACGAACTTCCGGAACTCGCCTGCGCCGACCCCGTCTCTGCGGCGCAGGTAGATCAGGTTGCGGGCACCGACCGTCTCGTCGGGGCCGGCGACGTCGTATCAGCGGGAGGAGTTCGGCGGGCCGACGTAGAGCAGGGTGCGGCGCAACACGTTGATCTCGTCGGCGTGGGCCAGCTTCGTCTGCTTACGCCCTTCAGGGGCGCAAGCGCCGATTGGAAGGTGACCTCGGCGACGCCGTCGATCTTCCGGTCCGCGGGGATCGAGGTCTGCACCCCCTCGGTCGCCGGCCACCGGCCCGGGTTGAGCTCGGCGAGGTGGATCTGTCGGTACTCCTCCAGGCCCGGGGTGGCGGAGATGATCCCTGAGTGCGGTCCCTTCCAGTGGTCCATGCCGGCCTGGCGGGGCTGGTAGGTGCGTACCCAGAGCAGGATCGAGGACGTGAGGTGCTTCTTCTCCACGCCCAGCTGAGCGGTGGACGGTGAGGCGCTCATGGTGCTGCTCTTCTCTTTCTGGTCGCCGAACGTGCAGTGGTGGTGTTCGCCAGAGGTCAACGGGCGAGGAACTCGACCGCGAGGGGGGCGAACTGCTGGTGGTGCTGGAAGATGCCGCCGTGGCCGGAGTCGGGGTAGATGATCAGCTCGCTGTCCTTGATGCGTCGGTGCAGGTCCTCGGAGAGGGCCGACGGCACCATGCGGTCGTTGTCGCCATTGGCGATCAGGGTGGGCTGGGCGAGCTGCGACAGGTCGTCGGGGGTGGAGCGCCCCCATTTCTTGATCGCCTTCAGCTGCGTCTGGAACGCTTTGATCTTGATCTTCACATCGCGGTCGGCAGTGCGCTCTTTGATCCGGTTGACGAACGCGCGCGCGGCGAGCTTGCCGGTGGTGTTGCGGTTGAAGAACAGGAATTCCTTGGGGTCCGACCGGGTCAGGGTGGCGCGCAGCATGTCCCCATACGTGATGGCGGCGACCTTGTCGATGTCCTTGCCGCCCTTGGGGCCTGTGCCGGTGAGGACGAGTTTGCGGACGAGCTCGGGGTGCTTCATCACCAGGGCCTGGGCGATGAAGCCGCCGAGGGAGAAGGAGAAGACGTCGATCTTGTCGAAGCCGAGCGCCGTGATGAAGGTGTAGGCGTCATCAGCCATCGCCTCGATGTTGTCCGGCACCTGGCCCGTGGAGGCCCCGACACCGCGCTGGTCGAAGGCGATGACGTGACGGCCCTTCGCGATGGGGTCGATGATGCGCGGGTCCCAGTTGTCCAGGGTGGCGGCGAGGTGCACGAAGAACACGACGGGGACGCCGCCCTTGGGTCCCAGCTCGCGGTAGGCGTAGGTGACGCCGCCGGCGGTGACGGTGCGGGTCGGGGCGTGGGCGTACGAGGTGATGACGGGTTCGTTCGGGGTGCCGGTGCTGCTCATGGTGGTTTCTCCCGGTGTGTTTCCGGTCGCCCGCCGCGGGGTGGTGGCGGGTCCGCTGGGGCTGATGACGGCCCTGCCGAAGCCGGGCGCCAGGCCCGTGACCAGGCGCATCACGCCTTGCTCGGCGTGGACGGTGAACTGGTGGAGCTGGTCGGTGTCGGCGGGTCTGCCCTACGTCATGGAGACGACGACCTTGCCGGCCTTCGCCCGGCCCTTTTCGACGTACTCCATGGCGTGGAGGGTGTCGTCGAACGGGAAGACGGTGTCGACGACGGGGCGGATCTTCCCGGTGTCGATGAGGGGGGTGAGTTCCCGCAACTGGTCTCCACTGGCCTTCATGAACAGGAAGGAGTACGTCACGCCCAGGCGCCTGGCCCGGCGTCGGGTCTTGGAACTGAGCGCGGTCATGGCCAGGCGGAGGACCGGGTTCACGCCTAGTTCACGGGCGAAGGCCGGGTCGGGCGGGCCCGCGACACTGATGGCGATGCCGCCGGGCCTGAGGACACGCAACGACCTGGCCAGGTTGTCGTCACCGAGGCTGTCGAGGACGACGTCGTAGCCGTCGAGGATCTCGGTGAAGTCCTGGGTCCGGTAGTCGATGACTTCGTCCGCGCCGAGGTTCTTGACCAGGTCGACCTTGGCGGTGCTCGCGGTGGTGGCCACGTGCGCGCCGAGTTCCTTGGCCAGCTGGACGGCGATGGAGCCGAGGCCCCCGGCGCCCGCGTGGATGAGGACCTTCTGACCCGGCTGTACGCGGGCGCGCTCGACCAGTGCCTGCCATGCGGTCAGGGCGACCAGGGGCAGGGAGGCGGCCTCGGTCATGGTGAGGGTGGCGGGTTTGGGGGCCAGGTCGTCCTGGTGGACTGCGAGGAGTTCGGCGAAGGTGCCGATGCGGTCCTTGTCGGGCCGGGCGTAGACCTCGTCACCCACCGCGAAGCGGGTGACGGAGGACCCGACCTGCAGGACCTCTCCGGCGAGGTCGTTCCCCAGGACGAGGGGGAGACGGTAGGGCAGGAACGCCTTGAAGTCCCCGTTACGGATCCTGAGGTCCAGCGGGTTGACGCTCGCCGCGTGGATCTTGACCAGGACGTCGTCGGCGCCCACCTGCGGGTCGGGCATTTCGGCAGCACGCACCCCCGCCTGGCCGCCGTACTTCTCGACCATGAAGGCCCTCATCGTCGTCTCCGTTCCGTGTCCCGTCCGTGGAAGGGGGCGGGGTCTGTGCTCGCCCTGGGCCTCTCCCAGTACGAGATAGTTTGTGTTGTTTTCTTGGCTGCGGCTGGGCGCACCGCGTCCTCAGTCGCGTTCACCCATCAGGCCACCGGCACGACAGGGGCGGTGACGCGGTCGGCTGCGCCTCCCTGGAGGCGGTGCAGGGAGGCACCGATCCCTTCATGGGGCGCGCCGAGCTGCACCGCGCTGACCTCGGTCAGGCGTGTGTACTGCGCGTTGGTCAGCTGGACGTCGAGGGCGCCGAGGTAGCTGTCGAGCTGGGCAAGGGTGCGCGGGCCGATGATCGGGACGAGTGTGGCCGCGGAGCGGGCGGCGCGCTCGCGCACCCAGGCCACCGCTACCTGGGCGGGTGTCACGCCGGTCTCCTGGGCGACGGCCAGGACGGTGTCGACGACGGCGGTCTTCTGGCTGGTGTTCTCGGTGTGGATGACCATGCCCAGGTCGCTCAGACGTCCCTTGGCGGAGCTGCGGTATTTGCCGGTGAGCAGTCCGCCGCCGAGCGGGGACCACAGGGCGGCACCGAGTCCGAGACTCTCGGCCATGGGCAGGAGTTCGCGGTCGGCGGTGCGTTCGACGAGGCTGTACTCGTGCTGGATGCCCACGATCGGGGTCCAGCTCTTCAGGTCCGCGAGGGTGACCGCTCGCGAGGTACGCCAGGCGGGGAAGTTGGACAGCGCGGCATGGTGGATCTTGCCGGCGCTCACCAGGTCGTCGAGCCCGCGCAGGAGTTCCTCCATCGGAGTGAGCTCGTCGGGGAAGTGCACCCACAGCAGGTCGATGTAGTCGGTGCCCAGGCGCTTCAGGCTGGCCTCCACCGAGGCGACCATGTTCTTGCGGCTGTTGCCCGTCCTGGAGATGTCCGGCTGCGGAGCGGAGCCCAGGGCGAACTTGGTGGCCAGGGCGAAATGGTCGCGGTCGGCGGAGATCAGCTTTCCGGTCAGTTCCTCCGACTCGCCGAACTGGTAGCCGTCCGCGCTGTCGAGGAAGGTGCCGCCGGCCTCGGCGAACCGGTCGAAGATCCGGCGTGCCTCGTCCGGCTCGGCGCCCGCGCCCCAGCCGGTGCCGAAGTTCGCGGTGCCGAGCGCGTACTCGGACACGCGCAGTCCGGTCAGGCGCCCGAAGGTCGTATACCGCATGAAAGGTCCTTGTACGAGGGGCGGGAAGGGGGCGCGCCGCGGTGGCGGGGTGAGCGTCAGCCTGCGTTCGGCTGGGGCGCCGCGGACAGGCTCTGCTTGACGTACCGGCTGGTCTCGTCGGCGAGGATCTCGGGCAGGCCGGCCTCGATGCCGTACAGGGCTTGAGCCGCGACGTCGGCGGCGGCGACCTTCTGGTCGGCGGGGACACCGGCGGCCATGTCGGTGTCCATGTAGCCGACGTGCAGCGCCGAGACGGCGATGCCTCGGGGCGCCAGCTCTTCGCGAGTCGCGTCACTCAGCGCCCAGGCGGCGGCCTTGGACGCGGCGTAGGAGCCGAGGGCGGCCGGGTGGAACCAGGACAGGGCGGACAGGACGTTGAGTACGGCACCGCCGCCGTTGCCCTCGATGACGGGGGCGAAGGCGCGGGTCGCGGCGAGCGGGCCGTAGAAGTTGGTCTCCATCTCCCGGCGCACCTCATCGGTGTCGCCTCCGATCAGCGTCGCGCCGGTGGAGATGCCCGCGTTGTTGATCAGCAGGGACACGTCCGACGCGATGCGGGCGGCCTCCCGTATCGATGCCTCGTCCGTCACGTCGAGGCGCAGCGGGACGGAGCCCGGCACATCGACGGTCTCGGGGCGGCGGGCCGCCGCGTACACCTTCGCGCCGCGCTCCACGAGCTGGGCGGCCAGGTGTCGCCCGAGGCCCCGGTTGGCGCCGGTGACGACCGCGACCGCGTTCTTCAGTTCCATGTCTGCTCCTGGTCTTCTGCGGGCGCCGTCGAGTCGTGCACCCCATTTTTGGATTACGACCATAATCTAAACACGGGGATACGATAGATGCCAGTCGACATCCAAATGGAGGTGGCCATGGGCCGCGTATCGCAGGCGCAGGCGCAGGAGAACCGCAGGCGGGTGGTGGAGACCGCCTCCCGGCTGTTCCGGGAGCAGGGCACCCACGTGAGCGTTGCCGACCTCATGAAGGCGGCCGGCTTGACCCACGGCGCCTTCTACAAGCAGTTCGCCTCCAAGGAGGCGCTCGTCGACGAGGCGACCGCCCACGCCTTCGCCGAGCTCGCCCGGCGTCATACGGCCGGGCTTGAGCAGTACGACGGGCAGCGCGATACCGCTCAGCGGGCCCTGATCGACGCCTACCTCTCCGTCGAGCACCGTGACGACCCGGCGGACGGCTGCCCGGTCGCGGCCCTCGCCGTCGACGTCGCACGCGGGGATGAGGACTGCGAGGCCCGTCGCACCTACACCGAGGGGGTGGCCGACTTTGCCGCGTTCCTCGCCCCGGTCGGGGCCGCGGGGGAGGGCGAGGACGGCATCGCCCGGCTGTGCACCTTGTTCGGTGCGCTGGTGCTGTCCCGGGCCACCGCGGGTTCCCCACTCTCCGAGGAGATCCTCACCGCCGCGCACACGGCCCTGACGGAAGCCCGCTGACCGGGGTCTGAGCCCCCGGCACCGCGCGGCGCGTGCGCGCCGGCCGCACCCACCGTCGACCATCGCGGGCACCCGCGAGGGGCTGTGATCGCCCCCGGTCGGCGGTAGCGCTGCCGGCCGGAGCATCACCGGCGTCAGCGCGGCCCTCGCTCCCCGAAGGAACCACGCCCACCGTCGAGGCGCTGGCCGCCGCCGAGTGGCTCCCCAGCGCCGGCCTCACCCGCCCGCCCGTCGTGGGGAACTCCCTTGGCGGGGCCGTCGCCCTGGAACTGGCCCGCAGCGGCACGGTCGGCAGCGCCGTCACGCTGTCCCCCATTGGGCTGTGGACCCGCCCCGAGGCCGCTTACGCTCTCGGTTCGCTCCGCGTCGCCCACGTGATGGCGCGAGCCTGTGCTGAACGCCCCCATTGGATCGCCGAGCACCCGATCGGGCGCACCGTGGCCTTCTGGCAGCTCGCCGCCCGGCCCTGGCGGATCTCGGAGGCGGCGGCCGCCGGTGCGCTGCGCAACGTGGCCCGCTCGCCCGGCTTCGAGCCAACGCGGCGCGCTGTGCGCGCCTACCGGCTGCGGGCCTTCATCCCTGAGGTCCCGGTCCCGATCACGGTCGGCTGGGGCACACGGGACCTGATGACCCCACCGCACCAGGCACTCAGGACGGCACGACTGCTTCCGGGTGCCCGGCACGTCTCGCTCAAGGGCTGCGGGCACTCACCGATGTCCGACGACCCCGAGCAGGTCACCCAGGTGGTGCTTGACGCCATCAGCGGCTGACCTGGCAAAGTGCACGGGGCGGCGACGCTGGATCGAGTCCCAGCCGATCGTCTTGGTCGACAGCATCGGCGCCAGGTTCGGCCACTTCTCGTCCTCCCCGTCCGCTGGCCGGTACAGACAGGCTGGGGCGACGCTCTTCAGCCGGACAGCACGTTGAAAGCGAGCACGTGGGCGAAGGCGAACCCGACGATGGAGGCGCCGCGCGTGTCGGTGCACACCGTGCTCGCCCTCCTGGGGACGCAGGACACCGACCGCTTCCAGGGCGAAGCGTCGACGAACCCCGCCCCGGAGTCCTGGACGGCGAATGCGGCGGCCATGGCGAGCGGCGCGCCGAGGCCCAGGACGGCGCGGGCCAAGAGCGGTGGCCGGCGGTCGCGTCATGGGCAGGGCGACGATCCGGAACACGGCTTGTGGTCCCGGCTCGGGGACCAGCCCGGCGTTGGCCATGGTCGCCTCCGGTCTCGGTCTTCGAAGCCCGTATCCACCTCACGCCAGCGCACACCCGCCTACTGCCGTCGTGATGTCCGAACCTCGGACGGCGAGCAGAATTGACGTGAGGTCCCCGTCCGCGACGAGTGGCGCACTCGGCTGCGGCGTGTGCGTCTGAAAGGGCACCTGGTGTCATCGAATCCAACGGGGGTGCAGGATCCCGGGCCGCTCTGGTCGGAACCGGGAACCTTGCTGGGGCACGTGGCCGTCGCCGTGCTCGGCATGGATGACGAGGACCGGATCTGCTACTGGGGACCCGGCGCACAGCGACTTTTCGGATACGAGGCCGGGGACGTCCTGTCCAAGCCCGCCGCCACCCTCTTTCCCGCCGCCCCCGTGGACGGGACCAGCGCGGCAAAGCGCCTCGCGGAACGTGGCCGCTCCCTGGGCTACTGGCGGGTAAGAATGCCCGCCCTGCACCAGGACGACACGGTCTTCGACTGCGGATTCCGGGTCTTCCCGGTAACGGGCGGCGAAGGCCGCTCCGTCATCGTCGGCCTGGCAAGCAGGGGCGACGAGCTCGACCGGGTGAAAACCAACCTCGCCTTCCTCGACGCGCTTTTCGAGACGTGCCCGATCGGCCTCGTCATGCTCGACGAGGACCTGCACTACCTCCACCTCAACCAGGCCCTCGCCGACATGGACGGGATCCCGATCGAGGACCACATCGGGCGCCGCATGGAGGACTTCATGATCACGTCCGACGGCGGCGAGTACCAGCGCATGCTACAGACCGTCGCCGACGAGGGGCGGCCCGTCGTGAGCGCGCTGGTCGTTCTTCGCACGCCGGGCCGTCCCGACCGGGACCAGGTGCGATCGGTGAGCTTCTTCCCGTTGAGCCAGGCAGGCGATACGCGGCCGGGATTGGGCGGTCTCCTCGTGGACGTTACCGACCGTGAGCAGGCCATCGTGGAAGCGGCAGCCGGACGGCAGCGGCTGGCTCTGTTGGACCGGGCCGCGGCCCGGATCGGCACCACACTGGACGTGGACGTCACCGCCCGTGAGCTGGTCGAGGCGGCTGTCCCGGAGTTCGCCGACGCTTCCGTCGTGGAGATCGTGGAGTGGATGGACGAACCCGAAGTGTTCGACCCGGACATGCCCCTGGTCACGCGCCGGATCGCATCCCGTACCAGTCTGCCGCCTCCGGCCCCCGAACTCGTCGGCGGACTGGAACGCGTGACCTACCCCCCGGGCTCGACGATCCACGAGACGCTGAGAACGGGCCTACCCGTCTGCGTCCCCGTGAACGAGGAGTTCATGACACGGACCGTGATCCACCAGGCCCGCGGCCGGCTGCTGATCGACAGCGGCCTGACCTGCCTCCTCATCGCTCCCCTCATCGCCCGGGGCACGGTCCAGGGAATCACCATGTTCGGCCGTTCCGCCGCCCGCCCGGTCTTCACCGAGCAGGACCTCAGCCTGGCCGGCGAACTCGCCTCGCGCGCCGCCCTGTGCCTGGACAACGCCCGCCTCTACAGCCAGGTCCAGGAGATCGCGCTCACCCTCCAGCGCGCACTGCTCCCCACCAACCTTGCGACCAGCCCGTCCCTGCACATCGCCCACCGCTACCTCCCCGGCAGCCACCTCACGGAGGTCGGGGGCGACTGGTACGACGTGATCGACCTGCCGGGCGGCCGGGTGGCCCTCGTGGTCGGCGACGTCATGGGACACGGCGTACCGGCGGCCGCGGCGATGGGCAGGCTACGGATCACCGCCAAGGCACTGGCCCGCCAGAGCCTGGAACCCGACCTCCTCCTCGGGGAACTCGACGCCTGCGTCCAGGAAGCGGGCATCGAGCTGGCGACCTGCCTCTACATCCACTACAACCCCGCGACGGGCCGGGCCCGCATCGCGAACGCCGGCCACCCCCCGCCTCTCGTACGCGAACCGAACGGCACGGTGAGGATCATCGACGACGTACTGGGAGTCCCCCTCGGTGTCGGTGGCTTCCCCTTCGGCACGATCGAGATCGCACTCCACGAGGGAGACATCCTGGCCCTCTACACCGACGGCCTCATCGAGGCGCGCGGCAAGGACATCGACGAGGGCATCGAAGCTCTCCGCACCCAACTGGTCGGCGTCACCGGTACGTTGGAAGAGAAGGCGGACAGCATCCTCACACACCTCCTACCGGCCGGCCCGACCGACGACACCGTGCTCCTCCTCGCCCAGGTCACTGAGCGTCGTCGTCCGTCGGCCTCGACACCGACGGACGACGAAGCCTGAGTCCGGGCGGGTCGAAGACGCGTGGGAGACGACGGCCTTCGGCCCCCGGGCACCGGGCCTTACGTGGATTGCGTCGCAGAGGTCAGCTGCCTGCGCAGCCAGTTGACGCGGGCCGTCCGGGCCTCGTGGGCGAGCGCCGACTGGGGCAGCAGTTGTTCGAAGCCGTGGTAGCCGCCGGACCACACGTGCAGTTCGGCGTCTCCGCCCGCTCGCCAGAGTCCATCGGGGTACGCGATGACCTCGTCGCGGAAGGTGTCGACGGTGCCGACGTCGAGGTAGGCCGGTGGGACGCCGGACAGGTCGCCGGCTGAGGTCGGGGAGGCGTACGGGGAGATGTCCTCCCCGTGGTCGCGTCCGGGCAGGTAGGCGGTCCAGCCGGTGTCGTTGGCTTGGCGGTTCCAGAAGGGCTGGCTCGCCATCTGGTGGCTGGAGGGGGTGTCGTTGCGGTGGTCCAGCATGGGGCAGATCAGCATCTGCGCCGCGACGGCGAGGCCTTTTCGGTCGCGGGCGAGCAGGGCGACCGCTGGCGCCAGTCCGCCGCCGGCGCTCGCGCCGCACAGGAGGACCCTCCCGGGGTCAGTGCCGACTTCGGCCGCGTGGGCGGCGGTCCACTCCAGGCCGGCGAAGCAGTCGTCCACCGCTGCCGGATAGGGGTGCTCGGGTGCGAGCCGGTACTCGGCGGACACCACCGCCAGGCCGGACTCCTGGGCGATGTCGAGTACGGCTCGCATGGACGACCGGTTGCTCCCGGCGATCAGTCCCCCGCCGTGGATGAAGTACAGGACGGGTCGCAGCGGTTCCACCCGCGTTCTCGACGTGGCCGCTCCTCGAGCCGGAACGCATTGACCTCCGTTCCGGTTCCCGCCTGCGGTGCCGGCTCCGCGACGGCTCCATCGCTGAGTTCGCTCTGCCGTGAGGCGAGCGAGTGGTCGTGGGGCCGGTCGCAGCGTGGTCTTCCCTACGCGGCCCTGGTGAGCTCGGGGCGGCCGAACAGCAGCGCGTAGCCGGTGGGGAGCTGTTCGAGGATGCGAGTGGTGAGGTCGGGGCCGGCGTACGCGGCGACGGCCGCGAAAACGGCTCCGGTGTCCCAACGGGTGGTGGCCAGGGAGCCGCCGGAGCGGGCGGAGAGGTCCTTGACGAAGGCCCAGCCGGTCAGGGGATCCATGTCGGGGATCTGAACGGTGAGCACGCGGGCGGCCTCGAAGGGCAGCCGGGCGGCCAGGTCGACACGCTCGTCTCCGGTGAGCTGGCGCCCCAGGCCCGAAAGGACCAGATCGACTGCTTCCTCGGCTCTCTCACGGGTGGGGTAGGCCCCCTCGTAACGGACCTTCTCCAGCATCTGCTCGTACGCCGTCCCGTGAGGCTGCGTCTGGAGAGGTGTGGGCCGGTCGGTCATCACAGGGGTGGTCGCCTTTCTCGCTGTTGCCGGTGCGCGGCACCGGGAGGTGGTCAGGTGGTCTGGGGGCGGCCGAAGAGGAGGTCGTAGCCTTCGGGGAGCTGGAGAAGGATCTGGCCGAGCAGGTCGTCGCCGGCGGTGTCCGCGACGGTGGACAGGACGGCGCTGACGTCCCAGGTGGCGGTCTGTTCGGTGGCTCCCTCGATCCAGGCGGCGGTGGCCCTGACGAACCGCTCCGGCGGCAGGGGTTCTGCGCTCTGGAGAGGGTTGAGCAGGATCAGGGCGAACTCGTCCGGCAGGCGTGCGGCCAGCTGGGCGCGGACCTCGCCGACCAGGTGAGCGCCGAGGAGGGCGAGTACCACCCGGGCCGCCCGGTCCGCCTCGTGCGGGCTGTCGTACTTGCCGCGTCCCTGGACGTGCCCGAGGAACGCTTCGCGTCGCAGTGCCATCGTGGTTGCATCCCGTTCTCTTCGGAGTGCCGATGGGGTGCGGAGGACGGGGTGACGGAGGGGGAGATCAGCTCCCCGTCCTCCGCGTCTGCCCGGCCGGTGTCACCGGGGGGGGTCAACCGGAGATCTCCTTGCGGCCGGCTCCGCCGATGGCGATCTTGCGGCGCTTGGCACGCTCGGCGATCGGGATCCGCAGGGTGAGTACGCCGGCGTCGTAGTCGGCCTTGATCTGCTCGGTGTCCAGGGTGTCGGCCAGCACGATCTGGCGGGAGAAGGCCCCCAGCGGCCTCTCGGACAGCTCCATCTGGACGTCGTCGGCCTTCGCCACCGGTCGCCGCTCCGCCTTGACGGTCAGCATGTTGCGCTCGACGTCGATGTCGATCGCCTCCGCGCTGACGCCGGGCAGGTCGAAGGCCACGACGTACTCGTCACCCTCGCGATAGGCATCCATGGGCATCGGGGACGGCCGGGACCAGGTCGCCGGGCCCATCAGCTGCTGGGTCAGCCGGTCGAGCTCACGGAAGGGGTCAGTGCGCATCAACATGGAAAACACCTCCAGAGGGTCGGGCAGTTGCTGCCAATGCGCCTCACGGAATCCGTTGTAGCATGTCATCCAATGGATGACAAACATGATGTCATCGAGTGGATGACAGGAGGGAGGTGCTCATGAGCCAGGCCGATCAGTCACCCTTGTCCAGCACCGACGTCCACGGTCCGGCGTCGTTCCTCGCTGCTGCGGCCGCCCTGCACACCATCGATCACGCGCTGCGCACCGCCGGTGACGAGCCCGCGGACGCGCCCGGCACCGGGCCGGATCCAGCCCAGGCCCTGGCCTCGCTGATGCTGCTGCGGCAGGTCCGCGAGCAGCTCGCCGGATGGGAGACCGGGCTGATCGAAACGGCGCGTGACGCAGGCGCCAGCTGGGCCGACCTCGCCGAGCCTCTCGGCGTCGCCAGCCGCCAGGCCGCCGAGCGTCGCTACCTGCGCGGCCGGCCCGGCCCGGCCGGCTCCACGGGTGAGGAGCGCGTCCAGGCCACCCGCCGACGACGCGCCGACGATCGCGCCACAGCCGGCTGGGCCCGCGAGAACGCGGCCGACCTGCGCCGCATCGCCGGCCAGATCACCGCGCTCATCGACCTGCCTCCCGCCGCCCGGGGCCCGCTCGGGGAACTCAACACCGCCCTCGCCCACAACGACCCGGCCGAACTCCTCGCCCCCCTGGTCGCCACCCGCCGCCACATCGCGACCGCCCATCCGGACCTCGCTGCCCGCCTGGACACCCTCACGCCTCCCTGAGCACGGTCCCGGAAGCTGCGTGTCCCCAGCCCGGGAGGGAACGACGGCTGCCGACCGTGGGCAGCCCCCGTCCGAGAGGTGGTGGCGCGATCACCACGGGCCGTGGTGGCGGAGGTACTGCTCGCCAGGTTCGCGATCACGGTGCGACGGGGCCCGCACAGGAGCGTCGACATCACCTGGGGTATCACCCTCGCCATGCGGGCCGCGGAATGATGACCGGCATCGCCGCTTCCATGGCCGACCCGGCGGTCGTGGCCTATGACGGACACGAGGGGATCGATCTGCCGTGGCCGGCCCAGTACCTCCTCTGGGCCCAATATCCAGGCGGTGCCCGCCAAGCCGGCCCTAGCCGAGACACCGCCTGACGGCAGTCCCTCGGCTCTTCACCCTCCTCGACGGTCTCTCGCGCCGCTCCCTGCGAGTGATCGGCGACACCGAATGGCACGACTCACCCACCGTGTACCAAGAAGCCATTGACAACGCCTCCAAGGCCGCGTTCTCGCCCGACGCCCACTGCTGGTGGAACACCCAAGCAGCCGGGCAGCTCCCCGCGGCAACTTCCCCGTCGACCTGTGTGGCGGACGGACACTTCGCTCGCTTCGCTCCACCGCCAAGCAGCGCTTCACGAACGAGCACCATGGTCCAGACGATCCCCGGTTTCGGAAACCGGGGATCGTCGCCCGTATTGCGCCCCGCGCTAACGCCCTACCTGCCCGTGTAGCAGGTCTCCAGCTCTTGCTCAATAAAGGGGCTAACGACCCATAGGGCTCGCAGAGAATCAACCTGTAGGTTCTGCACCTTGACACAGCAGGTCAGCGCGTTACTTGTCAGCATGTTGATTCTCTGCGAGCCCTAAGGGTGGGCAGACGTATTCCTCCCTCGCGGACTTCATGCGCAGTACAGACTGGGCGGCGGTGCCGTACGTGGCTTCCAGCGGGATCTGGCAGCAGTCGCGCGTGAATCCGTCCCTGCCGTCGGCCTGCGGTCTGGACGTGGCGGTCGTCCTCGACCTGTCGGCGTCGGTCGGCAGTGCCCTGCAGGACCTCAAGGCGGCGACCGACAAACTGACGGACACGCTGACCGGGACGCCTTCCCGGCTCGCGTTGTTCTCCTTCGACCGGAACTCGCCCAGCACGGGCACCACCAACCACCCCGCCCTCATGCCGGTCTCGACGAAGGGCGGCGCGCAGGCGTTCAAGGACCTGTACCAGGGGTGGACCCTCGGCTCCGGTACGAACTGGGACCAGGGACTGAATGCGGTCGCGCAGTCGGCTCCAAAGTACGACCTGGTGGTCGTCCTCACGGACGGCAACCCGACGCGCTTCGGCAAGCCGTACACGGGTGACGGCGCCAATACCCACTTCGCGGACGTCGAGGCTGGGATCTTCTCCGCCAATGCGGTGAAGGCGAAGGGATCCCGAGTCGTCGCCGTGGGCGTGGGCAAGGACGTCGAAGGGATCTCGGGGATCAACCTGAAGGCGATCTCGGGCGAGGAGGCCTTCGATCCTGCGGACCCGGCTCCGCAGACCGCCGACTCCTACCAGACGACCGACTTCGCGGCAGCGGGCGAGGCGCTGCGGAACATGGCCTTTGCGCAGTGCGAGGGGGCACTGTCCGTCATCAAGCAGATCGTTCCCGGGGACACGGAAGGCGAGGACGTCACCGGCGCCGAGCCGGCCAGTGCGGGCTGGCAGTTCGACGCCTCGACCACCACGCCCGGTGTCGGCGGGCTGCCGGACACCGAGACGACGGTGAACGACGGTACGGGCGGCGTCGTCTTCAAGCCGACCTTCCCCGCCGGGGTCACGGATGCGGACGTCACCGTCACCGAAGCCCAGCAGCCGGGCTACGAACTGGTCACGCAAGGCGCGAAGAACGCGGTCTGCACCAACCTCGACGACGGCGAGTCGGTGGAAGTCACCAACACAGGGACAGCCTCCGCGCCCGCCTTCACGGTGGACGTGCCGCGTCTGGTGGCGGTGAGCCGCGTCGTCCACAACCGCCCGACCCCGACCGAGCCCACCCCGACGCCGACCGAGCCCACGCCCACGCCCACGCCCACGGAACCCTCCCCGACGACTTCGCCGACGGTCGTTCCCACGCCTGGACCGACGTATCCGCCCAACCCGCCCGGCGGTTACGGAGATGAACTGGCGGAAGCCGGTAGTGCTCGCACGCGGTCCCTCGGCCTCGGCACTTTGTTCCTCATGGCTGTCGGGTCTGGGCTCACGGCATGGAAGCTGCGCCAACGCGGCAAGTCGGCACTTTGAGCCACCAGAGGTGCGCCTTGACGGTTTCCTGGGGGTCCGGTCCGCGCCCAGACCTCCGAGAACCGCCTGTCCAGGAAGAAGACGTTTGACCGCCTTGGCCCTTCATCCGGTCCTGGCCTCTACGGGACCAGGTCGGGCAGGCCTGCGGAGGCGAGGACTCCGGCTCGGTCGATGGCGATGCGTCCCTCCTTGAGCACGGCGTGCACATGGGCGGGGTCGGCGAGGGAGTCGATGTCGTCCAGGGGGTCCGTGCCGCAGACGACGAGGTCGGCGGCCTTGCCGGCGGCCAGGCTGCCGGTGGTGTCGCCCACGCCGCACAGATCGGCGGCGTCGGAGGTGGCTGCTCGGATTGCCTGGAGCGGCGTCATGCCGCCGATGCGGACGAGGAGTCCCAGTTCTTTGAGGTTCTGCCCGTGGGGGGCGATCAGGCCCGCGTCGGTTCCCATCGCGACACGGATCCCGGCTGCCACGGAACGGGCCACGGCCTCCTGGGCCACCCGGTGCCAGCGCACGGCCTTGGCGTGTACGGCCGCGGGCACGGCGGAAGGGTCGGGATCGGCTGTGGTCTCCAGGAGGGTGGGCACGAGGAACTGTCCGCGCTCGGCCATCTCCGCCCGCAGTTCGTCGGTGAGAGCGTAACCGTGCTCGATGCTGCGGACCCCGGAGCGGACGGCCGCGGCGATCCCGGCCTCCCCGATCGCGTGCACCGCGACAGGAAGGCCGCCGTAGGACTCGGCCTCCTCCACGGCCGCGCGGATCATCTCCGCGCGCAGCCCGAGCCATTCGGGCTGGTCGTGCGGTGAGGTGACCCCTCCGCTGGCGGCGAGCTTGACGCAGTCGGCGCCGGCGGCGACCAGCTCGCGTACGCGGGTGCGGATGTCGTCGACGGTGTCCACGATGCCGGAAGGGCTGCCGGGAAAAGCGACGGCGGCGGCGAGGGCGTCGATACCGCTCGGGAGGCGGAAGTCGGCGTGCCCGGCCGTCTGGCTCAGCATACTCACCGCGACAAGGAGCCGCGGTCCTGCGATGCGGCGTTCGGCAACCGCCCGTCGGAAGCCCGCGTCGAGCCCCATGAGGTCGCGTGCCGTGGTCACCCCGTTGTGCAAGGTGACACGGAGCCGTTCGATCACCTTCAGCGTCCGGTAGCTGACGGGTTCGCCCGCACCTGCCAACGGGCTCTGCCCCGGGCCCGGCAGGGCGAAGTGCACGTGCGCGTCGATAAACCCCGGGCAGAGGGTCCGCCCGCCGAGGTCCACACGGGTCGCGCCACGCAGGCCGAGATCCTCCGGCGCCGCGTGGGCAGGGCCGCACCAGCGGATGTGGGCGTCTTCGACCACCAGGATCCCATCGGACACCGGCGGGGCACCCGTACCGTCGACGATCCGGGCATTGTGCAGGACGACAGGAGTCGGGGACACGGCGACCCTTCGGGTTCCGGACAGCGGTGAGGCGATCGTGCCATGGCACACAGGCCAGATCAGGGAGCCGCTCGGCAGCGAGAACCGGCTTTCTGCCGAGGATGCCCGGAAGCCCTGATCTCCAGGACCGGCCGACGGGGCCGGCTCCGTCCTTTCAGGGGGCGTCTCTTACGACACGACTTTCGCTCGGCTCTGCGACGTCCATGTGTCCCCTGCCCACCGTGGCAGGGGACACGGGACGTGGCTGGCGACAGCTGTTCGAGACCACCTTGCCCCCTATCGGCTCAAGCGCGTCCTTCTGTCGACCCCCGATGCCCACGAGGTCTACGCGAAGGCCGGATTCGCTCTCGTGCCGAACCCCGAGAGCTTCATGATCCTGACCCCCGCCGACACCGGGGGTGAGGGGAAGGGGCGGTCCGCAACGGTGGCCGGGGACGCAGGCGCCGCTGGCCACCAGGGTGTGCGTCCTGGCATGTCGCTCCCGGCCCACCACGCGGATCCGGGGTGCCTTCGCCCACGGACTGCAGCCGCCCTCGGGGTCCACTGTGGGCGTTGGCGGATGTCGTCTCCGGGGTGCCCTCACGGGCGGATTCGCCGTCGGCGATCCGGGGCCGACCGACCAGGGCCGCGTCGGCCATGAGAGTGGACAGCTGCGCAGCACGTCCGGGTCCGCACCGCGTCCGGGGTCCCGCATGGCCGACCTCGGCCAGTCCCACCCGGCCACAGAACGTTTCCGCGGTCGGGCGGCCTGCCCCCTCTTCTGGCGGGGCCGGTGCGGGTCGTTCGGGGTGGGTGGGGCTCCGGTTCGTTGCGATGTCCGGCTTTCTTTGTCCGGCCGGACAGGAGGGAAGGGTCAGGCGAGGGTGAGGAAGAGCTTCTCCAGCTTCTCCTGCGTCATGGGCGGGTTCTCTGAACCGTCGACGAGGCACTGGCGCATGCCGCTCGCCACGATCTTGAACCCGGCCCGGTCCAAGGCCTTGGAGACGGCTGCGAGCTGGGTGACGACGTCCTCGCACTCCCTGCCGGACTCGACCATGGCGATCACCGCGGCCAGCTGCCCCTGCGCCCGCTTGAGACGGTTCAGGACGGGCTTCATCGATTCTTCGTTCACCTGCACGGGAATTCTCCTCCTCCCCCCTTGGCACGCCTTGGGACATGTGCTCGTCGCGTTATTTCGGTGCCGCGTCCTGGCGGGCGCGGGGCGCCGGCTGTGGGTGTGTCGTCCTTGACCGCCTCCAGAATCGGGTGGCGACCGCAGCGCTTGTTGCGGCGCCGAGCACCGCCCAGGTGGCGGGGTGGGTCCAGACGGCGGTGTCGAGCTGCTGAGCGAGGACGAAGACGCCCATGACGACGACGAACCAGCCGAAGGCCTTGCGCAGCGCGTCCTGCGGGATACGTCCGGCGAGACGGGCTCCGATCAGGCTGCCGGCCACCGCTGCCACGGTCACGGTCAGGGCGATGCCCCAGTCGATCGTCACGCCGGAGAGGTGTCCGGCTAGTCCGGCGAAGGACTTCATCGCGATGACGAGCAGCGAGGTGCCGACGGCGATGCCCATGGGCAGTCCGCCGAGGATCGCGAGGGCCGGGACGACGAGGAACCCGCCGCCGGAGCCGACCAGGCCGGTCACGGCGCCGACGACCAGGCCCTCGACCGCGATGTGCTTCAGCGGCAGGTCACCCTGGGCGGGCCGGGCCTTCTTCGCCCCGTCGCGCGGCTTGCGGAGCATCGCGAAGGCCGTGGCGAGCATCATCAGCGCGAACGCGATCAGCAGGACCGTGCCGGGGATGTACTCGGCGAGCCGCCCGCCGCCGTAGGCGCCGGCCATGCTGAAGGCGCCGAAGAGCAGGCCGGTCCGCCAGCGGACCCGGTGGGCGCGGGCGTGCGGGACCAGCGCGGCGAGGCTGGTGACGCCGACGACGAACAGCGAGGTGGCGATGGCCTCCTTGGTGTCCTGTCCGGCGAGGTAGACCAGGATCGGGACGGTGAGGATGGAGCCGCCGCCGCCGAGGATGCCGAGGCTGACGCCGATGAGCAGGGAGACCGCGACGATGAGGGCGGTCATGACGCGCTCCGCAGCTCCGCGATCACCGTGCGGATGTCGGTGCGCGGGCCGCGGTTGTACGGCAGCTTGGACAGCAGGACACCCATGGCGCAGGAGTTGCTGACGGCCGCGTAGGTCAGGCCGGCACCGATGGCGGTGCCGACGAGGTGGACGCCGGGGATCAGGACGCCTGCCAGGCCGGTGGCCAGGACGATGGAGCCGGCGACGAGGCGGACCTGGCGCTCCATGTCCCAGCGCTCGGGGCCCCGCTTCACGGGCGCGCTCGCCGCCTCCCAGGCGTTCATGCCGCCCTCCAGGACACGGAGGTTCGGCAGGCCGGCCTGGGCGAGGGCCTGCTCGGCCTCGCGGGCGCGCTGGCCGGAACGGCAGACGAGCACGACCTCCTCGTCCAGGTGCGAACGCAGCTCCGCGCGGTGCTCGCGCAGGGTGTGCAGCGGCACGTTGTACGAGCCGGCGATGTGGGCGGTGCGGAACTCGCCGGGGGTGCGCACGTCGAGCAGGCGCGGGGCGCGGCCCTCCTGGACGAGGCGGTGCAGGACTGCGGGGGTGATCGACTGGACGGTGCGCTCGGCGCTCATGCAAAACTCCGGAAGGTATGTGCAGGGGGTGGTGGGTCATGGCGGCGACCCAGGCGTCAGAGAAGAAGGGGGCCGTCGCAGGCGGGGCGGTACACCCGCGCCCGCGACGGGGCGGAGAAGCGGAGGCAGTGCTGCCTCCGGCCCCGCCATAGGCCGGCGGTGCGCGACGGGAAGAGATTCGAACCCGTGCCCGACCGGCGGTCGGGGTGGTCAGGCGGCGGCGGGCTCGGCCGCGAGGGCCCAGGCGGCCCAGCCGCCGAGGATGTCGGAGACGTCGCCGAAGCCGCGGTGGCGCAGGAGGCTGGCGGCGATGGAGGAGCGGTGGCCGCCGGCGCAGTGCAGGACGAGGGGCCGGTCGGTGGGGAGTTCGCCGGTGCGGGAGGTCAGTTCGCTCAGCGGGATGTGCAGGGCCTCGGGGATGAAGCCGTTGGCCTCGCGTTCGCCGCAGGTGCGGACGTCCACCACCAGCGGCGGGTTCTCCCCGGCCAGGGCGGCCTTGAGGTGGGTGGCGGTGAGGCGGCTGGCGGGGGTGACCTCGGCCTCCATCACCCGCAGGGCGTCCTCGGGGTTGCGGACGTAGCCCACGACGTGGTCGAAGCCGATGCGGGCGAGGCGGGTGACGATCTCCTCCTCCCGGTTCTGCGGAGCCATGACGACCAGCTCCTCCGCCGGGTCCAGGACCGTGCCGGCCTGCTCGGCGAAGCGCCCGTCGGCGGGGATGTTCACCGCGCCGGCCAGGTGCCCGGCCGCGAACTCCTGCGGATCACGCGCGTCGACCACCACCGCCCCGGCGGCGCGCACCGCGGCGAACTCCTCACGGGACAGCGGCCGGGAGGCTGAGGTCCCGTCGTACCGCGGGCGGTCCTTGCGGTTGAGGTCGGCGTCGTAGGCGAAGTAACCCGGGGCGGCGGACTGGCCCGCGGTCACCAGCGCGACGAACTCCTCCCGGCCCATCGGCGCGCAGGCGTAGTTGGTGGCTCGCTGCTCGCCGATCGTGGAGGACTTCTCCGTCGAGAGGTTCTTCCCGCAGGCGGAGCCGGCGCCGTGGGCGGGGAAGACCCGGACCTCGTCGGGCAGGCCCATCAGCTTGTTCTGGACGCTGTCGTGGAGCATTCCGCCCAGCTCCTCGGCGGTGACGCCGACGGAGGCGAGCAGGTCGGGGCGGCCGACGTCGCCGATGAAGAGGGCGTCACCGGTCAGGACGCCGTACGGCACGGTGTCGCCGGCGTGCTCGTACACCAGGACGCTGATCGACTCCGGGGTGTGCCCGGGGGTCTCCATGACCTCCAGGACCACCTCGCCCAGGACGACCCGCTCGCCCTCGGCGAGGTGGCGGATCGGGTACTCGGTCTCCGCCCGCGAGCCGTAGCCGATCCAGGCTCCCGTCTCGTCGGCCATCTCCAGGTGCCCGGCGACGAAGTCCGCGTGGAAATGGGTGTTGATGACGCCGACGACGGTGAAGCCGTGGGCCCGCGCGTCGGCGAGGTACTCGGAGACGTCCCGGCGCGGGTCGACGACGACCGCCCGGCCGGTCTTCTCATCGGCGATCATGTACGACGCCTGCGACAGGCAGTCCAGGTAGTACTGAGCGAAGAACACGGTGGAACCTTTCGACGGAAAGCACGCGCAGAGCGGAGCCCTACGAGGCGGGAAGAGGTGCGGTGAGGGCGGCGGGCCGGTCGTTCAGGCGGGCCGGGTGTCCGTGCCGCGCACGATCGGGCGGCCGGTGCGGGCCCATCCGGAGGTGCCGCCCGCGACCGAGACCGCGTGGAACCCGGCGGTCTCCAGGTGCTCGGCGGCCCAGGCGCTGCGGTTGCCGCTCGCGCAGATGACGTAGACGGGCCGGTCGGCGGGCAGTGCGGCGAGGTGAGCGCCCAGCTCGGAGAGGGGCACGGGGCGGACACCCGGCACGTGGCCCGCCGCGTATTCGTCCGGCTCTCGCACGTCGATGGCGAAGGCGCCCTGCGCCAGCTCGGATGCGAGGACGTCCAGATCCACTTCACGCATGGAAGATCATCCTTTCAGATACCCCCCGGGGTACTTATGCCATCGACTGTAGGCAGGGCCGCGAGGGGAAGTCAAATACCCCCATGGGTATCCAGCATCACATGGGGAGCTCGCGCTGGGGAGGCGAATTCAATACCCCTAGAGGTATAACGATCTGCGGATACGAGAATGGAAAGGACGACGCCGAGATGACCCGGAGGACCATGGCGGTGCGGCGGCCCGCCCGGGACGCCGTGCGGCTCGGGCTCCGGGAGAACCGGGCCCAGTTCATGCTGCTCCTCGTCGTGACGGCGGCGGTCGGGGCGCTCGTCGGCCCGGAGCGGACGACGGTCCCCCTGATCGGCACCGAGGTCTTCGGGCTCGCCGGGAACCCGGCCGCCTTCTCGTTCATCGTCGCCTTCGGTCTCGCCAAGGCCTTCACGAACCTCGCCGCCGGCGCGCTCACCGCCCGCTTCCGCCGCCGGCAGCTCCTGCTGGCCGGCTGATCGGCGCACCCGTGCCGTTCGTCCTCGCCCGGGCCCCGTCGTGGTGGTGGATCGTGGCCGCGAACATCCTGCTCGGCGTCGACCAGGGACTGACCTGGTCGATGACCGTCGGCATGAAGATCGACCTCGTGGGACCGGACCGCCGGGGACTCGCCACCGGCCTCGACGAAGCCGCCGGCTACGTCTCGGTCGGCGCCACGGCCCTGCTCACCGGCCACCTCGCCACCCACTACGGGCCGCGTCCCGCCCCCGAGCTCATCGGAGTGGTCTTCCCCGCCGCCGGCCTCGGCCTGTCTCTCCTGGCCAAGGACACCGCCGCCCACCTGGCCCTCGAACTCGCCCGCCACCCGGCGCCCGCAGGCGACCCGGCGGTCAGCCCCTCCTTCCGGGAGGCTCTCGCCCGCACCTCGTGGCGGGACCAGTCCCTGCGCGGCGCCAGGCGGGCCTGGTCGACAACCTCAACGACGGCCTGACCTGGGGCGTCTTCCCGTTCCTCTTCGCCGACCACGGCCTCGGCATCGCAGCGATCGGCCTGATCAAGGGATCTGGCCGCTGCTTTCGAGGAGTCGTCGCGACCGTGCCGGAAGTTCCCGAGGCGCTCTTGTGGGGCGCGTCACAGTCGCGTACTCATGTCCCGACAGGTCGAGGGGCGGCCGCGGGACGGCCGTACCCGCCCTCATGCCTCCGGGGAGGGTTGCAAGGATGGGCGCGCCATGACACCAGGCCGATGTTCGCGGGGAGCGCGGGCCGCGATGTTCGCGGCCGTCTGTGTGCTGCTCGCTGCCACCGGCCACATCCTGATGTCGGGGCAGGGTGTGCCCGCCTGGACGCTCTCCCTCGCCTTCGCCGCCACCGTGGCGGTCACCTGGGTCCTCGCGAGCCGCGAGCGCGGCCTCCTCGCCGTCACCGCGGCGAGCGTGGTCGTGCAGAGCACGCTCCACACGGCCTTCTCCTGGTCCCAGCCGACGAATCCGATGTCGATGCCGACGGCCATGCCGATGTCGATGTCGATGGGCGACGTACGTGCGGCACACGCGCACATGTCGCACGCGGCCATGGGCCACGGGGACATGACCTCGTCCGTCGGCATGATCTCCGGGTCCCCGACCGGGCACGACATGACAGACATGTCGTCGTCCTTCGGCATGCTGTCGGCCCACCTCCTGGCCGCTCTCCTGAGCGGACTGTGGATGGCGTACGGCGAGCAGGCGGCGTTCCGCCTTCTGCGCGCCGCTTCCCTGCGGCTCTTCCGCCCCCTGGGTCCGCTGCTCGCGTCCTTCGTCCCCGTCGTACGGAACCGGCCGCGCTTCCGGCCGGTGCGGCCCGGTGACGAGCACGCTCCGCGGCAGCTTCTGCTCGCCCATTCCGTCATCTCCCGAGGTCCTCCCCAGGCACTCGCTGTCCTCTGACAGCCGGCTCCCCGAGCTCGACGGCCCAGTTCCGTCCCTCGGGCATCGGTCATGCCGCTTCCGCTCGGTCGCGGCCGGCCGTACCAGTCACCGGCCCGGCGCCGCCCTCATCCGCGCGCCCGGCCGGATTCCCTTTGCCTCGTAAGGACTTGTGGCGATGACTCCTGCCCACGACACCCTCCCTCAGAGCCCGGCTAAACCCTCCCGCTCGGCACATGTGCCGGACGCGGACACCGACGCGACGACGACACGGCTCGCGCTGGCCGCCCGGGACGGCGACCCCGCCAAGGCCGACCTCTTCGTACGTGCTCTGCACCGCGACGTCCGGCGCTATGTGGCCTACCTCAGCGCCGATCGTCAGGCAGCCGACGACCTCACCCAGGAGGTGTTCCTCCGCGCACTCTCCGCGCTGCCCCGCTTCCAGGGGCGGTCCTCGGCCCGCACCTGGCTTCTGTCGATCGCCCGCCGGACGGTGGTCGACAGTCTCCGGCACGCGGCCGCCCGGCCGCGTCTGTCCGACCGCGACGACTGGCAGGCGGAGGCCGAACACACCCAGCCCCAGGGCCTTCCCGGCTTCGAGGACGGCATCGCACTCGCCGAACTCCTGGCCGCCATCCCGGCCGAGCGGAAGGACGCCTTCGTCCTCACCCAGCTCCTGGGCCTGCCCTACGCCGAGGCAGCCGAAGCCATCGGCTGTCCTGTCGGCACGGTCCGCTCGCGGGTCGCACGGGCCAGGACCTCCCTGGTCGCCCTGCTGCGGGGCGATGAGGAGGAAGTGCCCCTGGCGGTGACCGCCTCAGCCGGTGACGTGCCGGCTCGCAGGCGGTTCACGCGGGCGCCGGCGCTCGCCCGAACCCCAGCGTCGCGTACGTGACAGGGGCGGGATCAGGGTGTCGGACCGTGATCCCGCCCCGGGAACCGAACGGCGCGACCGTCCGACTCCTCCGGAAACACGGCCCGATCCCTCCGGTGCCGTACGACACGCCCTGGAGAGGCCGCCGATGGACAAGCCGCGAGAATCGCCCTCCCCTGCGAAAGCGACAGGGCGGTTCGCGTCACCGCCCGTCGTCCTCGGAGGATTCCTCCTGCTGATGGCCCTGGTCTTCATGGGGTCGTACGCGCTCGGAGTGGCCGTGGGACCGGTCGGCCCGCTCTCGGACTCGCCGTCCACGACGAGTCCGACGCCCGGCACGGGGCACCCTCACCACGGGGGCCACTCGTGACGCCCGGACCGGTCCCGACGGACTCCGTGACGACGGACCTCCTGCACGGCGGTACTCGCTCTCCCGGTGCCAGTGCCGCATCAGGCGACGTTCGCCCTGCCGGAGGCCCTGCCTGTCGACGGTTTAGGCCGCTCGCGACAATCGGCCGATGAGCGCCATCGAACGCCCTTGCCGCCCCTGAACGCCGACGAGCGCACCACGCTCGAAAGCCGGCTCGACTTTCACCGCGCCACCCTCGCCATGAAGTGCGAGGGCCTGGACGACGGGCAGGCCGCCGTCGCGTCCGTGCCACCGTCCGACTTCACGTTGACCGGCCTCGTCCAGCACATGGCAGAGGTGGAGCGGAACTGGTTCCGCCGGGTGTTCGCCGGAGAACAGGCCCCGCCCGTCCACGACCCGCAGGCCGCCCCGTCCGCCCCCGACGGCGGCTTCGAACTGGCCGAGGGCGCCACACTGCACGACGCCCTCGCCACCTGGCAGGCGGAGATCGCCCGCGCCCGCGAGCTCTGCGCCGACCGCGCTCTGACCGACACAGGTCGCTTCATGGAGCAGGACGTCAACCTCCGCTGGATCTACGTCCACATGATCGAGGAGTACGCCCGCCACAACGGCCACGCCGACCTGCTCCGGGAGCGCATCGACGGCACCACTGGCATATGACGCCGGCTCAGGTCGCTTCCGTCCTGCTGTGAGTGACGCACCGCCGGGTTCCGTGCCGGTGGCGTCGAAGTCGTGGATCACGCCGCGGACCCGGTCGGCGCTGGTGCACGATGGACGGGCCACTCGTCAGTGTGCGGGACCTGAAGCCGACAGGGCCGGGGTACCGGGGTACGGCGGCTCCCATGCCGGACGTGTGGCGTGCCGTGCGGACCCGCCTACGCCAGGTCCTGGAGAGTACGGCCCTCACGGATCCGGCGACGGGCACACCGCCCGAGCTCGTACGGGACCGGGCCCGCGCCTACGACGACGTGCGGACGTACCCGTGGCGCCCATGGCCGTTCGGCGGCCCGCCCCTTACGCTCGAGGATGTGCCGCCCTCCACCGAGACCGCAGAGCGCGCCGGATCCGCCGACGGCCGACCGCGCCGGATGTTCGTCCTGCGGCACGCCAAGAGCGCCTGGCCGGAGGGCGTTGCCGACCAGGACCGTCCCCTCGGCCCGCGCGGGCTGCGCGACGCCCCGGCCGCCGGGAGCTTCCTGGCGGAGAGCCGCGTACTGCCCGACCTCGCCCTGTGCTCCCCGGCCCGCCGCGCCCGCCAGACCTGGGAGCTGGCCGCCGCGGAGCTGGACGGCCCCGTGCCGACCCGCCACGACCCGCGGCTGTACGGGGCGGACGCCCCGGAACTGCTCGATGTCCTCCACGGCGTACCCGACGAGGTCGCGACCTTGCTCCTGGTCGGGCACAACCCGGGCCTCGAGGACCTGATCATGCTGCTCGCGGCCCGGGCGGTCGGGAACGCGCTGGACCGAGTACGGACCAAGTTCCCGACCTCTGCGATCGCCGTCCTGACCTGGTCCGGTACCTGGACAGACCTCCGCCCCGGCGAGGCGCTCCTGACGGAGCTGACGATTCCACGCGGAGCCCGCGACTCGTCCTGAGCCGGGCGGGGCGGGGCCGGGGTCCGTCGGGCGGCGCATCGGGCCGGGGCGCGGGAGCCGGGTGTCAACCCGGAGTCGCTGCGCCAGTGGGTCGCGGGCGGAAGCGGGCGTGTCTGGTGCGGGCGGTGAGGATCCGTTGAACCCTGCGGAGCTCGAGGGACTGCGCCGTCTGCGCGGGCAGGTCCGCGAGCCGGCGCTGGAGCGGGAGATCCTGCGGAAGGAAGCCGCGTGTTCTGCCGAGGAGGTGGGTCGATGACCGGCCGCCGGCGGTTCATCTCCGACCCTCGTGACCTGTAGGGAGCGCGGCGGCTGCGCCGGTGCTGGACGTGTCCGCGTCCGCAGCCCACGACCCTCCGTTCTATCCACGACGGCACGGACGGGGTACCGCTTCACTCGTCCGGGCCGCGGACCATACCGGTCGGGCCCTGATCACCCGCTGAAGGGCCCGTGGCCGAGAACGGCACTTCATCGACCCCTGCCCCTGACGCCGTCCGGCTCGGGCGTGGGCGTCACCTCGGGCCGCCGACCCGGCGGGCTGCGCTCGTCGGGGTCCGTCGCCCTCTGTGGGATGCATCATCGAAGGTGAGGAGACCATCGGCACCATGGAGGAGGAGTGACGATGAGGTTGTCGTTCCTGGAGCCCCTCTACGCAGAGCCGGGACCGTACGTCTCCGTGTACCTGGACACCTCCCGGAACATCGAGCATCCCGATCGTGCGATCGCGCTACGCTGGCGGCGACTGCGCGAGAGCCTGTCCCGTCAGGGCGCGGACCGGGGGCTGCTGAACGTGCTGGACGAGGCGGTCGGCACCGACACCGAGGTGCCCGGGGTGCACGGGCAGACCCTCTTCTCCGCCCACGGCACGCTCGTCCTGAACGGGGAGCTGCCCCGGCCGCCCGAGCACGACTCCGCGCGCTACAGCACCCTGCCGGAGGCGATGCCCCTCGTGACCCAGCACGTTCCGGAGATCCCCTACATGGCCGTGGTCGTCCACTACGGCGGCCTGCCGACCGCCGAAACCCACGGCTGGGTGACGCTGGAGGCGGAGACCGGCACCTGGCCCGCGTCCACCGTCACCCCGGGTGACAGGCTGCATCGCAGGGTCGCGGTGGCGACCTGGCACCGCACCGCCCTCCGGCTCGGCCATCGACTGGACGAATGGGCGCGGCGCGCCCATGCCGACGCCGTCGTCGTCGGCGGCGACGAGTGGGCGTGCAACGTACTGATCCGCCGCCTGCCGCTCGCCCTTCGGGACAAGGTCGTACGCGTGGGCGGCCGGACCCCCACCGACACGGGACGCGCCCTGCTGGAGCCGCAGCTCGACGGCGTCTTCCGCGGCCGCATGGCCGCGCACGACCGGGAACTCGTGGACATCTTCATCGGTCGGCGCGCCCTGGACGGACCCGTGGCGGAAGGGTTGGCCGCCATTGTGGCCGCCCTCCAGCGCGGCCAGGTGGCGGCGCTGCTCCTGAACCGTCCGCCCTCGTCCTCGCTACGGCTCTGGGCAGGCTCGCAGCCCACGCAGCTCGCCCTGAGCGAGGCGGAGCTGACGTCCTTCGGCGTGCGGGCCCCTCGTGAGGAGCGCGCCGACGAGGCCCTGGTCAGGGCCCTCGTCGGTACGGGCGCCGAACTGGTCGTCGTACCGGAGAGCGAGCTGAGACTGTACGAGGGCGTGGGCGCCCTGCTGCGGTACACCGACCCCGGGACACCGTCCTGACACCGGCGGCGCTGCCGTTCCACTCCCCTGCGGGCAGGTGGCCACCCAGCCCTCGCCGATCGCGACGACGGTCTCCGCGATCGGCCTCACCGGAGACGTCCGTCCGGCGATGCGGCGCCCACGGCTACGACCAGGGGTGACACCACCGGCGATGACACGCTCAGCGCCGATAGGTCCCGACCAGGGTGCCCGAGGCCAGCTCCCTGCCCTTCAAGGCGCGGTGCACGTCCTCGGCGCCCGGGTGGCCGCGCAGCGGCAGCGGCTGGGACAGGGCGTACAGCCGGAAGAAGTAGCGGTGCTGCCCGTGCCCCGGCGGGGGCATCGGCCCTCCCCAGCCGACGTGCCCGAATCCGTTGGGCCACGGCAGTCCGCCCTGGGGTTTCCGGCCCTCCGCCACGCCGGCGGTTCCCGGATCGATGCCGGTCACCAGCCAGTGCAGGAAGGTCGTCCCCGGCGCGTCCGGGTCCTCGCACAGGAGCACCAGCTCCGTGGCCTCCTGGGGCACCCCCGACCAGGTCAGGGGCGGTGAGAGGTTCTCTCCCTCCCCGCTGTGGCGACGGGGGATCTCCGCGCTGTCGTCGAACGCGGTGCTGCTGAGTTCAATTCCGCTCATGCGCGCCGCCATACCCGCGGGCGGCCGCTTCGGCACCGGTCCGCACCCGAAACCCCTCGCTCGGCCGAGCCCACCCGCCCCACCTCGGCAGGCGGGGCGAGGATGGCGGTGTGCCGACAAGGATCCTGCTCGAGGGCCGCCCCGGAGCGGGGAAGACAACCGCCCTCCGCCGACTGGCCGCGCTGCTGCCCACCCGCCCGCTCACCGGCTTCACCACCGAGGAGATCCGGCAATCCGGCGCCCGGGTCGGTTTCGCCCTGGAGACCCTGGCAGGACGACGTGAGGTGCTCGCCCACGTCGACCTGCCCGGTCCGCCGCGGGTAGGGAAATACGGCGTCGACCTGGGCGTCATGGAACGACTGGCGTTGCCGACGCTGCGGCCGGCGGCGACGGCGGAGTCGATGGGGCGGCTGGTGCTCATCGACGAGCTGGGGCGCATGGAACTGGCGTGTGCCGCGTTCCGGGACGCGGTCGATGCTCTCTTCGTCGCCGAGGTCGACGTCGTTGCCACGGTCCACACGCACCGCGATGCGTTCACCGACGCCCTCAGACGGCGTGCCGACATCGAGGTCGTCCGCCTCACTGCGGCGAACCGGGACGCCCTGCCCGGGGAGCTCGCTGCCCGGCTGCAGCAGCCCGGGACCCGTCATGGGCCTCCCGCTCACCGATGAGAACCGTGCGAGCGATGGCCGCGCCCGGGCCGGCCGTCCGGTGGCCACTGGCCATCATCCGCAGCAGGTCGTGGGCGCGGACCCTGCCGGTCTGCAGGTGGCCGGCGACGACGGTGTTCCCAGCGGCGGGCGGCGGGCGGCGGGCGGCGGGCGGCGGTGGTCACGTCGACGCCGAGCGCGCGGCCGTTCCGAGACCACGGCGCCCCTCTGCCACCATGGGTCGGTGAGCGACACAGAGGCGGGAAGGGGCCCCGGACGTGCGGACGCCGGTGCGCGGGGGCGGCGTCGGCGGGACCCGGAGTGGACGTACGCGGCGCTGCTCGACGCGCTGCTCCAGCTGATCTCGGAGAGCGGCCGGGAACCCACGAGGAAGGCGATCGCGGAGCGGGCGGGAGTGTCCGAGCGAACGGTGTTCGTGCACTTCGCCGACCGCGAGGCGCTGTACGTGGCGGCCGCGCGGCGGCAGGCCGAGCTGTGGCGTGCTCACGCGGACCCGGTTCCGCCCGCGTGGGAGACGACACGCAAGGTGGGGGCCCTCGTCTCGCAGCGCGGCCGGATGTACGAGGTGATGACGCCGATCCGGAAGATCGGGCTCGGCCTGGAACCGGACTCGCCGGGCCTGCGCGGGGTGATGGCGGAGGGCGACGCCTGGTTCCGGGCGGACCTCGCCGCGGTGTTCGCGCCGGAATTGGGGCGGATGCCGGAGGCCGAAGAGCCCGGAGGGCTGCTCGACGCGCTGGAGGCCTCCTCCTCCTGGGCGGTCTGGGACCATCTGCGGTCCCGTCGAGGGCTGGACGAGACGGCGGCCGGGGCGGCGATCGACCGCACGCTGCGGGCCCTCCTGAACGTCGTGCCGCGCACCCCTTGACTCGTATTGCAGTCTGACTGCAATAGTGGGCGTCCTCACCGAGAGCCGAGTAAGGACGTGACCCTGCCATGACTCCGATGAACCGGCGCGGCTTCGTCGCGGCCGCCGCCGCGATGGGCGCCGCGGCCGCCTCCGTCTCCCTGAATCCGCAGACCGCCCAGGCGCTCGCCGGACACGGACGCCTGCCCCAGGAGATGCCGACCCCCACGCGAACCGACGGGCTCCCGTACGAGGACGAGGCCGACTTCACCGACGCGGACCGCGGATTCATCGCCGCGTTCACCGGCGGACCGATCACCACCTCCGCCGGGAAGCCCGTCTGGGACCCCGACGCGTACCGCTTCCTCGCCGGCGCGGAGGGCGGCAAGGGCGGCCCCGACACCGTCGACCCCAGCCTGTGGCGGCAGGCGCGACTCCTGTCGCGCCAGGGCCTGTACCGGGTCACCGAGCGGATCTACCAGGTCAGGGGCCTGGACCTGTCCAACATGACGATCGTCGAGGGCGACTCCGGCATCATCGTCATCGACCCGCTCATCTCCGCCGAGACCGCCGCCGCCGCCCTGCGGCTCTACCGCACCCACCGCGGCGACCGCGCGGTCCGGGCGATGATCTACACCCATCCGCACGTCGACCACTTCGGCGGCTGCCGGGGCGTGCTGCCGGACGGCTCCGGGGACGTGCCCGTCCTCGCTCCGAAGGGCTTCATGGAGCACGCGGTCAGCGAGAACGTGTACGTCGGCACCGCCATGGCGCGCCGCGCCGCCTACATGTACGGCTCCACGCTCCCCAAGAACGCGGGCGCGCAGGTCGGCTGCGGGCTCGGCCTCACGGTCTCGCTCGGCACCGTCGGACTCATCGCCCCCACCCAGCTCATCGGCACCACGGGAGAGGAGGTCGTCCTCGACGGGGTGCGGATCCGGTTCCAGATGACCCCGGGCACCGAGTGCCAGGAGGAGATGAACTTCTTCTTCCCCGACCTGCGCGCGGTGTGCATGGCCGAGAACGCCACCCACACCATGCACAACATCCTCACCCTGCGCGGCGCCCAGGTACGCGACGCCCACGCGTGGGCCGGCTACCTCACCGAATCGATCGGTCTCTACGAGGGAACCGCCGACGTCGCCTTCGCCTCGCACCACTGGCCCACCTGGGGCAACGACGCCATCGTCGACCTCCTAGCCCACCAGCGGGACCTGTACGGCTATCTGCACGACCAGACCGTCCGGCTGATCAACCGGGGCATGACCGGCACCGAGATCGCGGAGACCTTCCGGCTCCCGCCCCAACTCGAAGGCGTCTGGGCCAATCGCGGCTACTACGGCGCGCTGAGCCACAACGTCAAGGCGGTCTACCAGCGGTACATGGGCTGGTTCGACGGCAACCCGGCCCACCTCTGGGAACACCCGCCCGCCGAGGAGGCACGCCTCTGGGTGGAGTCCCTGGGCGGCCAGGCCGCGGTCCGCGCCCGCGCCCGACACTACGCCGACCGGGGCGAGCTGCGCTTCGCCGTCACCCTGCTCAACCACGCCGTCTTCAACGACCCCGGGGACGACCGGGCCCGGCGCCAACTCGCCGCGCTCTACACCCGTCTGGGGCAGGCCGTCGAGAACGCCGTCTGGCGGAACTTCTACCTCACCGGAGCCCAGGAACTCCTCCACGGCATCACGCCGCACGCCACCGCCACCCTCGGTCCCGACATGTACCTGGCCCTCACCGTCGGCCAGATCATCGACAGCCTCGCCGTCCGCGTCGACGGCCCGAAGGCCTGGTCCCTGCGGATCGCGCTGGACTGGCACATCGGCGCCGACCACTGGCACCTGCGCCTCGCCAACGGCCTGCTCACCTGGACCGCGGACACCCGCCCCGCCCCCGACGCGGGCCTGACCATGACGATGACCAAGGCCCAGCTCATCTCCCTCCTCGCCGGAAAGGGCACCGACGGCATCACCATGACGGGTGACCGCACGCTCCTGTCCCGGCTGCTCGCGGTCCTCGACACCCCCGAACCGGAGTTCCCGATCGTGACCCCGTGAACGGGCCGGCTCACCATCGACGCCGAAGCCGGTCCGGTCGGCGGCTGGGGATCTGCCCTCTCCCCCATGCGACCTCCGCTGCTGCACCGGCACTGTCCCGAACTGGCCGACTCGCTGCCCTTCCTCACGACGCCGGGCCCGCCCCCGACGCGATCGGCACCGAGACGGCCTGGCTGGGCGACGGCTACGCCCACCCCACCGCCGCCGGTGACCGGGCCCTCGACCGCGCCTCGGCGCAGGCCGGCCTGACCCCGGAACGCACCTACACCGCCGAGGCACTCGCCGCCCTGCTCGACCTCGACGCGACCGGCCGACTGGACGGCGACCCCCTGCCCTTCCTGCGGACCCACGGACCACGCTGAGAGCGGGGCCCGGTCGCACGGCCGCGGGAGCGGTCAGCGGGTGCCTGGGCTACGGTCGGGTCCATGGAGGGAATCCGAGCCGCCCTGATCGACATCGACGGCGTCCTCACCGTTTCCTGGAAGGCGCTGCCCGGAGCGGTCCGAGCCATGGAGCAGCTGCGCGCTGCGGAGCTCCCCGTGGCCCTGGTCACCAACAACACGTCCCGTACGCGGGCCGTCATCGCCTCGCGACTGGCCGGCCTCGGCTTCCCCGTGGGTGCCGGCGACATCCTGACCGCGCCGGCGGCCACCGCGGCGTATCTGCGTGAGCGCTTCCCCGGCGCGCGCTGCCTCCTGCTCAACAGCGGAGACGTACGGGACGACCTGACGGGCGTCACGCTCGTGGACGAGGGTGACGCGGACGTCGTCGTACTCGGGGGCGCGGGGGCCGAGTTCGGCTACGAGGCCCTCAACCGGGTCTTCCGGCAACTGCAGGGCGGGGCCCGGCTGGTGTCGATGCACCGCAATCTGTACTGGCGCACCGAGGGCGGCCTCGACCTGGACACCGGGGCGTTCCTCGAAGGACTCGAGAAGGCCGCCCGTACCGAGGCGGAGGTGACGGGCAAGCCGGCGCCTGCGTTCTTCACGAGCGCTCTCGCCCACCTCGGCGTCGACGCGTCGGAAGCGCTGATGGTCGGCGACGACATCGAGTCCGACGTGCTGGCCGCCCAGCGGTCGGGCATCACCGGCGTACTGGTGAAGACGGGGAAGTACCTCCCCGAGACGCACCGCGCCGCCTCCGGGACGCCCGACCACGTCCTCGACTCCTTCGCCGACCTGCCCGCCCTCCTCATCCCCGGGGGCGGCGCAACGCCTCAGCACTGACCGGTCCCGAAGGGGATCACGCTGGCAGGCAGGCCGCGCGAACGGCGCTCCGGCCCGGGCACCCGGAGAGGAGCGCCTGGCAGGGGCGCCGTCGCATCAGCAGGTGACCGCCGCGTCGACCCAGTCCGCGTGGTCGTGGCTCACGCCGTCCCCGCCGTCGGTGACGACGAGGCACACGGTCTCGGCGCCCGACAGATCGGCGGTCAGCGACTGCGGCGACGTCGCGTGGGTCAGGACACCGGTGGACGCCGCCTTGCGGCCGTCCGCCCAGACCTCGAACCCCACCGTCCCGTTGGTTCCCGTCTCGTCGTCGAGGCCCACCTGCGCCGAGAACGAGGTGCAGCGGCCGCCGAGGTAGTACTCCACCGCGCTGTACGCGTGCGCCCCGAGCCCCTTGGCGTGGACGACGCCGCCCATGGTGAGGGGCCTGCCGTCCCCGGCCGCGGCCTCACCGACACTGGTGTCCTTCTCGACGGGTCCCCAGCCGTTCTCGACGCTCAGCCACCTGGCGTCGCTCAGGTACGACGTCCCGGCCGGGGGCGGCGCTGCGACGGTGACAGCGTGCTGGTCGCCTGGACGCCGTTGGGGGAGGTGTACGTCGCGGTCAGGGTCGTGTCGTACGAGCCGATCGGCGTCCCGGCCGGGGGCCGTACGCGCCAGTCGGTGCTCAGCCGGTCCCCGGTCTGCAGGGACTTCGCGGTGGTACCGGACACCGGCTCGACGCTCCAGCCGCCAGGGGCGGAGAGCCGCACCGACACGTTGCGCGCCGCCGTACGACCGAGGTCGGTCACCGTGGTGGTCACGGTGGACTCCTTACCGGCGGTGAGGAACGGGGCGGACTGGCCCAGCTCCACCGCGGGCGGATACGACGCCCAGCCCGCGTCGGCGGAGAGGCGGACGAGCACGGTGCCGTGAGCGGGGACGGTGGCCGAGAACGTGTCGGCGACGTTGTAGGTCGCGTGCTGCCACAGATCGCGCACCGTGTACGCACGCGCCCCGGGCAGGCCCGCCGCCTTCGCGGTGGTCGCGATGCGCTGGGGCCGGTCCGACTCGTTGAACAGGGCGATCGCGCGGCTGCCGTCCGCCATCGGCTTGACGATCACCCACCGGCCGCCCTCGGAGCTGATGACCTTGCCCTGCTTGCCCAGCGGGTCCTGGTCGACCGCGATGACCTCGCGGTCGCCGAGGATGTCGAGCGTCGCTTGGTCCGACCTCGCCGCCCATCTGCACACCGGAGAAACCGATGCGCGGTACGAGGGCAAGGTACGTCAGGGAGATCTTGCCCTGCACCGGCTTGGTGCCGCCGCCGGAGCCGGAGGACTCCTGACCGGTCGAGCATGCGGTGAGACCGAGGACGGCCACGACCAGAGAAGTGGGACGGCTGTGGATGGCGTTCACGAGAACTCCAGAGCATCAAGGATGAAACGGTCAACACAACCCAACAAAACCAAGCGCAAACCAACGCACCTCACTTCGCAGAAAACGCCGCGTTCGCACGGACGTCAAGGGTGCGCTCGAAGATTCCGCAAGAAATCGTTTGCTTTACCGCTCCATTGAGCAAGATCAAGCATCCAGTGCGCGATTTTGTTGTTCATTCCCTGGACAGGCGGCAGCCGAGTGGTGAGAATCCATCCGATCCGTCGTGGGCTCACAGCGTCGACCGTCCGGACGGATCCCCACCCCTCGTCTCACTCAGGGCCCGACCCGCACTGCCGCCCCCACGCAGCGCCTGCGTCACTGCCACCGGGGCCGGATCCGCATGCCCGCACGCAGGCACCCGACCGAGTCCAGAAGGGACCGCACCGTGCGCACACCCCTCAGAGCGAACGGCCGACTGGTCACACGCATGACGACCGTCGCCGCCGCGCTCCTGACCATCGCGACCGTGAACGGCCAGGCGACCACCCAGGCGCGCGCCGCCGCCCCGAAATCGACGATCACCATCGACGGCACCAGCGCCGGAAGGACGTTCGACGGCATCGGGGCGATCAGCGGCGGCGGGGGCAACACCCGCCTGCTGCGCGACTACCCGACCGCCCAGCAGGGCGAGATCCTCGACTACCTCTTCAAGCCCGGTTACGGGGCGAGCCTGCAGATCCTCAAGGTCGAGGTCGGCGGCGACACCAACTCCACCGACGGCGCCGAGGCCGGCATCGAGCACAGCAGAGGCGTCGTCGACTGCAACGCCGGCTACGAATGGTGGCTGATGGAGCAGGCGAAGGCACGCAACCCGAACATCAAGTTCGCCGCCCTGTCCTGGGGCGCCCCGGGCTGGATCGGCAACCACGACTTCTACTCGCAGGACATGATCGACTATCTGATCACCTGGCTCGGCTGCGCCGAGCAGCACGGCCTGACCGTCGACTACATGGGCGGCTGGAACGAGCGCGACTTCGACGCCGCTTGGTACAAGTCCCTCAAGTCGGCCCTTCTCACTCGCGGTTACGCCTCCACCAAGATCCTCGGTGGCGAGTCGTGGGGCTGGCAGATCGCCACCGCCATGAAGAACGACCCCGCCCTGTACGACGCGGTGGACGTCGCCGGCTCGCACTACAACTGCGGCTACATGTCGGCGATGACCCAGTGCTCCTCGTCCGCCGACGCGCAGAACCTCGGGAAGCCGATCTGGGCGAGCGAGAACGGCTCGGAGGGCGCGGAGGCCGGCGCGGTCCCCGTCGCCCGTGCCATCAACCGCGGTTACATCGACGCGAAGATGACGGCGTACATCAACTGGCCGCTCGTCGCCTCGCTCTACCAGAACCTCGGTTTCCACGACGCCGGGCTGATCACCGCCAACCAGCCGTGGTCCGGCCACTACAGCGTCGGCCGCACCACCTGGTCCATCGCCCAGACCACGCAGTTCACCTCCCCCGGATGGAAGTACCTGAACACCGCCACCGGCTACCTGGGAGCGGGCAACGCCGCCACGGGCAGCTACGTCAGCTACGCGGCGCCGGACAAGTCCGCGTGGAGCACCGTCTTCGAGACGATGGACGCCACCGCCGCGCAGACGGTGAACCTGAAGGTCACCGGCGGTCTCCCCGGCGGCACCCTGCACGTGTGGTCCACCGACCTCTCCCAGAACGGCGCCACCACACCGCACATGGTGCGCGGCGCCGATCTGACCGCCAGCGGAGGAACGTACAGCCTCACGCTGGCCCCGGGGCGCGTCTACACCGTGACCACCACCACCGGTGGAGGCGCGGCCGTCACGACACCGCCGCAGCGCAAGCAGCTGGCCCTCCCGTACACGGACTCCCTCGGCGGCTACACCAAGGGCCAGGAGGCCACGTACTTCTCCACGATGAACGGCGCCTTCGAGGCGGCGCCCTGCGCCGGCGGCCGCACCGGCTCCTGCCTGCGCCAGATGTCTCCGGTCTCGCCCATCCAATGGACCGACGAGAAGTCCAACCAGCCGTACACCATCATGGGCGAGCAGAGCTGGAGCGACTACACGGTCAGCGCGGACGTGCTCCTGGAGCAGGGCGGCAGCTCCGCCGAGCTCCTCGGCCGGATCGGCACCCAGGACAAGAACAACAACGGCCTCAACGCCTACCACCTGCGCCTGAGCGACACCGGCACGTGGAAGCTCCTGAAGTCCGGCCGTCCCTGGGGTGATTGGGACACCACGGTCCCGCCGCTCGCCGAGGGGACCGTGCCCGCACCCGGCACCGGGACCTGGCACAACCTCGCCCTGACCTTCCAGGGCGATTCGATCACGGTCGCCATCGACGGCCAGACCCGGGCCACGGTCACCGACAGCAGCTTCGGCGGCGGACAGGTCGGCCTGGGCACCGCCGGCTACTACCCCGTCCAGTACGCGAACTTCCGCGTCACCCCGGGCACCACGCCCGCGCTCTCCGGCACGTACAAGATCGTCAACGCCAACAGCGGCCAGCTCCTCGACGCCTCGGGCGGCCAGACCGCCGACGGCACGCCCGCCATCCAGTGGCCCGACAACGGCGGCACCAACCAGCAGTGGACCCTGGCCCGGAACGGCGACGGCTACTACACCGTCACCGGCGCCGCCGGCCTGAAGCCCCTGACGGTCCCCCAGGCGACCACCTGGCCCGGCACCCAGCTCGGCATCTGGAGCACGAACGGCGGCCCCGAACAGCAGTGGGTGATCGCCCCGGCGAACAACGGCACGTACAGCATCGAGTCCCGCGTCAACGGCTACGCACTCGACGTACGCGGGGCTTCGACCTCCGGCGGCGCCTCCGTCGACCAGTACATCACCACCGGCGGCACCAACCAGCAGTGGCGGCTGATCAAGGTCTCCTGACCCCGCCCGCAGTACCCCCGGGGGGGCGGGGCAGGACCGGCGACGGACCTGCCCCGCCCTCCGTCGCCGGACGACATCACATCAGCAGAGGAGCACACGAACGTGATCGGAAACACCGGTGGGATGAGGCGGCGGGGTGTCCTCGCCGCGGGCCTGGCCGGTGTGGGGGCCGCCCTGGTGCCCGCGGAGGCGACGGCCACGGGCGGACGCCGTGTGCTGAACCTCAACACGGGCTGGACGTTCTGGCGCGACGACGCCACCGGAGCCCAGCAGCCCGGATTCGACGACTCGGCGTGGGCCGCGGTCTCGCTGCCGCACACCATGCGGCTGGAGAAGAAGCGGCCCTCCGCTTACGACGTCTACGCGGGCATCGGCTGGTACCGGCGGTACTTCCGGGTCGACCCGCAGGACCGGGGGCGGCGGCACACCGTGGTCTTCGACGGGGTCCAGACCGACTGCGCCGTCTACCTGAACGGGGAGAAGCTCACCGAGCACTTCGGCGGGACCATGGGCTTCGTCGTCGACATCACCGACGAGGTCCTCTTCGACCGCGACAACGTCCTCGCGGTCCGCGTGTCCAACCTCGACGACCCGCTCACCCCTCCCGGCAAGCCGCGGAACGAGCTCGGGTTCCTCACGTACGGCGGCATCTACCGAGGCGTCACGCTCCGCGTCACGGAACCGGTCCACATCTCCGACGCCCTCCAGGAGGACCTGGTCGCCGGGGGCGGGGTGTCCGTGACCTACCCGAAGGCGACCCCGACGCGGGCGACGGCCAAGGTCAGGACCCACGTGGCGAACCGGACGGAGACCGCCGCCCGGACCACGCTGACCACGGTCCTCTACGACGCCCGGGGCACGGCGGTCGCACAGGCCACGGACACCGTCTCCGTGCCGGGAGGCGGCGCCACCACCTATGCGCAGACGCTGAGCGTGACCCGGCCGAAGCTCTGGCATCCCGACTCCCCTTCCCTGTACAGCCTGGTCAGTCAGGTCTTCGCCGACGGCCGGCTCGTCGACACGGTGACCACCCGCACCGGCATACATCGGATCGACTACCGGGCGGACGGCTTCCACCTCAACGGGACCCGGATCCACCTCCGCGGCGCCAACGTCCATCAGAACTACGCCTACGTGGGCGACGCCGCCCCGCCGTCGATGAAGTACCGCGAGGTGCTGCGGCTCAAGCTCGGCGGATTCAACGAGGTGATCCTCTACGGCACGCCCGTGCAGGACGTGACGCACGCGGCCTCAGCGGGTGACGGACAGCCGGTACGCCGTCCCCGCGCGGGCTTCGACGCGGAGACGTGGTCCGGAGCCGGTCCTGCCGAGGTCGATGTCGGCCTCGGCAGGGGCGCCGCCCGCTTCGGTGACCGTGAGGTGCGGCGGGGTGCCGGCCGGGAGCCGGATCGTGAGGGTGCCGCTTCGGGTCGCGTCCAGGACGGCCTCCGTCAGGACTCCCCCGGCCCAGTGGAGGTCGACGCCGGTGCCGCCCCGCGCGCGCAGACCCGTCACCGAGCCCGTGGGCCAGGCCTCCGGGAGCGCGGGCAGCAGGCGCAGCACGCCGTTGTGGCTCTGCAGCAGCATCTCGCCGATCGCGGCGGCGATCCCGAAGTTCCCGTCGATCTGGAAGAGGTCCGGCGGGTGCAGGCCGAAGAGGTTGGGTGCGGTGTACTCCGCGAGGAGGGTCCGCACGCTCTCGTGGGCGAGTTCCGCGTCGCCCAGGCGGGCGGCGAGCGCGGCCACCCAGGCGCGGCTCCAGCCGGTGCTGCCGCTGCCGTGCTCCAGGCGGCGTGCGAGGGCCCGCCGTGCCGGTTCGACGAGGGCGGGGGCGGTGAGCGGGTCGACGGCGTCGCCCGGGTAGAGGCCGTAGAGGTGGGACAGGTGCCGGTGACCCGGGTCCTCCTCCGGCAGGTCCTCCCACCATTCGAGCAGACGTCCCTCGTCGTCGGTGCGGGGTGGGCGCAGGCGGGCCCGCACCGCGTCGAGCGTGTCTGCGAAGTCGTGGTCCACGGCCAGGAGGCGGGCCGCCTCGGCGGTGCGGCCGAGGAGTTCCGCGGCGAGCCAGTGGTCCATGGTGGCGCCGGCCGACACGGCGGCCAGGCCGCCGCCCGGAAGGCGGAAGTGGTGTTCGGGCGAAGTGGACGGGCAGGTCACGAGGGCTCCCTCGCCGTCCTCGGTCAGGAGGTCGAGCAGGAACTCCGCCGCGCCCCGCATCAGCGGGTACGCCCGCTCCGCCAGGAACGCGCGGTCCCCGTCGAAGAGGTGCCGCTCCCACAGGTGCGCGCACAGCCATGCGCCCGCCATGGGCCAGTTCGCCCACGACGGCGAGCCCGACACCGGGTGGGTGCCCCGCCAGAGGTCGAGGTTGTGGTGGACGGTCCAGCCGCGGGCGCCGTAGTAGGTGGCTGCCGTGTGCGCGCCGGGTTCGGCGAGGTCCGCGATCAGGTCGAGGAGCGGTTCGTGGCATTCGGCGAGGCCGGTGGTCTCGGCGTGCCAGTAGTTCATCTGCAGGTTGATGTTCGTCGTCCAGTTGGCGTTCCAGGGCGGGGCGACCTCGGTGTTCCAGATGCCCTGCAGGTTGGCGGGCTGGGTGCCGGGGCGCGAGGAGGCGATCAGGAGATAACGACCGTACGCGAAGAGGAGGGCCGCGAGCCCAGGATCGTCCTGGCCGGCCACGAGCCGTTCGTCGGTGGGGAGTTCCGATACCTTCGTCCCCAGGTGCAGTGCGGCTCGGCGGTAGAGCCGCTGGTGGTCGGCGACGTGTGCGGCGAGCAGCTTCTCGTACGGGAGGCCGGCGGCGGCGTCCAGGAGGCGGCGTACCTCGGCGACGGGCCCGTCGTCGGGGCCGGTCGACGGTGTGGTGGGCCCCCGGTAGCCGGTCCCGGCCGCCACCAGGAGGAGCACCTCGTCCGCCCCGTCGACCCGCACCGTGCCGTCGGCCCAGGCGGTGCAGCCGCCCGTGGCGATCACGCGGAGTCCGGCCGCGAAGCCCATGCCCTCGCCGGCTGCGTAGCGCACCGGGTCGTCCTCTCCGAAGGAGAGGTGCGCGGGTACCCGCCCCGATACCACGGCCCCGGTTCCGTCGCCGGCGTGGCGGGCGTCCGGGTGGGGGGTGTGGAGGCGTGCGGTGAGGTCGACGCGTCCGCCGCCGCTCGCGGTGACGCGGGTGACGAACACACCGGCGGGCGCCGACACGAAGGATTCGCGGAGCATCTCGGCACCGCCCGTACGGTACGAGACCCGGTGGACGGCGGTGTCCAGGTCGAGCGCGCGGATGTAGTCCTCGGCAGGGCCGTCATCCCCACAGGTCAGATGGAGGGTCGCGAGCGGCTGGTACGCCTGGGAATACGGTCCTTGCATCCGTTCGGCGAGTGCCTCGGCGGCGCCGTGGTCGCGGTCGGCCAGGACGGCGGCCCGGAGCGACGACAGGTGGTCGGCCGCGCCGACTCGGTCGCGGGGGCCGGGGCCGCCGGACCAGAGGGTGTCGGCGTTGAGGTGCACGGTCTCTCCCGGGCGCCCCTGCTCCCCCGCCCCGTACAGCAGCGCGCCGAGGCGTCCGTTGCCGAGGGGCAGCGCTTCGAGGAAGCGGGTGGCGGGGGTGCGGTACCACAGGCGGTCCGCGGGAGGGCGGCGGTCCTTCGGCAACGGAGGTGTCCTTTCGGGGGTTTCGGAAGCCGGCGCGCACCCCCGTGCGCTCACCCCTGGTCAGGCCGGGGCGGGCACGTGCTGTCGCGGACGACGAGCTCGGGCCGCAGCAGCTGGAGCGAGTTGACCACGGTGCCCGACTTGGTGAGGGCGCGCAGCAGCAGTTCGACGGCCTGGCGGGCCATGGCACGGGTGGGGACGGCGACGCTGGTGAGCGCCGGTCGCCCGAGCCCGAAGCGGACTTCGGGGTCGTCGTCGTGACCGACGAGGGAGAGGTCGTCCGGTACGGAGCGTCCGGCGGTCCGCGCGGCCTCCAGGACGCCCAGGGAGAGGATGTCGTGGGTGGCGAAGATCGCGGTGAGCGCCGGGTCGGCGGCGAACGCCGCGTTCGCCGCGGCGAAGCCGCCCGCCGCGCTGGGTTCGGCCGCGATGTGGACGGCGCTGTCGGGGACGGTCAGGCCGTCGGCGGCGAACGCACGCCGGAACCCGGCCACGCGGGGGGTGTGGTCCGGGCTGGTCAGGACGGCCACGCACTCGTGGCCGAGCTCGCGCAGATGGCGTCCCGCGAGGAAGCCGGCGTGCTCGTAGTCGATGGTGACCACGGGGAAGTCGACCGGTGCGTCGGTCTCCCAGGCGCACAGGGCGACGGGGAAGCGGGCATCGGCGAGGAGCGGCAGATGGTCGATGAGGTCGCGGTCTCCCGCGATGAGCAAGGCGTCGACGGAGCGGCTGGTGAGGCCGGCGAGGTGTCGGCGGGCCCGCTCGCCGTCGAGGCGGGTGGTGCAGAGGAGCAGGTGGTAGCCGTGTTCCTCCAGGACGTCCTCGGCGGTCTCGACCACATCGGAGTAGAAGGCGCCGGCCACGGTGGGCACGAAGAGCCCGACCGTCTTGGTGCTCCCGGTGGCCAGGGACCGGGCCACCAGGTTGGGCGTGTAGCCGAGTTCGTCGATCGCGGCGCGCACGCGGGCGGCGGTCGCGGGACGTACGGCCACACGGCCGCTGAGGACGTTCGAGACGGTCTGTTTCGTGACGCCTGCGCGTTCGGCCACGTCCTGCATCGTCACCATCAGCGCTCCCACATTTGACCGGTCCATCAACGTGGCTCGAACCTAAAGGCCTCACGCGAAGCGAGTCAAGACTCCTTGATCGATTCCTCGGGCGAATGCGCAGTGATCGGACACCAACACCCCACAATCACACACGATCGATCACCAATTCCCGCCAAGGGTCTTGTTTTACCGGTCAATTGACCTCTACGGTTCCCAACCATTCAGCACCACCGAGAGGACACACCCATGCGCAGCTCCACCCTCCCCGCGGTCACCCGTACCGTGGGAGCCCTCACCGTCACCGCCCTCGCCTTCGGGCTCAGCGCGTGCGGCGGCGACTCGGACGGCGGCGGCGACGCGAAGAGCTTCACCTACTGGTCGATGTGGCGGGCCGACGAGCCGCAGGGCCAGGTCCTGAAGGCGTCGATCGCCGAGTTCACCAAGTCGACGGGCATCAAGGTCGAGGTGGACTGGGTCGGCCGTGACGTCTCGAAGAAGATCGGACCGGCGATCGCCGCGAACGAGGCCCCCGACCTGTGGGACCAGGCCAACGACGCGATCTACGGGGCCGTCGCCTCGGCCGGCCAGGCCCGTGACCTGTCGTCCGTCCTCTCGGCGCAGGTGCCCGGCGAGAACGTCCCGGTCTCCCAGGTCATCCCGGCCAAGTACTTCGACATGCTGCCGAAGGACCCGGGCGGCTCGAACCACTACGTCATCCCGTACGAGGTCGCCACGACCGGCCTCTACTACAACGCGGCGGACCCGGACGTCAGCGCCGCGATGCCGAGCGCGCCGACGGACTGGGCCGGTCTGCTCAAGGTCTGCGACACGCTCAAGGCCAGGAAGAAGCCCTGTTTCGCCTCCGAGGGCGAGGACTACTGGACCAACGGCCTCTATCTCGACTACCTGCTGAACGCGGGCGGCGTCGACGTGAACAAGCTCGCCGCGGACAAGTCCGGTGCCGCCTGGGACGACCCGGCGGTCCTCAAGGCCGCGCAGCAGGTCGAACAGGTCGTCAAGGGCGGGTACCTCATCCCCGGCTACGACGCGACGAAGTACCCGGCGCAGCAGACCAACTGGGCCGGCGGCAAGGCCGGCTTCCTCATGAACGGCAGCTGGGTCACCGCCGAGGTCGCGAAGCAGGTCCCTTCGACGTGGAAGTTCGGCTCGATCCTGCCGCCCGGGACGAAGAGCGCGGACGCCACGCTGTTCGGCTTCTCGATCCCGAAGAAGGCCGAGCACGCGGAACCGGCGGAGAAGTTCATCGCCTTCTTCATGCAGAAGAAGCAGATGGCGGGCATGGCGACGACCGCGCTCAACATCACGCCCCGCGAGGACGTCCCGGCCCCGGCCGGTCTTGAGGCCGCGCAGAAGGCGCTGAGCGGCTCGACCGTCCGCCTGCCCTTCGACGGCGTCGCCGGCGAGTGGCCCGCGAAGGTCTTCAGCCAGAACTACCTCGACCTCTGGCACGGCAAGAGCACCGCCGCGCAGTACGTCGCCGAGTCCAAGGCCGACCAGGTCTCGTACTGGAAGACCCAGGGCTGAGACCGTGACCACCACGCTCCACGACCGCCCCCGGACGGACACCGTCCGGGGCGCAGGCCGGGCCTCCCGACGCCATGGCGTCGGCCCCCAGGCCCGTCAGCAGCGCCGGATGTTCCTGCCGTTCACCGCGCCCGCGATCCTCGCGTACGCCGTCCTCTTCCTCGCCCCGGTCGGCTACGCGATCTGGACCAGCCTGTACAAGTGGGACGGCATGGGCGAGATGGAGTGGCGCGGGCTCAAGAACTACCAGCTGCTCTTCGAGGACCCGTTCTTCCGCACCTCGCTGGTCAACACCCTCAAGCTGATGGTGATCGGCGGGACCCTCACCTTCGCGATCAGCTTCCTCCTGACCCTGGTCCTGCGGGAGATGAGGGCACGGCTCTTCGCCAGGTCCGTGCTGTTCTTCCCCTGCCTGGTCAACGGCATGGTCTTCGGCATCGCCGCGGGGTTCCTGTTCTCCCCGGACGGCCCGGTCAACAAGACGCTGCACTTCCTCGGGGTCACGACACCGCCGAAGTGGCTGTCGACGGACAACCTGCTGCCTATGATCCTCGGCACGCTGATCTGGACCGCGACGGGCTACTACACCGCCATCATCATGGCCGCCGTCGACCAGATCCCGCCCCACCTCTACGAAGCCGCCGAACTCGACGGCGCGAACGCCTTCCAGCGCTTCCGCCACGTGACCCTGCCGTGCGCCTGGGACGTCATCTCGGTCTGCGCGGTGCTGTGGACGGTCAGCTCGGTGAAGATCTTCGAACTGATCCTGCTGTTCGGCGGCACGAGCAGCTCCTATCCGCCGGCCGAGAGCTGGAACACCGCGCTGTACGTGTACACCCAGGCGTTCCCGCAGGCGACGGTGCCCCGGCTCGGCATGGCCACGGCGGCCGCGCTGGTCAGCCTGGTGATGGTGACCGTGGTGACGGTGGTCATGCGGCGGCTGATGCGCCGCGAGCCCCTCGAGTACTGAGAAAGGTCACAGCACATGCGAAGCAAGCACGGGTCGGCCGGCCCGGTGAGACGGGTCGCGACGGCGTTCGTCTGGTGCGTGGTGGCCGCGGACCTCCTGCTGATCCTCTGGATCGCGCTGACGTCGATACGGGGCAGCGCCGACATCCTGCACGACGCCTTCGGGCTTCCCCTCCCGCCGCACTTCGGCAACTACGCCAAGGCGTTCGACGAGGGCGGGTTCGGGCCCGCCGCGCTCAACAGCGTCATCGTCTCGACGGTGTCCTCACTGGTGGCCGTCGTGCTCGCCGCCCCCTGCGCCTACGCCCTCGCGCGCCGCCGCACCCGGACCTCCTCCGCGCTCACGATGACCTTCGCGATGGGTCTCGGCGTGCCCGGCCAGGTCCTCGTGGTGCCGCTCTTCGTGGGCATGGCCCAGGTGGACCTGACGGACAGCCAGTTCGGACTGACCCTCGTCTACGTCGGTCTCGCGATGCCCTTCACCGTCTTCATGCTGACGGGCTTCTTCTCCGGCATCCCGGCGGCACTGGAGGAGGCCGCGGCCCTGGACGGCGCGGGACCGCTGCGGTCCTTCGTCCAGGTCGTGCTGCCGGTGGCGCGCGGCGGGCTGATCACCGCGTTCCTCCTGCAGTTCATCAGCGCCTGGAACGAGACGCTGTTCGCCCTGGTCCTGACGCACAGCCAGGAACAGACCACCCTGCCGGTGGCCCTCGCGTCGTTCGTCGCCTCCGCGCAGCTCAACGGGCTCGACTACGGAACGATGTTCGCCGGAGTCTGCGTCATCCTCGCCCCGATGATCGCGCTGTTCTCCTGGATGGGGACGCGGATCATCCAGGGCATGACCGTGGGGATCGGCAAATGAGCCGGGACATGACCTCGACCCTGCGCACCGACGTCCTGCGGATCGAGGGAGCCGCCGACCCGGTCGGCACGCTGCCGATCCTGCACGGCATCTCCTCGTACACCGCGGAAGGCTCCGGGGTCGACGGCGAGATGCGCCGGAACCCGGCGTACGGAGCCCCGCACACACTGCTGCCGTACACCCGCCGGGGCCGCGGACCTGATGACCGAGGCGCACCGGCTGCGTCCGGAGCTGTTCGAGCTGACCGTCGAACTCCTGGACACGCTCCTGCGGGCCGAACGCCCGAAGGAGGCGCTTGCCGTCGTCGAGGCGCTGCGCGGACCGGCCCGCGCCCACGGCCGGGTCCGTCTCGCCGAGGCCACAGCCGCATACGCGCTAGGGGACGAGGAGCGGGTGCGGCGGCTGCTCGCCGAGGGGATCCGGGTGGACGGCATGCGTGAGGGCGAGGTGTCCCCTGACCGGCTGTGGCTCGCCGTGCACCCAGGGAAACCCGTAACCCCGGAGTACGACTTCCGCATGACGGAAGACTGAGACCCGGTCCCCTGCATCCGCCGCAGGGGGCCGCCCATCGGGCAGGTGTGTGTCATGCACACCTCACCACCCCCTAGGGAGGACCAGTGTCAGCCGCTCGAAGAAGGTTCCGTGGCGCCCTGCTCGCCACCGCCCTCACCGCCGCCGTCGGCACGGCCTCAGTAGCCGCGCCGGCCTCGGCCACGACCACCGCCGGCACCTACACGGTGTCCGTCGGATCGGTCGGAAGCTACGCGCACCCCACGGACACCCCGGCCGCGACGTACATCGACAAGGACGGCACGTTCTACTTCCAGCAGTCCGCCGCCCTCTACGGCTCGAACGACCCCCGGTACTGGGAGTTCTACACGGGCAAGGACCTGGAGTCCGCCACCAGGTCGCCGATCAGCGACGCCGTGAACCCGGCGAACAGCTCCGACCGGAACAACGACACCACCTGGCGCTGCAACAACAGCCCCACCGGAGTGGAGTCCACCCCCGCCCCCGCCGGCTCCGGCTACTCGCAGAAGAACTACTGCGACCTCGTCGGCACCTGGGTCGATCCCGACACCGGCGACTGGTACGGGCTCGTGCACAACGAGTTCACGCCGCAGCCCTTCGGGGACGGGCTGCACTACGACGCCATCGACTACGCCAAGTCCACCGACCAGGGCCGGACCTGGACCATCGAGGGCCACGCCATCACCTCCGCGTACAGCACCACCCGCGGCGACAGCGCGGCCTTCCCGAACCAGACGTACCACTACGGCAACGGCGATCCCCGCCTGTTCGTGGACACCGCCTCGGGCTACTTCTACGTCTACTACGGCTCCCGCGTCATCCCCAAGGGCGGGGTCGGCGGCAGCAACGGCGGCCTCGCGCACGTCGCGCGCGCCCCGATCTCCGGCAAGATGGCGAGCGGTTCGTGGCAGAAGTGGTACGACGGCGCCTGGACGCAGCCCGGCGTCGGCGGCAGGGAAAGCAACATGGTGCCGGCCACCGCGAGCAACCCCAACGGCTACACACCGGTCGCCGACGACTACGACCCGGCCAATACGGGCACCGTCGACCAGCAGGTCGCTTCGGGCCAACTCCCGGCGAAATCCGATCTGTTCATCATGAACATCGCCTATGACGCCCACCTCGGCCTGTACATCGGCGAGCCCGAGGTCGTCTCCGGCACGGCCCCGCAGCGCTTCTACGCCACCGACAACCTGGCGACGCAGAAGTGGACCCTGATCGGCGACAGCGGCAGCTACACCTCGGGCTCCTGGTACCGCTGGTTCCTGGACAGCGTGAACCGCACCGACTCGACGATCGTCGGCAAGACCTTCCGTTCGTACTGTTCCATCAGCTGTGCGACCTCCGACGGCGAGTACGCGAACGTCACCGTGGACACGAGCGCACCGGCCGCTCCGGTCGACACGACCAAGGCCTACCGGATCGCCGGCGGGAACGGTCGGGTCCTCGCCCAGGTCTCCGGCGGCTCGGCGACCACCTCGACGGCCTCCGCCACCGGCTCCGCCCTGGAGTCGTGGACGTTCCTGGCCCACGGCGACGGCTCGTACCGCATCGTCAACTCGGCGACCGGCGGCCTCCTCGGCGTCGACTCGACCGCCACCGCCAACCGCGCCTGGGGCACCCGCCCCACCGTCACCGCGGCCGGCAGCAATGGCGCGAGCGCCGGACAGCAGTGGTGGATCGTCCCCAGCACCTCGAACCCGGGGACCTTCCGGCTGGTCAACCGCTACAGCGGCCTCGTGATCGGCATGTCCGCGACCACCGGCCGACTCGCCGAGACCACGCCCGGCCGCTCCTGGACGGACAGCACCGGCAGCACGGTCGGCGGCGGGCGCACGGCCGCCGAGCAGACCCTCTCCTTCGCCCAGACCGGCTCGGCCCCCGAGACGATCGTCTTCAACAGCCCGGGTGACCAGTCCGGCACGGCGGGGGCGGCGGTCTCCCTGCAGCTGAACGCCACGGACAACGCCGGCAAGCCGCTGGCCTTCTCGGCGACCGGCCTTCCGACGGGCCTGTCGATCAGCTCCTCGGGCCTGATCAGCGGCACCCCGACGGCCGCCGGGACCTCGCAGGTCACCGTCACCGCCTCGTCCGGTACGGCCACCAGCTCGGTCACCTTCACGTGGACGGTCGCCCCCGACTTCAGCGGAACCCACCGTCTGATCACCGGGGGCAAGGCGCTCGACAACGGCAACAGCATGACCGCGGGACGCCAGCTCACCACGGTGACCGCGGGCAACAAGACCAACCAGAAGTGGCAGTTCGTCCGGCAATCCGACGGCTCCTACGAGCTCGTCAACGTCAGGTCCGGCATGTGCGCCGACGTCAACGGCGGCTCCACCACCGCCGGCGCCGCGATCATCCAGTGGCAGTGCAGCGGCGACAGCAACCAGCGGTGGAACGTCCGGCAGCTCCCGGACGGCTCCGTCACGGTCGCCTCGGCCCGCAGCGGCCTACTGCTCACCACGGCCTCCACCACCAGTGGGGCGCTCGTGACCCAGCAGCCGGACAGCGGAGCAGGCCTCCAGCGGTGGTCGATCAACTGATCAGACTCCGCACGACAGTGCGCACCTGACGGGCCGGGCCCCTGGGGATCCAGCCCGTCGGGTGCGCTCGGACTCCACGGCGTCGAGGGCCCCCGCAGCCACTGCTCGACCTCTCCGACGTGCACCGTCGCCCAGGCCTGGGCGAGTTCGGGCTGCCGGGCGGCGACGGCCTCGTAGAGGGCGCGGTTCTGCTGCCAGGCCCGCGCCACGGGCGGGCGCGGTCCGTGGGGCCGGACATGCCTTCGAGGAAGGCATCCGGTCGCAGTGCCGATGCACGAGCCGGCAACGAGGGTGTCCTACCAGACCGGCGTCCGGCCGAAGCCGTCATCGTCCAGCGGCACGAGTTGCGGAACCTCGCACCGACTCCGTACGCCGAGGGGCATCCGCCTTTCCGCCGAGTCCAGCAGCGCGGAGAGGCCGGCGCCGTAGCGGATCCGCGGCGATCAGGAACCGGACGTCGCGGTCGGCCGGGCGGCGGCGGGGGCGTAGACCTCGAATTCGCGGAGCGCCCATCCGTATCCGCTTGCCGGCTCGCCGGTTCTGGCGGACACCCAGCTGTGGACGCTCAGCCGGACGTACCGGGCCTGCGTTGGGGTGCAGGTGCAGGAATGGCGCCGGCCGCAGATCGTCACGCCGTGTTCGGCGCAGCCGGCGGTTCCACCGGAGGATGTCTCGCAGACGACCGTGGTCCAGTCGGTGCCGTTGGTCGAGACCTGGATGTCGTAGCTCACCGAGCAGTTCTCCCCGTGCCGCTGGGTCCGCCACGGACGGCCGGCGTAGTCGTACAGGTTCGGCAGCCGGCCGCCCTGCCGGTAGTCCTGGAGCATGGAGGTGACCATCCCGTCGACACGCTCCGGGGCGAACAGCGCCAGGAACGCGTCCGGGCCCGGAAGGTGTCCCACAGCGAGTAGCCGGTGTAGCTGACGCCCTGGTGCACCTTGTCGTCGTAGGCGCTGTAGTAGCGTCCGTACTCGGACATCAAGGACCCGGCGCAGCGGCACCAGTCCGCCGGCGCCGTGCGCGCGGTCATCGACACGTCGCTCACGCGCGAAGGGTGGTCGGGCACCCACGGCTTCGGGCCTCCGCTTCAGCCGACGGGCACTCCGTACGCGCCCATGTTCGCCGCCGCTCCGTACCCGCAGACCGCCCCTGCGCCGGTGACCGCACAGCGAAGCCGCAAGGCTCTCGTACCGGGGCGCGTCCGCCGCAGCCGCGCTCGCGCTGGGCGTCGTGACCGTGCTGAGCCTGGACAGCGGAAACCAACGAGACACGCCGCCGAGCGCGCACCCGGACAAGAGCGCCGCGGCGACCACGGCGCCGAGCGGCACGCAGGTGGATCCGGATCTGAAGGCGGTCACCGCGTGGGTGTCGGCCAGCACGACGGGGGGACGGGGAAATGATCAAGGGGCCGTTTCAGATCTCTCTGAAACGGCCCCTTGATCTGCGAATCCTTCGAGCCGGGACGGCACGCGCGAGAAGGGCGGTGCGCCATCGGTGCCCGGCCATGCCGTCGAACGGACCGGCCCCCTCCTTGGGCACACCGGAACAGGCCGAACCGGACGGGCCGTCGGCCGGCATCGCGCCCGAGGACTTCTGCGCGGCAGGCCGCGAGGGCGAACGGCAGGGTGGCCGCGGCGACGACCACCGCGGAACGACGGAAGCGGAGGGTGTTCGTGGAGGTGCTCTCCTGAAGGTGTCGCGTTCGTACTGAGGCTGCGGAGAACATCCGGCCGCGACCGCTCACGGCACTCGGCAGTCGCCGGTGGCGCAGGGTCATCGCGTCGGTGCTCATGTCCGGGATTCGGAGCGGAGCCCTCACCGGATGGGGAACCATCCGGGGATGCCCCGGCCCAGTGCCCACGGTACCGGTACCGCCGGGTGACCTCCCGGCGCGAAGTGACCGCGCGTGGCGCTGGTGAGCCAGCACCTCACGTCTCCATTTCTGCGGTTCCAGCCGGCGGAGGACCTCCTCGGTGCGGTCCGCACGGCGCGTCAGGTCGTCGGGCATCGGGCCAAGGGCTGGAGGTCTGGGCACCGCTCGTCCGGGGGCGGACGCTCCGGCACCGGAGTTCGCCCGGATGGCGATGCTTGATGCCACGTTAGGTATCGAATGAACTACTCCAAGTCGCCATTCGAGGCGAGGCGGCTGACGGTGGGCAAGTCGATGCGTTCGAGAAGCCGACAGACAGTCAGCCGACGCATGCGACGAAAGGAAGTCATCGATGCGCTCTGCCCGCATTCTCTTCGCTGCGACCGCCGCCGCCGGCACCCTGGCGCTCGTCGCACCCGTCGCCTACGCCAGCACCGCGGGCGACTGGGACAAGGACGACCAGTCCCACAGCCAGCAGCAGGAGGAGCACGACAAGCCGCACGGCGGCATGCACACCGGCTCCGGCGCCCTGTCGCTCGTCGACGGCGACGACTGGTCCAAGGGCGACCACGAGAAGGGCGACCACGAGAAGCCGAAGGGCGGCATGCACACCGGCTCCGGCGCCCTGTCGCTCGTCGACGGCGACGACTGGTCCAAGGGTGACCACGAGAAGGGCGACCACGAGAAGGGCGACCACGAGAAGCCGAAGGGCGGCATGCACACCGGGTCCGGCGCCCTCTCACTCGTCAACGCCGACGACTGGTCCAAGGACAAGGAGACCGAGACCGAGAAGGAGGACGGTTACAAGCCGGAGAAGCCGAAGGGCGGCATGCACACCGGCGGTGGCGGCCTCGCGAGCACAGGCGCGAACGCGACCGGCGCGCTGGTGATCGCCGCAGGGCTGGCCGCCTTCGCCGTCGTCCGCCGCAGGAAGGCCGCCGGCCACGCCTAGCAGTACCCGGACGTGGGGGCCCGTCACAGCGGTGCCCCCACGTCCGGCCCCGTACGACATTCCGCCCGCATCCGAAAGGTGTCCTCCGGTGACGACCCCACCCGATCCCGTCAGCACGGGAACACCCCGACGCACCGCGCGATGGGTCGTCCGAGGCCTGTTCTGGGCCGTAGCACTGGCCGTGCTTCTGTACGCCTTCGGCGGGAAGATGTTCACATCGGACGCGACCTCCCCGACCACGCCCCCCGTGCCTTCTGTGACGAAACAGGCCCCGGCGGCCGCACCACAGCCCGCTCGACCGCACGCCTCTGCCTCGTCCGAACCCGGCGAGACCTCGATGAGCAGCCCGGTCATGCCGCGCTCCGCCCCCGTTCGGCTGCGGATTCCCAAGATCCGCGTGGACGCCCCCTTCACCGGGTTGAAGATCGGCCCGACCGGGGCCCTGGACCCGCCTCCGGCGGACGACACGAACCTGGTCGGCTGGCAGAGGTCCGGGATCTCGCCCGGTCAGCGGGGCACGGCGATCATCGCGGGCCACCTGGACACGAAAACCTCCCCGGCGGTCTTCGCGCGCCTCGCCGAACTCTCGCCCGGTGACAGTTTCGAGGTCGACCGTGCCGACGGCACCACCGCCGTGTTCCTGATCGACTCGGTGGAGAGCTTCCACAAGGACGACTTCCCCGACAAGCGTGTCTACGAGGACACCCCCGATGCCCTGGCCCGGCTCATCACGTGCGCCGGTGCCTACGACCGCACAGCGCGCGACTACACGGAGAACCTCGTCGTCTTCGCCCATCTGGACACCGTTGCCTGACACGGCACCGCCACTCTGTCGGGCCGCGGCGTCCGATGGCGCCTCTCCCACGCCGGTACTGCGAAGCCGTCGCCTTCCGGGCACGGCACCGGAGAATCGCCGCCTTCGAACTCCGCGTCGGCTTCACGGCCCGTCGGCCACAAGCCCACCGAGCCGATCAGTGCTACGGCCGTCAAGGGCACGGGGAGCTTCCGGTTCATGCCGGGGGATGCCTCGTACGGTGGTGCCGACGCTGCCGCGCCTCGCTCGACGCGGATCGAAGACCTTCTGCTCCGACGGCGACGGCGGCAGCCGACACGGAATCGATCGCCGGCGCAGCGTGCTTGGGTGCCGCAGCGAGTGCGGGAATCGTCAAGGACGGAGCCGAACTCGCTGCCATGGCCGGCTGCGGCGCGGTGGCGCGTGCCGCCGGCGCGGCCGTCGACAACGCCCTCACCCCTGGGCGGACAACAGTCCCACCGGACAGCTCTCCGCCCAGGCCACGAGCAGCGTAAGGTCGGCATGGGCCCAGCCCGTTGGCGCTCCACGCTCCCGAACGCACTCAGAACCTCCCGCCTCCGCCGCCTGGACCGCGTGCACCAGATCCGGACCGTTTCCGGACCAGTCCTCTAGGAGCACAGAAAGAGGGGCCTGCGGGAGATTCTCCCGCTCGGCCACGCGCGCGAGCGTCGACCGGACCCGGGAGTTCCGGGCCGGGTCGACGCTCGCGCCGGTCATGCGGTCACACGCGTCATGCGCGCGGTGGGTCAGCGGCGTAGCTTCAGGCGGTGCACCCCGCCGTCGACCGTGCCGACGTAGAGCGTGCGGCCGTCGGGGGCGGCGGCCAGCCTCGTGGTGTCGGTGTTCTGCAGGCCGCTTGAGATGTTCTCCCAGGTGAGGCCGTTGTCGGTGCTGCGCAGTACACCCCGGCCGCCCTGGACGAGTCCGGACTCCCTGGAGCCGGCGGTGGCCGCGTAGAGCGCTCCGTTCACCCGCAGCAGGTCCGAGACGTGGACCGCGAGCGGGCCGGTGTCGGCGGTGCGGAAGGTCCTGCCGTCATCGGTGCTGACCCGGACGGACGATCCGCCGACGACCAGGCGTCGGCCATCCATCACGATCGCGGAGACGGGGCCCTCGGCGACCTTGGTCTTGGTGACGCCACCGTCGTCCGAGCGGTAGAGGCCCGAAGCGTTGCCGAGCCAGAGGCGCCGCGGGTCGCGCGGGTCACCGGCCATGGCATCGAAGGACCTCTCGTGGAAGAGGTTCTTCCACGTCCTGCCGCCGTCGGACGTCGCGAACAGCCCGTCGCCGAAAATGCTCCTGAAGCTGATCGCCACCCGGTCCGGGTCGGCCGGGTGGACCAGGATCGAGGTCGGTATCTCCGACGACGTGCCCTTCACCTGCCAGGTCCGGCCGGCGTCACCGCTGCGGGAGACCTCGAAGAGGCCGGTCGCGGTGCGCCGGACCTGCCACACCACCTCGGTGTCCTCGGGCGAGACGGCGATGTGCGAGGTGAGGCGACCGGTCCTGCCCTCCGCCCCGGACTGGCCCCACTCGGGGCCGGCGACAGGGATCGCGGTGCGGTAGGTGCCGCTCACCGTTCCGGCGAGCAGTTGGTCGCCGCTGGCCGCGAGGGCGAAGGTGGTCAGGCCCTGGACGCCGATCCTCCGGTATCCGGTGCCGTCGGCGGAGCCGCGGTACAGGCCGTCCTGTTCGCTGGAGACGGTCACCGAGCCGTCGGCCCAGCGGTCGTAGTCCATCGCGATGGCGGCCTTCGAGGGGGCGGGCACGGGCTTCCAGGTCTTGCCGTGGTCGTGGCTCACCTGCCCGGCGCCGAACAGCGCGCGCAGGTACAGGTCGCCGCCGGAGGCGGACAGTCCGTTGCCGCCCTCCGCCAGGGGCAGCAGGGTGGACCAGGTGCGGCCCTTGTCGTAGGAGCCGCGGACGCCCGTACCGGGGACGTAGGCCGCCACCACGGTGGAGTCGGCCGCCATGCCGCGGATGGTGCTCACGGGCTCGTCGAGAACGAGGTGCGCCGCACCGGGGTCGCCCTTGCCGACGCCGTCGATCCGCCAGACGCCGTCGAAGGTCGCCAGGTACAGGGTGTCGCCGACGAGGGTCGCGTCGCGGACGTCACCGGTCACGCCGGTGGGGTACGTCGCCCAGCTGTCGCCCGCGTCCGTGCTGACCAGCAGTGTGTCGTCGACGATCGCGGCGAGGGTACGGGTCTGCTCGTCCGCGACGAACTCGTCGATGTGCGCGTCGGGCACGTCGAGCTTGCGCCAGGTGCGGCCGTTGTCGTCGGTACGCAGGATCGTGCCCCGGCGGGTGGGGTCGGCGGCCGTGTTCACGGCGTACCACCAGCGATCGGGGCGGTGGGCGTCGACCACGACCGCTCCGGTGCCGTTGCCGTCGGCGATCGGCAGCCTGCCCACCTGGCGCCAGTTGGCGCCGCCGTCGGTGGTCAGCCAGGGGGCGGCCTTCCGGAACTGGGTCACGACGGCCTGCTTCGGCCGGGCGGGCGAGAGCGCGACGTGACCGGCCTCGCTGTTCGGGCCGATGGGCTCCCAGCGGTTGCCGCGGCTGTCGGCGGGGGTGACCTCGAAGGCGCCGGTTCCGGTGATCCGCCGGCCGTCGGTGGTCGTGGCCCGCACGGCCAACCGGTAGGCGCCGGACGCCTTCCCGGTCACGTCGGCCTGGTAGTAGCCGGCGCCGTTCATGGTGGTGGGCAGGGTGAAGGCCTTGCCGTGCGGCGGCGTGACCCTGATCTCCGGCGGCGCGTTCAGGGCGGCCGGGGCGGCGATGTGCACGGTGGAGCGGCCGTCGCTCGGATCGGGGGACGCCTGGACGACCAGGTGCCGGACGACGAGCAGGTACGGCACCCGGAGGGCCGGGCCTCGCACGGGGGTGGCAGTGATCCGGCCGCTGATCTCCGTGTCGGTGGCCGGGCGGTCTGCACGCAGGGTGACGTCGACGGTTGCCGACCCCCCGGCAGGGACGGTCACCCGCGGCGGAGACACGGCGGTGGGCCCGGTACTGCTGAGGGCGACGGCCAGCGGTGTCCTGCCGGGGTTGGCCAGGCGTACCTGCGCGGCGCCGCCGACGGTCTTGTCCGCCAGGTCGGCGAGGCCGAACGACACGGTCGTCGGGGAGGCGCTGAGGGTGGCCGACGCTGCGGCGGCCACGTCGAGCCGTCCGTTGCCCTGGGCGGTGGGGCCGGTGCCGGCGAGCTGCTTCGCGGTGCCGACCAGTGCGGACCTGATCTCGTCGGGGTCCTGGTCCGGGCGCAGTTGGCGCAGCAGGGCGGCGGCTCCGGCGACGTGCGGGCTCGCCATCGAGGTGCCCGACATGCGGTAGACACCGGGTGCGTACATCGAGGTGGGGATGGTGGAGCGGATCTCCACGCCGGGTGCGACCAGGTCGGGCTTGAGGCCGAAGCCGGTGCCGGGTCCGCGCGCCGAGAACGAGGCGATCTGGTCGGTGGAGTCGGTGCCGCGCAGGGTGACGGACACCTTCCCAGCGGCCAGTTCGCGGCTCAGCTGGGCGTACTGGGTCGTGTCGATGCCCATGACGACCAGGCGGTCCATGCGCAGCGAGTCGCCGGAGGCGGCGGTCCGGGTGAGGTCGGGGCGGGCGGGGGTGGTCGTGGCGCCGATCGTTCCCGGGGTGGCGGCGAGCACGGGTCCGCCCCCGGCCGGAAGGCCGCCGAGCACCGCGAGCGCGCCGCGCTCTTCGGCTTCGCGTGCCCAGTCGATGTCGCTCTGGCTCAGGACATCCGTACTGGGCGCGACGAGGATGTCGGCCCGCAGGATCTTGCCCCGTACGTCACCGACCCGCTTCCAGTCCTCGGCCGTGCCCGCGCCGACGTCCACGAGCGGCGCGGTGACCGGTTCCCGAGGCGGGTTCGCGGACAGGACGCCCCGGTACGTCTGGATCAGCTCGGGCTCCTTGCCCGCCAGGTACGCGCTGGGTATCCGCAGCCCGCTGGTGGAGGCGCCGACCGCGATGACGCCGTCGGCCGACGCCGGAGTGTTGACGGTGCCGCTGCCGGGACCGTCGTTGCCGGCCGCGGCGACGACGACCACTCCGGCCCGCACGGCGGCGGTCGCCGCGCGGCCCAGCGGGTCGGTGCCGTCACCGGAGCCGCCGAGGCTCATGTTGATGACGTCGGCCCGCTGGGGGTTGGCCGGGTCGGCCGCCGCCTCGATGCCGGCGATGATGTCGGAGGTGTAGCCGCTGCCGTCGGCGCCGATGACCTTGTAGGCCAGCAGGCGCGCGTCGGGCGCCATGCCGGTGACGCCTCCCTTCCTGACCGCCTTGCCCGCGATGATGCCCGCGACGTGGGTGCCGTGACCGTTGTCGTCCATCGGGTCGTCGTCGCCGTTGGCGAAGTCGAAGCCGCCGACGACCTTGTGCCCCTTGCCGAAGCCGCCGCCCAGGTCGGGGTGGTCGTAGTCCACGCCGCTGTCCAGGACCGCCACCACGGTGCCCTTGCCGGTGGCCTTCACGCCGGCCGGGTCCTCGCGCTTCCAGACCTCGGGCGCGCCGGTCAGCGGAACGCTGACGTCCGTGCGCACCTGTATCCGGGTGTCGGGCCGGACGGCGACGACGCCCGGCAGTGCGGCCAGCCGCGCCCTCTCGGAGGCGGGCACCGTCATCGCCACGGCGTTGACGAGCAGGCCGAGTCTGCGGGGCGAGGCGGGGTGCAGTCCGGCTTTCCCCACCGCCCTGACGAAGGCGTCCTGCCGTGCCGCCAGGGCCCGTCGGGCGTCGCCGACGGCGGAGGCGGTGCCGGCGGTCAGGGAGGTGAGCGAGCCGCCTGGAGCGGCTGCCACGGCTGCGTCTCCGGACAGCTCGACGATGACCCGCTGGTTCGGGTCGGGTGACTTCGCGGTCGCGGTGCCGGGTGTCGCGGTGAGCGTCCCGGCCAGCGCGACGGTGGTGACCGCGGCCGCCGCCAGGCGTCGGCTTCTTCGTGGGTTCTTGGCCATGGGCAGAAGTCCTAGCGCCGAAGTCACGCTCCGTACAACGGATCTTGGCGGCCCATTGCTGCACTTGGCACCAGTGGGCCAGGATCCGCACATGACGAACGAGCTCACCGCGGCAGGCATCGATCCGTTCGACGAGAGCGTCTACCGGGCTGTGTTGACCCGGCGTACGGCGGCCCCGGCCGAGCTCGCCGCCGACCTCGGCTGCTCCCCTCTCCGCGTCGCCAGGGCGCTGGACCGACTGCACGACCACGGCCTGGTCGGGCGGCTCGCGGGCGTCCGACGCCGGTACGCGGCGATCGAGCCGGGAGCCGCGGTCGAGTCACTGGTGCGAACCAGGACCGCGGAGTTGGACCGGGTCCGTTCGGCGGCGGGCGAACTGTCCCGCCTCTTCGCGGCGGCCCAGGCCGGCACCGCCGGGGAGGACGAGGTGGAGATCGCCACCGGCCGCGAGGCGCTCGGCCGCTGGTTCGTCCGCCTCCAACAGGAGGCGCGCGAGGACGTCATGACACTGGATCGGCCGCCGTACGCGCTGACCACGTCCAACCCGGTGGAGAGCAACGCGCTGGGGCGCGGGGTGCGCTACCGCGCGGTCTACGCCCCCGAGGCGCTGGAGTGGCCGGGGGTGCTCGAGGACATCCGAGGACTCGTGAGCCGTGGCGAGCAGGCCCGGGTGATGCCGGGCCTGCGGATCAAACTGGCCATCGCGGACCGCCGGCTGGCGCTGATGCCGCTCTCCCTGGACCTCGACGGCGTGCGCGCTGCGGTCATCCGCCCCTCCACGCTGCTGGACGCCCTCACCGACTACTGGGAACTGTGCTGGAAACAGGCCCTGCCGCTCGACGCCCCCGCCCAGGACCCGCTCGGCGAGGAGGACCGTCTGGTGCTCACCCTGCTGGTCAGCGGCCTCAAGGACGAGGCCATAGCCCGCCAGCTCGGCTGGTCGGTCCGCACCATGCGCCGGCGCATGAGCCGCCTCCACGACCTTCTGGGCTCGGTGAACCGCTTCCAGGCCGGTGTCGTCGCGGCACGCCGTGGCTGGATCTGACCCGCCGCCGAGCCGGGGCCGATCTCGCTGGTCAGCGCGGGTTCGTCGGCTGTACCACCAGCGGACGAAGAACCTTTGTTGCTCCCCCAAGGCGCTTGAGCTCTTCTGGCAAGTGAAGTCGGTGCCTGGAGGGAAGATCGTCTCACCGGGCACTCCTGCGCTTGGACACGGCGACATCACCCGGCTGCCACGTGCAGCGCGTAGCCGGTTCCAGGCGCGCTTCCCGGACCATGCGCGGTCCGGACCGCACGCTTCGGCAAGCATCCGCGGGATGCCGACACCCGTCTCCGGGATCTGCCGTTGTCGGCCGCCGCTGTTCCAGCGATGCCGAGGAGGAGAGGCAGCCGCACGTCCGGGCCCGTGAGGGAGCCGGCGAGGGCGGTTCCTGCGGATCCTGAGGTGATCTTCAGGGCGGCTACCCAGATGAAGGCCTGCCATGACCGCCACGGAGCCGGCGAGGTTGCCGAGAGCATAAGCGGCGATCAGCGCCGCCGCGGTGCCCGTCTCGACGCCGATGATCTTCGTCGTGTGCACCGCCGTACGAGGCAGGGCCGCGACGCCGAGTGCGGCCGACGAAGTTCCACCGCAATGCGCGCAGACGCCAGATTCCCACAGGTCAGCGGCCCGTGTGCAGGCCAGGGTCAGCAGGAGGTCAGCATGAGTGCCGTGACGTTCCCGGCCCCTCCACCGTGGCGCGCAGGGCGATCGGCCCGACACCGTCGCCGCCCGGCATCCGGAGATCCGTCAGGATCGGGGCCAGGACGGCGGTGGACGGTCTCTCGACTGAAGGTGCGGGCCACACTCCCGACCGGCCTCGCCGAGCGGACCCTGCACATCCGGGGCCGTTTCCGCTTCGGCGCCCGGCTTTGTTCCGCGGCGCGGCGAGGCGCACCGGGTCCGGCACCCGCTCGGGGGGGGCGGACCTGTCAGCCCGTCAGGGACCTCCACGTCGTCAGCGGTCGGTCCTCGACCGTGACCTGGTCCTCGTGGCCATGACCGTCACGGATCACGATGATCCGGTACTTGTCCTGGTGGAACACCCAGAACAGACTCATGCCGTTGATCCGCTGCATGTCCGGTACCGCAAGGAATTCGTCCACCCGCGTGATCCCGGCCAGCGATCGCCACAGGTCGAGGCCGCGGTCGCCGCGTTCGAGGTTGTCCGCGTGCATCCTGCCGTCGGCGACCGAGACGAGGCGGTAGACCTGACGGTCCATGAGGGTGTGGAACACCCAGTACCAGCTCTTGCCGTCGACCCTCTGCATGTCGGGGACCGGCAGGAAGGCGTCCACCCTCTCGATCCCGTTGAACGAGACCCAGGCGGAGAGCGAGCGGTCCGGGAGGTCGATCGCGGTGGCCTGCTCTGGCGGGATGCCGGACTCGGCGCCGTCGGCGATCGAGATCTTCCGGTAGACCTGCCGGCCTTCGACGGTGTGGAACAGCCAGAACCGGCTGCGGCCGTTGATCCGCTGCTCGTCCGGAACGGGCAGGATCGCGTCGACCTTCTTCACCCCGGCGTAGCACGGCCAGGTCGTCAACGGCCGGTCGGGGCGCTCGCGGACGTCCGTGTGCTCGTCCCCGTCGGCGATGGAGACGGTCCGGCAGACGGCGTCACCGTCGCCGCCCGTCCCGTACGCCCAGTACCAGCTCTTGCCGTCGACCCGCTGCATGTCGGGGATGGGCAGGAAGGCGTCGGTCGGCCGGACGTCGGCGGGCGGCTTGTCGGTGAGCCGGCCGTCACCGAGTAGCCGGAGCAGGGTCAGCGAGGGTACGAAGGCGTAGACGGACCCCTCGGTGACGACGAACTGGCTCAGGCTCAGCTGAGTGGTCTTGCCGGGGGTCTCGTAGCTGACCTTGCCGGCGGCCCCGACCATTCCGTCGGGGCCTGGCTTGTTGGTCCGGTTGGGTGGAAAGTCCGGGCTGTCGATCCACGCCTTCTGGATGAACTCGAACTGTTGGACGAGGTCCGACTGGTAGCAGACGAAGAGCAGGCCGCGCTTCTCGTCGGGCCCGCCGGGCCCCTCCGAAGCGGGGTCGAAAGGTGCGCCGTACGGGGCGCCACGGCGGATGATCCGGCGGCGGTCCATCACCGGATTCTCGTCGAGCGGCGGGTCACCGGGCTTCTCCTGCAGGCCGTCCCGGGGGTTGGTGCAGCGCAGGTGCGAGAAGAGCGGGGTGATGAAGCCCTCAGGGTCGTTGCGGTAGCCGAAGTCGTTGTCGTCGCCGGCCAGCGCGTTGGAGGGCCTGTCGGCGTTGGGGCACGTGGCGACGGGGGTGCCGGACCGCCACCGGCCGACGAGGCGGGCGGCCAGCCACTCCGAGGTGGCCTCGAGCGGCACCACCTTGGCCTGCTTGAGCACCTTCAGCTGCCCGGCGACCTGGGCCCAGAAGCCCGGGACGTCCTGGCCCAGCCGCCGCACCACCTGGAAGGTGCCGTTGTCGGCCCATTCGGGTGTCTCGTGCGGTACGCCGCCGACCCGGTCGTGGCCGACGACGAACTCACCGGGCGGGATCAGCCGGGTGCCGTGATGGCCCTTGACGTACTCGGGCTTGACGGGGTCCGGCTCGTCGAAGCCGATCACGCCGGGCTCGCTGACGCCGTCCTTGAAACCGAAGTGCTCCTTGCCCCTCCGGCTTCCGGGCAGTGTGGCGGCGTCCTGCTGGAACACGATCACGATCTTGGCCGCGGCGCAGGCCTCACGCTGCTGTCTGACCGTCGCCTGGAGGTCCTGGACGGTGTCGGACGCGACGGTGAGCACGGCGTGGACGACCTGCCCCTTGCCGTTGCCGAAGAGCCACATCCCCGGAGAGCTGTCGCCGGTGTCCCCGAGAGCCCGCTTGTCCGAGCCCTCTTTGAACGCCTCCAGGCCGCTGCCGGGCTTGACCGAGGGAAGAGGGTCCTTTCCGGTCAGCTCCCGCAGCCCCGCGCAGGTGAAGCTCACGTTGATCCAGGTGGCCTTCAGCGTCTTGGGGTCGTCGCCTTCCGAGGCCTTCCTGGCCTTGCTGAAGGCGGCGTTGAAGGCCGCCACCTGCCTCGTCGTGGAGATCTGCGGTTCCAGGGCCTTGACCCAGGCACGAGCCCTCGCCGCGTCCTCGAACTTGAGGAACAGCAGGGTCATCTGGTCCTTCTTGAAGCCGGCGATCACATCGCCCTGGATGTCGTCGCTCTCACGCAGCTTGAGATCGTCCACCATGTTCCCTCCAGGAGATCGACACCTCCACGCCCGATGTTGCGCGGAGTCATCATCGAAGTACGCAGTACTCGTATGCCCTTCCACGGACAGAGCGGACCGATGAGGCCCCTCGTCACCCGTTCGTTGACCACAAATGCGCTGGTCGGGGGGCGCACGAGGCGCAGAGAGGCGCTTTCGGCGCACGGGATCACCCGGCTGCGTGCCTCAGGGCGACAGCCGGTTGATGCGCCGAAACACTGAAGCTCGTCACTGTGCGTGAACGTGTGGCAGTCCCGGCGCAGCCCTCCCTCCGATGCGTCCCCAGTCGAACCGCTGCGCCCTCCTCTCTGCAGCAAGGAGTCCCATGTCCCGCAGCAATCCGCCCCTGCCCGCCCGCCGGAGGCTCGCCACGGCGATCTCGGTCTGCGCCGCCACCGCGATGGCCGCGTCCATGGCCCTGGCGTCGGCAGGCCCCGTACTGGCCCACACCGGTCACGACGAGGGAGGCGACGTCTTTCCCTACGGCCCCGCCTCCCGAGCGGCGACCGCGCCGGTCACCGTCGACCCGGACGAGGCGGCGACGCTCGGCAAGGAGCACGCCGAGGAGCACGCCCGTACCCGGAAGGCCCTGGCCGATGTCGGCGAGTACCCGCAGACCACCCGTACGGAGCGGCTCAAGTCGCTGACCGCCTCCCAGGAGAAGGCCAACGCGTCTTTCGACGCCGCCGAGTTCGGCCGGTTCCAGGAGTACTTCCAGTCGCCGGACTTCGCGGCCCATGTCGCGCTGTTGCCGACCGGCAAGGTCCTGCTGTTCTCCTTCGAGCGGATCGAGGTCAACCCGCAGAAGGAGCCCGCCCCCACCGACACGATCGGCAAGCAGAACGCCGGCCGCGCCTGGATCTGGGACCCCGCCAAGGGGACCGGTCCCGACGCGTTCACCGAGAAGAAGCCACCGGTCGTCAACATGCCCGACGGCAAGAACGAACCCCGCCCGGCCCCGTTCTTCTGCGCCGGCCACTCCTTCCTGCCCAACGGCATGCTCGGCGTCTTCGGCGGCAACCTCGGCGGCAACGGAGGCAGCGGCGCCAAGTTGAGCCTGGTCTTCGACCCCTGGGCGGAGGACTGGTACCTCAACAAGGACATGTCCGTCGGCCGCTGGTACCCCAGCGTGGTCACCGGCGCCGACGGACGTCAGGTGATCATGTCCGGCCAGTCGGAGCTGGGCTGGGGCACCCCCACCCCGATCGTCGAGCGCTTCCCCGACGCGAGCCGCCAGGTGCCCTTCGACAAGTCGACCAAGCCGATCGGCTGGGGGGTGGACAAGCTCAAGACCGAGGCCCCGTTCAAGTGGGACTATCCGCACCTGTTCTCGCTGCGCGACGGGAAGATCTACGGACTCGGCCGCTCCGTGGACCAGCAATGGCTCTTCGACACCGCCGCCGACACCAAGACCGACCTGCCGAACCGCCCGGACGTCAACAAAGCCAAGCCTGGACCTGATGGTGGGGAGTGGAGGCGCAACTACGGCTCCGCGGTCCCCCTGCCGGCCGGCTTCAGAGGCCCCGACTCGGTCCTGGTCCTCGGCGGCGACCGCAACGACCCGAACACCTACCGCCTGGCCGGCGGCAAGTGGAACACCGAGAAGCCCCGCGCCTTCGGCCGCACCCAGGACGACACCCTGCTCCTGCCGAACGGCAATCTGCTCACCGTCAACGGCGCCTTCGACATCCGCGACTACGGCAACGGACCGTACAACCCCAACGCCGACCTGAAGTACCGCCAGGTCGAACTGCGCGACGAGAACGGCGACTGGAAGCTCGGCCCCGTCCAGCGGCTGCCGCGCGGCTACCACTCCAACGGCGTGGTCCTCCCGGACGGCCGTGTCATGATCACGGGCGACGAACTCCAGCAGCTCGCCAACGACCCCGACATCAACGACAACAACAACGGCAGCATCGAGATCTACGAGCCGGCCTACCTCCACCAGGGCAGCCGCCCCTCGCTCGGTCTGATCTTCAACCCGAGCGTCGGCTACAACGAGAAGATCACGGTGAGCACCAGCACACCCAACGAGGTCACCCGCGCCGTACTGCTGGCCCCGACCACCGCGACCCACTCGATCAACACCAGCCAGCGTCACCTCGAACTGCGCATCAAGAGCCGCGGCGGCAACTTCCTGGAGCTTCAGGCCCCGCCGACCGCCGCCGCTGCCCCGCCCGGCTACTACATGCTCTTCCTCCTCAACGAGGAGGGCGCACCGAGCAAGGCCGGCTGGGTCCAGCTCAAGCCCCCGGCGACCGCCGCCAAGGTGAAGGCGGCCGACTGACACCTGCTGTCTCTCCGGAACGAGCCCCCAGCCCTGTCATGGGGCACGGCTGGGGGCTTGCCCCCAGCCGTCGGCCCGACCGTTGACGGGCTCCATCGGGGATGGCCAGGGGGTCTGGTCCGGTGTCCCTGCTCCCGGGCCGTACGGACCTCCTCGTCCGTGCGGCCCGTGAAGTTCCACCACCACTTGATCCGCCGACGTTTCCGCAGTTCAGAGGCTTTCGAATCCGTTAAAGTCAGCATCAGAGCGCCCTCGGAAGACCGATACGCCCGTAAACCACCGACTGGTCCCGGGTGCAGCCGTTCACGCCGCAACGGGCCGATCTCGGCAACGAATTCAGCGATCACCTCGGGCGAAAGCCCCGTGATCTCTCGACTCCGTACGAGTCAGCGCACATGCCCAGTTCCCCACCACGCAGAGCCAGGCTCAAACGATCAGAGGTCCGACACACCAGCGCCAACCATGCACGAGCTCGTGGGACCTGGCACCCGCCGTCCGAGGTGCGCGGGGCGGGAGGGTCCTCCACTCTGGAGGGAGCCTGCCCCTTGCGCCGGGCGGGTGCGACCCCGACGAGGAGTGGCATGTCCAGACAGTTCGAGGCGAGGGTCGAGGTGGGCCGGGACATCGACGAGGTGTTCGGATATCTCGCCGACGGGCGGAACGATCCGCGGTTCAGCCCGCGGGTACTCCGGATCGACCGGGTTCCCGAGTCGCCGACGGCCGTCGGTACGGTGTTCCGCAGCACGGTGAAGGACGCGGGGATGAAGACCTCGCGGGAGTTCCGCGTCACCGCCTTCGACCCGCCGCGGTCGATGCGCTGGGCCGAGGTGTCGAAGAACCTCGTGACGGTGAGCGAAGGCGGCTACGACCTGGAACCGCTGCCGGACGGCGGGACGCGGGTCCGCATCCACAACGTGCTGGAGGGCCACGGCCTCGGCAAGCTCATCGTCGGCCTGGCCCTGGCCGCGGCGCGCAAGGACGCGCCGGCCTTCGGGAAGCGCATCAAGGCAGCCGTAGAGGCGGACGTGTCCTAGATCGGCGAGACGTCGTGGCCCGTCGGACCAGGGGCCGCCCTCAGTCGTCCAGGGCGCTCAGCAGTTCCTGACGAGAGAAGCCGCACGGCGGCAGCGTCGCAGTCCGACGGTACGCGAGCGTGCCGTCTGCGTTCACGAGAAAGGGCCCGCTGTGCTGCAGGGGCAAGCAGGAATGGCCCCAGTCCGGCCGCCTCGTGCCCAGTGCCCGAAATCCGACTGCTGACTGTGCCGTTGCCGATCCGCTTGGTCAGCTTGCGGCGTGGGGCGCTTCGCCGGGCGCCACAAGCACCACCCGCACGTTGGTCCCCGACTCACCCGCGGCGGCCGGATCGGCCCATGTGCGAGCGTGCCCACTGCACTCGAGGCAGCCCTCCGCGTCCACCGGCCCCGGCTGATCGACAGGCGGTCGCGTGAGATCGCCGTTCCTCCCGTGTCGAGTGCGACGGGCGGGCACCCACACGTTGGGCGGCTGGGCCGGTCGACACGTTCACCGGGATCGATCGGATGTCGCCGTTGGGTGGTTCTTCACCACCGCTTCGAGCTCCAGGCTGAGGACCTGATCGCCGTTCTGGTTGATCAACTCACCGTGGATCCGCGCCACCGCAGTCCTCACACGAGGTGACACCTGTGCGACGGTGACCCAGCCTGTCAGCGTGTCCCCAGGGCGGACGGATCTCGGCAGGCTCATGCTCGTCATCCGGCGGCCCGCCGCCACGGCCCATCGCGAGTAGGGCCCGGCGACGGCGAGCCGTTGGTGGACGCACAGCGTGTGGAGGCCACTGGCGATGACCCCACCGAAGTGCTCGCCATCCCCGACATGGATCGGCAGCGGGTCCCCATGCCCGGCGAACTCCCGGATGTCGTCCTCGGTCATCATGTGCGTGCCGAGCGGCTGTCTGAGGTCGACGAACTGCTCGATGTCCTCCGCGTAGAGCCGACCTGCTTCCGTCGAAGCCTCACGCACGCCCATCGGCTCCCGTCACGCGACGGTCGGCTGGATGTGGCTCGGGATCCCCTCCAACGCGGGCGGTGCCGACCCGAACTGCCGGCGCTACGCCGAGGTCACCCGGGCGAAAGGCCATGTCGAGCCCTGCGCTCTCGCAGTCGGCCGGCTGCCGTGCGACGGGGTCTGTCCCGGCCTGATAGTCGGTGCCGAGATGCACGTTGATGCCGATGCGCGAGTCGAGGTCCTTCGAAAGTCGGGGAGAACGGGCGAACCTGGTTGGCGCAACCCTCAATGCGCCAACCAGGTCGTTACCTGCCTATGCGGCAGGAGTTTTCGTCACCGTGCGTACAGATCGCGGGCGATGATCATCTTCTGGATCTGCGGCGTGCCGTCACCGATCTGGTAGCCCGACACGTCACGCAGCATGGCCTGCAGCGGCATTTCCTCGGACCAGCCGATGTGGCCGTGCAGGACGACGCAGTCGTTGACGGCGGCCATCGCGACCTGCGGAGCCCACCACTTGAGCATCGCCGCCTGGGCGGTGTGCGGTTGACCCGCCCTGCGCAGGCCGAGGGTGTGGTGGGCCAGCGCCCGGACCGCACTGATGTAGATGGTGTGCTCGGCCGGCGGGAACTGCACGCCCTGGTTCACCGCCGACGGCTGCCCGAAGGTGGTGCGCTGCTTGGCGTGTTCCACCGTCATGTCGATGGCACGCTGCGCGGTGCCGATCACCATGAGCCCGATCAGGGTCCGGGTGAGGTCGAACTCCCGCATGATCCCGTGGAAGCCGGTGCCCGGTTCGAGCATCACGTGGAAGTCGGGCACGAAGGTGTCGTCGAATTGGAAGGGCGGCTTTCTGCTGCTGACGGGGCGTCGGCATACGAGCCGGGCATGCGTCAGACATACGTCAGAATACCGCCCGTATCGCACATGGCCCCCATAATGCGCACTCGGAAAACCCGCATGTCAGCGTCCCTTTCGGCAGGCTCAAGGATCACGACGCACTCGACGTGGTGGGACATCGGAAAGCATGGGAGTGCGCGCGATCCTCAAGTCCGCTGACAAAGCCGTGGCCTGGCGTGATCACAGGACCGGGACGCGGCTCCAGGGACGGACGGCCTCGATCGCGGAAGCCGCACGGAAGACCGTGGTGTCGTCGTACGGACGCCCCACGATCTGCACACCGGTGGGGACTCCGGTCGAGGCGAATCCGGACGGCACGCTCAGCACCGGGCAGCGGCTGGCGATGTTGAACACCGTGGTGAGCGAAGCCTCCAGAGAGTCGTCCAGCTCGACGCCGTTGATGACGACCTTCGTCGACGTGTAGTCGTCGTCCGCCACGTAGGCCGGGATGGCGAGGGTGGGACAGAGCAGCACGTCGTGCCGTTCGAGGAGTGTGCCCAGCTCCGCCTGCACCGCGCCCTCGATGGCCAGGCCTTCCAGGAAGCTGCCCGGCTCGCGGGCGGCGCGGCCGGCCCGCTCGGCGAAGTCCAGCGCGTACGGCGTCAGTTTGTCGCCGTGTTCGGCGGCCACCGACGCGATGTACGGGCCGAAGATCGTACCGAAGTGGATCATCGCCGCCTTCATGACGTCGGCACGCGTGATCGCGACCTCGACCTCCTCGACGATCGCCCCGGCGGCCCGCAGTGCCTCGGCGACGGCGCGCGTGTTGGCCTCGACCTCGGGGGCGACCTGCCAGTCGCCGAAGGTCACCGACAGGGCGACGCGCAGGCCCGCGGTGCCCTCGAAGCTGTCCGGCAGGACCAGCTTGGGGTGGAGGGAGACGCCGTCGCCCGGGTGCGGCCCGGCGATGACGTTCTGCAGCAGGGCACAGTCGGCTACGGTGCGGGCCATCGGGCCGTCGTGGCAGTACGTGTCGAGGTTGAAGGGCACCATCGCGGGAACGCGGCCGTACGGCGGCTTGAAGCCGACCGTGCCCGTGGACGAGGCGGGTATGCGGATGGAGCCGCCGATGTCGGAGCCGGTCGCGAGGGTGGTCTCGCCCGCCGCGAGGGCGGCGCCGGCGCCGCCGGAGGAGCCGCCCGGCGAGAACTCCAGGTTCCATGGGTTGCGGGTGACGCCCCACAGCCGCGACTGGGTGACCGCCGCACAGCTGAACTCGGGCGTCGTGGTCCGCGCGTGCACGATGCCTCCGGCCGCCAGAACGCGCTCGACGACCGGGTGGGTCTCGTCGGCGACCTCGTGTTCGAAGGCCAGGGAGCCGTCCGTGGCGAGACGGCCGGCGATGGGCTGCTCCTCCTTCGTCGCGACGGACAGCCCCTCCAGCGGCCGGGGCGCCTCCCCCTTGCCCGCGTAACGGGCCTCGGCCTCGCGTGCGGCGGCCAGGGCCTCGTCGAAGGTGCGCTCGGCGAGGGCGTTGACCTTCGGCTCGACAGCCTCGGCGCGCGCGATGACCGCGGTCATCAGCTCCACGGGAGACAGCGAGCGCTCGCGGAATAGGCGCAGTGCTTCGGTGGCGGGCAGGTAGGCGAGGTCGCTGGAATCGGTCATGTCTGGTCCTTGGTTCGTGGTGCTGCGGGAGGTGCGGGTCCGGGGCGCGGGCCCCGGCGGCCTTCGAGGGCCGTCGGCGCCCGGCCCCGCGTTCTCAAGCGGCGGAGTGGGCAGACCGGCTTCAGACGTATGTCAGTACGACGTCGGCCTCGGCGATCTCCTGCGGTGGGGGGCTGGAGGTGTCGCGGTCCGGTACCACCGGGTCGGTCGGGTTCCCGGCGCGGGGACTGGCGGCGTCGTCCACGCCGTCGACGTGGGCCGGACCTGCCGTGCAGGCGGCGAGGGCACGCCGGTCGGCGAGTGCCACGCTGCCGTGGACGGCGTCGATGGGGCGCGTCCTGGAAGCCAGGGGGTGAGCAGCCGGCCGCGGAGGTCGACGGCCTCGACACCGGGGCCGGGCAGCTCTCGCACCTCGTCAGGGCCGGCGGGGGTGATGAGGTCCCCGGTGGCAGCGAGGCCGCCGGCCCGGGTGCGGGCGGGGCCTCCTGTGTGGACGGAGCCATGGGTGAAGACCGGGCCGGCCTTGCGCATGGGGAGGTACTCCAGTGGATCGGCCGACCGGAGGCGGCCGACGGGACATGAGGGTTGTCACTCGGAGCAGGGGCTCGTGTCGAAGCCGGGGGAGAAGTACGGGGCTTTACGGACCCAGCGGGCCCATGCCGCGACCGCCAGACCGGAGGCGAGGATCAGGGCCGGGACGAGCAGGGCGAACCAGCCGTTGTCCGCGGAGATCTCGAAGTGGTCGGCGGAGTCGTAGAGCCACCAGGCCAGGTAGCCGCCCACTACGAGCAGGGCGAGCGCTCCCAGCGCAGGGCCGACGACGGCCCTCAGGCCCTCCAGCGGCGAGGTGCGCAGGAGGTGTCGGAAGCGCACGGCGGCGGCGATGGCCGTCAGCGCGTAGTAGAACGCCACCAAGATGCCTATCGCGTTCACGGCTGCGAAGATCAGGTCGTTGACGGTCGGGATGACCAGTGAGAGCAGGGCCAGGACGACGGCGAACGCGGCGATCAGCAGCGTGGCGGCGTAGGGCGTCTGATAACCGGGGTGGAAGCGCGTCCAGACGCGGCCGAGAGTGCCGTCGCGGCCCATCGCGTACACCCCCCGCGCGGTGGGGATGACCGCGGCCTGCAGTGATGCCACCGCCGAGAACATCAGGGCGATCAGCGGCAGGGCGGCCAGCGGCTGATCGGCGAGCTTCTCACCGAAGTACGTGAGGCCGTGGGCGCCGTTGTCCGCCAGCTCGCCCAGGGGCATCACGCGCTGGAAGGCCGTGCCCCCGAGCAGGAAGAGCACCAGCATCACGGTCAGGGCGATGAATCCGCTGCGGGAGGCGTCGCCCGGATCGCGGACCTCTTCGCCCACACTGAACACCGACTCGAAGCCCCAGTAACAGAAGACCGCCAGGACCATGCCCTGGGCGAGGCCTTCGAAGGAGGGTATGGCAAACGGGTTGAACCACTCGAGCGAGAACGGCTGGTCGCCGACGAACAGGCCGTACCCGCAGAACCCGAGCAGTACGGCGTACTCGAAGATCAGCAGCCACTTCTGGAACCCGGCGGCGAGCTCCACCCCGCGGACGGAGACGAGCGCGGCGGCGATCAGGACGACCAGGCCCAGCAGAGTGGCCTGCAGGGTGGAATCCGGGTCGAGACGGAGACCGGCGACCCTGTGGAGGGACGCCTGGCCGAGGAGCTGGAGGATCGCCGAGCCGGTCACCGTGGTGGTGTAGGCCATGAAGACGATGGTGCCGACGATGTTGACCCAGGCCGCGAGGAAGCCCAGCCAGGGACTGAGGGTGCGGCCGATCCAGCGGTAGCTGCTGCCGGCGTTCGGCTCCACACGGCCGAGCCGCCCGTAGCCGCCCGCGATACCCAGGATGGGCAGGAAGGCCAGCAGCATGATGGCGGGCAGATGCAGACCGACCATGCCGGCCATCAGCCCGAGCCCGATGCCGATGCTGGTGGTGGCCGCCGTGCTGGAGGCGGCTATCGCCACACCGCCCCAGAGGCCGAGCGATCTCCGCATGGCGGGCTGCTGTGGCTGGACGCGGGCTTCGGGCGCTCTGCTCGAGTTCCCCTTCGTCGATGCCAACGGGATCACCGCCTTGCTCGTGGACCTACGCGGGTGTGACTCACTTGTGCCAAACGCGCGTGGACGTGGACGCGCACTGGCCGTGGAGAACGCGGCCGAGTGGGGAGCGGCCTGTTGGCACGCCATGAAACACGCACGCAATTGGCAGGTCAATGGTGTTGTCATAAGACCCCGCCGTGACTGAGCGAATGGTTCCGGAACAGCGACGGCAGCACAGAAGGCAGGCCGAGCAGGTCCTCCTGAAGACCATGAGCTCTTTCAGAGTGGCCACTGATCGAGTGACCCAGACCGGGTCAGGATGAGGGCCGCAACGCACAAGGCCCCCGTGCCGCTGAGGGCGGTGTTCGAAGAAGACCATGAAGTGCATCCGACCGCGGTGCTGATCGCGGACATCGCGTTCACGGAGAACCGGTTCCCGGCACGGCGGACGACCGGCGTCCTGCCCTTGGCGCCCCAGGTGCGGCCGGTGACCTGGTCCGAGCGGATCCCGACCTGATCGGCGAAGAGGACTTCGCCGTCCTCCACCTTCGCCCTGGCCCGGATCGCCGGCCAGGTCTCCTCGCGCCAGATCCGGACCGCTTCCGCATCCTGCTCGACGGCCCGCTTGTCCGGACGCTGGAAGGACAGCCCCCAGCGTTTGAGGTACTTGCCCACTCCGGCTCGGTAAAGCGGACCCCATGCAGCTTGAAGATCAGCTCGCCTATCAGCCCCCGCGTCCACAGCTGACCCGAAAGCCCCAGGCCACAGGGAGTGCGATCGAGAACGGCCTACCTCAACACGACCTGCTCGGCCTCGGACAGGACCTGATGCTCTCCCATGCGGCGGCCTCGCGGGCGGGACAGCAGGGCGTCCCGGCCGCCGGCCTGCCACCTCGCCCACCAGTTGTCCACTGCCTTGACCGAAACCTTGAACAGGGCGGCGGCCTCTACCCGGTCCCGGCCCTCCACCAGCGCCGACACCGCCAACAACCGCACGGCCTCCTGCGCGTCCGGCGACCAGGTCCGCGCACCCCCACCAACTCGCTCACACACCGTCAACGAGCCAGAACCCAAAGCGTTTCGGATCAATGGCTTCAATAAGGATCTTCAGGGTGTTCACCGATCGGGTGACGACCGGCTGCGGATAGCAGGCAAGGCCTTCGGGCAGTGGTTCGAGATGTCTGACGTCTCAACCGCTGCGACCGGCAGCCTCGTTGGTTACCTATCCTGCTGCACTCGACCTGCCGCACGCGCTCGTGGAGTGGGTCACGATGCTGATCGTCACCCGAGAGGGCGACCGCCGCTGCAAGCTGCGGCCCACGCAGCGCGCCATCATCGCCCTGGTGTACCTGCGTGAGCACACCACCTACGCGAAACCCGCCGCGGGCTTCCGCATCAGCGAGGGCACCGACCACGCCTACACACAGAGCGTGATCAAGCTCCTCGCCGCGAGGGCGCCGTCCCTGACACAGGCCCTGCGCCGTGCGCGTCCCGAGTACGTTCTGGTGGACGGCACCATCGCCGAGTGCGACCGGGTGGGTGACCACGAGCGGAACTACTCGGGCAAGGCCAGGCGGCACGGCGTGAACATCCAGGCCGTCACCGACCCGGTGGGCGAGCTGATCTGGTACTCGCCGACGCTGCCCGGCCGCACGGTCGACATCACCGCGGCCCGCACCCACCGCATCGTCACGATCTGTGAACGTCTACAGATCCCCGCACTCGCTGACAAGGCCTACGCCGGGGCCGGCGGAACGTTCCAGGTGCCGTTCAAACGCCACCTCGGACGCCCCCTCACCCCCGGACAAGCCGCCGTCAACCGCGCACACGCCCGACTCCGCTTCCCCGTCGAACGGGCCTTCGCCCGCCTCAAAGCCTGGCGGATCTTCCGCAAAGCCCGGATCAGTCCCAACCAGCTCACGTCAATCACCAAGGCCGCCCTCACCCTGGAGAGACAACGCTGAAGGTCCTTATAGAGACTCCTGGCAGACACGGGTGATCTTCGTCGAGAACCCGTCTACCAGGAGCTTCGTCGTTGCGCAGGCATGTCCAACTCGCGGTCAACACCGCCAGCTCGGAAAAGGCTCCATGCCGTTTGCCATGACCGTTCGCTCCTTGCGTCGTGGATCGACCTGTCGGCCCCAGCCTGCCGCACGTCAGCGTGGTCTCCACGTACCGGACGGGCCCGGGAAGGGGCCGAACGGGGCAGGGCTCGCAAGGACCGATCGGCCCCTCCGGCGCGCGGCCGTGACCGTTCCCGCCCGCGCGGCATGCGCCGGACGCGAGATCGGGCACGCACCGATCCGGAGCCGGGTCACGTCGCGGCCCGCATGCGGGGCAGGACGATCTGGGGTACTCCTCGAACCAGAGAAAGGGGCGTGCTTCGGCCCTCAGATGCCGGCACCCGCGCGTCCCTCCCTGCGGCGCCGTACGAGAGGGAGGCAGTTGCCATGGAGCCAGTCGTCACGGTCGGCCTGGACGGCTCGCCCGAGAGCATGGCGGCCGCTCATTGGGCCGCCGACGAGGCGGAGCGGCGCAAGGTCACGCTGCGCCTGATGCACGCCTGGCCCATGCTCGCGCCCGAGCCGGTCCGCGCCGCGCCGGAGATCGATCAGAACTACTGGGCGAAGCGGCTCGTGCACCAGGCGCAGGCGGAGCTCCAGGCCCGCCACCCGGGCCTCCTGATCGTCGGCAACCTGGTCGCCGACGACGCGCAGGACGCCCTGGTGAAGGCGGCGTCGGAGTCCGAGCTGACTGTGCTGGGTTCGCGCGGTCTGACGTCCGCCGAGAGCTACTTCCTCGGCTCCGTCAGCATGGCCGTCGTGGCACGGGCCACGCGGCCCGTGGTCCTGGTCCGTCCCGAGGCCCGCGAGCGGGGCTCGTCCCCCGCCCCTCGTAGCGTCGTGGTCGCGCTGAAACTGCACGGCCCCTGCGACGGCCTGCTCGCCTTCGCCTTCGAGGCCGCCGCGGCCCGCGGCGTGCCTCTCCAGGTCGTCCACGGCCGAAGTCTGCCGCTCCATGCACACACTCCGTGGGGCATGGACCACGAGGTCACCAAGGAGATCACGGAGGACGCGCGGAAGCAGCTGGCTCAGCTCCTTCGCCCCTGGCGCGAGAAGTTCCCCGGCGTGGAGTCGGTCGATGCCGTCCGACTCGAAAGCCCCGCCGAGGCTGTCGTGCGCGCTGCCGATGGTGCCGATCTGCTGGTCGTCGGCCGGCGCAAGCACCGTCCCGCCCTCGCGCCACGCCTCGGTCCCGTAGCCCATGCCGCCCTGCACCACGCGCGCTGCCCCGTCGCCGTCGTCCCCCATGACTGAGCCAGGCCACATCGGGGAGTCGGCCACCACGGCGCGTCACGACGACGCGTCCGTCCTCCGGACGGGCGTCGCCCCCGACCTGCGCCCGCTCCCTCGGGCTGAAGTGCGCGAGACCCATACCGCGGTCGTGTTCTTCGTCGGCGACCGCGCGTACAAGCTCAAGAAGCCCGTCGACCTGGGGTTCCTGGACTACACCACCGTGGAGGCCCGGCGGATCGCATGCGAGCGGGAAGTCGCCCTCAACCGCCGCTTCGCCCCGGATGTCTACCTGGGTGTGGGCGAGATCCGGGTCCCCGACGCGGAGGCGCCCGAGCCTCTCGTGGCGATGCGCCGCCTGCCGGCGGAGCGCCGCCTGTCCCGGCTCGTACGAGAAGGCGCGGTCGTCGACGATGCCCTGCGCGCCGTCGCACGGCTGCTCGCCACCCGTCACGCGAGTGCTCCCCGCACGCCGGAGGTGGACGCGCAGGGCACGCGGGACGCCCTGTCGTCGCGCTGGGAGGCGAGCTTCGCGCAGGTGCGTGAGATGAGCGGAGAGGGCCCCGTGCCCGAGGGCGTGGCGGAGGTCGAGCGGCTGGTCCGCCGCTATCTCGCCGGACGTGAGCGGTTGTTCGAGGTGCGCATCGAGCAGGGCCACATCGTCGACGGCCACGGCGACCTGCTCGCCGAGGACATCTTCTGCCTCGACGACGGCCCCCGCGTCCTGGACTGCCTGGAGTTCGACGACCACCTGCGCTACGTAGACGGCCTCGACGACGCCGCCTTCCTCGCCATGGACCTCGAACAGCTCGACGCCCCGGATCTGGCGGCGTTCTTCCTCGCCCGCTACAGCGAGTACTCCGGCGACCCCGCACCACCCTCGCTGCGGCACCACTACGTCGCCTACCGCGCCTTCGTCCGCGCCAAGGTCTCCCTGATCCAGGCCCGCCAGGGCGCGCCGGACGCCGGCCCCGCCGCACGGCGACTGATCACCACGACCCTGCGTCACCTGCGCACCTCCGCCGTCGGCCTGACCCTCGTGGGTGGACTCCCCGGCAGCGGGAAGTCCACCCTCTCCGGTGCACTGGCCGACCGCCTCGGCGTCACCCTGCTCAGCAGCGACCGCCTGCGCAAGGAACTCGCGGGCATCCCGGCGGACCAGCCCGCTTCGACCCCCTACGGCGAGGGCCTGTACACACCCGAGTGGACCGCCACGACCTACGCGGCCCTGCTGGAACGCGCAGCCACCCTGCTGTCCCGAGGCGAGTCCGTCGTCCTCGACGCCACCTGGTCGAACGCCGCACAGCGCGAAGCCGCCCACCGCGTGGCCGAACGCACCAGCGCAGACCTCGTGGCCCTGCACTGCCGGGTCCCGGACGAGACGACGGCGGCCCGCCTGGAAGGCCGCACCGCCGGACCGTCCGACGCCGACCTCGACGTGGCCCTCGCCATGGCAGCGCGGGAGCCGCCGTGGGTGGAAGCCGTCGCGATCGACACCAGCGGCTCCCTGGAGGCCGCGGTCTCCCAGGCGCTGACAGCCATACGCCCGCACGACACCGGCCCCCTGGTCTTCCGCCGCCCCTACATGGAGCCGGGCTAGCAGCGGACACACCGATGCGACCGACCCCGAGCAGGCCCACAGCACGACTCACCCCCAGCATCCGGGAGCGTCCGCTCCCTTCTCCCCCGACAGGAAGGCGAACCGTGATGACCGAGAACATCGCCCCGAACGAGCACGAGAGGCTGCGCACCCTGGAGACCCAGGTGCAGGTCCTGGCACAGGCCGTCAAAGCGCTGGCCGAAGGGCTGGAGGAGATCCCCTCGGAGGACGTCGAGCGGGAGAAGCAGGCGGCACGCGGCGCCCGGATGGCGCACGAACTGCTGCTCTCCCAGGGACTGTAGGAACCAGGCTGATGAAGGTCTCCGAAGCGATGAGCCATCCGGCGGTGTCCGTGCCCACAGGGACACCGCTGCGACAAGTCGCCCGAGAGATGGCCGAGTACGGGGTCGGTTCCGTGATCGTCACCGAGGGCGGGGCCCTCCGCGGCATCGTCACCGACCGCGACCTCGCGCTGGCCGCTCTCGCCAGGAGCCTCGACGCGAGCGAGGTGGTCGATTCGGTGATGACCTCGCCCGTGATCACGGTGGACGCCACCGACGACATCCACGTGGCCTACCGGACCTTCCGCACGTCCGGGTTCCGTCGCCTGCCCGTCCTGGAGGATCGCCGGGTCGTGGGCGTCCTCACCGTGGACGACATGCTCATCGATGTCTTCCAGCGGTTGGCCGACCTCCTGGGACCGGTCGCCTGGAGCGTCCTCGAGGAACCACCCGGGCCGCCCTCCGCGGACGCCCGTTCACGCGGGGCCTGACCATGCACACCTGATTCGTCATCCCTTGACGACCCCGAGCGGTACCAGGCGGGCGACCAGGCGGGCGAGTCCCGCGCCCTCCGTGGCGGCGGCCACGGCGTCGACGTCCTTGTAGGCGTCGGGCGCCTCCTCGGCGAGCGCACGCCAGGACTTCGGCCGGACCGCGATGCCGTGAGACTCCAGCTCGTCGTGCAGTTCCTCGCCGCGGACCCGGCGCAACGCCTGGTGGCGGCTCCAGACGCGTCCGGCGCCGTGGGCGGAGGACCAGAAGGCGTCGTTGCCGGCGGTGCCGGCCATCACGTACGACGCCGTCCCCATCGTGCCGGGTACCAGCACGGGCTGCCCGGCCTTCGCGAGGTCGTCGGGCAGGTCCGGGTGGCCGGGCGGCAGGGCGCGGGTGGCGCCCTTGCGGTGGACGCACAGCCGGCGCCGTACCCCGTCCACGTCATGGGTCTCGATCTTCGCCATGTTGTGGGAGACGTCGTAGACCAGGTCAAGCCCCGCCCCGGCAGCGACGGAGAACGCGTGCCGGGCGGCCTCGGTGAGCAGCTGCCGGTTGGCGCGGCCGTAGTTGGCGGCAGCCGCCATCGCCCCGAGATAGGCGCGGCCCGGCGTGGAGACGGCGGGCGCGCAGGCCAGCTGCCGGTCCGGCAGCCGGATGCCGAAGGAGCGCAGGGACTGGTCCATCACACGGACGTGGTCGCTGCACACCTGGTGCCCCAGGCCGCGTGAACCGCAGTGGATCATGACGCACACCTGGTCGGCGCGCAGTCCGAAGGCGGTCGCGGTGGGCTCGTCGTACACCCGGTCCACGGCCTGCACCTCCAGGAAGTGGTTGGCCGACCCCAGGCTGCCCACCTGCCGGATCCCCCGGTCCACCGCCCGCTGGCCGACCTGCGACGGATCGGCCCCCGCCAGCGTCCCGCGGTCCTCGCAGCGCTCCAGGTCGCGGGGCACGCCCCGACCGTGCTCGACCGCATAGGCGGCCCCGGCGACCATGAGTTCCTCCAACTGCGGCCGTCCGGACAGCTTCCACAGCCCGCCCGGGCCCAGGCCGCGGGGGACGGTGTCGCCGAGGATGTCCATCAGGCGCCGTATCCGGGGGGCCAGCGGGCCGCGGCCGATGTCGGCGGCGAGCAGGCGGACGCCGCAGGAGATGTCGAAACCGACGCCGCCGGGCGAGATCACCCCGCCGGCGTCGATGTCCGTGGCGGCCACACCACCGATCGGGAAGCCGTACCCCCAGTGCACATCGGGCATGGCGTACGACGCGCGGACGATGCCCGGCAGCGTCGCCACGTTCACGACCTGGTCCAGCGCCTTGTCCCCCGCCGCCTGCGGCAGAAGCTCCCGCGTCGCGAAGACGACCCCGGGAACGCGCATGGAGTCCTGCCGCTCGATGCGAAACCGGAACGGGGTCTCCTCGATCAGGGTGATGTCCATGCCCACCACCTTCTCTCCGCGCCACGCGGGCGGCCCCGGACGCCGTCCCGGCGGCGAGCCCGTTCTTCGACACAGCGGTTCACGTGACGCCGGTCCCCATGACTCCCAGTACAGCGTCCGGCCGCCGCTTTCGCGCGGTGGGTGCCGGTTCCTGGACTGGAAGACGTGGTCCGGCCTGACGAGGAGGTCGAGGCGCTCCTCAGGAGTACGCGGACCTCATCGCCATCGCCGGAGGCGAGGCGTTCAAGGCGCGCGCCTACGAGAAGGCAGCCCGCGCGATCGGCGGCCACCCCTCCGACGTGTCCCACCTCGACGCCGCCGGTCTGCGGGACGTCCTGGGCGTCGGCAGGTCCATCGCCGACAAAGTCATCGAGTACTTCCGTACCGGCAAGGTCGCGGCGGCCGAGGAGAGACGGGCCCGGATCCCGGCCGGGGTGCGGCAGCTCATGGCCGTCCCCGCCCTCGGCCCCAGGAAGGCGATGGAAGCGGCCGAGGACATCGTCATGGCCCTCTCCCGTGTCGCGGGCTGCGAGAACTGCGCGTACGCGGGATCGCTGCGCCGCATGATGGAGACCATCGGCGACCTCGACATCCTCGTCGCCGCCGACCGGTCCGCACCGTTCATGAACGCGCTCACCGAACTGCCGTCCACCGCAGAGATCCTTGTCCACGGCCCCAAGAAGACCTCCGTCCGCACCGTCGAGGGCGTCCAGGTCGACCTGCGCGTGGTGCGGCCGGACGCGTGGGGCGCCGCCCTGCAGTGCTTCACCGGCTCGAAGGCGCACAACATCCACACCCGTACGATCGCCGTCAACGCAGGGCTGAAGCTCTCCGAGTACGGCCTGTTCGAGACGGAGAGCGGCAAGCAGATCGCCTCCCGCACCGAGGACGAGGTGTACGCCCGGCTCGGCCTGCCGTGGATCCCGCCCACGCTGCGCGAGGACCGCGGCGAGATCGAAGCCGGCCTGCGCGGAGAGCTGCCCTAGGTGGTGACGGAGGACGACATCAGGGGCGACCTGTACACCCACATCGACCTCACCGACGGCCTCACCTCGCTGGAGGAGATGGTGAAGGCCTCCGCCGCGCGGGGCTACGTGTACTACGCGGTCACCGACCACGCGCCAAACCTGTCCATGCAGCGCATGACCGACGAGAAGATCCTGGCCCAGCGCGAGTCCGTGCGGTCGCTGGACGGCCGGCACCACAGGATGCGGCTCCTGCACGGCACCGAGCTCGACATCGGTCCGGACGGCGAGGTGGACTGGCCCGACGCGTTCCTCGCCGGCTTCGACCTCTGCGCGGTCTCGGTGTACTCCCACTTCGGCCTCGACCGCACGGTGATAACGCGGCGGCTCGTCCGCACCTGCGAGAACCCCCACGTCAACATCATCGGCCACCCCACCACCCGCCTCATCGGCAAGCGGCCGGGCATCGACGCCGACCTCGACGAGGTGTTCGCCGCCTGCGCCTGCGCCCGCACCGGCATCGCCCTGGAGATCAACGCCCAGCCGGACCGCCTCGACCTGGGCGACGAGAACATCCTCCGGGCCAAGGGACACGGGGCGAAGCTCGCCATCAACACCGACGCCCACTCCATCCCCCAGCTCGCCTACCTCCGTTACGGCGTCGGCACGGCGCAACGCGGATGGCTCACCCCCGACGGCGTCATCAACACCTGGCCACTGCGGCGGCTGCGGCGATTCCCGCGCAAGGACCGAACGGGACGAGCGAGCTGAGCGCGCACTCACACGTCGAGCGTCACCGAACAGGTCCAGCCGTCCGGCCCACGGCTCAGCGCCAGTCCGTGCAGCGTGACGGCCTTCGGTGCGGCACCCGTCACCGGAAGCGATCCGGCGTCGGCCGTCTGGAAGACGCCCTTCACTCCGCCGTCGACGGGGGCGAGTTCCACGTCGACCGGGACCTCGCCCTCCGTGTCGAGCCGGTACACGACCTCGTCCAGAAGCGCGACAAGCACGTCCTCGTCCCGCTCCGCCCTCACCACCACGTCCCGCCGGTGGTCTCCGACCGCCCCCGTCAGGTCCAGGAACAACGCGCACACCCCCCGCACCGCCTGCGCCATGCACTCCTCGCGTGTGGGGGCCCACGCCTCCACCCGCAGGTCCGCCGTATGCGGAACACCGCGATACCCGCTGCGCCCGACGGCACCGTCCGGTCTCTTCACACCCCTGCCTCGTTCGCGCGTTGCGTCCGGCGGTCAGGGAAATGCCGTTCCGCGGTAGCTCCGCCGGGGCGGCAGCCCGGGCAATACCGTGGGGGCCTGTGGCCGACGGTCCGCCGACTCCTCCCGGAGTTGTTGTCCGACCAGGGCCGCGACGATGCCTGCCGCCGTCAGCACCCCGGCAAGACACCCGTCCTCGGCCAGCACCGGAAGGGCGTCGGCACCGGTGTACGTCATGAGGTCGACGGCGTGGCGTACGGTCTGCTCCACGTGCACGAGCACCGGCCCGTGGCCCCGAAGGAGCTCATCCACCCGCAGCTCCGACAGCGCAACGGCGGGAGCCCCACACGCAACCGCCACATCAGCCCTCTCCAGCAAGCCGGCACAGCGACCGTCCGGACGCACCACCGGAAGGTGACGAGAACCCGACCGCTGCAACAGCTCCCACGCCACGAGCACGGTTTCGCCGACGTCGACCGTGACCACGGCGGGACGCATCACCGCGCCGACCGTCCGCGCCAGGACCTCCTGCTGCTCTTCCACGATCGCCTCCTCTGTCATGAGGGCCGGGCTGCGGCTGCCCGCCTCCGCAGGGCTCACCTGGAAGCGGGCAAGTGACCTCACAAGCGGGACTCAAGTGGTTTGGACTTCCACACAGTTGACGCCATGCCGGCAGACACGAACCCGCACCACCGATCAGCCAGTCGGCTGGAGGATGAGTGCCTGGATGTCGTGCGGCAGTTGCTCCAGTGCCGCCTCCAGGTGTCCGGGCGAGACATGCTCGCGTACGACGCCGGTGACGGCAGGAGCGATGCGGGGCACTTCCTCGGCGGTGACCTTGGCCTCCTGGACGAAGCGGTTGACGTAACCTTCGCGGTCGTACTTGACCGGTGCAGTGCTGGGATCCCAGCCGTCGTAGTAGGCGCCCCGCAACAGGTCGGGGAGCTGGGCGGCGAAGTGGGCGGCCACATCGACGGTGAGCCGGTCGCGGAGCGTGTGCAGCCAGGCCCGCAGCATCCTGTGGGCTGCGTGGCGGCCCTCAGTGCCAGGGCTTCCGACACTGCTTTCAGCCAGATGTCCGCGGTGTGGGTGGCGTGCTCGAAGTCGGGGTGGTGGGTGGTGGCGGGCATGGGTCTCCCCTTCCGGTCCGTACGTGACTCCCCTGCGCCGCATGGGATGATGGGCACGCCTCAGCGACACCGTGGCCGGTACCGAGAGCAGTCCGCTCATTCAGAAGTGACGGGATACGGGCGGCGCCTGTCGAGTGGCATGCCTGCGCGCGCGGCGCGGGGCGAACTCGGTGGCTTTCCACTCCCTGCCCTATGGCCTCCATGCTAGGGCGGTCGGAACCGGTCGGCAGCCGCAGCACCGCACGGCGGTACAGGCGCCTGGGTGGATCGGCGGGAGCCAGTGGGCGATGCCGAGCCGTGCCGTTCAGTCGTGCGATGCCACAGGGACCGCCAGAACGATCCGTGCGGCCCCGCGGGCACGGGCGATCTGGCAGGCCGCGCGCGCCGTCGCCCCTGTGCCAATCACGCGTACGCCGCCCTTGCCGATCGCTCCCGTGCCCGACTCCGGCTGGAGGGGCACGCCCCGTTTCCGCACCAGGCAGACATCCAGTGGCGCGCCCAGCGCATCGGCCACCTCTGCGGCAACCGAGACCCCAGCACGGGGCAGACCCGACACCACCACCTCGGCTCCCTTGAGATGTCCCAGCCGGTCGGCCAGCTGCCGGCCGGCATCACGACGATCAACGAAGAACACGATCCGACCTCCTCGTCCCCGACGAACACGGTGAGCAACGCGATGCCGAGCCGGACAGGCTGTGCAGGGCATACGGGAGGGACGGGCTCACGGCCAGCTCCCTGGTGGCGGCGCCCCCAGCCGCTGGGACGTCAGAGATCTGGCCCTGTTCACACCGGCGACCCACCCGGCGCCCATGCGTCGTTCCCCACGCCGTCAGGGCGGCCGAGCGCGTACCCGGCCACACGGTCGGCAAGACCGGGGATTCGCTCGCCGGCCCGCGTACGCACCTGCTCCGCCGCGCTCCGGCCGGCCGCGAGAAGGGTGATCTCCTCACCGGCGGGCGCGGCCGGCGCGGAAGTCACGGCATCCGCACGCATCCGACCTGCCTGTTCCTGGGCGTCGGCCACGATGTCGGCGGCCTGTCGGGCCGCCCCCGTACGATGGCCGCGACCGCGTCCCCGGCCCTGGCGCGGATCTCCGACGCCTCCTCCTGGACGCCCGCGAGCCGGGAAAGCACCGGGCCGAGTTCTGCGGCGGGGTCGACGGCCGGTCGGCGGGCACGGCGGCAACGGCCGCACCAGGCGCGCCCACGAGCCGGAACCGAGCGAGGAAGGTCCGAAGTCGCGCATCCGGCCACCTCCTCTCTCACTTCCCCCGAATTCGACAAGCCGCAGACCGCGCACCCCGTCCTGCTCGCCGCCACCCCCACGCTCGCCCCCTGCTCGGACTGACACGCCCGCGCCGCGCCGCTCCTCCCGCTCCCTGGACCGCCTCAAGGACGTCTTCCTGCCGCTGACCTCCGCCTTCTGCTGGCTGCTGACCCTTCACGCCGACGAGTGGAGCCACGTCCCGGACGCCCTGTGCGCCCTCAGCGCGGGCCTGCTCTCGGCCACGGCCGCCGAATCCGTCCGCCGCCGGCCCATCCTCCAGACCGCCTGGGGCCGGTACCCGTGGCTGCGCACCATCACCTGCCCTCCCGCCCTACCCGCAGCTGAGCTGCCTCGAGGAGCCGCCCCGCCCGGCACGCGCCCGGCGGCGATGGGACTGGTGACAGAAGGCGCCGCTTAAAGCCGAAGGCCCTGTCCATCGGACAGACCCCAAGGAGGTGCCGCGCGAGATGGCCGAGATCGCGGGCCACCGAACCCAGGGCGGCGCTGGAGCGGAGGGCGCGTGACGACCACCCCACTCGGCCCCCTGCGGTCCAGGCGGCGGACGGGCCCGAGCCCAGGCTGACGGGGAAGCCGCGACTGGCCAGGCCCATTCCAGCTCGCCGACGTCGGGGCGCAGGGGCGTGAGTGCCAGCCCGCGCGCGCCAGAGCCTGACGCCTCCCTCGACGGCGTAGCCGGCATCGGTGACATAGCTGGCCTGCTCAGATATGAGGAACCGGATATCCGAAGTGACTTCCTCACGGTGCTGGCTGCGTAGGTGAGAACGGGGTTCTGGCACAGATCTTGGGGAGCCGTCGCGGAGTGTTACCTCGGTGTTCGATTGCGAGGGACTGGCTCGTGCGAGACGGCGTACGCCGCCGCGCCTGACGGCCGGAAGTGACGCTCCCTCAGGTGCATTCCGTTCGCTGCTCTGGTCGGCCGTGGACGGTGATGGTGCTGGTCATGCAGATCGATGCACCGTTCTGGGACTCGCTGGTGTTCGAGGGGATCGACGAGGTGGAGGTCGAGGCGGTTGCGGTCGCGTTCGGCACGGTTGAGGTGGTGGCGAGAGGCCGCGCCGCCGGGGCTGTATGTCCTGACTGCGGCCGCTTCTCGGACCGAGTCCACGACCGATACCAGCGCAGACTGAAGGACCTTCCGCTCGCTGAACAGGGCTTTGTGATCCGGCTGACGGTCCGGCGTTTCACCTGCGGGTCGGCGGACTGCCCGCGCCGGACGTTCGCCGAGCCTTTCTCCCGGCTGACTGTCCCGCACGCGCGGTTCACCACGCGGCTCAACCGCGCCCTGGAACGGGTGGGGCTTGCCCTGGCGGGGCGGGCCGGCGCTCGGCTGGCTGCCCAGTTGGGCTTCGGCGCGGGTCGGATGACCTTGCTCCGGAGGGTCATGGCGTTGCCCGATCCGCGGTTCAGTACTCCGCGGGTGCTGGGGGTGGACGACTTCGCGATCCGCCGCGGCCAGACCTACTCCACCGTCTTGACCAGTGTCGAAGGCCATCGCGTGGTCGATGTGCTGCCGACGCGTGAGGCCGGGCCGCTGGCCGCCTGGCTGGTCCGTCATCCCGGTGTGGAGATCATCTGCCGGGACCGGGCGGGCGCCTACGCCGAGGGCGCCCGGCGCGGTGCACCCGATGCTCTGCAGGTCGCTGACCGGTTCCATCTGTGGCAGGGCCTCGGCCGGGCCGTGGAGACCTGCGTCGCCGCCCATCGCGACTGTCTGCGCAATCCGTCGCCCAGCAGCGTGTTGCCGGAGATCAGCGGAGGAGCTTCCTGTCGGCCGCAGGACGACGCGGAGCCCGTTGGTCGGCGGGCCGAGCGGAAGAAGTCCGCACACGCCCTGGTCCACGAGATGCTTGCCCAGGGGCACTCGCGCCGGGCGATCGCCCGGCACCTGGGCTGGGTCCTGAACACCGTGCTCCGGTACGCGAACGCCGCATGCTGGCAGGAGACCATCCGCGAGAACCGGCCCCGGCCCAGCAGGCTGGACCCTTACAAGTCCTGCCTGGAAGGGCGATTCGCCGAGGGATGCACCAGCGTCACCCAACTGCACGGCGAGCTGGTCGCCGAGCAGGCCCCGGTCACTTACGGCATGGTCCGTGCCCACATCGCCACCTTGCGCGGGGTCCCGTCCGCCGCACCGCCGCGGCCGCCGACGGTGCGGCAGGTGACCGGCTGGCTCACCCGGCATCCCGTGACCCTGAGCGAGGAGGACCTGGCCGGGCTGAAGGACGTCCTGGCCCGCTGCCCCGAACTGGACACGGCGGCCGGACACGTCCGCGATTTCGGCGAGATGCTCACCGACCGTCTCGGCTCCACACTTCCCACCTGGATCGACGCCGTCGACGCCAGCCGGCTGCCCGGCCTCACCGGCTTTGCACTGCACCTGTGCCGAGACTTCGACGCCGTGACCGCCGGCCTTACTCTCGACTGGAGCTCCGGCAGCATCGAGGGCGCCGTCAACCGCATCAAGAAGATCAAGCGACAGCTCTATGGACGAGCTGGGTTCGATCTACTCCGCAAGTTGATCCTGCTCCAGTAGCATTCCGTAACTCCTCAAGATCTTTTGCCTATGGAGCTGTATCGCGCAGGTCAGGGCGGTTCCTTGGCAGTCCGAAGCCTGCCATCTTCTTTTCCTCGTAGGACAGGAAGCCCAGGCTCCGGTAGAACGCGTGGTTGCGGCTGCCCTCTGGTGACGCCTCGTGGTCCGTGGACAGGAGGAAGAATCGGCAGTGAGAGTAGCGCCGCATCAAGTGCTCAACCAGCGCGCGGCCGACCCCCTGCCTGTGGTTCGCCGGATTGACCACGACGTCCTGGACGTAACAGATGTGCTCGTCGTCGGAGACGGTCCGGGCCAGTCCCAGGAGGGATCCCGATCCGTCTCGTGCCGTGATGACGAGGTGAGAGTTCACGAGACCGCGACAGAGCTTGTCGACGTCGTTGGTGTAGCCCTCCCAGCCGACCGAGTCGTAGAGCTTCAGCACCTCAGCAGGATCGAAAACGCCCTCTTCCGCTATGAACATGTCGATCCCCTATGCACTGGTGCCACTTCTCACCGTCAACTCGACATCACACACGTCGGGCACGTCAAGATCGATCGCAGTCGGACCCGGCCGCCTTTCGTTCGAACACTGGATGACGCTCCGCGACGACTCCCCAAGATCTGTGCCAGAACCCGCCACTGACCGACAAAGCCACGGTGCCGAACCGGCCGAGCGGAACGTTCGCGGTCACCGCCTTGATATGGGCCTGGCATTCTTCCGCACAGGTCGGCGCAGGGGGATGCCGTTGCCGCCCTGGAGCGGGCGCCGACGTCGGCGATGCGACTGGGGACCGTTCGACCCCAGCGAGATGCCTGTCGTGTGGACCAGACTGGTGGTGTCGGATCTGGGAGGTCTACATGAATACCCAGCCGAGCGTTCTCGCGGCAGGCGAGCCTCACTTGCTCGACACGGCTCTGCCCGAGTTCCGGTTCTCCCGCCTGGAGTGCGCCGTGATCGCCGCCGCGCCGGACGTGGTGTACGGCGCAGCCCGTGATCTGGACATGCTGTCCAAACACTCGCCGCTGCTCGAAGCCGCCACAGCTGGTGATCAGGGGGACCTGGAGGCCCAACCCCGGGTCGCCCTGGGAGAGCGTACGGGGCGCAAGATCGTCTTCGGAGGGGGCGGCAAGGTGCGGAAGCCCACTATCGAATGGCGCCGTGTCGAACCTGGTGACTACCCGGGCTTCGAGGAGCCCGGCGGGGCGAAGATGGCCGCCGCCTTCGTCGTCCACCCCTACGGGGCACGGCGATCCCTCCAGACCTACGAAACGCGTACCGCTTGCAACCGACCCGGTTTCCACCACGCGGTTCGGCCGCTACTGGACGCTGGTTTCCCAGGCGTCGACATCGTGCTGCGTGGAGCACTGCGGGCGATCGAAGCGGCAGCGGAGACCGAAGAAGGAAGCACCTGAGGAGATGAGTCATCATGCGTGCTGTGATCGTGTACGAGAGCCTGTTCGGCAACACGCGCGAGATCGCTGACGCGATCGGAGAGGGTGTGAAGGAGACGCACCCGGACGCCGAGGTCGAGTGCGTGGCAGTGGTCGACGCGTTGCCGGAGCGCATCGGTGCCACCGACCTGCTGGTCGTCGGCGGGCCGACCCATATGCGGGGCATGACCACCGGGATGAGCCGGAAGATGGGGCTGAAGGCCGAGAAGCAAGAAGCCGAGAAGAAGGAGCGCCCCTTCAGCCCCGAGGAGGGCGCCGAGGGCCCTGGCGTCCGCGGCTGGTTCCACGACACGCTCCCGAAGGCCCACACCGGCACTCATGCCGCCGCGGCCTTCGACACCAGGGCGGACATGCCCCTGGCGGGCGCCGCCGCCAGCGGCATCGCACGTCGGCTGCGCGGCCATGGTTATGAACTCGTCGCGGAACCGGAGGGATTCATCATCGAGGAGATCGATGGGCCGCTGCGCGCCGGCGAACGGGATCGCGCGAGGGCGTGGGGCGCGGCCCTCCAGGTCGCTTGACTGACCCACAAGGGAATGCCACCGGCCAACGTGACGACCAAGACCCACGGCCAGCACCGGGCGGTGAGGCGGAGGTCAAGTCCGTGCACATCCTGGCCGAAGCACTCGCCGGCCCCGCCCTGGACTCAGGTGCGGTCGGCGAAGCCGTGCTCCGTCAGCCAGGGCGCGACACCCCCTCCATGCAACCCGGCGCAGGCGGCCTTGTCCGACACGTGCCGGAAGGTCGCACAGTCGGCATCGATCTTGTGCTCATGAATCCGTTGCGTGCCGCACACGGCGGGACGCCGGAGTCGGGTCTGACACGCCTCGCACGGGCCGAACAGGACCCCGAGGGGGCCATCCGGCCCTCCTCTCCGACACGGACCGCGGCCAGACTGGAGTGGACACTGATGCGGAGGTCGCCGATGAGCACTACCCCTAACCCACGGCTCACAGCAGCTCTCTCCGCCGACCAGCGTCAACGGCTGTTGCAGTGCGCCAGCCCGGTGGACTTCCCTGAAGGGACCCGGCTGTTCGAGGAAGGCGGATACGCCGATCGGTTCTGGATCGTCCGTACCGGCACGGTCACCCTGGACGTCCGCGTCCCCGGCAAGCGGCCCGCCGTGGTCGACAGCGTCAACGCCGGCGAACTGCTCGGCTGGTCATGGCTGTTCGAGCCGTACCGCTGGCACTTCGGAGCCGAAGCCATGACGCGGGTACGAGCAGACGAGTTCGACGCGTCCACCGTGCGCATGATGATGGACGCCGATCCGGGCTTCGGCCTCGCCCTGGACCACTTCGTCGGACAGATGCTCGCCCACCGTCTCTTCTCCGCCCGTGTACGGCTGCTGGATCTCTACGCGCCGCACGGGAGCGGCCTGTAGATCTTTACTCCTCTGGGAGAACGTGATGACCGCCTCGCGCTACAACGTCAGCGACGTCATGACCCACACCGCCGTCGCCATCGGGCGTGACGCGCCGTACAAGGAGATCGTCGCGCTCATGGACCAGTGGAAGGTGAGCGCCTTGCCCGTTCTGGAGGGGGAGGGACGGGTGGTCGGGGTCGTGTCGGAGGCCGATCTGCTGCCGAAGGAGGAGTTCCGCACGGACGAGCCCCGCCCGGACGAGTTCGCCGCGGCGTCCAAGGCCGGAGCCGTACGGGCCGGGGAACTCATGTCCAGCCCGGCCGTGACCGTCCATCCCGACGCAACGCTCGCGGAAGCGGCACGGATCATGGCGACGCGGAGGGTAAAACGCCTGCCCGTGGTCAACGGAGTCGGCATGTTGGAGGGTGTGGTCAGCCGCAGCGATCTGCTGAAGGTGTTCCTTCGTACGGACGCCGAGATCGAGGAGGACATCCGCCTCTCCGTCCTCGGCGAGTCGGCCGCCCCCGTGGGGCTCGATGTAACGGTCGCGGACGGTGTGGCCACGATCCGTGGGTCGCTCTCCGACCGGTCGATGGTGCCGCTGGTCGCACGCGCAGTACGAGCTGTGGAGGGCGTCGTCGACGTCCGCATGGATCTCGGTGCTCTTTGAGACGCTCCATGACGGACAGTCCTTGTGGGGGCGGGCACCCACCCGACCGACCACAGGGGTCGCCATGACCGATCTGCCGACAGCCGCCGCACTCACCCGGGTGTTCCTCGTCGATGATCACGAGGTCGTCTGCCGGGGCCTTCATGACCTGATCGACGACGAGCCCGACATGGAGGTGGTCGGCGAGGCCGCAACGGCGGGGCAGGCGCTGGCCAGGGGGCCTGCCCCGCGGCCGGACGTTGCGGTTCTCGATGTACGCCTGCCGGGCGGCGACGGCATCTCCGTGTGCCGGGAGCTGCGGTCCCGGATGCCCGAGCCGGCGTGTCTGATGCTGACGTCGTTCGATGACGAGGACGCCCTGCTGGACGCGATCATGGCGGGCGCGGCGGGGTACGTACTCAAGCAGATCAAGGGATCGGACCTCGTGTCGGCCGTGCGGACCGTGGCCACGGGGCAGTCGATGCTGGACCCGGCCACCACAGCGCGGCTGATGCACTCGCTTCGAGACCCGGAAGCGGCAAAGCCGCCGGAGGACGAGCGGCTCACGGTGCTGTCCGAGCGGGAGCGGTCCGTACTCGAACTGATCGGCGAGGGGCTGACCAATCGGCAGATCGCCAAGCGACTCTATCCGTCGGAGAAGACCGTCAAGAACCACATCTCACGGCTCCTCGGCAAGCTCGGTGCGGAACGCCGCGTACAGGCCGCCGTCATCGCCGCGCAGTCCCACGAGCACGACGCCGAGGAGAAGTAGCTCAGTCCCGCTCGGTCTGCAGCGGGATCCGCCACTCGAGTACCGTGCCGCTGCCGGGCTCCACCCGCGCGCGGACCGACAGGGTGCCGCCCAGCCGCTCGGCCCGTTCGGACAGGTTCCGCAGTCCACTGCGCCTGCCGCCCTGCGGTATGCCCACGCCGTCGTCGCTCACCGTCACCGCCAGCACGCCGTCGGCGGCGACCACCGACACCTCGGCCCGGCGGGCCCGCGCGTGCCGGGCCACGTTGGTGAGGGTTTCACCGATGACCACGATTACCTCCTCGGCCGCCTCAGAGGGCACGTCCGTGTCGAGAAGGCCCTCCATCCGCAGGGCTGGGGCGAATCCAAGCGTGGTCGCGGCCTCGTCCACCGCCCTGGCCACCCGGTTCCTCAGCTTCGGGGCCGTGCCCGGCGTGCCGTGGTCCCGGAGCCCGAAGATGGTCGACCGGATGATCTTGATCGTGGCGTCGAGGTCGTCGATCGCCCGGGTCAACCGGTCCACGGCCTCCGGGTGCTCGACGAACCGCCGGGCGCTCTGCAGCGTCATCCCCGTGGCGAACAGGCGCTGAATCGCGAGGTCGTGCAGGTCACGGGCGATCCGGTCGCGATCCTCCAGCAGACTCACCTGCTCGGCGTCGCGGCGCCGGTCGGCCAGTTCGAGCGCCAGGGCCGCCTGCCCCGCGAATCCGGGCAGAGCGGTGATCTCCGAGCCTGTGAACGCGGGCCGCCCGTGGCGCCGCGCGAGGATCAGCACCCCGCTGAGTCGCTCCTTGGTGCCGACCGTGACGGCCACCACCGGCCCGAATCCCTTCCATCGTTCGGGCTGCACCCTGATGCGCGGCTCGTTCTCGACGTCGCCGACCGTGACCAAGCCCTCCTGCGCGAGGGCGACCTCGGCCAGGGTTCCTTCGCTGGTCGGCAGGACGACGCCCCTGTGCGCTTCGGCCCCCTCACCGCGGGCGAGCGAGCCCCGCAGTTCACCGCCGGCGCCCACCAGGTAGAAGACGCCCATGTCTGCGCCCGCGATGTCCACTGCCCGCTCCAGCATCCCGTCGAGGACCTCGGTCTCCTCCGCGCCGGACAGAAGGGCACTGGTGAGGTCGGAGTTCGCGGCAAGCCACCGTTGCTTGAGCCTGCCCTCCTCGTAGAGGCGGGCGTTGTCGATCGCGATGCCGGCGGCGACGGCCAGGGTCGTCACCACCGCCTCGTCCTCGGCGTCGAAGTCGGCCGTTCCGCGTTTCTCGGTGAGGTAGAGGTTGCCGAAGACTTCGCCGCGGATGCGGATCGGGACGCCCAGGAAGGTGTGCATCGGCGGATGGTGCGGCGGAAACCCGTACGAGGCGGGATGCTCGGACAGCTCGGACAGCCGTAGCGGTCTCGGGTTGCGGATCAGCTCACCGAGCAGGCCGTGGCCCGAGGGCAGGGCTCCGATCTGCTTCCGGAGGTCGTCTCCGATGCCGATGGGGACGAATTCGGAGAGCTTGCTGTCGTCGCCGATGACACCCAGAGCGCCGTACTCGGCGTCCACAAGGGTGACCGCCGCCTCCACGATGTCCCTGAGCACCTGGGGCAGGTCCAGTTCCCGGCCCACGGCCATGACGGCTTCAAGGAGTCCGTTGAGGCGGTCCCTGGTACCCCGCACCTCGTCGATGCGCGCCTGGAGCTCATCGAGCAGCTGGTCGAGTCGCAGCCGCGGAAGCCTGCTGTCCTCCGGCCCCGGACCCTCCCGCGCCATAACCACCTCCGGTCACGTCAAGCGAACGGTCCTCGCCCGACGGACACTCCCTCACGGTAGATCCGGTGCCCCGGATGCTCCAGCCGGACGCGTCCCGTGGAAGGCGGTACGGAGGTGCCGCGCCACGAAGAACCCGGCGGGGACACCGGCGGCGGCCAGGCCGACGCCCGCCCAGCCGAGCGGCTCGGTCTCCAGAACCGAGCTCAGGAAGGGCACGTACAGCGCCGCCAGGCCCAGCAGCGCGGAAGCGAGCACGGACAGGGGGAGGAACGGGTTTTTGCGGGTGAACAGTCGGACGCGGAGTCCCAGGACCACGCCGAGCTGAGCGGCGAGGAGGGCGAGGAAGAGGACGCTCTGCCAGGCGAGACCGAGTGCCTGGGCGGCGATTCCCGCACCGAGGGTGGCTGCCGTGACGACGGCGGCGAGGACGAGCAGGCGCTGCCAGGCACCTCCGCCGAGGATGTGCTGGTCCGGTGGGCGTGGCGGCCGTCGCATCGCTCCCGGCGAGGCCGGTTCTGCGCCCATGGCGACGCCGGTGAGGCCGTGCGTGAGGAGGTTGATCCACAGGATCTGGCCCGCTCGCAGGGGCAGAGGCAGACCGAGCAGCGGACCGAGCAGCATGACGAGGATCTCGGCGGCGCCGCCGGCCATGCCGTAGACGAGGAAGCGCCGGATGTTGTCGTAGACCCGCCGTCCTTCCTCGACGGCCGCCACGACCGTCGACAGCTCGTCGTCGGTGAGGACGAGGTCGGCGGCCTGCCGCGCCACCTCCGTTCCGCGCGCCCCCATGGCGACGCCGATGTCGGCCCGATGAAGGGCGGGCCCGTCGTTGACCCCGTCGCCGGTCATCGCCGTCACCGCTCCGCTGGCACGCCACGCCTCCACGATGTCCAGCTTCTGCTGGGGGTCCGTACGGGCGAACACCCGGACCGATGTCAGATCGGCTACGCGCCCCGCGGCCAGGTCCGCCCCCGTGACCACACGGCCGTCCGTCTCTTCGCCGTCGCCCAAGAGGGCGACGTGGGCCGCCACCGCCCGTGCCGTCGCCGGGTGATCGCCGGTGATGAGGACGGGGGTGATGCCGGCCGCGCGGCAGGAGGCGAGAGTGGCGGCGGCGTGCGGCTTGGGCGGGTCGCTGAGCGCGACGAGGCCGAGGAGCGCGAGTCCCGTCTCCGCCTCGGTGACCGGGCTCGGGATGTCGTCCCGCAGGCCCGATGCCACGGCGAGTACACGGAATCCCCGGGCAGCCAGGCGCGCGGCCTCCCGGTGGGCCGCCCCGAGTGCGTCCGCGTGATCGCGGAGGACGGCCGGGTCGAGTACGGCTTCGGGGGCGCCCTTGAGGCAGACGAGCACCCGGTCTTCGCCGGTCGTGTGGAGCGTGGTCATGCGTCTGCGGAGGCTGTCGAACGGCGCCTCTCCGACCCGGGGCCGGGTCACCGCCAATTCCTCTGGATTCGGGCAGCCGGTCTTGGCCGCGGCCGCGAGCAGGGCGGCTTCCATGGGGTCGCCCAAGGCCGTCCAGCGGCTGCCGGAGGCCCCGTCGTCCGCCGGGTGCAGCGTGGCGTCGTTGCACAGGGCAGTCACGGTGAGGAGTTCCGTCAGGGGTTCGAGCTCGTCCGCTTCCGCCGGCCGCCCGGCGATGAGGGCCTCGCCCTCGGGTTCGTACCCCACGCCCGTGAGCTCGGCGCTCACGCGTGGTGTCCAGACGTGCTGGACGACCATGCGGCCTTCGGTCAGGGTGCCGGTCTTGTCGGTGGCGAGGACGGATACGGAGCCGAGCGTCTCGACCGCGGGCAGCCGCCGTACGAGGGCGTGCCGGGCGGCCATGCGCCGGGCACCGAGAGCGAGGGCGAGGGTGACGACGGCGGGGAGGGATTCGGGGACCGCCGCCACAGCCAGGCTGATGGCGGTGACGGCCATCGTGCCGAGCGGGAGCCCCCGTACGAGGCCAAGGGCGAAGACCAGCACGCACAGGGCGAGCGTCACGGCCGCGAGAATGCGCCCGAGGGCGGCGAGTCGGCGCTGCAGCGGGGTCGGCTCGCGACGTTCGTCGAGAAGGGCCGCGATGCGGCCGAGCGCGCTGGACGCCCCGGTCGCCGTGACCGTGGCCACGCCCCGGCCCCGGACGACGACCGTGCCCGCGCTCAGGGTCGCACCGGCATCCTTGTCGACGGGCACGGACTCCCCGGTGAGCATGGACTCGTCCACCAGGACGGCGGAGGCCTCGGCAAGCTCGGCATCTGCGGCGACGATGTCGCCCTCACCGACCAGGAGGACGTCACCGGGGACGATCACCGCAGCCGCAAGGTCGCGGACGGCGCCGTCGCGCCGCACGCGCGCGTGCGGCGCGGTGAGGGCCGAGAGGGCGGAGACGGCGTTGTCGGCCCTGATCTCCTGCGCCACGCCGACGGTCGTGTTCACGAGGACGACCATGCCGATGACGATCGCATCGGGATGGTCGCCGATCGCGAGGGTGAGCACGACGGCCCCGAGGAGCACCATGATCAGCGGATCGGTCAGCTGGGCCAGGACCCGCCTGTGGAGCCGTACGGGCTTCCTCTCGGCCACCTCGTTGGGGCCCGTGTCGGCCAGTCGCCGGGCGGCCTCCGCCTCGGTGAGGCCCATTGCCACTCCGGCGGGCAGGGGTGTCCGAGCCGCTGCTGACGTCGTCACGGCGGGCTCACACGACGGGGACTGTGATCACCGGACAGTGGGCACGGTGCAGCAGCCCGTGGACGACGGAGCCGACGCGCATCCCGGTGTATCCACCCCGGCCCCGACGGCCGACGACGACACCAAGGGCGTGCTCGGCGGCGTCCGCGAGCATCTCCACGGGGGAACCGATGAGTACCTCGTGGGTGAGCCGGACGTCGGGGTATTTCTGCGACCATCCGGCCGTGGTCTCGGAGAGCAGTCGGCGCTCGGTGTGGAACAGCGTGTCGCCGCTGTGCAGGGAGAAGACGGGGGGCTGCCAGACGGCGATGGCGCGCAGTGCGCAGCGCCGGAGGTCCGCTTCCTCGAAGGCCCAGGCCAGGGCGGCCCGTGAGGACTCACTGCCGTCGACGCCGACCGCGAGGTAGGGCGTCTCCTGCGTGATGTGCTCCGCGTCGCCTACGACCACCACCGGGCAGTGCGCCTTCGCGGTGACCGGTAGGACCAGGGAACCGGCGCTCAGGAACTCCTCGGTACGGCTGAGATGCCGGGAGCCCAGCACGATCAGGCCGGCCTCGTGTGATAGGTCGGACAGGACTCCTGCCGGGACCCCGTCGAGGAGGGCGGAGGTGACCGTGACGCCCGGCTGCCGGGCCTGCGCCCAGGCCAGTGCGGTGCGCAGTACTTCCGTGCCGGCCTGCCGCTGTGCCAGCTGGCGAGGGGTGTCGTCCACATGTTGGGTGTCGTGCTGCGGTGGGACGGCGACCACCAGGCGCAGTGCCGTTCCCCGCAGGTGCGCCTCGTCCGCGGCCCAGGCAAGGGCAAGGTGCCAGTTCTTGACCGGGTCGATACCGATCACGACGGCCCGTCGGTCCGTGGTGCGTGTCATGACGTGCTCCCGTGTCCAGGCCCTTGCCGAGGGATGAGCTCCACGGGGCAGTGGGCGTGCTGCAACAGGCTCAGCGTGGTCCGGCCGAGGGTGGGTCCGAGGTATCCGGGCGAGCGTCGACCGCCGATGACCAGAAGGTCGGCGTGGTGCGATGCGTCGACGAGGGCTCCGGGCACGCTGCGGCTCTTCTGGCCGTCGGCGTGCACGGTGAGTTCGGGAAGCTCCTCGCGGATCAGGTCCGAGACAAAAGCCATCGCACGTACGTGATCGCGGGTGATCTCCTCGCCGCCGTTACTCGGGGCGGCCCTTGAGCCGGCGGACAGCCCCACGCCCCACACGTGCATGAGCCGCAGAGGCACCTTTCGCAGCAGGGCCTCGTGGGCCGCCGCACGGGCGCAGCCCATGTCGTGCTCGTCCCGGACCGCGGCGAGAACCACGCCGGGCTCCGCTGCACCGCGCACCACCACCACGGGCGTGGTGGCGCCGGCCGCGACCTCAAGCCCCACCGATCCGAGCAACAGCGCGGAGAACCCTCCGAGGCCTCGGTGTCCGACGACGATCGTGCCGGTCAGGGCGGCGGCTCGGCGCAGACCGTCGGGGGCTGAGCCGTCGGTGAGTTCCTTGACGACCGTCAGCTCGGGGTGGCGCGCCGTGACCGCCTCGGCCGTCCGGTCGAGCAGTTCCTGCCCCGCTTGCCGACTCCTGAGGATCTCCGCCTGGGACAGAAACGGGCTTGGTGGGTCCGTGTCCACCGCATGGACGAGGTAGAGAGTGCCGCCCCTCAGGACCGCCTCCGCCGCCGCCCACATCACCGCCGTGCGCGCGGATGGTGATCCGTCGGCGCCGACGACGACCCTGCCGAGGCCGGGACGGGCGGTGGATGCGTCCATGGCTCCTCCTCACACGGTCCGAGGGACTGCTTCCACCTTCGCATCCGGTCGCGGGCAGCCGGAGGGCCGCTGGGGTCAATGACGGGGCCAAACGTCCCACCCGGGCGAGGAGGAGCCCGCGGCCTGCGGTGACGAGACCGTTCGGTCCTGACGGTGGACCATTCGGCCCTCGCCGCCCCGGAGCGTGCGTTGGAGGGTGGGTGACGCGGGACAGCGCACCGTCCGAACCCCCGAACAGGAGGCGTGGCGATGAAGCACATGAAGGTCGGCGATCTGATGACCGACGACGTGGTCTCCGCAACCCCCGTGACGTCGTTCCGGGAGGTAACGAAGATGCTTGCCGAGCACGACATCAGCGGAGTTCCCGTCATGGACGAAGACGACCATGTCGTCGGAGTCGTGTCCGAGAGCGACCTCCTGGCCCGCCACGAGTTCACCGCGCGGGACCTGATGACCACGCCGGCCGTCACGGTGCACGCCGAGGAGACGGTGGCGGACGCTGCACGACTGATGGTGCGCCGAGGGGTAGAGCGCCTTCCCGTGGTCGACGAGGAGGAGCGACTGGTGGGCATCGTGACCCGCCGCGATCTTCTCTGTGTCTACCTCCGCCCGGACGCGGAGATACGGCGCCGCATCCGTGAGGACGTCCTCTCGGATGCCATGGACCTGCCCGGGGACGCGGTGGACGTGCACGTCCTCGACGGCGTGGTGACGCTCGCCGGCCGCGTCCGGCGGCGGAGTCAGGCCCTGATGATCGTCGGACTGGCCGAGCGCGTGGACGGCGTCGTTGCCGTCGTGGACCGGTTGTCCTCCCACGAGGACGACACGCGCCTCACCTCGCCCACCCGGACTCCGCACGACATCTCTTGGTGACTCACCGCAGACAGGACGAACCGTGTCTACCACCGCTCTGACCCGACCGCTCGTGACGTCGCTGATCGAAGACGCCGTCACGGCCCCTTCGATGCACAACGCACAGCCCTGGAAGTTCGTCGCCAAGACGGGCTCCGGCATCATCGAGCTGCACGGCGACGACGCTCGCGCCATGCCCCACGAGGACCCCGACCACCGCGCCCTCCACCTCGGCTGTGGCGCCGCCCTGTTCAATCTGCGGGTCGCCGCCGCGCACCGAGCCCTGCATCCGGCAGTTCGGCTGCTGCCCTCCCCCGACGGTCCCTGGCATCTCGCCGACGTACGGATCGACGGCCCCGACGACGCCGACAGCGAACTGGGCATGCTCCACGGCGCCCTCGCACGGCGGCACACCAGCCGCTTCCCCTTCACCGAGGAGCGGATCCCCTCCGAGGTGATCGACGGGCTCCGCGCCGCAGCCCTCCTCGAAGGCTGCCGACTCGTCGTACCCGGAGCGTGGCACACCGACACCGTCATGGATCTCGTCCACGCCTCCGAACTGTTCGAAGCAGCGGACGAGGCCGTACGCGCGGAGATCGCCGCGTGGACACGCACAGGCGCGACCGGGGAAGGCTCCGACACCGAGGGCATCCCCGCGTATGCCTTCGGCCCACGGCAGTACGACGTGACCTCCCCCGTACGGGACTTCGGCGCCCCCCGACAGGTTCCCGGCCGGGTCTCGGCACGCTTCGAGAAGAGCCCGCAGATCGCGCTGCTCGGCACGGCCGAGGACACTCCGGAGGAGTGGCTGAAGGCCGGCCAGGCCATGCAACGCGTCCTTCTGCAGGCCACCCTCGACGGTCTCGCCACCTCCCTCATGTCCCAGCCCCTGGAGTGGCCCGAACTCCGCTTCGACGCACGCGATCCCAGCTCGACGATCAGTTTCGTCCACATGGTGTTCCGCCTGGGCTACGGCCCCGAAGGCCGGACCACGCCGCGTCGGCCCGTCTCCGAGGTGCTCAGCTTCGACTGAACCGCTTCTCACGGACGCAGCCACTTCTCACATACGGAACCAACGCTCCTGTCCGGGTGCGACAGTGACCCTCCGGTCGCCGGGCAGCACGACGGCGAGCGGGCCCTCGGGCGAGGCAGGAACCCGGACGGCCAGCCGCCCGGGCAGTATCCGCAGACGCACGCCTCGATGACGGCCGACGCACAGGGTGAAAGTGAACCGTGGGATCTCCGCAAGCGGCACCGGAGCCACCCGCAGCCCCTCCGGTCCCGTTTCCAGGCCGGTGATCCCGCGTTCGACGAGGTCGATCGTGCCGGCCATCGCGCCGAGATGAACGCCCTCGCCGGTCGTGCCTCCCTGGACGTCGGCCACGTCGGCGAGCAGGGCCTCCTCGCAGTACCGCCAGGCTCCGGCTCCCTTCTGCCGGGCCAGGACCCAGCCATGGACGAGGCTGCTGAGCGTCGAGCCGTGGCTGGTGCGCTGCAGGTAGTACGAGACGGTCGTACGCCACATCTCGTCGTCCAGCGCGTAGCCGAGCCGGCCGAACAGGCCGTACAGCTCCTCGGGCCTGAAGAGGTAGCCGAGCATGAGGGTGTCGGCCTGCTTCGACGCCTGGTAGCGGTTGACCGTGTCGCCCTCGGCCTCCAGGATCCGGTCGAGTCTGCGGATGTCGCCGTACCGGGCCCGGTACGCCTCCCAGTCGAGCTCCTCCAGGTCTCCGTATCCCTCGAACTGGCTCACCACGCCCTGGTGGAACGGAACGTACAGGCGGCGGGAGACGTCCTCCCAGCGAGTGAGTTCGCCGTCGTCCAGCGACAGTTGCTCCGCCAGTTCCGAGCGACGGGCCTCGTGCAGTTCGCCGAGCAGGTCGAGGCCACGGGCGAGCACCCAGGCGGCGGTCGCGTTGGTGTAGGCGTTGTCGTCGATGCCCGGGACCGTCGCACCGGGATAGGCGTCGTGGTACTCGTCCGGTCCCACGACCCTGCGGATCCGGTAGCGCCGCAGGGCCGGGTCGAAGTCAGCGGCCCCGGCCCAGTAGCGGGCGACCTCAAGGAGGATCTCCGCCCCGGCGGCGTGGAGGAATCCGCGGTCGCCGGTGGCCTGCGCGTACTGCCAGACATTGAACGCGACGGCCGAGCCCACGTGGCGCTGGAGCCGTGAATGATCGGCCAGCCAGCGTCCTGAGCGCGGGTTGAGGTGCAGGGCCTGGGTCTCCTCCCGGCCCGAACTCGCGCTCTGCCACGGATACATGGCCCCCTGGCGACCGGTGAGGCGGGCGGCCGCACGGGCGGCGGGCAGCCGACGGTGCCGGTACATGAGCAGCGCCCGGGCCACCTCGGGGAAGTGGAGGTCGAGGTAGGGCAGGACGAAGAGCTCGTCCCAGAAGACGTGCCCCCGGTACGCCTCGCCGTGAAGGCCGCGCGCGGGCACACCCACGTCGAGGTCCGCCGTGTGCGGGGACAGCGTCTGCAGCAGGTGGAACATGTGCAGCCGCAGGATGCGGCCCGCCTCCCCCGGCACGTGCAACTCACCCTGCTCCCAGACGCGCTGCCAGGCCGCTTTGTGGGCCGAGAGCAGCCGGGGAAAGGAAGGAGCACGAGCGATCGCGTCGGTGGCCGCCGAGAGCGGGTCGGCGGCAGGCCAGTCCATCGAGGTGTGCAGCGCCAGAGTCTTCACGACGATCACCGAGCGGCGGGGAACGATCGGCAGGTGGTAAGTCTGCACGGTGCCGGTCCTGGTGGCCGCCTCCCGCACGGGCCGCGCAGGGTGGGTGACCGTGCGCACGACCATGGCGATCCTGATGCCCGGGTCGACGGTACGGCACGAGATCCAGGCGACACCGTCAGGCTCGAATCCGGTCCGTTGGTCCCTGAGATGGCGCCCGTCAAGGTGTCGGTAGCGCTCGACTCCGGCGTTGGTGACGGTGCCGTCCAGGACGGACTGCACCTCGACGGCGCCGCTCCAGCCATAGGCGCGGAACAGGGTGCACTGAGCCGCGAGCCCGGCGTCCCCCATGTGAACGACACGGATGTGGCTGACGCGCAGACCCTGCCCGCGTGCGTCCTCGAAGAACAGGCTCCGGGTGAGCACACCCTCGCGCAGGTCGAGACGGACGTCGTAGTGGCGCAGCTCTGCGGCGTCGGGCGTCAGCCAGTCTCCGGCCGGCCCGTCGTCCGGCAGGCAGCGATAGCGCAGAAGCGTCCAGTTCGGAAGGTTGACGAGGTCCTCGTTCTCGACCCGCTCGCCCGCGACGACCGAAGTGAGCCGGTCGTAGCCGCCGGCCAGATAGGTCCCCGGGTAATGAGTGGTCCCGGCAGTGCACTCGGGGGCGGAGCCCCGAGTGGCGAACCGGCCGTTGCCGAGAGTGCAGAGGGCTTCGACCAGCGGCTCGCGTTCCGGGTCGTACCGGTCGTACCTCCATACCCAGCCGGTGGTCATCCGCGCTCCCCCCACACCCTCCGCGCCAGCGTGGTGAAATCGGGAACCACCAGGTCGGCGCCCTGTTCTCGCAGGGGACCGGCCGCGCTCCGCAGCGGAGTGCGGTCGACACCGACGGCGAGACCGAAGCCGCCGCAGCACGCAGCCTCGACTCCGGCGAGAGCGTCCTCGGCAACCACGGTCTCCTGTGGGCGGATGCCCAGGAGCGCGGCCGCCCACAGGCAGAGCACGGGATCCGGCTTGCCGGCGAGGCCGAGCCGGGCGGCGTCCTCGCCATCCACGATCACCGCGAGGAGACCGGCCGCGTCGAGGAGCACGCCGTCCGTGTCCAGAACGAGTGCGCGGAGCGGGCGGGATCCGGGGCCTCGGCCATCCACGGGAGCGCTCCGCGCCGGACGGTGGTGGGGGCCGGTCATCGGCACGTCCTACGCCCCGCCGAGCACGACTTTGAGGGCGCCCGTATCCGCCGCTCGCCCGAAGACGTCGTACGCCTCCTCCATCTGCCCCAGCTCGAAACGGTGGGTGACGAGGGACGAGGACGGCAGCCGTCCGCTGGCCATCATGCGCAGCAGCATGGGTGTGGACGAGGTGTCCACCAGACCGGTGGTGATCGTGACGTCCTTGATCCACAGGTCTTCGAGGTGGAGCACCGCCGGCTTGCCGTGGACGCCGATGTTGGCGACCCGGCCCCCGGGCCGGACCATCCGCGTGCACATCTCGAACGCCTCCGGAACGCCGACGGCCTCCATGACGACGTCGGCACCGAGGCCGTCGGTCAGATCCGCGACCAGCTGTTCCGGTTCCTCCCTCGCGTTCACCGTGGCGTCGGCACCGAGGGCGCGGGCGGCGGCCAGCCGCGACTCGGCCAGGTCGACGGCGATGACACGGCCTGGACTGTAGAACCCGGCGGTGGCGATCGCGGCGAGACCTATAGGGCCCGCGCCCACGACGACGACCGTGTCGGCGGGCCGCACGGCACCGTTCAGCACCCCCACCTCATAGGAGGTGGGGAAGATGTCGGCGAGCAGGACGGCATCGGAGCTGTCTATCGAGTCGGGCAGCGGATGGACCGACAGGTCGGCGAAGGGCACGCGGACGTATTCGGCCTGGGTGCCGTCGATCGTGTGGCCGAGGATCCAGCCGCCTCCGCCGCGGCACTGTCCGTAGCGGCTCTCGCGGCAGAAGCGGCACCTGCCGCAGGCCGTGATGCAGGAGATCAGGACGCGGTCGCCGGGACGTACCGTGCGGACGTCGCCTCCGGTCTCGACCACCGTGCCGACCGCCTCGTGTCCGAGGACCCGGCCGGCGGTCACCTCCGGCACGTCCCCCTTCAGGATGTGCAGGTCCGTGCCGCAGATGGTGGCGGCGTCGACCCGGACGATCACGTCGGCAGGGTCCTCGATGACCGGGTCGGGTACCTCCTGCCAGGCGATCCGGCCAGGTCCCTGGAAGACGAGTGCCTTCATGGCGCCCACCCACTTCCTGTCGCGCGTCGCTCGGTCCTCGTCCACCAGGCTCCGCTGAGCCCTCCGGCGACACATGAGCCGGTCGGCCCCCGAAGGGGCCCGCTCGGACCCTCCGGACAGGACCGGTCCGGATGCGACGGTGGAGTCCGGCCCACACTCCGAAGGAGGGCGGTCATGTCCGAGGCAGCCCCGAACCCCTTGTCTGCCGGTCCCGCCGCCCCGCGGCC
>NZ_JBIARL010000021.1:0-145770 GCF_042889835.1 Streptomyces sp. NPDC002463
TAATGGGTGGAGCTGACCGGTACTAATAGGCCGAGGGCTTGTCCTCAGTTGCTCGCGTCCACTGTGTTAGTTCTGAAGCAACGAACACGCCCCCCCTTTTCGGGTGGTGCGGCGGTTCGTAACTTCATAGAGTTTCGGTGGTCATAGCGTTAGGGAAACGCCCGGTTACATTCCGAACCCGGAAGCTAAGCCTTTCAGCGCCGATGGTACTGCAGGGGGGACCCTGTGGGAGAGTAGGACGCCGCCGAACAACCCGCCCTTTTAGCTCAGTCGGTAGAGCGTCTCCATGGTAAGGAGAAGGTCAACGGTTCGATTCCGTTAAAGGGCTCCGAAATGAAAAGGCCCCCGCCTCTTGGCGGGGGCCTTTTCGCGTTTCCGGGGTGTGTGCGGACGAGTAGCCGGCACCCCCTCGCAGAGGGGGCGCCGGCCGGGGGTCAGCTGGGGTCCGGCTCGCGCAGGCGCATCGCCAGGATGGCCATGTCGTCGGAGGCCGGGGCCTGGGCGAAGCGTTCGACCGCGCGGAGGATTCGGGAGGCGACCGCGCCGGCCGTCAGGCCCGTACACGTCCTGAGGACCTCGGCGAGGCCGTCGTCGCCCAGCATGCGGGTGCCCTCGCGGCGTTCCGTCACGCCGTCCGTGACGCACAGGAGGACGTCTCCCGGGTCGAGCGTGATCGTCTGCTCGTACAGCTCCAGGTCCTCCATGACGCCCAGGAGGGGCTGGGGTTCGGCCGCGGGCTCGACCGTGCCGTCCGGGCGGAGGCGCAGTGGCAGGGGGTGGCCGGCGCAGACGACCTTGAGGATCGCCGAGCCGTCGTCCTGCGGGCGCATCTCGCCGTAGAGGAGGGTCAGGAAGCGGCTGCGGGCGCCCTCGTCGAGGATCGCCGCGTTCAGCCGCTCCAGGACGGCGGGGCCGCCGAAGCCCTCGCGGGCCAGGAGGCGCAGGGCGTGGCGGGCCAGGCCGGTGACGGCGGCCGCCTCCGGGCCCGTACCGCACACGTCACCGATGGCGAATCCGTACGCGCCGTCCCGGATCGGGAAGAGGTCGTAGAAGTCGCCTCCGACCTCGTTGCCCTCGCCGGCCGCGCGGTAGATCACGTCGACCTCGACGCCCGGGATGGTGGGCAGGCCGGGCGGGAGGAGGCTGCGCTGGAGGGACTGGCTGATCGCCACGCGCTCCGAGTACAGGCGGGCGTTGTCCAGGGCCAGGGCGGCCCGGCGCGAGAGGTCCTCGGCGAGCTCCAGGATCTCCTGGCGGAAGTGGTCCTCCGAGGGCCGGCCGAGGGTCAGCATGCCGATGACCCGGTTGCGGGCGACCAGCGGCAGGACGACCGTCTCGCCGGCGACCGCGCTCGCGGTGGCCAGGGTGGTGTCGATGCCGGAGGACAGCGGGCTCGCGGGGTGGTCGAGGGCGCGGACCGAGGCGGTCAGCGCGGCGCGGTGCGCGGCCTCGCCCGGGGCGGACCAGACGCGGGCGCCGAGGGTCGGCACCGGGTCGGGCGGGGCGATGGAGGAGAGCAGGGCCTTGAGGCCGTCGATGCGGTCCTCGTCCTCGTGGAGCACGTACGAGAGGTACGGGTCGGAGGCCTGGTCGGCGATCGTGTAGACCGCGCACCAGGTGGCGAGGGTGGGGACCGTCATCTGGGCCATGAGGGCCAGGGTCTGGTCGCGGTCGAGGGTGCCGGCCAGGAGGTCGGAGGCCTCGACGAGGAAGCTGAGGGAGCCGCGGCGCAGGCGCTCCAGCTCGCCGAGGCGGGCGGACTCGACGGCCAGGGCGATGCGGTCGGCGGCGAACTGGAGGCGCAGGGCCTCCTCGTTGGAGTAGCGGTTCGCGGATTCGGCGGCCACGCCGAGGGAGCCGGTGAGGCGGCCCTCGACCTTCAGAGGGACCGTCACCACCGAGCGCATGCCGGTGCCTTCGAGGAGGGGGACGGCGCCGGGAACGGCTGCCAGGTCCTCGTGGACGGCGGGCATGCGGGCGGAGCCGTAACGGCTGGCGCCGGTCTCGACGGGGACGCGGGCGAAGCGCTGGCGGGCGGCCGGGAGTCCGGTGGTGGCCCGTACCTCGAGTTCCGTCTCGTCGTCGGTGGCGAGGAGGAGGAAGGCGGCGTCGCCGTCGAGCATGTCGCGGGCGCGCTCGACCGTGCGCTGGAGGAGGCCGTCGAGGTCGTCGGGGGCCGGGGAGCCGATGAAGACCTCGAAGGGGTCGGCGGCGGCGCGGCTCTCGGCGCCCGGTTCGACGGCGGGGCGCTGCGGGGTCTGGAGGACGGCGCGCTCGTGCTCCCGTACGAGGAGGCAGACGGTGGAGGGCTCGCCCTGGGCGTCGCGGACGCGGAGGTGCGAGGCGTACACGGGGATGACGCGGCCGTCGGCGCAACGGATGCCGTAGCTGCCCTCCCAGCGGGAGAGGCGGAGGGCCTCGGCGAGGCCGGTGCCGATGCCGGGGGTGTGGGGCCAGGCGGCGAGGTCGCCGAGGGGTTTGCCGATGACCAGTTCGGCGTCGTAGCCGAAGAGCTCCTCGGCGTCCTCGTTCCAGGCGGTGATCGTGCCGCCGCGGTCGATCTGGGCGACGGCGACGCGGACGCGGCTCTCGGCGACCGGGAGGAGGGCGTCGGGGAGGACGGGGCCCGCGGAGCGGGTGCCGACGGGGCGCTGGGCGAGGTCCAGGTGGAACCAGACGTGCTTGCGGGTGGGGGAGTAGTCGACGCCCCAGCGGTGGGCGAGGGCCGCGCAGAGGAGGAGGCCGCGGCCGTTCTCGCGGTCCGGGTTGCCGAGGGTGCGGCCGCTCTGGACGGGGATCTCGCGCTCGGGGTAGCGGTCGGCGACCTCGACGCGGATGCTGTCGTCGGAGCGGAGGCAGAGGACTTCGGCGGCGGTGCCTGCGTGGATGACGGCGTTGGTGACGAGCTCGCTGGTGAGGACGACGGCGTCGTCGACGAGCTCGGGGTGTCCCCAGCCCTGGAGGGTGTCCCGGACGAACGCGCGGGCGGCCGCGACGGACCGCCCGACGGGCTCGAAGGTGGCAGTCGCCCGCGCGGTGATCACAGCTCTCCTCGTACGCGTCTCGACGCCCGGCTCTGCCATGCTCGGTCTGTCCCTCCCGCTGCCCGGTGGTCGTGCGCACGCCACGCCGCCCCCGCCGGGCGGACCGGGGCGGTTGGACAGCCGGATGCCAGGTTACTTACCTTCGCTGTCCGAGCGGATGCCGGTCACCGTTGATTCCGTCCCTCGGGGGTAGGGACGCTGTGCGAAGCTGCCGAACTGTTATCGCCTGGTTCGGTCACGGTGAAACACTGGGCAGGCTGACGGCGAGAGCCGGAGCGGTACGGTCGACCCCTTTCGGGAGGGACACGGTGGAGTCTGGCACGGCGGCGCGGCGCGGCGGAGGCAGTGGCACGCGCGCGAGGGGCGGGCGTTCCCGTGGGGGGACGGTCCAGGTGGACGCGGCGGCGCTGGAGCGGTTGCTGGCCGCGCTGGTGTCGATGCGGGACGGGAACTTCCGCAGGCGTCTCACGGTGTCCGGTGACGGGGTCATGGCGGAGATCACCGCCGTGTTCAACGAGGTCGCCGACCGGCAGATGCACGTGACGGGGGAGCTGTCGCGGGTCCGGCGGGTGGTCGGCCGTGAGGGCAAGCTGTCCGAGCGTCTGGAGGCGGGGGCCAGCGAGGGGGCGTGGGCGGCGGCGATCGAGGCCGCGAACGCGCTCGTCGACGATCTGGCCCGGCCGGTGTCCGAGGTGGGGCGGGTCCTTTCGGCGGTGGCCGAGGGTGATCTGGACCAGCGGATGGACCTGCGTTCGGAGGGTGCGGACGGGACCGTGCGGCCGTTGCGCGGGGAGTTCCTGAAGGTCGCCCGTACCGCCAACAACCTCGTCGACCAGCTGTCGGTGTTCGCGTCCGAGGTGACCAGGGTCGCCGTCGAGGTGGGTACGGACGGCAAGCTGGGCGGGCAGGCGCAGGTGCGCGGGGTGTCCGGTTCGTGGAAGGACCTCACGGACTCGGTCAACACCATGGCGAACCGGCTGACGGCGCAGGTGCGGGACATCGCGCTCGTGACGACGGCGGTCGCGGACGGCGATCTGTCGCAGAAGGTCACGGCGAACGTGGCCGGAGAGATGCTGGAGCTGAAGAACACCGTCAACCGGATGGTGGACCAGCTGTCGTCGTTCTCCTCCGAGGTGACCCGTGTCGCGCGCGAGGTGGGCACGGAGGGCGAGCTGGGCGGTCAGGCCGAGGTGGCCGGGGTCGCCGGTGTGTGGAAGGACCTGACCGACTCCGTCAACACGATGGCGGGCAATCTCACCAATCAGGTGAGAGGCATCGCCGAGGTGACGACGGCGGTCGCGAACGGCGACCTGTCGCAGAAGGTACGGGTCTCCGCGCGCGGTGAGATCGCGCAACTCGCCGACACCATCAACCAGATGACGGAGACGCTGCGGACGTTCGCCGACGAGGTGACCCGGGTGTCGGGCGAGGTCGGCGCGCAGGGTCTGCTCGGCGGTCAGGCGCAGGTGCCGGGTGCGGCGGGCACGTGGAAGGACCTCACGGACTCCGTCAACACGGTCTTCCGGAACATCACCACGCAGGTGCGGGACATCGCGCAGGTGACGACGGCGGTCGCCAACGGCGACCTGTCGCAGAAGGTCACGGTGGACGTGGCCGGCGAGATGCTGGAGCTGAAGAACACCGTCAACACGATGGTGGACCAGCTCTCCGCCTTCGGTTCCGAGGTGACCCGGGTGGCCCGGGAGGTCGGCGTCGAGGGTCTGCTCGGCGGTCAGGCCGAGGTGCCGGGTGCGGCGGGCACGTGGAAGGACCTCACCGACTCGGTGAACACGGCCTTCCGCAACCTGACGGGTCAGGTGCGGGACATCGCGCAGGTGACGACGGCGGTCGCCAACGGCGACCTGTCGCAGAAGGTCACGGTGGACGTGGCCGGCGAGATGCTGGAGCTGAAGAACACCGTCAACACGATGGTGTCGCAGCTGTCGTCCTTCGCGGACCAGGTGACCCGGATGGCCCGGGACGTGGGCACCGAGGGCCGGCTCGGCGGTCAGGCGCGGGTGGACGGCGTGTCCGGGCGCTGGCGCGAGCTCACGGACTCCGTGAACTTCATGGCCGGCAACCTGACCTCGCAGGTGCGGCAGATCGCGCAGGTGACGACGGCCGTGGCGCGGGGCGACCTGTCGCAGAAGATCGACGTGGACGCGCGCGGCGAGATCCTGGAGCTGAAGAACACCATCAACACGATGGTCGACCAGCTCTCCGCCTTCGCGGACCAGGTGACCCGGGTGGCCCGCGAGGTGGGCACGGACGGGCGGCTCGGCGGTCAGGCGCAGGTGCCGGGCGTGGCCGGTGTGTGGCGTGATCTGACGGACTCGGTGAACGGCATGGCCGGCAACCTCACCACCCAGGTCCGCAACATCGCACAGGTCGCGACCGCGGTGGCGCGGGGCGACCTGTCGCAGAAGATCGACGTGGACGCGCGCGGCGAGATCCTGGAGCTGAAGAACACCCTCAACACGATGGTCGACCAGCTCTCGAACTTCGCGGAGCAGGTGACCCGGGTGGCCCGCGAGGTGGGCACCGAGGGCATCCTGGGCGGTCAGGCCGAGGTGCAGGGGGTCTCCGGCACCTGGAAGGACCTCACCCAGTCGGTGAACTTCATGGCGAACAACCTCACCATCCAGGTGCGGAACATCGCCGAGGTCACCACGGCGGTCGCCATGGGCGACCTGTCGAAGAAGATCACGGTCGACGCCAAGGGCGAGATCCTGGAGCTGGTGACGACCGTCAACACGATGGTCGACCAGCTGTCGAACTTCGCCGACGAGGTCACGCGCGTGGCCCGCGAGGTGGGTACGGAGGGCATCCTCGGCGGTCAGGCACGCGTGCGCGGTGTCACGGGTACGTGGAAGGACCTCAGCGACAACGTCAACCTGATGGCCAACAACCTGACCAGCCAGGTGCGGAACATCTCCCGGGTCTCCGCGGCCGTCGCCAACGGCGACCTGACGAAGAAGGTCACCGTCGAGGCGCGCGGCGAGGTCGCCGAACTCGCCGACACCGTCAACACGATGGTGACGACGCTGTCCTCGTTCGCCGACGAGGTGACCCGAGTGGCCCGCGAGGTGGGCACGGACGGCATCCTCGGCGGCCAGGCGCGGGTGCCCGGGGTGTCGGGGACCTGGCGGGACCTGACGGACTCGGTGAACGGCATGGCCGACAACCTCACCGGCCAGGTGCGCCAGATCGCCGCCGTCACCACCGCCATCGCCAAGGGCGACCTCACCAAGAAGATCGACATCGACGCGCGCGGTGAGATCCAGGAGCTGAAGAGCACCATCAACACGATGGTCGACCAGCTGTCGAACTTCGCCGAGGAGGTCACCCGCGTCGCCCGCGAGGTGGGTACGGACGGCCAGCTGGGCGGTCAGGCCCGGGTCCGCGACGTGGACGGCACCTGGCGGGACCTGACGGAGTCCGTGAACGAGATGGCCGGGAACCTGACCCGGCAGGTGCGGGCGATCGCGGCCGTCGCCACGGCGGTGACCCGCGGCGACCTCAACCTCAAGATCGACGGTGTCGACGCGGCGGGCGAGATCCAGGCCCTCCAGGAGAACATCAACACCATGATCGCCAACCTGCGCGACACCACCCTCGCCAACGAGGAGCAGGACTGGCTCAAGGGCAACCTGGCCCGCATCTCCGGCCTCATGCAGGGCCGGCGGGACCTGGACGACGTGGCTTCGCTCATCATGAGCGAGCTGACCCCGGTCGTCTCGGCCCAGCACGGCGCCTTCTTCGTGGCCATGCCGACGGGCTCCGCGCACAGCGACGCCGAACTCGTGGGCGAGGGCGACGGCTCGTACGAGCTGCGGATGCGCGGGAGTTACGGATACTCCGCCGGGTCCATGCCGACCTCGTTCCGGCCCGGGGAGACCCTCATCGGGACGGCGGCGGAGGAGAAGCGGACCATCCAGGTCAACGTGCCGCCGGGCTATCTGAAGATCTCGTCGGGACTCGGCGAGGCCGCGCCCGCGCATGTGATCGTGCTGCCGGTCCTCTTCGAGGGCAAGGTCCTCGGCGTGATCGAGCTGGCGTCCTTCCAGCCGTTCACGCAGATCCAGCGGGACTTCCTCAACCAGCTCGCCGAGCTCATCGCGACGACGGTCAACACCATCAGCGTCAACACCAAGACCGAGGTGCTGCTCCAGCAGTCGCAGGAGCTCACCGAGCAGCTCAAGGAGCGGTCGGCCGAGCTGGAGCACCGGCAGAAGGAACTCCAGGGCTCCAACCTGGAGCTGGAGGAGAAGGCCGAACTGCTCGCCCGGCAGAACCGCGACATCGAGGTGAAGAACACCGAGATCGAGGAGGCCCGGCAGGTCCTGGAGGAGCGCGCGGAACAGCTCGCCGTCTCCATGCGGTACAAGTCGGAGTTCCTCGCCAACATGTCGCACGAGCTGCGCACCCCGCTCAACTCGCTGCTGATCCTGGCCAAGTTGCTCGCCGACAACGCCGAGACCAACCTGACGCCGAAGCAGGTCGAGTTCGCCGAGACCATCCACGGCGCGGGCTCGGACCTGCTCCAGCTGATCAACGACATCCTCGACCTGTCGAAGGTCGAGGCGGGCAAGATGGACGTCTCGCCGACCCGTATCGCGCTCGTCCAGCTCGTCGACTACGTGGAGGCGACGTTCCGCCCGCTCACGGCGGAGAAGGGGCTCGACTTCTCGGTGCGGGTCTCGCCCGAGCTGCCCGCCACGCTCCACACCGACGAGCAGCGGCTGCTCCAGGTCCTGCGCAACCTGCTGTCCAACGCGGTGAAGTTCACCGACACGGGCGCGGTGGAGCTGGTGATCCGGCCGGCCGGCGCGGACGTGCCGCAGTCGATCCGCGAGCAGCTCCTGGAGGCCGGTTCGCTGCGCGACCCGGAGGCCGACCTGATCGCCTTCTCGGTCACCGACACCGGCATCGGGATCGCGGCGAGCAAGATGCGGGTCATCTTCGAGGCGTTCAAGCAGGCCGACGGCACGACCAGCCGGAAGTACGGCGGTACGGGTCTGGGCCTCTCGATCAGCCGGGAGATCGCGCGGCTGCTCGGCGGCGAGATCTTCGCCGCGAGCGAGCCCGGCCGCGGTTCGACGTTCACGCTCTATCTGCCGCTGAGCCCGACGGAGCTGCCGTCGAGCGGATACGGGCAGGGTGCGCAGGACGCCGAGGACCCGCAGCAGGGGGCCGAGGAGGGGACGGCCGGGGCCGTCCACCCGTTCCCGCACTTCCCGCCGCCGCCCGTACGGACGGAGGCGCGGTCCGGGGCCGGGGCACTGTTCCGGCACCGGCGGAAGGCCGCGGCGGAGGCGACCGGGGGGCGGGGCACGGTCCCCGGGCAGTTCGGTCAGCCGGAGGCGGGCCGGGAGGAGCCGGAGGCCGAGCCGCGCCGTACCTTCAACTTCTCCGGTGAGAAGGTGCTCATCGTCGACGACGACATCCGCAACGTCTTCGCGCTCACCAGCGTCCTGGAGCAGCACGGGCTCGCGGTGCTCTACGCCGAGAACGGGCGGGAGGGCATCGAGGTCCTGGAGCAGCACGACGACGTGACGGTCGTGCTGATGGACATCATGATGCCGGAGATGGACGGGTACGCGACGACGACCGCGATCCGGCGCATGCCGCAGTTCGCGGGGCTGCCGATCATCGCGCTGACGGCGAAGGCGATGAAGGGCGACCGGGAGAAGGCGATCGAGTCCGGTGCCTCGGACTACGTGACGAAGCCGGTCGACCCCGATCACCTGCTGACCGTCATGGAGCAGTGGATGCGGGGGGAGTGACTCCGGGGCCCTGTCGGGGCGGAGCTTCGTGCTCCGCCCCCGCACGCCGGCGGAGTGTCGCCGTGGGCGTGTGAGAGGGCGGCATACGGGGAACCTTCTGGTCTCCCACCGCGTTTCTCGTCTGTGCACAGTGACATCGCGGTGACAGGGTGTGGCGACGGGCGGGGTGCGGCTACGATGACCGGCACAAGGACGGACGGCGCTAGGGAGTCGTCTTCTGGGGCGGCGCCCGGTGCTTCCCCCGGTTCGGGGGACCGGGGAGAGCCGTTGCCGGGACGAGGAGGACGGGGCATGGTGCAGAAGGCCAAGATCCTCCTGGTCGATGACCGGCCGGAGAATCTGCTGGCGCTGGAGGCCATTCTCTCCGCGCTCGATCAGACGCTGGTGCGGGCATCGTCCGGGGAGGAAGCGCTCAAGGCGCTGTTGACGGACGACTTCGCGGTCATCCTGCTCGACGTCCAGATGCCGGGCATGGACGGTTTCGAGACCGCCGCCCACATCAAGCGGCGCGAGCGGACCCGGGACATCCCGATCATCTTCCTCACCGCCATCAACCACGGCCCCCACCACACCTTCCGGGGGTACGCGGCCGGGGCGGTCGACTACATCTCCAAGCCCTTCGACCCGTGGGTGCTGCGCGCCAAGGTCTCCGTCTTCGTCGAGCTCTACATGAAGAACTGCAAGCTGCGCGAGCAGGCCGCTCTGCTGCGGCTGCAGTTGGAGGGCGGCGGCGAGGGCGGTCACGGCAAGGAGTCCGCCGGACTGCTCGCCGAGCTCTCCGCCCGGCTCGCGGCCGTCGAGGAGCAGGCCGAGGCCCTGTCGAAGCAGCTCGACGACGACTCCGCCGACGCGGCGGCCGTCGCCACCGCCGCGCATCTGGAGCGCAAGCTCACCGGGCTGCGCAGGGCGCTCGACGCCCTCGAACCGGGTACGGGTGCCGCGCCGACCCTGCCCGCCCAGAGCTGACGCACCGTCATCGTGCGTCCGCCGTGGCGGGAATCGCCGTGATGCGGCGTCAGCGTCGCGCCACGGCAGGGACGACACGAACGGGTGAGGCGGACGGGCGCTCCCCACACCCCTGTCCACACCGGTAACCTCGGCACCATGGCTTCACGTACGTCCGGCAAGGGTTCCCAGGGCACGGCGGGCACCGCAAAACCGCGCGCCGGCCGGACGACGGGCGCCGCGAAGAAAGCGGCGCCCGCGAAAGCCCCCGCCAAGCCGCCCGCGAAGAAGGCGCCGGCCAAGAAGGCCGCGCCCGCCAAGCGCGCGCCCGCGCGGAAGACCGCCGCGAAGAAGGCCCCGCCCCGCCCCGCGCCGTCCCCGACCGGAGGCGTCTACCGGCTGGCGCGCGGCGCCTGGCTCGGCCTCGCCCACGGCATCGGGGCGATGCTCCGGGGGATAGGGCGCGGGGCCAAGGGTCTCGACCCCGCCCACCGCAAGGACGGGCTCGCGCTGCTCCTCCTCGGCCTCGCGCTGATCGTCGCCGCCGGCACCTGGTCCAACCTGCGCGGTCCGGTCGGCGACCTCGTCGAGATGCTCGTGACCGGATCCTTCGGCCGGCTCGACCTGCTCGTCCCGCTGCTGCTCGGCGGTATCGGCATCCGGCTCATCCTCTACCCGGAGAAGCCCGAGGCCAGCGGCCGGATCAGCATCGGCCTCTCCGCGCTCGTCGTCGGCATCCTCGGCCAGGTGCACATCGCCTGCGGTTCCCCGGGGCGCGGCGACGGCAGCGCGGCCATGCAGGACGCCGGCGGGCTCATCGGCTGGGCCGCGTCCCAGCCCCTCGTCTTCATGATGGGCGAGGTCCTCGCCGTCCCGATGCTGGTGCTGCTCACCGTCTTCGGGCTGCTCGTGGTCACCGCCACCCCGGTCAACGCGATCCCGCAGCGACTGCGGCTGCTCGGCGCGAAGCTGGGCATCGTCGAGCTCCCGGACGACCCGGCGGAGGCCGAGGAGTACGCGGGGCACCCGGGCCACGAGGGGTACGACGAGGAGTGGCGGGACGCGGGACCGCGACCGGCGCGGCCGGTCCGGCGCCGCTCGGCCGGGCCGTCGGAGCCGTACGACGTGGACCGGGCCGAGGCGGAGACGCTGGAGCGGCGCGGGCGCTCCTCCCGGCGCAGCTCCGGGCGGGTCGACCCCGACTCCGGCCTGGACCCGGTGGACGTCGCCGCGGCGGCCGCCGCGGCGCTCGACGGCGCCGTGCTGAACGGCATGCCGCCCTCGCCGATCGTCGCCGACCTGACCAAGGACGTCACCGCCGAGCGGAACGCGGCCCTGGCCGCCTCCGAAGCCGCCGCCTCGGCTTCCGAGGCCGTCGAGAAGGCCGCGCCCGTGCCGCCGGCCCGTGGGGGAGGCCGCTCCGGCGGGGCCGTACCGGATCTGACGAAGCCGGCTCCCGAGCCGACCGACCTGCCGCCCCGGGCCGAGCAGCTCCAGCTCGCGGGTGACATCACGTACTCCCTGCCCTCGCTCGACCACCTGGAGCGGGGCGGCCCCGGCAAGACCCGCAGCGCGGTCAACGACGCCGTCGCGGCGGCGCTGACGAACGTCTTCACCGAGTTCAAGGTGGACGCCGACGTCACGGGCTTCACCCGCGGCCCGACGGTCACGCGGTACGAGGTCGAGCTCGGCCCCGCCGTGAAGGTCGAGAAGATCACGGCACTGGCCAAGAACATCGCCTACGCCGTTGCCTCGCCCGACGTACGGATCATCTCGCCGATCCCCGGCAAGTCCGCGGTCGGCATCGAGATCCCGAACAGCGACCGCGAGATGGTCAACCTCGGCGACGTGCTGCGGCTCGCGGACGGTGACGACGACCACCCGATGCTGGTCGCGCTCGGCAAGGACGTCGAGGGCGGCTACGTGATGGCCAACCTCGCGAAGATGCCGCACATCCTGGTCGCCGGTGCCACCGGCTCAGGAAAGTCCTCGTGCATCAACTGCCTCATCACCTCGGTGATGATAAGAGCGACCCCCGAGGACGTCCGGATGGTGCTCGTCGACCCCAAGCGGGTCGAGCTCACCGCCTACGAGGGCATCCCGCACCTGATCACCCCGATCATCACCAACCCCAAGAAGGCCGCCGAGGCCCTCCAGTGGGTGGTGCGCGAGATGGACCTGCGCTACGACGACCTGGCCGCCTTCGGCTACCGGCACATCGACGACTTCAACCAGGCCATCCGGGACGGCAAGATCAAACTGCCCGAGGGCAGCGAGCGGGAGCTCAACCCGTACCCGTACCTCCTGGTGATCGTCGACGAGCTCGCCGACCTGATGATGGTCGCCCCGCGCGACGTCGAGGACTCGATCGTCCGCATCACCCAGTTGGCCCGCGCCGCCGGCATCCACCTCGTGCTTGCCACCCAGCGGCCGTCCGTGGACGTCGTGACCGGCCTGATCAAGGCGAACGTGCCCTCGCGGCTCGCCTTCGCCACCTCCTCGCTCGCCGACAGCCGCGTCATCCTCGACCAGCCCGGCGCAGAGAAGCTCATCGGCAAGGGCGACGGGCTCTTCCTGCCGATGGGCGCGAACAAGCCCATCCGCATGCAGGGCGCGTTCGTCACCGAGGCCGAGGTCGCGGCCGTCGTGCAGCACTGCAAGGACCAGATGACGCCCGTCTTCCGGGACGACGTCACCGTCGGCAGCAAGCAGAAGAAGGAGATCGACGAGGACATCGGCGACGACCTCGACCTGCTGTGCCAGGCCGCCGAACTGGTCGTCTCCACCCAGTTCGGCTCCACCTCGATGCTCCAGCGCAAGCTCCGCGTGGGCTTCGCGAAGGCCGGCCGCCTGATGGACCTGATGGAGTCGAGGAACATCGTCGGACCGAGCGAGGGGTCGAAGGCGCGGGACGTGCTCGTGAAGCCGGACGAGCTGGACGGGGTCCTGGCCGTGATCCGGGGGGAGTCGGGGGAGTAGCGGGTGTGGCTCCTCCGCGGGCGGGTACCCGGTCAGGACCGGGTCGGGTGCCCGACCGGGACGGGGCCGGGTTCCCGGTTCGAGACCGGGCCGAGACTCACTCGTAAGGGAACGGTGGGCAACCGTTTCCCCTGGCCGTACGTCAAGTTGGAGGAAGGGACAGAAGGATGTCCCAGCCTCATGGCGTACAAACAGCACCCGCCCGGTTGCCCCACCCTTTCGTACCACCCATAGACTGAATGTCCAGCAGGTGGCTACACGCTCGAAAGGCGCTCTCGTGTCCATCGGCAACTCCCCCGAAGACGACCGGACCTTCCCGGCAGACGACCGGGACTCGATCGGTCGCGCTCTCCAGCAGGCCCGAATCGCCGCCGGTCTCACCGTCGAAGAGGTCAGTGCCTCCACCCGTGTCCGGATTCCGATCGTGCACGCGATCGAGGAGGACGACTTCTCGCGCTGTGGCGGCGACGTCTACGCCCGCGGCCACATCCGTACCCTCGCGCGCGCCGTCGGCCTCGATCCGGCTGCGCTGATCGAGCAGTACGACGCCGAGCACGGTGGCCGTCCCGCGCCCACTCCGGCCGCCCCGCTCTTCGAGGCGGAACGCATCCGCCCCGAGCCGCGCCGGCCCAACTGGACCGCCGCGATGGTGGCGGCCATCGTCGCCGTCGTCGGTTTCGTCGGCTTCACCATGTTCAACGGGAACGACGCCCCGAACGGGACCACCGTGGCCGACGGCGGCCCGGCTCCCGCCCCGGAGAAGGCGACGTCCGCGGCCAAGCCGAAGCCGGCCAAGCCCGCCGCGCCCAAGCCCACCGAGAGCGCGATCGCCGCGGTTCCGCAGGACAAGGTCACGGTCAAGCTCTCCGCGATCGACGACAAGAGCTGGATCTCGGCCAAGGCGCACGACGGCAAGCTGCTCTTCGACGGGCTCCTCCTCAAGGGCGAGTCCAAGACCTTCCAGGACGACGAGCGCGTGGACCTGGTCCTCGGCAACGCCGGCGCGATCGAGCTCTACGTGAACGGCAAGAAGCTCGCCGACAAGTTCGAATCCGGCCAGGTCGAGCGACTCAGCTACACCAAGGGCGACCCCGAGGCCGGCTGAGGCCCGCCGCCCGGCCCGTGATGTGACCCCTGTCGCGCAGGTGAACCCTGCGCGACAGGGGAACGGCCGGGACGAAGTAGTCTTGAGTCCATGCCCGAACGCCGTACCGTCGCCCTTGTCACTCTTGGCTGCGCCCGTAACGAGGTGGACTCGGAGGAGCTCGCAGGCCGCTTGGCAGCGGACGGCTGGGAGCTCGTCGAGAACGCCGAGGACGCGGACGTAGCCGTCGTCAACACCTGTGGATTCGTCGAGGCCGCCAAGAAGGACTCCGTCGACGCCCTCCTCGAAGCCAATGATCTGAAGGACCACGGCAAGACCCAGGCCGTCGTCGCCGTCGGCTGCATGGCCGAGCGCTACGGCAAGGAGCTCGCCGAGGCCCTCCCGGAGGCCGACGGGGTCCTCGGCTTCGACGACTACGCCGACATCTCCAACCGCCTCCAGACCATCCTCAGCGGTGGCAGTGTCGAGGCCCACACCCCGCGTGACCGGCGCAAGCTGCTGCCGCTGTCGCCCGTGGAGCGCCAGGAGGCCGCCGCGGCCGTGGCCCTGCCGGGACACGGCGACACCGCCGAGGCCCCCGCCGACCTCCCCGAGGGGATCGCACCGGCCTCCGGCCCCCGCGCCCCCCTGCGCCGCCGTCTGGACACCAGCCCCGTCGCCTCCGTGAAGCTGGCCTCCGGCTGCGACCGCCGCTGTTCCTTCTGCGCCATCCCCTCCTTCCGCGGCTCCTTCGTCTCCCGCCGTCCCTCGGACGTGCTGAACGAGACGCGCTGGCTCGCCGAGCAGGGCGTGAAGGAGATCATGCTGGTCTCCGAGAACAACACCTCGTACGGCAAGGACCTCGGCGACATCCGGCTCCTGGAGGGCCTGCTGCCCGAGCTGGCCTCCGTGGACGGCGTCGAGCGCGTCCGCGTCAGCTACCTCCAGCCCGCCGAGATGCGCCCCGGCCTGATCGACGTCCTCACGTCGACCGAGAAGGTCGTCCCCTACTTCGACCTGTCCTTCCAGCACAGCGCCCCGGACGTGCTGCGGGCCATGCGCCGCTTCGGCGACACCGACCGCTTCCTGGAGCTCCTGGAGACCATCCGCTCCAAGGCGCCCACGGCCGGTGCCCGGTCCAACTTCATCGTCGGCTTCCCCGGCGAGACCGAGGCGGACTTCGCCGAGCTGGAACGCTTCATCACCCACGCGCGCCTCGACGCCATCGGCGTCTTCGGCTACTCCGACGAGGACGGCACCGAGGCCGCCACGTACGAGCACAAGCTCGACCAGGAGGTCGTCGACGAGCGGCTCGCCCACCTCTCCCGGCTCGCCGAGGAGCTCACCGCGCAGCGCGCGGAGGAGCGCCTCGGAGAGACCCTGGAAGTACTCGTCGAGTCCTTCGACGAGGAGGACGGCTGGATCGGCCGCGCCGCCCACCAGGCGCCCGAGACCGACGGGCAAGTGGTCCTCACCACGTCCGACGGTACGAGCCCCGGCCTGGCCGTGGGCCGTATGGTCAGTGCGAAGGTCGTCGGCACGGAGGGCGTCGACCTGGTGGCCGAGTGTCTTTTCGAGGAGGCGGGCAGATGACCGGAGTCCCGGCATCCGCGACGGGCGGGACCGGAAGGCCGGCGCCCCGCGGCAAGCTGGGCGCGGCGGCCGTCAACCAGGCCAGCCTGTGGAACATCGCCAACATCCTCACCATGATCCGGCTCGTGCTCGTGCCGGGCTTCGTGATCCTGCTGTTCCAGGACGGCGGGCACGACCCGGCGTGGCGGGCCTGGGCCTGGGCCGCGTTCGCGGTGGCCATGATCACGGACGTCTTCGACGGGCACCTCGCCCGGTCGTACAACCTGGTCACCGACTTCGGGAAGATCGCCGACCCGATCGCGGACAAGGCGATCATGGCCGCCGGACTCGTCTCGCTGTCCCTGCTCGGGGACCTGCCCTGGTGGGTGACGGGGGTCATCCTGGCCCGTGAGCTCGGCATCACGCTGATGCGGTTCTGGGTCATCCGGCACGGGGTCATCCCCGCCAGCCGCGGCGGCAAGATGAAGACGCTCGCCCAGGGCACCGCCGTGGGCATGTACGTCCTGATGCTCACCGGGGGGCTGGCAACCCTCCGCTTCTGGGTGATGGCGGTGGCCGTCGTGCTGACGGTCGTCACCGGTCTGGACTACGTACGCCAGGCGATCGTCCTGCGGCGCAAGGGGCTCGCGGCGGAGCGGGCGGCCGCGCGGTCGGAGACGGCGACCCGATGACCGAGGCCGCCCGGGTGCTGGCGCTGCTCGCGGAGCGTGATCAGACGCTGGCCGCCGCGGAGTCCCTCACGGGCGGTCTGGTGGCCGCCGAGATCACCGGAACGCCCGGTTCCTCGGTGTCCTTCCTGGGGTCGGTCACCGCCTACGCGACGGCCCTCAAACAGGAGCTCCTGGGCGTCGACGCGGCCCTGCTCGCGGAGCGCGGAGCGGTCGATCCCGAGGTCGCGCTGCAGATGGCGGCGGGTGTACGGGACCGGCTCGGCGCCGACTGGGGCATCTCGACGACCGGGGTCGCCGGCCCCACGGAACAGGACGGGCAGCCCGTCGGCACCGTCTACGTGGCGGTCGCGGGACCGGCCGCGACGAGCGCCCGCGCCGGGAAAGTGGTGTCGTTGAGGTTGAACGGCGATCGTACGGAAATCCGTAGAGAGAGCGTACGGAGCGTGCTGGAACTGCTCCATGAGGAACTCTCGGGAAATGCGCGGGCACAGGATACGGAACACAACGGGGGGAATTGATGTTTGCAGCCCTGAGTGAACACGACATCGCTCCCCGCACGGCCGCAGCGCGAGGCGGTACGGTGGGGCGTGAAGGATGCGGCTACGCGGTCCGAGGAGGGAGCCACCGATGATTCTGCTCCGTCGCCTGCTGGGTGACGTGCTGCGTCGGCAGCGCCAGCGCCAGGGCCGTACTCTGCGCGAAGTCTCCTCGTCGGCCCGAGTCTCGCTCGGCTATCTCTCCGAGGTGGAGCGGGGGCAGAAGGAGGCTTCCTCCGAGCTGCTCTCCGCGATCTGCGACGCGCTGGACGTACGGATGTCCGAGCTCATGCGCGAAGTGAGCGACGAGCTGTCGCTGGCCGAACTGGCCGAGTCGGCAGCGGCGAGCGAACCGGTGCCGACGCCGGTACGCCCGATGCTCAATTCGGTGTCGGTGACGTCGGTGGCCGGTGTGCCCACCGGGCGGGTGACCATCAAGGCGCCCGCGGAAGCGGTGGACGTCGTCGCTGCCTGAACCGAAGTGGGGCGAAGCCCCGGTCGGTGCCCTGTTCACGGGGCGCTGACCGGGGCTTTTCTCGTTCCCGGAGGCTTCGGCCGATTCCTCTGCCTTTCTCTGAGATGCCGGGTTCCGGGGTGGCGTGCCATGGTGGGAGGGACGTCCGACCGGGCCGTGTGCGCCGGTGCTGCCACCGGTGCGCCCTCCCGCAGGGTGATCCTGCCGGTCTAGCGTCGACCGCAGGAGGCGGCCATGGTACGGCGACGGGTTCCGCTGGTGACGCTCGCGCTGCTGGCGTGCGGCCTCGCGGCCGGGGGGCTCTGGTGGTGGGCGGTGCTGCGCCTGCTGCTCGTGCCGGGCGAGACCGGGCCGGTCGAGGGGGCGGTGGCCGCGGGCGGCTGGGGGCTGAGTCTGCTGCCGGTGCACGTGGCGGCGTCGTCGGGGCGGCGGACCCCTTATGGAGCGGCGGCCTCTTCGGTCACCTGGGCGCGACGATCGGTGGCCCGGGGCGTCACCAGGGCATCGCGACGCCGCCGTTGGGGCGGAGGATCTGGCCGGTCGTGAACGCGGAGGCGTCGGAGGCGAGATGCAGGACCGCGTGCGCGATGTCCTCGGCCTCGCCGACCCGCCCCAGCGGAGAGTGGCGGACCATCGCGGCCTCGGCCTGCAGTTGGGCGGCCGGCTCGTGGCGGTCCGTCATCGGGGTGCGGATCCAGCCCGGGGCGACCGCGTTGACCCGGATGCCGTGCGGGCCCGCCTCCGTCGCCAGGGTCTTCGTCAACTGGACGACGGCCGCCTTCGTGACGCTGTAGCAGAGCAGGCCCGGGCTCGCGGTGTCCATCGCACCCGAGGCCATCGTCACGATCGAGCCGGGGACGCCGGAGGCGATCATCGAACGGGCCGCTTCCTGGCACGCGTACAGCACGCCCTTGAAGTTGACCGCGAGGACGCGGTCGAGGTCCTCGTCCCGGGTGTCCAGGACGCTGCTCGTGTGCATGATCCCGGCGATGGCGGCCATGACGTGGAGGGGGCCGGTGGCGCGGACGGCCGCTGCGAGGGCGGGCCGGTCGGTGACGTCCAGGGGGTGGGTGTGCGCGGTGCCGCCCTGCAGGGCGATCAGCGCCGCGGTCTCCTCGAGGCCCTTCTCGTCGCGGTCGGCGCAGTGGACGGTGGCGCCGGCCCTCGCGAGGAGAGCCGCGGTGGCGCGGCCGATGCCGCTCGCGGCGCCCGTGACGAACGCGGTGCGGCCGGTCAGGTCGTATGCCGGGAGAGTGGTCGTCGTCGACGTCATGTCCGGACCGTACGACTGTATCTGACGGGTCGTCAATTGTTGGTGGCGGCTTCGTCGGGGCTTCCGTCGGGGCCCCGCTGGCAGCCGGGGCACCAGTACGTGACGCGGTCGCCGAGCTCCGCCTTGCGGATCGGTGTGCCGCAGCGGAGGCAGGGCCGGCCCTCGCGGCCGTAGACGTGGAGCGGGGTGCCCGGCCGGCGCGTGGTCGTGGTGCGCCGGTCCGGACGGTCCTTGTTCGCGTCGAGCAGGCGATGGGCCGTGGCGACCAGGCGGGCCGGGACGTCCGGGGCGAGCTCGCCGACCGGGAACCAGGGGGTGACGGCGGCGAGGAAGGCCAGTTCCGACTTGTACACGTTGCCGATGCCGGCGAGGTTGCGCTGGTCGAGAAGGGCCTCGCCGAGGGGACGCTCCGGGTCTTCGCCGAGCCGCCGCACGGCCTCCTCCGGATCCCAGTCCGGGCCGAGCAGGTCCGGGCCCAGGTGGCCGACGGCGCGGGACTCCTCGGCGGTACGGATCAGCTCCAGGACGGGGAGTCGGTAGCCGTACGCGGTGAACGCGGCGTTCCCGAGGATCGCCCGGATCTGGTGCTCCGGGCCGCCGCGCGGGCGCTCCCCGGTGGCGTACACCCGCCAGGCACCGTCCATCCGCAGATGCGAGTGGAGGGTCAGCCCGCCCTCGATCCGCGCCAGCAGGTGCTTGCCGCGCGGGGTGACGTCGAGGACCGTCCGCCCGGTGAGATCGGCGGTCGCGAACCGGGGCACGCGGAGATCCGCGCGGGTCAGAACCCGACCGGCGAGTGCGGTGTGCAGGCGCCGGGCCGCCTGCCAGACGGTGTCTCCTTCGGGCACGGGTCCATTGTGCGGCCCCGCGGGGGTCAGGGGCGGAGGCGGAGGCCTCTGGGGGTGGCCAGGAAGCCGGCCGATTCCAGGGGGTGGGACAGGGGGGACGTCAGGGACGTCGCGCCGTTGATGCGCTCCACCGTCACCGTGCCCAGCGTGCCCGCCCTCGCCGCATCCGCCAGCGCCTCCGCCGCCACCCGCAGGGACGGGTCCTCCGGGTCCGTCGGCCAGGAGAGGAGCGTCTTGCCGCCGCGCTCCATGTAGAGCGCCAGCTCGCCGTCGACCAGGACCACCATCGCGCCCGCCTTGCGGCCCGGCTTGTGCCCGGCGCCCGTCGGCGGCTCGGGCCAGGGGAGGGCCGCGCCGTAGGCGTTCGCCGGGTCGGCCGCCGCCAGGACCAGGGCCCGCGGGCCCGCCGCCGCCTCCGCGCCGCGGTCGCGGGCCGTCGCGGCCGCCCGCAGCCGGTCCACCGCCCCGTCCATCGCGAACTGGGCCGCGCCGAGCCCCTCCACGACGTAGCCGCGCCGGGCCTGCCCGCTGTCCTCGAAGGCGGCCAGGATCCGGTACGTGGCCGAGAAACCGCCCTCCACTCCCTCGGCGGCCACCGCGCCCCGGGTGACCACGCCGTGCCGGTCCAGGAGCGTGCGGGCCAGGGCGTGCGCCCGGTGCGTCGGCTCCGGTTCGATCGGCGGCAGCGTCGACCAGCGGCCCGAGACCGTCGGCGGACCCGTCCGGGAGGCGGGGCGTGCCGCGGCGGTCAGCGTGCCGTACCGGCCGCGCGGGATCGTGCGCCGCGCGCGGTGCGCCGTGGAGCCCGCCGTACGGCCCGAACCGAGGAGCGCGCGCAGCGGGGCCAGGGTGTCGTTGGTGAGCCGGCCCGACCACGCCAGGTCCCAGAGGGCGTCGGCGAGCTGCGGATCGGTGGCGTCCGGGTGGGTGGTGGCCCGGATCTGGTCGGCGATCTGCCGGAAGAACAGGCCGTATCCGCCGGAGAGGGCCGCCAGTACCGACTCGTGGAGGGCCGACAGCTCCAGGGGATGTGCGGGCGGGAGGAGCAGGGGGGCCGCGTCCGCGAGGTAGAGCGAGACCCAGCCGTCCTTGCCCGGGAGCGAGCCCGCGCCCGCCCACACGACCTCGCCGGTCGTCGTCAGCTCGTCGAGCAGCGCCGGTGAGTAGTCCCGGACCCGGGACGGCAGGATCAGCTTCTCCAGGGCCGAGGCCGGCACCGGCGCGCCCTGGAGCTGCTCGATCGCGCGCGCGAGGCCGTCGATGCCGCGCAGGCTGTTGCTCCCCAGGTGCTGCCACTGCGGCAGGAACGTGGCGAGGGCCGCCGGCGGCACCGGCTCCAGCTCGTGGCGCAGGGCCGCCAGGGAGCGGCGCCGCAGCCGCCGCAGGACCGTCGCGTCGCACCACTCCTGGCCGATGCCGGAGGGGTGGAACTCGCCCTGGACGACCCTGCCCGAGGCGGCGAGACGCTGGAGCGCGCCGTCCGTGACGGCCGCGCCGAGGCCGAAGCGGTGGGCGGCCTGCGAGGAGGTGAACGGGCCGTGCGTGCGTGCGTGGCGTGCGAGCAGGTCGCCCAGCGGGTCCTTGACCGGCTCGGTGAAGGCCTCGGGGACGCCTACCGGCAGGGCCGTGCCCAGGGCGTCCCGGAGCCGGCCCGCGTCCTCGATCGCCGCCCAGTGGTCCCGGCCGCCGATCCGCACCCTGATCGCGCGGCGGGCCGCCTCGAGCTCGGGCGCCCAGCCCGCCTCGGCGCCCCGCTCGGCCAGCTCCTCGTCCGTCAGCGGGCCCAGGACCCGCAGCAGGTCGGCGACGCCCTCCACGTCCTTGATCCGGCGGTCCTCCGTCAGCCACTGGAGCTCCCGCTCCAGCTCCGCAAGGACCTCGGGGTCGAGCAGCTCCCGCAGCTCCGCCTGGCCGAGGAGCTCCGCGAGCAGCCGGGAGTCCAGGGAGAGCGCGGCCGCCCGCCGCTCGGCGAGCGGTGAGTCGCCCTCGTACAGGAACTGCGCCACGTACCCGAAGAGGAGCGAGCGGGCGAAGGGGGAGGGCTCCGGGGTGGTGACCTCGACGAGGCGGACGCGGCGGGACTCGATGTCCCCCATCAGCTCTTCGAGGCCCGGGAGGTCGAAGACGTCCTGGAGGCACTCGCGGACGGCCTCCAGGACGATCGGGAACGAGCCGAACTCGCTCGCCACCTGGAGGAGCTGGGCCGCGCGCTGCCGCTGCTGCCAGAGCGGGGTGCGCTTGCCGGGATTGCGCTTGGGCAGCAGCAGGGCGCGGGCGGCGCACTCGCGGAAGCGGGAGGCGAACAGCGCGGAGCCGCCCACCTGGTCGGTGACGATCTGCCCGATCTCACCCCGGTCGAAGAGGGCGTCGGCCGCGCCGACGGGCGCCTTGTCCGGGTCGTACGTCGTGTCCAGGTGCCGGCCGGGGTCGACCGGCTCGTGGTCCAGGAGGTCCAGGCCCATGTCCAGGCCCATCAGGTCGGCGTCCGGCAGGCGCAGCACGATGCCGTCGTCCGCGTGCATCACCTGCGCGTCCATGCCGTACCGCTCGGCGAGCCGCGCGCCGAGCGCCAGCGCCCACGGGGCGTGGACCTGTGCCCCGAACGGCGAGTGGATGACGACCCGCCAGTCACCGAGCTCGTCGCGGAAGCGCTCGACCAGGATCGTCCGGTCGTCCGGCACGTGCCCGCAGGCCTCGCGCTGCTCCTTCAGGTACGCCAGGACGTTGTCCGCGGCCCAGCCGTCCAGGCCCGCGGCGAGCAGCCGCAGGCGTGCGTCCTCGTCCCCGAGGGCGCCGACCTCGCGGAGGAACGCGCCCACCGCCCGCCCCAGTTCGAGCGGACGGCCCAGCTGGTCGCCCTTCCAGAACGGCAGTCGGCCCGGCGTGCCGGGCGCGGGGGAGACGAGCACCCGGTCCCGGGTGATGTCCTCGATCCGCCAGGAGGTCGTGCCGAGCGTGAAGACGTCGCCGACCCGCGACTCGTACACCATCTCCTCGTCGAGCTCGCCGACCCGGCCCCCGCCCTTCTTCGGGTCCGAGCCCGCCAGGAAGACGCCGAACAGGCCGCGGTCGGGGATCGTGCCGCCCGAGGTGACCGCGAGCCGCTGCGCACCCGGCCGTCCCGTGACCGTCCCGGCGACCCGGTCCCACACCACCCGCGGGCGCAGCTCGGCGAAGGCGTCCGAGGGGTAGCGGCCGGCCAGCATGTCCAGCACCCCGGTGAACGCCGACTCCGGCAGCGACGAGAACGGGGCCGCCCGGCGCACCACCGCGAGCAGGTCGTCCACCTGCCAGGTGTCGAGCGCGACCATCGCGACCAGCTGCTGCGCGAGGACGTCCAGGGGATTGGCGGGGATCCGCATGGACTCGATCGCGCCGGAACGCATCCGCTCGGTGACCACGGCCGCCTGCACCAGGTCGCCCCGGTACTTGGGGAAGACCACGCCCGTCGACACGGCGCCGACCTGGTGCCCGGCCCGGCCCACCCGCTGGAGCCCGGAGGCGACCGAGGGCGGCGACTCGACCTGCACCACCAGGTCGACCGCTCCCATGTCGATGCCCAGCTCCAGGCTGGAGGTCGCCACCACGGCGGGCAGCCGGCCCGCCTTCAGGTCCTCCTCCACCTGGGCCCGCTGCTCCTTCGACACCGAACCGTGGTGGGCCCGCGCGAGCAGCGGCGGGGCGCCCTGCGCCGCCCCCGACTGCGCCATGACCTGCGCCGGGGGAGCCCCCTCGGGCAACGGCTCGCCGGTCGCCCGCTCGTACGCGATCTCGTTGAGCCGGTTGCACAGGCGCTCCGCGAGTCGGCGGGAGTTCGCGAAGACGATCGTGGAGCGATGGGACTGGACGAGATCGGCGATCCGCTCCTCGACGTGCGGCCAGATCGACGGTTTGTCCCCGCCGTCCTTCCCCTCGGACGCCGGGGAGCCTCCCAGCTCACCCATGTCCTCGACGGGGACGACGACGGACAGGTCGAACTCCTTGCCCGCCGGCGGCTGCACGATCTCCACCGCGCGCCCCGGGGAGAGATAGCGCGCCACCTCGTCGACCGGCCGGACCGTGGCCGACAGACCGATCCGGCGCGCCGGACGGGGCAGCAGCTCGTCGAGCCGCTCCAGGGAGAGCGCCAGGTGCGCGCCGCGCTTCGAGCCCGCGACCGCGTGGACCTCGTCCAGGATGACCGTCTCCACGCCCGTCAGGGCCTCGCGCGTGGCGGACGTCAGCATCAGGAACAGGGACTCGGGCGTGGTGATCAGGATGTCCGGCGGCCGGGTCGCGAGCGCCCGGCGCTCGGCCGCGGGGGTGTCGCCGGACCGGATCCCCACCCGGACGTCCGGCTCGGGCAGCCCCAGCCGCACCGACTCCTGGCGGATGCCGGTCAGCGGCGAGCGCAGGTTCCGCTCGACGTCGACGGCGAGGGCCTTCAGCGGCGACACGTACAGCACACGGCAGCGCTTCTTCGCCTCGGCGGGCGGAGGGGCGGACGCGAGCCGGTCCAGGGAGGCCAGGAACGCCGCCAGCGTCTTGCCCGAGCCCGTCGGCGCGACGACGAGCACGTCGGAACCCGCGCCGATGGCCTTCCACGCGCCCTCCTGCGCCGCCGTGGGCGCGGCGAAGGCCCCGGTGAACCAACCGCGGGTCGCGGGGGAGAACTCGTCGAGCGCGGACCTGACCATGCCCCCCATCGTGCACCCGACCACTGACAACCGTCCGGACCTGGGCGAATCCCGATCGTCGCGGGGCGCCGGCGGGGCGCAGAATGGGGGAATGGCCAGGGGTACGGAGCGGGGCGGCGCGAGCGGGGAGCGGGCACGGTACTGGCAGTACGCCGAGCTGCCCGGGGTCGACCTGCTGCACGCCCACTACATCCACAAGGCCTTCGCCCGGCACACCCACGAGACCTTCGTCTTCGCCGCGATCACCGAGGGCGTCGAGGCCTTCCACTCCCGCGACGAGCTCGTCCACGCCGGGCCCGGACAGATCGCCCTCGTCAACCCGGACACCCCGCACACCGGGCACGCGGGCGTGCCCGAGGGCTGGACCTACCGGACGATCTACCCCGACGCGGAGATCGTCCGGTCGATCGCCGCCGACATCCTCACGCTGCGCGGCGAGGCCGGCTTCACCTCGCCCGTCGTCGACGACCCGTACGCCGCGCAGCTCGTCGTCGGCGTCCACCGGGCCGCGGAGGAGGGCAACGCGCTCGCCGCCGACAGCCTGCTGCGCCTGGTCACCGCCCGGCTCCTGCGCAGCCACGGCGGGCTCGTCACCCCGCTCCCGCCCCGCTCGGCGGGCGCCCGGAACGCGGCACGCGCGCGGGAGGTCCTTCAGGCCGGGATGGTCGGGCCGCCGACCCTGGAGCGGCTCGCCTCCGACCTCGGCACCAGCCCGTTCGCCCTGCTCCGCGCCTTCCGCGAGGCGTACGGGATGCCGCCGCACACCTGGCTCACCGACGCGCGCGTACGCCGGGCCCGGCAGCTCCTCGACGCGGGCACACCCCCGGCGGAGGCGGCCGCCGCCGTCGGCTTCACCGACCAGTCGCACCTCAGCCGCCACTTCACCCGCAGCGTGGGGGTGCCGCCGGGGGCGTACCAACGCGCGCGGGGGTCGGGACGGGGGACCCCGCGGGGAGGCACGCGCGCGTAGGGGCGGCGGCCCGGCCCGGCGTCGGGGCCCTGTGAGGTGAGGACGGGTGCCGCAAGAACGTACAAGACCCCGGCCGCACCCGCCCCGTACCGTCCCTGACGTGGCAGAACAGACAGCTCCTCCCGTCATACGCGACGGCTCCCCGGGCAAGCCCGACGCGGCCGTCGTCCGCGACGCGCTCGGGGTCGGCGTCGCCGTCGGGCTCTCCGGGTTCGCCTTCGGCGTGACCTCGGCGGGCTCCGGCCTCAGCGTCCTCCAGACCTGCGTCCTCAGCCTGCTCGTCTTCACCGGCGCTTCGCAGTTCGCCCTGGTCGGCGCCCTCGCCGCGGGCGGCAACCCCTTCACGGCCGCCGCCGGCGCCTTCTTCCTGGGCACCCGCAACGCCTTCTACGGACTGCGGCTCTCCCAGCTCCTCGCCCTGCCGAAGGCCGTCAGGCCCTTCGCCGCGCACTGGGTGATCGACGAGACCACGGCCGTCTCGCTCGCCCAGCCGTCCCGCCGGGCCGCCCGGATCGGCTTCACCGTCACCGGCATCAGCCTGTACGTCCTGTGGAACGTGACCACGCTCCTCGGGGCGCTCGGGGCCGAGGCGATCGGCGACACCGCGGCCTGGGGGCTCGACGCCGCCGGACCCGCCGTCTTCCTGGCCCTGCTCGCCCCCATGCTGAAGTCCGCCACCGAGCGCGCCACCGCCGGGATCGCCGTCCTGCTCGGCCTCGGGCTGCTGCCCGTCCTGCCCGCCGGCGTCCCGGTCCTCGCCGCCGCCCTCGCCGCGCCCGCCGTGCTCTGGGCCCAGGGCCGGCGCACGGCCCCCACCGGACGAGAGAAGGACTCCCGATGAACGTCTGGATCGCGATCGCCCTCACCGCCGCCGGGTGCTACCTCGTGAAGCTGGCCGGCCTGCTCGTGCCCGCCGGAGCCCTGGAGCGCCCGCTCGTCCAGCGGCTCGCCGCCCTGCTCCCCGTCGCGCTGCTCGCCGCGCTCACGGCCCAGCAGACCTTCAGCGCGGGCGGCGAACTCGTCCTGGACGCCCGGGCCGCCGGGCTCGCCGCGGCCGCCGTCGCGCTCGTCCTGCGCGCCCCGTTCCTGGTCGTCGTGGGCGCCGCCGTCGTCGTCACGGCGGGGGTCCGGGCCCTGGGCTGGTGACGCCCCCACGGGGCCGGGCGCATGCACACCGGCCCCGCAGCAGCCCCGTACAGGCCCTCCTGGCCCGTCAGCCGATCGCGCGGCCGTGTGCCCGGAGGGTGCGCAGTGCCTCGACGGTGGCGATCGGGCGCGCCTCCAGGACCGAGCCGGGCGCCCAGGCGTCCCGGCGGACCGGCCAGCCGCCGTCCTCCTGCTGGTCGGCTCCGAGCCGGTCGAGCGAGCGGGCCATCTCCACGTCCGTGAACCAGCGCGCGGCCAGCGAGTCCGGCACGCGCGCGTAGTCGTGCGGGTACGGGAGCTCGCCGGGCGCGTACCCGTCCGCGATCCGGTCGTCCGCCGGCCGGCCGGGGTCCAGGACGGCCAGCCGCTGCTCACGGACGAGCCGTCCGAGCCGGTCGGCCGCCGCCTCCGCGCGCGGGCGGTCGGGGGCCCCGTCGAGGAAGGCGACGGCCGCCTCGATCTCGTACGGCCGGGGCTTGTCGAGCGACTCCACGGCCGCCCAGCAGAACTCGGTGGCCCGGAACAGCCACGCGTGCCACACCTGGTTGCGGTGCAGCACACCGACCACGGGCCCGGTCGACAGCAGCGCGCTCGGCGGGGAGCCCACGACCGGGAGGAAGGGCGCCGAGGGGTAGCCGTGCTGGGACGGGTGGATCGCGGGGAGCGCCCCGTCGTGCGTCGACACCTCCGTCAGGTACCGGCAGATCCGCTCCACGCGCAGCCCGCCGCAGCGGCCGATGGAGTCCAGGACCCGCAGCCCGTGCGCGGTGTGCAGCGGCTGGCTCACCGGGCCGCGCAGATCCGGTTCGAGCGCGTGCCCGTAGCCGCCGTCCTCGTTGAGGTACGCCATGAGGGCCGTCTCGACCTGGTCCGGGCCACCGCGCAGGAAGTGGTAGGCGAACCGGCGCTGTTCGAGGACGCGGGCCGTCAGCCAGATGAAACGCTCGGCGCGCGCCAGGGGAGTCGAGGACGGGGAGGAGAGGGGATTTTCGGCCATGCTCCGACCGTAGGGCGGAAAAGCGCGGTGACAAGGCCTGCGGAGCGGGCTGCACTCTTGGGAGCGGGATACTGGCGTCATGCGGTTGACGATTTTCTGGGAACGGATGGCCGACCACTTCGGTGGGTCCTACGCCGAGTCCTTCGCGAGCGACCACGTGATGGCGGAGCTCGGCGGCCGGACGGTACGCGAGGCGCTGGACGCCGGCTGGGAGGCGAAGGACGTGTGGCGTGCCGTCTGCGCGGCCGTCGGCGTACCGGCCGACAAGAGGTGACCACGGGCCGGACCGCGGGGTGACCGGCGGGGATGTGCGGGGTCCCGGGTGGAATGTCCGTGCGGTGCGCGAGACTGGCGGGGTGGCTCCGACTGACGACACCGACAGGACCGAACCGAATGACGTGCCCGACGTGCCCGACGTGCCCGAAGTGACCGCTTCCGCCGACCCGGACCCGGCCCCCGATCCGACGGCTTCCCCGGACCCCGCGCCGGTCGCCGGCGCCGTGGCGGGAGCCGAGGAGAGCGTCGCGGTGCCCGCGCCCGCGGCTCCGGACCCGGCGACGGCCCCCGTGGCCGCCGCTCCCGGGTCCGGCGCCGCCCGGATGCCGCGCTGGCTGCCCCGCGCGCTCGTGCTCGCCCTCGCGCTCTACGCGGTCTTCCTGCTGGGCAACTGGGCCTTCCACCAGCTCGTCGGCCTCCTCGTCAACATCCTGCTGGCCTTCTTCCTCGCCCTGGCCATCGAGCCGGCGGTCGGACGCATGGCGGCCCGGGGGATGCGCCGAGGCCTCGCCACCTTCCTCGTCTTCTTCGCCGTCGCGGTCTTCGGCATCGGCTTCATGGTCCTCCTCGGCTCGATGCTGGCCGGCCAGATCGTGGACATGGTCGAGAACTTCCCGAAGTACCTCGACTCGCTGATCAACTGGATCAACGAGAACTTCCACACGGACCTCTCGCGCGTGGAGGTCCAGGACAGCGTGCTGAGCTCCGACTGGCTGCAGAAGTACGTGCAGAACAGCGCGTCCGGCGTCCTCGACGTCTCCGCCACCGTCCTCGGCGGACTCTTCAGGCTGCTCACGATCTTCCTGTTCTCGTTCTACTTCGCGGCCGACGGGCCCCGGCTGCGGCGCGCGCTCTGCTCCGTCCTGCCGCCGGCCCGGCAGACCGAGGTCCTGCGGGCGTGGGAGATCGCGGTCGACAAGACCGGCGGCTACCTCTACTCGCGCGGCCTGATGGCCCTCGTCTCGGGCATCGCGCACTTCGTGCTCTTCGAGATCCTGGGCGTGCCGTACGCCCCGGCGCTCGCCGTGTGGGTCGGCCTGGTCTCGCAGTTCATCCCGACGATCGGCACCTATCTCGCCGGCGCCCTGCCGATGCTGATCGCCTTCACGGTCAACCCCTGGTACGCGCTGTGGGTGCTCGGCTTCGTCGTGATCTACCAGCAGTTCGAGAACTACATGCTGCAGCCGAAGCTCACCTCGAAGACCGTCGACATCCACCCGGCGGTGGCCTTCGGCTCGGTCATCGCGGGGACGGCGCTGCTCGGGGCCGTCGGCGCGCTGATCGCCATCCCGGCCGTCGCCACCCTCCAGGCCTTCCTGGGCGCGTACGTGAAGCGGTACGACGTGACGGACGACCCGCGCGTCCACGGCCACCGGAGGTACGGCGAGGCGGTCGTGGCACGGCTGCAGAAGGCCCTGCAACACAAGAAGTAGGTTCGTCGGGAGGGGCGGTGGAGCGGTGATCGAGACCGATCTGGAGCCGGACGGCGGGCGCAGGCTGCACGTGTACGACACGGGAGCCGGCGGGCGCGGGAAGAACCCCCGCCTCACCGTCCTCTGGCAGCACGGCACGCCGAACATCGGCACGCCCCCGGGGCCCCTGCTCTGGGCCTCCGCCCGGCTGGGGATCCGCTGGGTGTCGTACGACCGGCCCGGGTACGGCGGATCCACTCCCCGTCCCGGCCGGGACGTCGCCTCGGCGGCCGGCGACGCCGCAGCAGTCGCCGAGGCCCTGGGGATCGGCCGGTTCGCCGTCATGGGGCATTCCGGCGGCGGCCCGCACGCGCTCGCCTGCGGTGCCCTCCTGCCGGAACGGGTGCTCGCCGTGGTCTCGGCGGCGGGCCTCGCCCCGTTCGGCGCGGAAGGGCTCGACTGGTTCGCGGGCATGACGCCGTCCGGCGCCGCGGGCCTGCGCGCCGCCGCGGGAGGGCGAGCGGCGAAGGAGGCGTACGAAGCGGACGCGGCGTACGACCCGGAGATGTTCATTCCTGCCGACCACGCGGCGCTCGCCGGCGAGTGGTCCTGGTTCGACGAGGTCGTCGGTCCGGCCGTGGGGGACGGTCCGGGCGGGCTGATCGACGACGACCTCGCGTACGTCGCCCCGTGGGGGTGCGATCCCGCCCGCGTCGTCGCGCCGGTCCTCCTGCTGCACGGCGGCGAGGACCGGATCGTGCCGAGCGCGCACGGCCGGTGGCTGGCCGACCGCTGCCCCGGCGCGGAGCTCCGGCTCACCCCGGCCGACGGGCACGTCTCCGTCCTCGGGGGCGCCCCGGCGGCGCTGGAGTGGCTCGTGGACCGGCCGGCTGACGGGGCGGCCGACCCGGTCGGCGGCGGGCTGCGCGGCGGTTCCGGGGCTTCTCCGGAGACCGCGTGGCGCGCTTGACACTAAAATCGAACATCCATTCTCATGGAAGCCCGACCCTTGGAATCACGGGCTTGTCGCCGAGTTGTCCACAGGTCGGAGGGGACGTCGGGGCCCATTGTCAGTGGCAGGGGTTAGCGTCTTTCACATGAAGCGATCGACTCAAGCAAACCGGGTGGAACCCATGGCAGGAACCGACCGCGAGAAGGCGCTCGACGCCGCGCTCGCACAGATTGAACGCCAATTCGGCAAGGGCGCCGTGATGCGCATGGGCGACCGCACCCAGGAGCCGATCGAGGTGATCTCCACCGGATCGACCGCCCTCGACGTCGCCCTCGGCGTCGGCGGCCTGCCGCGCGGCCGTGTCGTGGAGATCTACGGACCGGAGTCCTCCGGTAAGACGACCCTGACCCTGCACGCCGTGGCCAACGCCCAGAAGGCCGGCGGCCAGGTCGCCTTCGTGGACGCCGAGCACGCCCTCGACCCCGAGTACGCCAAGAAGCTCGGCGTCGACATCGACAACCTCATCCTGTCCCAGCCGGACAACGGCGAGCAGGCCCTCGAGATCGTCGACATGCTGGTCCGTTCCGGTGCCCTCGACCTGATCGTCATCGACTCCGTCGCCGCGCTCGTCCCGCGTGCGGAGATCGAGGGCGAGATGGGCGACTCGCACGTGGGTCTCCAGGCCCGTCTGATGAGCCAGGCCCTCCGGAAGATCACCAGCGCGCTCAACCAGTCCAAGACCACCGCGATCTTCATCAACCAGCTCCGCGAGAAGATCGGTGTGATGTTCGGCTCGCCGGAGACCACGACCGGTGGCCGCGCCCTCAAGTTCTACGCCTCGGTGCGCCTCGACATCCGTCGCATCGAGACCCTCAAGGACGGCACGGAGGCGGTCGGCAACCGCACCCGCGTCAAGGTCGTCAAGAACAAGGTCGCGCCGCCCTTCAAGCAGGCCGAGTTCGACATCCTCTACGGCCAGGGCATCAGCCGCGAGGGCGGCCTGATCGACATGGGTGTGGAGCACGGCTTCGTGCGCAAGGCCGGCGCCTGGTACACGTACGAGGGCGACCAGCTCGGCCAGGGCAAGGAGAACGCCCGTAACTTCCTGAAGGACAACCCCGACCTCGCCAACGAGATCGAGAAGAAGATCAAGGAGAAGCTGGGCGTCGGCGTCCGGCCCGAGACGTCGGCCGAGCCGGGTGCGGACGCGGCGGGCTCCGCCGACGCGGCCGGTGCGGACGACGCCGCGAAGAGCGTCCCGGCTCCCGCGAGCAAGACCGCGAAGGCGACCAAGGCCACCGCGGTCAAGAGCTGAACCGGTGACCGGGCGCACCGAATGGCCGGGTGACAGCTCCGACTCGTCGAGGGCCGAGAAGGAGCTGTCACCCCAGGATCCGGCCGAGCGGGCGCGTGCGATCTGCCTGCGCCTGCTCACCGGGAGCCCCCGCACGCGCAAGCAGCTCGCCGACGCGCTGCGCAAGCGGGAGATCCCCGACGAGGTGGCGGAGGAGGTCCTCTCCCGCTTCGAGGACGTCGGTCTCATCGACGACGCCGCCTTCGCCGGGGCCTGGGTGGAGTCCCGCCACCACGGCCGGGGCCTCGCCCGCCGGGCACTCGCCCGGGAGCTGCGCACCAAGGGCGTCGAGCCGACGCTCATCCAGGAGGCGGTGGAGCAGCTCGACTCCGAGCGGGAGGAGGCCACGGCGCGCGAGCTCGTGGACCGCAAGCTGCGCGCCACCCGCGGCCTCGACCGCGACCGTCGCCTGAGACGGCTCGCGGGGATGCTCGCCCGCAAGGGGTACCCCGAGGGCATGGCCCTCCGCGTCGTCCGCCAGGCCCTGGAGGCCGAGGGCGAGGACACGGACGGGCTGGACGAGCCCTTCTGAGACGAGTCCTTCTGCCGCGGGGGGACAGAAGGACTCGTCTCAGGCCGGGGGCCGTGGGGCTCCTGACGGGGATCAGGTGCCGGTGGGCGGGAGGAGGACCGGGAGACCGGCCGACTTCCAGGCCTGGAAGCCGCCGATGAGGTCCGTCGCGCGGTGGAGGCCCAGGCGGCGCAGGGACTCGGCTGCCAGGGAGGAGGCGTAGCCCTCGTTGCAGAAGACCACCACCCGCAGGTCGTGGCTGACGGCCTCCGGGGCGCGGTGGCTGCCCTGCGGGTCGAGCCTCCACTCCAGTTCGTTGCGCTCCACGACCAGCGCGCCCGGGATCAGGCCGTCCCGCTCGCGCAGGGCCGCGTAGCGCGTGTCCACCAGAAGCGCGTCACCCGCCTCGTACGCCTCGTACGCGGCCCGGGGTTCGATCCGGTCGAGGCCCGACCTGACCCGCTCCAGGAGCTCGTCGATGCCCACGTGCTCTTCGCTCACTGCCACTCCTCCGGACGCTCGACCTGCTCCAGACGGAGCACCGCGCCCGTCCGGCTGAACCGCCGGATCAGCGGGAGCGGCGGATAGTAGGCGTGCACCGACACCGCGTGGGTGTCCGTGGACTCGTTGAGCACCTCGTGCACATGGTGCCGTCCGAAGGCCCGGCCGGTGCCCTCCGACAGGCGCCGGGAGCGGTCGAGGCCGTCGGCCAGTTCCAGGGTCTTCCAGCCGCTCGCCGGCAGGCGGACCGCGAGCGCGTTCTCGGTCAGGGTGCCACGCGCGGTCGCGAAGGCGCCCAGCGACTCGGCGTGGTCGTGCCAGCCGGTGCCGGTACCGGGCGGCCAGCCGATGAGCCAGGCCTCGCTGCCGCCGGGACCGTCGAGCCGCACCCAGGTACGGCCTTCGGGGTCGAGGGGCAGGGAGTCGACGAGTTCCCGGTCGGCCGCCGTACGGCGCACGAAGTCGAGGAGCTCGGCCGAGGTCGGGGCGGATGCGGGAGACAGGGGGGTGGGGGTGGTGACGTGTTGAGGCACGGTGACCGTCCTGAGATCGCGAAAGAGCGCGCGACGGCACACGGCGCACGGACGTGCGTCAGTGGCGGGGCGCGCGGGGGCAGGGCGAGATCAGCAGGACGGGCGACACACGCAGCCCGCATAGCGGAGGAGGTCCATATGGACCCTCCGCCACAGGCGCACATCGGTGTCGGTCACGCTCCGGAGTACACCATGCGCGCCTGCGCGAATCAATGCATGTCCGCCGTGCGGTCGCTTCCCACCGGCACCTCTTCGGCGGGTGCCGGATCCGTGGCCTCGCCGCCGCGGGCCGCGTCCGCCGCCGCGTACAGCTCCTCCGGGCGGACCCCGGAGAAGGCGGCGACGAGGTGCCCGTCGGGCCGTACGAGCAGGACGGCGTGGGCCGGAGCCCCCGGATAGGCCTCCGTCACCAGGACCTCGGCCTTCACCGGGAGCGCGTCGACCGCCTCTTCGAGCCGGGGCATCACCCCTGCGGTGCGCCAGTGGCGCCGGTCCCACACGCCGGTGCCGGGGGCGACCAGGAGGACCAGGAGGCGGCCCTGGCCGAGGCGGTCCCGGAGCCGTACGGTCGTGCCGTCGGGGGCGGTCACACGGACGTCCTCGACCGGGGCGCCCGCCGGGGTGCCGACGGGCGTCTGCCCCTCGGTGTACTCGGGCGCGAGGGGGGAGTGGGGGTACGCCGGGGGCGCGCCGAGCGGGCCGCGCCCCACGTGGCCGTCGGTCAGCAGGGCGTCGTGGCCGCGGCCGGCCCCGGGGAGGTACGTCCGCAGGCCCCCGCCGCCGCGCAGCACCGGCAGGGACTGGTCCGCGGCGCGCAGCCGGGTCGCGACGGCCGTCCGCCGCTCGCTCTGGTAGCTGTCGAGCAGCCGGTCCGAGCCGCCGTGGTGCCAGGTGTGCGCGAGCTTCCAGGCGAGGTTGTCCACGTCCCGCAGCCCCTCGTCGAGGCCCTGGGTGCCGACCGCGCCGAGCAGGTGCGCCGCGTCCCCGGCGAGGAGGACCCGGTCGACCCGCCAGCGGCGGGCGAGCCGGTGGTGCAGGGTGTGGACGCCGGTGTCGATGAGTTCGTACGGGGGCGTCATGCCGTCGCACCAGCCGGCCAGGGTCTCGCGGATGCGCGCGACCAGCGCGTCCGGCGTGACCAGGTCGCCGCGGGGCGGCAGCAGCCAGTCGATCCGCCACACCCCGTCGGGCAGCGGACGCGCGGTGATCTCCTCGGCGGCGCCGCGCCACGGAGGCTGACGGTGCAACAGGGCCTCTCCGGGCCAGGGGAGTTCGGTGCGGAGCGCGGCGACGGCGTGCCGCTCCACCGCCGTGCGGCCGGGGAAACGGATGCCGAGCAGCTTGCGTACGGTCGAGCGGGCGCCGTCGCAGCCGACGAGATGGCTGCCGCGCCACCAGGTGCCCTCGGGGCCGCGGGTGTGGGCGACGACGCCGTCCCGGTCCTGCTCGATGGTGTCGAGCCGGGACTCGGTGACGAGCCGGATCAGTTTCTGCCGGGAGATGGCGTCGCGCAGCCCGCGGGCCAGGGCGTGCTGGGGGATGTGCAGCGGGGCGGCCGGGGAGGCGGGCGCGTCGGGGTCCTCGGACCACTCCTCCGTACCGCCGAGCCCCAGGTCGAGGGTGAGCCGGCGCACCTCCTGGCGGCGGCGCATCCCGCGCCAGCCGATCCAGCGGACGCCCTCGTCACGGAGGGTCGTACAGCCGAGCCGCTCGACCATCGCGGCCATGTCGGCGCGCAGGACGACGCTCCGCGCCGGGCGGGGCTCCTCCTTGCCGGTGCCCTCGTCGAGGACGACGCTGGGCACGCCCTGCGCGGCGAGGGCGAGGGAGAGCGCGAGGCCGACCGGCCCCGCGCCCACGATGATCACCGGGTCCACGGCGCGGCTCCTGAAGGCCGGACGGTCATGAGGGCAGCACAGCTGAGTGTGGCACGAGCCCGGTGGTTGATCACAGACCGTATGCAACCCACTGAGGGTGCCCGCGTCAAGCGACGGGGTGGGCGCGGTGCGGCTGACCTGGGATCAGTACCGCTCCGGCCCACCCCTGGTGGCTCACGGACCTCTTGGCCGTCAGGCGCCGCTGACGGCTTCCGACTTCACGTCGGTGGCTCCCGCCTGGGCGGGGAGGGCCACCGAGGGGGACCTCCTGCCCCGCCGCAGCCGCCTCTCGAGCCGGCTCGCGAGGGTGGTGAGGAGGAAGTTGATGACGATGTAGAGCAGCGCGATGACCACGAGGGTGGCGATCGTGTTGGCGCCGTAGTTGGCCGTGATCTGCCGGTTCTGGCTGAGCAGCTCCCCGAAGCCGAGCAGGGCGCCGCCGAGCGCGGTGTCCTTGACGATGACGACGAGCTGGCTGACCAGGGCCGGGAGCATGACGGTCACGGCCTGCGGCAGCAGGACGTACAGCATGGTCTGGCCCTTGCGCATGCCGAGCGCCACGGCCGCGTCGCCCTGGCCGCGGGGCAGGGTGAGCACGCCGGCCCGGACGACCTCGGCGATCACGGAGGCGTTGTAGAGCACCAGGCCGGTGACGACCGCGTACAGCGGGCGGAAGTCGGAGCTGACGGTCGTGAACTGCGCGTACAGGGCGTTCGCGAACATCATCAGGAGCAGGACCGGGATGGCGCGGAAGAACTCCACGACCGCGCCGACCGGGACGCGTACCCAGCGGTGGTCGGAGAGCCGGCCGATGCCGAGGGCCGCGCCGAGCGGCAGCGCGATGACGATGGAGAGCGCCGCGGCCTTGAGGGTCTCGGTGAGGCCGGGCAGCAGGTACGTCGTCCAGACCTCGGAGTCGGTGACGAACGGGCTCCACTTGTCCGCGTCCAGCTGGTGCTTCGCGTTCAGGGCGTCGAGCACCCACCAGGCCGCCAGGGCGAGGACCGCGACGAAGACGATCGTGTAGACGACGTTGCGCCGCCTCGCGCGCGGGCCGGGAGTGTCGTACAGGACGGAGCTCATCGCTTCACCGCCAGTCGCTTGGCCGCCCAGCCGAGGATCAGGCCGGTGGGGAGGGTGAGGACGATGAAGCCGAAGGCGAAGATCGCGAAGACGGTGAAGAGCGCGTCCGCCTCGTTCTCGAGCATCGTCTTCATCAGGAGCGAGGCATCGGCGGCGCCGATCGCGGCCGCCACCGTGGTGTTCTTGGTGAGGGCGATCAGGACGTTCGCGAGGGGGGTCACCGAGGCGCGGAAGGCCTGCGGGAGGATCACGAGCCGGAGGACCTGGGCGAAGCTCAGGCCGAGCGCGCGGGCGGCCTCGGCCTGGCCCGGCGGCACGGTGTTGATGCCCGAGCGCAGCGCCTCGCAGACGAAGGTGCCGGTGTAGGCGACGAGTCCGAGGACGGCGAGACGGAAGCCGATGTCCTCGAAGCTCTCCGCGCCGAGCGTGATGAGCAGGGTCTGGTTGAGGCCCAGCAGACAGGCGACGAGGACCACCGTCAGCGGAGTGTTCCGGACGATGTTGACGTACGCGGTGGCGAAGCCCCGCATCAGCGGGACCGGGCTGACCCGCATGGCGACGAGGGCGGTGCCCCAGACCAGCGAGCCGATCGCCGAGTAGAGGGCGAGCTGAGCCGTCACCCAGAAGGCGCCGAGCAGGTCGTACTGCCCGGAATCAAGAAAGTCGAACACGATGCCCCGCGCTCTCCCCTGGTGGTCGGTCGGTGTGGAGGCCGCCGCGTGGGCGGCGGCCGGTGCCGGTGCGACGGCCGCCCGAGTGCGGGGCGGCCGTCACGGCGTGGTGCGGGGTGGGTCAGTTCTGGACCTTCGGCGCGGCCTCGTACTTGTAGCCGGAGGGGCCGAAGTTCGCCTTGACGAGCTTCTCCCAGGTGCCGTCGGAGACCATCTTCTCCAGCGCCTTGTTGATCTTGCCGCGCAGCTCGTCGTCGCCCTTCTTCAGGCCGATGCCGTAGTTCTCGTCGCTCATCTTCAGGCCGACGAGCTTGAACTTGCCCTGGAGCTCCTTCTGCGAGGCGTAGCCCGCGAGGATCGAGGCGTCCGTGGTCAGGGCGTCGACGGCCTTGTTCTCCAGGCCGGTGAGGCACTCGGAGTAGCCGCCGAGCTGCTGGAGGTTGGCCTTCGGGGCGAGCTTCTCCTTGACGTTCTGCGCGGAGGTCGAGCCGGTGACCGAGCAGAGCTTCTTGGAGTTGAGGTCCTCGACCTTGGTGATCGAGTTGTCGTCGGCGCGGACGAGGAGGTCCTGGTGGGTCAGGAAGTACGGACCCGCGAAGTCGACCTCCTTCTTGCGCTTGTCGTTGATCGAGTAGCTGGCGACGACGAACTTCACGTCACCGTTCTTGATCAGGTTCTCGCGCTCGGCGCTCGGCGCCTGCTTCCAGTTGATCTTGTCCTCGGAGTAACCGAGCTCCTTCGCCACGTACTTGGCGACGTCGACGTCGAAACCGGCGTACGTGCCGTCCGGGGTCTTCAGGCCCAGGCCCGGCTGGTCGAACTTGATGCCGATGGTGATCTTGTCGCCGTTGCTGCCGGAGTCGGAGCCGCTGCCGCAGGCGGTGGCGGTCAGGGCGAGGACGACGACGGCCGCGGCGGCGGCGGTGCTGCGAAGCTTCATGGAGGAAAGTCCCTTGAGTAGGCGTGAGTGGGGAAGACTAGGTCGTCAACCCGCTCAGTGGTGAAGGATTTTGGACAGGAAGTCCTTGGCCCGGTCGCTGCGCGGGTTGCTGAAGAACTCCTCGGGTGTCGCCTGCTCGACGATCTTTCCGTCGGCCATGAAGACGACGCGGTTGGCGGCGGAGCGCGCGAAGCCCATCTCGTGCGTCACGACCACCATCGTCATGCCGTCCCGGGCCAGTTGCTGCATGACCTCCAGGACCTCGTTGATCATCTCCGGGTCGAGGGCCGAGGTCGGCTCGTCGAAGAGCATGACCTTCGGGTCCATGGCCAGCGCGCGGGCGATCGCCACGCGCTGCTGCTGGCCGCCGGAGAGCTGCGCGGGGTACTTGTCCGCCTGGGTGCCGACGCCGACCCGGTCGAGCAGAGCCCGGGCCTTGGTCTCGGCGGCCTTCTTCTCCGTCTTGCGGACCTTGACCTGGCCCAGCATCACGTTCTCGAGCACCGTCTTGTGCGCGAAGAGGTTGAACGACTGGAAGACCATGCCGACGTCGGAACGCAGCCTGGCCAGCTCCCTGCCCTCCTGGGGCAGCGGCTTGCCGTCGATGGTGATGGTGCCGGAGTCGATGCTCTCCAGCCGGTTGATCGTGCGGCACAGCGTCGACTTGCCGGACCCGGAGGGCCCGATGACGACCACGACCTCGCCGCGGGTGATCGTCAGGTCGATGTCCTGGAGGACATGCAGTGCGCCGAAGTGCTTGTTCACGTCGGACAGTACGACCAGGTCGTCCGCGGCACGCGGGGTGGCCTCGGGACTCTTGGACACTGACTCTCCGCTCATCGGCCTCTTGCTCCGTCCTCCTCGGTTGGGGAGGACACTAGAGACCCGATGTGACGACCGTCATCACATCTGAGCGGAAATTGAGGATAACGATACGGCCGCAACCGGACACAGAGTGTGAAGGTGACGGCCGGGCCGTACCGGGTCCATAACGGAAACGCCGGCGTAACAGGGGGACACTTGACTGTGACACCCATGTTCGGTGTTCATGCCCTGGTGGCACCTGGTACACAGAGAGCCGCCATCGACAGATCACGAAGCAATCTTCACGGAGGAGGTACGCATGCGACTGCTGCTCGTCGAGGACGACGACCACGTCGCCGCCGCTCTCTCCGCGATCCTCGCGAAGCACGGCTTCACGGTCACCCACGCCCGCAACGGCGAGGAGGCCCTCCAGGCCGTCCTGCCCACCGCGCAGGGCGAGCGTCCCTCCTACGGGGTGATCCTGCTCGACCTCGGGCTGCCCGACCAGGACGGCTACCAGGTCTGCGGCCGCATCCGGAAGCTCACCGCCACCCCGGTGATCATGGTGACCGCGCGCGGAGACGTGCGCTCCCGGATCCACGGGCTCAACCTCGGCGCCGACGACTACGTCGTCAAGCCCTACGACCCCGGCGAACTCCTCGCCCGCATCCACGCCGTCAGCCGGCGCAGGACCGGAGCCGAGGAGGCCGGCGGGACCCCGGGCGCCGCCGACGGGACCGTGCTGCGGCTCGGCGCCGTCGCCATCGAGCTGCCCACCCGACGGGTCAGCGTCGACGGCGAGAGCGTCCCGCTCACCCGCAAGGAGTTCGACCTGCTCGCCCTCCTCGCCCAGCGGCCCGGCGTCGTCTTCCGCCGCGAGCAGATCATCAGCGAGGTCTGGCACACCAGTTGGGAGGGGACCGGCCGCACCCTGGAGGTGCACGTCGCCTCCCTGCGCTCCAAGCTGCGCATGCCCGCCCTGATCGAGACCGTACGGGGCGTCGGCTACCGCCTCGTCGCCCCCGCGGCGTAAAACCCGGACGGCTCCGACGTGCGCACCCGACTCCTCCCGCTGCTCATCGTGCTGATGGCCGGCGTGCTGCTCGCCCTCGGCTTCCCGCTGGCCGCCAGCCTCGCCGCGTCCGAGCAGCAGCGGGTCGTCGTCGACCGGCTCGACGACGCCGCACGCTTCGCCGCCCTCGCCCAGTTCGTCAGCGAGAGCAGCCCCGGCACCGACGAGCGGCGCGCCACGCTCAGCGGCGAACTCGCCAGCTACCACGACGTGTACGGCATCCGCGCCGGGATCTTCTACCGCGACAACGGCACCATGGCCGCCGCCCCCGAGGACTGGGTCGTCCCGGACGGCGGGGAGGGCAGGCGCGCCTTCAACGAGGCACTGCTCGGCCGCCGCAGCCACGACCCGCCGCAGGTCTGGCCCTGGCAGGTCGACGCCCGGCTCACCATCGCCTCGCCCGTCGTCCGCGACGGGGACGTCGTCGCCGTCGTCGTCACCGACTCGCCCACCGGACAGCTCCGCTCCCGCATCCTGCGCGGCTGGCTGCTGATCTTCGCGGGCGAGGCCGCCGCGATGCTGCTCGCCGTCGGCGCCGCCTTCCGGCTCACCGGCTGGGTCCTCCGACCGGTCCGCGTCCTCGACGCCGTCACCCACGACATCGCCACCGGCCGGATGAACTCCCGCGTGGCCGCCACCGGCGGACCGCCCGAACTGCGGCGCCTCGCCCGCTCGTTCAACGAGATGGCCGACAACGTCGAGGACGCGCTCGAACAGCAGCGGGCCTTCGTCGCCGACGCCTCCCACCAGCTGCGCAACCCGCTCGCCGCGCTGCTCCTGCGGATCGAGCTGCTCGCCCTGGAGCTCCCCGAGGGCAACGAGGAGATCGCCTCCGTACGGACCGAGGGCAAGCGCCTCGCCCAGGTCCTCGACGACCTCCTCGACCTCGCGCTCGCCGAGCACGCGGCCGCCGAGCTGCGGCTCACCGACGTCGGCGCGCTCACCGCCGAGCGGGTCGCGTCCTGGCGTCCGGTCGCCGAGGACAAGGGCGTCACGCTGACCGGGCAGTGCGGGGCGGTCACCGCCTGGGCGGACCCGGTGGCGCTCTCCAGCGCCCTCGACGCGGTGATCGACAACGCGCTGAAGTTCACCCCCGCCGGGGAGGAGGTCACGGTCACGGTCGTCCCGGACCGGTCGACCGTCGCCGTCGTCGTCGCCGACCACGGTCCTGGCCTCACCGGGGAGGAGCTCGGCCGCGTCGGCGACCGCTTCTGGCGCTCCGGCCGCCACCAGAACGTCAAGGGCTCCGGCCTCGGCCTCTCCATCGCGCGCGTCCTGCTCACGGCGGGCGGCGGAGGCGTGGCCTTCGCCCCGAACGAGCCGCACGGGCTTCGGGTGACGGTCACGGTTCCGCGGCAGGCGCCGGAGCGCTAGGACGAGGGCGTCAGGGCTTCACCGACTGGTAGTAGCGGCGGGCGCCGTCGTGGAGTTTCAGGGGCTCCGTGTAGACGGCGGTGCGCAGGTCCACCAGCTGGGCCGGGTGGACCTGGCGGCCGATCCCGTCGCGGCTCCTGATCACCGTACGGGTGAAGCCCTCGACCAGGTCGTCGTCGGCGTCCACCGTGGTGACCAGGAGGTTCGCCACCGCCAGGGTCTCGATCGGCCGGCCCTCCTGCGCCTTGCCGTACGCGTCCGCCGGGATCGCAGCCGACCGGTAGTAGCGGGTCGAGTCGCCGACGTCGTGCAGCCGGTCGACCAGCTTCTCGTCCAGCGGGATCAGCCGGATCCGGAAGTGCCCGGACAGCGCCTGCACCGCCTCGGTCGGCAGTCCGCCCGACCAGAAGAAGGCGTCGAGCTCGTTCCGCTCCAGGAGCTCCGGCATCGTGTCGATGCCCGCCGCGACCGACCGCACGTCCAGGTCGGGGGTCAGGCCCGCCGCCGCGAGCACCCGGTCGGCGATCAGCCGCACGCCGGACCCGGCCTGGCCGACCCCGACCCGGAGCCCGCGCAGGTCCTGGACCTTCTGCACCGGGGAGCCGCTGGGCACGACGAGCTGTACGTAGTCGTCGTAGAGCCGTGCGCAGCCGCGCAGCCGCTCGAAGCCGGCCCTGCGCTCGCGCTGGTACTGGGCCACAGCGTCGGCCGTCGCGACCGTGAAGTCGGCCTCGCCCGTGGCGACCCGGGCCAGGTTCTGCTGGGAGCCCTCGCTGTCCTTGAGCGTTATCGACACCTTGGGCAGGTCCTGCGCCAGGGCGTTCTTGAGGAGCACGCCGTACTTCTGGTAGACGCCGGTGGGGACCCCCGTACTGAACGTGACCGAGCCGCTCGGGGCGGGGGAACCGAACGGGACCAGCCACCACACCAGCACCCCGCACAGCGCGAGCAGCGCGGCCGAGACCGCCAGGACACGGCGGCGGGCGGCACGGGAGAGCGAGGCGAACATGCAGCGATCCTGCCAGGTCGCCGGCGCGTCTGGCCAGGGACGGCGGTGACGGAGGCCCGCGCGGGTGTGCGCGCGGGCCCCGTGTACGTGCGGGTGGGCGGCGTGTCAGTAGGCGAACGCGGACTTGCCCGTCATGGTCGAGGCGACCTGGGTGATCCCGCTGCCCGGCGGCAGTGCCACGGTGGTCCCCGTGGGCGTCGTCGTGGTGCCGTCGCCGAGCTGGGCCGCCGCGTTGGCGCCCCAGCCGATCACCGAGCCGTCGTCGAGCGCGGCCACCGTGAAGTCGGCGCCGCCCGCGATGCTCTGGACGCCCTTGAGCGCGTCCAGGACGACCGGGGTGGTGCGGTTGGCGTTCGTGCCGTCGCCGAGCTGCCGGTCGGTGTTCTTGCCCCAGCCCGCGAGGCTGCCGTCGTCGAGGACGGCGAAGCCGGACGCGGAGGTGGCGAAGATCCTGGCCACGGCGTCGAGGTAGGCGACGTCGACCGGCTTGTTGCTGTCCGTGGTGGAGTCGTTGCCGAGCTGGCCCTCGGCACCCTTGCCCCAGGCCTTGACGATGCCGTCGGCGGTGAGCGCGAGGACGTGGTCGCAGCCCACGGCGATCGATTCGACGTCGACGAGGTCGGGGACCTTCTGCGGGGTCTCGCGGGTGGTGTTGTTGCCGGTGCCCAGGCGTCCGTTGTCGCCCTTGCCCCAGGTCCAGACCGTGCCGTCCTGCCGGAGCGCCACACTGAAGTCGCAGCCCGCGGCGACGTCCTTGACCTTGTCCAGGCTCTGTACGGGGATCGGGTTCTTGTACGGGTTGGTGGTGTCCTGGCCGGTGCCGAGCTGCTTGGAGGCGTTGCTGCCCCAGGCGAGGACCCGGCCGCCCTTGACGGCGAGCACGTGGTTGAGGCCGGCGGAGACCTCGCTCACGCCGGAGAGACCGGAGACGGTCGCGGGGAAGGACTGGGCGGTGAGCGTGCCGTTGCCGAGCTGGCCGGTTGCGTTGTTGCCCCAGCTCCTCACGGTGCCGTCCTTGAGGAGGGCGACGGCGAACTGGTTGGCGGCCGCGGCCGCGCCGCCTCCGCCTCCGGAGAGCTCACGGACGTCGTCCCGGGTGATGCCGGTGACGGCGGCGGGGGTCTGCTGGGCGAGGACGCTGCCGTTGCCGAGCTGTCCCTGGGCGTTCTCGCCCCAGGCGCGGACCCAGGGGTCGGTGCCGGCGGCGTGGGCCGTCAGGCAGGGGGCGGCGAGGGCGGTGGCCGCGGTCAGGGCGGTGAGCAGGGTGATGCGTGCGGGGAGTCTCATGGTGATCTTTCTGGTCAGTAGGCGTAGCTGGACTGCCACACGGTGGAGGCCGCGACGCGGGTCGTGCCGCTGCCGGGGGGCAGGGCGACGACGGGGGTGAGGGACGAGGTGGTGGTGCCGTCGCCGAGTTGTCCGGAGCTGTTGTCGCCCCAGGCGAGGACGGAGCCGTCGTCGAGGACGGCGAGGGTGTGCTTCCAGCCGCCGGCCAGTTCCTGGACACCGCTCAGCGCGGGGGCCGGGACCGGTGTGGTCCGGTTGACGGCGGTGCCGTCGCCGAGCTGTCCGCCGGCGTTCCACCCCCAGGCGCGGACGCTGCCGTCGTCGAGGACGGCGAAGTTGTGATAGCTGCCGGAGTAGATCCTCGCGACGCCGTCGAGGTGCTTCACGTCCACGGGTGACGGGCTGGAATCGGTGTCGTCGTTGCCGAGCTGGCCGTAGGTGCCGCGCCCCCAGGCCTTGACCGTGCCGTCGGCCGTGAGCGCGAGGGTGTGGTAGCAGCCGATGGCGATCGCCACGGCGTCCACCACGCCCGGCACCTTCTTCGGGGTGTTCCGGTCGGCTGTCGAGCCGGTGCCCAGCTGGCCGTCGGTGTTCCGGCCCCAGGTCCAGACCGTGCCGTCCTCGCGCAGGGCGGCGGCGTGGTAGCAGCCCGCGGCGATGTCCTTCACCTTGTCCAGGCTCTGGACGGAGACCGGGCGGGTCGTCGCGGCGGAGTCGGTGGCACCGTTCCCCAGCTGCCCGAAGGCGTTGTCGCCCCAGGCGAGGACGCGCCCGCCGCGTACGGCGAAGGCGAAGTGGACGCCGGCGGCTACCCGGGACACGTCCGAGAGGCCCGCGACGGCCGCGGGGAAGCCCTGGCCGGTGGTGGTGCCGTTGCCGAGCTGGCCGTTGGAGTTGCCGCCCCAGGCCTGGACGGTGCCGTCGTGGAGCAGGGCGAGGCCGAAGGAGTTGACGTTGTTCCCGCCGCCCGCGGCGAACTCACGCACATCCGAACGCGCGAGACCCTGCACGGACGACGGCGTCTGCTGGTTCAGCGTGGTGCCGTTGCCGAGCTGGCCCGCCGTGTTCAGGCCCCAGGCCCGTGCCCAAGGATCGCGGGGCTCGGCGTGCGCCGGGGAGACGGCGAGGCCGAGGAGCGCGAGGCAGGCGGCGACACCCCGTATGCACGCGTACGTCATGCCGGTCACCGGCCTCAGTACGCGTACGTCGTGTTGCCGCCCAGGGAGACGGCCACGTCCTTGATCGCCGAGCCTTCGTTGAGGATCTTCACCGAATCGAAGCGGGAGACCGTCGTGCCGTTGCCGAGCTGGCCCTCGCCGTTGTGGCCCCAGGCGAAGACGTCGTCCGCGGTGACGGCGACGCCGTGCCGGGCGCCCGCCGCGAGGTGCTGGACGCCCTCCAGGCGCGGGATCTCGACGGGGGCGGTGCGGTTGGTGCGGGAGATGTTGTCGCCGAAGGCCTCGTCGCCCTCCAGGAGCTGGCCGTACTGGTTGTTGCCCCAGCCCCAGACGTGGCTGTCGCTCGTCTTCACGTAGTTGTGGAAGGCGCCCGCCTCGATGTCGGAGACGCCCTCCAGCCAGTCGACGTCGACCGGCACCGTGGACGACTTGGTGGAGGAGTTGCCGAGCTGCCCGTAGAGGTTGTAGCCCCAGGACTTCACCGTGTCGTCGGCGGTCAGCGCGAGGGCGTGGTAGCAGCCGGCGTCGATCTCGACGATGTTCTCCAGGCCCTGCACCTGCCGGGGCACGGAGCTGGTGGCGCGGTTGCCGGTGCCGAGCTGGCCGTGGATGCCGCGGCCCCAGGCGTACACCTTGCCGTTCTCCAGGAGGGCGAGGCTGAAGTCGCAGCCGGCCGAGATCTGCTTGACCTTGGGCATGCCCTGGACGCGGTCGGGGAACGTGCGGCTGTCGCCGGTGCGGTTGTTGCCGAGCTGGCCGTAGGCGTTGTCGCCCCAGGAGTAGACCTGGCCGCTGGTGTCGAGGGCCAGGGCGTGCTTCCCGCCGGCCGCGATGTCCTTGATGTTGGTCAGGCGCGGGACGGTGGTGGGCACGGTCTGGTTGGTGTTGCCGCCGTTGCCGAGCTGGCCGGAGGAGTTGTGGCCCCAGGACTTGACCGTCTTGTCGGTCCGGGCGAGGACGAACGAGTCGGCCGAGGACGTGCCTCCCGCCGACATCTGGTCGACGTCGCCGCGGAAGAGGCTGGTGACCGAGGCCGGGCTGAGGCTGTCGGCCAGGGTGCCGTTGCCGAGCTGGCCGGTGCGCCCGGCGCCCCAGCTGAGCACGGTCGGATTGCCCTCGTTGGCGTTCGCGGCCGGGGCGAGCGCCGGGACGGCGGCGAGCGCGGCGGCCGTGAGGACGGCGGCGGCGAACGGTAGGCGCCGGGAGGGGGTACGCAGGGGACTGCGGCGTGTACGGGACATGGCTCTGCTCTCCTTCGATGGGGACATACGGGAGCGCTGCACCCGGTCGGCCGGCGGCTCCGCGGGAGGACGGCGGAGGCACGCGCGTGACGGGCGCGGGTCATGCGGACAAGCCGTGCCGGGCGCGTGGGCATGGGGTGCCCACGGCCGGGTGCAGCGGCCGGGACGGGCCGCCGGGCACAAGATCAGACTGGCCGAGAACGATCACCGCGGCGAGCCGGAGGCGCTGAAACACCCGTCCGACGGACGTCCGTTCGGGGGGCGCCTCTCCGGGGGCGCGTTCGGCTCCGGAGCGACCTCGCGGGGCGTCTTCGCGGGTGCCCCCGGCGGGCCGCCGAACGGAGGCGGCCGGGGGAGTGAGGGCCCCCGCCGCATACGGCCGCCCGCCCTCTCGCCCGCGCCCCGGAATCCCCGCGAAAGGATGGATCGGTGGGCCCTCGGACCGGCCCGCGAACGTCCCCGGTCCGGCCCTTCCCGGCGGCCCCGAGTGCGCTCCGCCGAAGTGGTGAGCGGGCCTGCGGGCGCGCGCCGCGCCGTGTGTCCTGCCGGGCCGCCGGGGCCCCTGCGGTTAGCGTCGAGTCACGCTCGGTGATCTTGAGGGCAGTCCCCTGTCCGCCCCTGGCGTCCCCTTCCGAGCTCGTCAAGTCACCCCTGTCCCAAGGGAGTTCCATGCCTCACGTGAAGCCGCGTCGCCTGCTCGGCGCCGTCCTCCTCGCGGCCGCCCTGGCCCTGCCCATGACCTCGGTCGCCCACGCCGAGGAGTGCAAGCCCGACGACCAGGCCTGCCTGGACAAGGAGGCCAACGCCAAGGAGGCGAAGGAGATCGAGGAACAGCAGAAGAAGACCCAGGAGGCGGCCGGCAAGGCCGACAAGGACATCAAGGACGTCGGCAAGAAGATCGACGAGTGCCCGCCCGGCTCCGATTCCTGCATGGGCAAGCTGACCGCCGGCAAGGGCGCCGCCGAGGAGAAGGGCGTCAAGGACATGACCGAGACCATCTCCACGTTCGAGCCCGAGCCCACCGACAACGCGCAGTCAGCCGTGACCTCCACCTGCGCCGACTTCCCCGGCTCCCTTCCGCAGGGTTCCGGCGACCCGGGACAGTCCCCCTTCCCGGTCGACCAGCTCTGCTCCCTGCTCGGCTCCTGAACACACCCACCCGCTCCCCCGAAGGGTTCCTTCGTCATGTCTCCGCGCAGTCCCCGCGCTCTCCTGCCCGCGCTCGTGCTCGGCCTCACCGCACCGCTCACCCTGCTCGCCCCGCCCGCCACCGCCGACGCGGGGCCGGGCGAGACCCCCGTCCCCCGAGCCCTCACCGCCGACGGGCGCCCGGCCAAGGTCGGCGACGTGCTGAAGTACTGCGGCTCCAAGCGCTCCGCCTGTACGTTCAAGATCGAACCGAAGCTGGGCCGTGAGTACGTCACCTCCGTGAAGTCGCTCGGCAACGCGGTGGTCAACTGCACCCAGAGCGACATGGCCGTCGAGCGGACGGTCAACCTGAGGATCAGCAGCACCGATAACATCGGCGGCGAGATCTCGGGGAAGATCGCCGCCGAGGGCACGGTCTCCGCCTCCGGCGAGGTCACCACGAACCTCACCAACGACATCACCAGCGAGAACAAGACCCCCAACCTCAAGGACGGCCCGACCTCGACGAACGGCACCAAGACCGGTGTCGCCGCGGGCGGCAAGGTGGCCGGCTCGCTGAGCGCCAAACTCGCCTTCGAGGCCGCGTTCAAGGCCACGTACTCCCGGTCCTGGACCATCGAGAACACCGAGACGACCGTCTACAAGAGCACCGTCAAGGCGCACGACATGCTCGTCTTCGGCGCGAGCATCGCCATGCGGCGCGTGGTCGGCAGCCTCGTCGCCGACACGGGGCAGCGGATCCTCAACATCGCCGTGGACAGCCCCTCGTCGGTCTCCAGCAGCATGTTCGTCGCCCAGACGTACGCGACCCCCACCGGCCTCTGCAACGGCACGCGGCCCAACGGGACCACCGCCCCCACCCCGGCTCCGGGCCCCGCCCCCGCCCCTGCTCCCGGTCCGCCCTCCGTCGCCGAGGTCCCCGCCGCGCGGGCCGTGCCCCCGGGCGCCGAGCCGAAGCGCGTCGTCGAACTGCCCGCCGACGCCGCCTGACCCGGGAGGAGAGCCACCGTGAACCGCACCACGATCGCCACCCTCGTCGTCCTCGGGGCCGCCGGACTCCTGCTGCCCGCGCTACCCGTGTCGGCCGCCCCCGCCGAGCAGGACGTGGCCGTCCTCAACGGCGACTTCGCCGAGCCCGTCATGAAGGGCGACGGCCCCACCACCGTCGGCATCGACTTCTGGACCGGCCTCAACCAGCGCTACTCGCCCACAGCTTCGGGCCGAACCGACGCCTCCCACGGCGTCGCCCTCCAGAAGGACGGCAACACCCTCCGCCAGCGGCTCCGCGGGGTCCGCGCCGGAGCCAAGGTCACCGTGACCTACGAGGACAGCCCCGCCGTCTCCAAGGAGTGCACCGGCGAACAGGTCGTCGACGGCCAGCCGTACGCGGTCGGCGGCTCCGGCGGCCCCGTCCGGGAGGTCACCACCGCCGGCGACCCGGACCGGATCAAGGGCACGCCAGGCAAGGGCCGTTGGACCGGACGCGCCTACGTCTTCACGGCCGGCGAGAACGAGCCGATGCTCACCTTCACCTCACGCGTCACCGACTCCCGCACCCATGTGACCTGTACGCCGATGATCGCCCGCATCCGCGCCGTCGAGGTGCCGCCCCCCGTCGACATGACCGTCGACAAGACGAACCTCGGCACCTCGGAGGCGTACAAGGGCAACGAACGCGAGAGCAGCCTGCACAACGCTGCCGCCGCCTGCAACGGCGAGAACGCCTGCACCTTCCGGCCGGACGCCCGGACCTCCTTCCGCTACTACGACGAGGCGCGGGTCGTCGGCGAGGCCTTCGTCAACTGCACCCGGAACACCCTGGAGCACAGCCGGCTCCTCTCGTACGCCGAGCGCAGCCACGACAGCATCTCCCAGACGTACGCCGAGGCCGGCCTCGCGCTCCCCGAGGTGGCCCGGCTGCCCACCACCGGCGTGCGGGAGGAGGACGAGAAGCGGATCAAGGAGCGGCCGATGGCCACCCAGTTCGCCCTCGCCTACGAGAAGGGCTGGCAGCGGCCCTGGCAATGGTTCAGCAGCGACCAGCGGACGGTGGTGGAGCGGATCCAGCCCGGTGAGGTCAGCTGGGTCGAGATGCAGCCGAGCCGCGAGCGGGTCGAGGGCTGGTTCGTCAGCAAGAAGGACGACTACCGGCTGCACGCCGTCATCGACGGACCCTCGCGTGCCGTGCCCGACCGGCTCCTCCAGCGCACCGGCCCCATGTCCGAGGCCGAGAAGCAGCGCTGCGGCGCCGCCCGTCCGATGACCACGACCCCCGTGGGGGCGGCCGCGCCCGCGAGCTCCAGCGACAAGGGCCTGCTCAAGACGCCGGCGCCGACCGCTGCGGGCGTCCGCGCCTCGGCCCGGAGCCTGCCGCTGAGGTAGTCACGGGCCCGCCACGGCGGTGAGGCGGCGCACCACCTCGTCCCGGCCCAGGGCGTGCGCCACGGCGACGAGGTCCGGGCTGCGGGTGGCGCCCGTCAGCGCGACCCGGACCACGTTCGCGACCCGCCTCGGCGGCCCCGCCCAGCGGTCCGGGTCCCGGCGCCAGGAGGCCGTGTCCGGGGCGAAGCCGTGGCGCCCGGCGATCTCCCCGAGCTTCGCGAACCACCCGTCGGGGGAGACCGCGGCGAACTCGGCGGCGACAGAGCGCACTTGGCCGGAAGGAAGGCCGCCGTAGCGGTCGTCCCCGGGCTCCGGCGCCGGGCCGAACAGCTCCGCGAAGAAGAAGCCGTACCGGTCGCGGAAGCACGACCAGCGCTCCAGGTCCTTGCGGGCCGGCGCGTCCTCCGGCCGGCCCGTCGCCACGGCCGCCAGGGCGAGGTCCTCGTGGCGGGCGAGCACGGAGCCGAGCTCCGGGTCGTACTCCTCCGCCCAGGCGAGCAGCTGCCCGTACAGCTCGCCCGGGGAGAGCGAGGCGATGAACTCGCGGCTCAGCGAGTGCAGTTTGGGCAGGTCGAGCAGCGGCCCCGAGGGGCGCATGCCGTCGAGCCGGACGTCGGCGGCGAGCGCCTCGGCGGTGGGGACGTCCATGAGCCGGATGTTGGCCAGGCCGCGCAGATAGTGCTGGACCGCGGCGGGCGGATAGCCAGCGGACAGGTAGTAGTCGACGGACGCCTCGGGGTCCTTGCGCTTGCTGAGCTTGCGGCGCGAGGGCCCCTCCGCCTTCATCAGCGGGGCGAGGTGGGCGTACGAGGGCGGCTCGAAGCCGAGCGCCGCGTGCAGCTGCAGATGGACCGGGGTCGAGGAGAGCCACTCCTCGCCGCGTACGACGAGGGTCACCCGCATCAGGTGGTCGTCCACGACGTGCGCGAAGTGGTAGGTGGGGAGCGGGAGTTCCTCTTCGGACGACTTGAGGAGGACGATGTCGTTGCCGTTGTCCTGCATGGTGACGGAGGCCCGGATGCGGTCCGTGAACCGGACCCGGCCGGGGAACTCGTACGGGCAGCGGAACCGCACCACGTACGGCTCGCCGGCCGCGAGCCGCCGCGCCGCCTCCTCCGGCGCGAGCGTCCGGCACGGCGCCCAGCGCCCGTAGTAGCCCAGCGGCGAACGCCCCGCCCGCTGCTCCTCCGCGCTCCGGGCGAGCAGCTCCCGCCCGCAGAAGCAGGGGTACGCGCGGTCGCGGCGAAGGAGGTCCCGCACATGGCTGAGGTACACCTCCCGGCGCTCCGACTGGAGGTACGGTCCCCACGCCCCGTCCCCGGCGACACCGCCCTCGTCCGGGGCGAGCCCGAAGGCCCCGAGCAGCCGCGAGAACTCCTCGGCGGCGCCCGCCACCTGCCGGGACCGGTCGGTGTCCTCGACGCGCAGCACGTGCACCCCGCCCGACTGGCGGGCGAGTGCCCGGGCGACGGCCGCCGTGTAGAGGCCGCCGATGTGCAGGTGTCCGGTGGGGCTCGGGGCGAAGCGCGTGACCTCGGCGCCGTCCGGCAGGGCGCGCGGACCGAACCGCCGCTCCCAGTCGGCCGGTTCCGGGAGATCTGGCGGGAACATCGCGTTGATGACGGACAGATCGAGCACGGTGGACTCCCTCCTGGGGTTCCTGGAGGGATCCACGGTAGGTCGATGACCGGCCGATTCGAGAGGAGCGACGGTCGGAGGCTGCGGAACTCCGAACCCTCCTCGGCGTTGTGGGCTGCGACGGACGGGTCCGGTCAGTAGCGTCCCGAGGACCGTATCCACGCAGCGGACGTCAGGGGGTGTGATGGGCGGCACGCGCGCGGTGGGCCTGCTCGCGCTCGGCTCCTTCGCCATGGGGACCGACGCCTACGCGATGGCGGGACTGCTCCCGGACATGGGCGCCGACCTGGACGTCTCCGTCTCCCTCGCGGGACAGTCCGTCACCGCCTTCACCCTCTGCTACGCCCTCGCCGCCCCGCTCTTCTCGGCCGTCCTCGCCCGCTGGGGCACCCGCACGGTCCTCGTCACCGCACTCGTCGTCTTCGTCCTCGCCAACGCCGGGACGGCGCTCGCCGGTTCGTACGCCACGCTGCTCGGCACCCGGGCCCTCGCCGGCGCCGGAGCGGGCCTCTTCACCCCGGCGGCGGCCACCGCGGCCGTCGCGCTCGTCCAGCCCGAGCGGCGCGGGCGCGCCCTCGGCCTGGTCCTCGGCGGGATGAGCGCGGGCACCGTGCTCGGCGTGCCGCTCGGGCTGCTCGTCGCGGAAGGATCCGGCTGGCGGGCGGCCCTGTGGCTGATCACCGGGCTCGGTCTGGCCGCGCTTGTGGGTGTCGCGACGGCGCTGCCGCCGGTGCGGGGAGCCGCGGCGCCCTCGCTGCGGGCCCGGTTGGGCGCCCTCGCCCGGCCCCGGGTCGCCGTGGTCGTCGCCGTCACCTTCACCCAGACCGTGGCGAGCCTCGGGCTCTACACCTACCTCCAGCCGGTGCTGCACCGCGTCGCCGGCATCGGCAGCGCCGTGCCGTACCTCTGGGTCTGGGGCATCGGCGGGGTCTGCGGCAGCTTCCTCGCCGGGACCCTCGTCGACCGGACGGGGCGGCCCGCCCGCCTCGCCGTCGTCCTCCTCGGCGTCCTCGGCGGCGCCCTGGCGCTGCTGCCGTGGACCGGCGCCGTACCCGGGCTCGTCCTGCTGCCGCTGCTCGTCTGGGGCGTGGTCGGCTGGGCCTTCGTCGTGCCGCAGCAGCACCGGCTGCTCGACGGCGAGGCCTCCGGGGCCGCCGCCGTCGGCCTCAACAGCTCCGCCACCTACCTCGGCGGCGCCGTCGGCTCCGCGCTCGGCGGCCTCGCCCTCGCCCACGGGCTCGACGCCGGCAGGCTCCCGCTCCTCGCCGCCGCGGTCGCGCTCACGGGAGTCCTCTTCCACCTCGCGGTGGCCCGGCGCCTCACCGGGCCACCCCTTCGGAACAACGCCCAAGGGGCCGGCGCCGTGACCGCGGCCCCCGAAAGGAACGCCTCATGAAGTTCGGCGTCAATCTGCCCAACTACGGGCCCGAAGCCACTCCCGACGCCCTCGCCGACTGGGCGCTGCGGGTCGAGGCGATGGGCTATCACTACGCCATGGTCTCCGACCACGTCGCGCTCACCCCGGACGTCCAGCACCTCTTCCCCGCCCCGTTCTACGACCCCTTCGCGACCCTCGCCTGGCTCGCCGGGGTCACCAGGACGGTCGGGCTCGGCACCACGGTGACGATCCTCCCGTACCGGCATCCCGTGCACACCGCCCGCGTCGCCGCCAACATCGACCGGTTCAGCAACGGCCGTCTCGTGTTCGGGGCGGCGGCCGGCTGGGCCGCCCGGGAGTTCGCCGTCCTCGACGTCCCGTACCGCAAGCGCGGGGCGATCAGCGACGAGTACCTCGCCGCGATCAAGGCCTGCTGGGCCGACGAGGTCGCCTCCTTCGACGGCGCCCACGTCTCCTTCCGCGAGGTCCACACCGGGCCGCTGCCCGTGCAGCGGCCGGGACCGCCCGTCTGGGTCGGCGGCCACAGCTACGGAGCGCTGCGCCGCGCCGTCCTCCTCGGCGACGCCTGGCACCCCACCTCCGTCTCCGGAGACTGGCTCCTCGGCGTGGGCCTGCCGACCCTCCGTCAGGTCGCCGAGGAGCAGGGACGGCCCGTGCCCGCCCTCTGTCCCCGGATCAAACTGCGGGTCACGCCCCGCCCCCTGGGCCCCGGCCGGCTGCTCGGCGAGGGCACCCGGGCGCAGATCGCCGACGACCTCGGACTCCTCCAGGACCTCGGGGCGGACGCCGTCGTCCTCGATCCCACCTACCCGGGCGACCGGCGGGAGGCGGGCCGCACCGCGCGGGACCTCGACGTCCTGGAGACACTGGTCAAGGAGGTCATCGACGTGGACGCCGGCTGCGTACGATGACGAGACGCTGACGAAGAGCGGGGGAGGGGTGCGGGACGTGGCCGATCCGGACCTGCGGAAGCTGCGCGTGCTCAGGGAGCTCAGCGAGCGCGGCACCGTCAGCGCGGCCGCCCAGGCCCTCCACCTCACCCCGCAGGCCGTCTCGCAGCAGATCAGCGCCCTGGGACGGGAGTTGGGCGTCCCGCTCACCGAACCGTCCGGGCGCCGACTGCGTCTCACCGGCGCCGCGCGGATCGTCCTCCGGCACGCCGACGCCGTGTTCACCCAGGTCGAGCAGATGCGCGCCGAGCTCGCCGCGCACGGCAGCGGCGAGAGCGGCGAGGTCGCGGTGGCCGGTTTCTCCACCACCCTCTCGGCGCTGATCCTGCCCGCCGTGGCCCGGCTCCGGGAGAGCCGGCCGCTGCTGCGGACCTCGCTGGCCGAGGTCGACCCGCCGGAGAGCTTCTCCCTGCTGCACCGGGGGGAGACGGACGTCGTCATCTCCGCGGACACTGCGGGGACGGCCGGCGAGGACCCGCGCTTCCACCGGGTCGCACTCTGCGACGATCCCTTCGACATCGCCCTGCCGGAGGGCCACCGGCTTCTCGACAGCCCCCGGCTGCTCCTCGCCGACCTCGCCGAGGAGACCTGGATCTTCGCGACGACCGGCATGTGCCACGACATCGGCGTCGCCGCCTGTACGGCCGCCGGGTTCACCCCGCAGGCCTCCCACGCCATCGGCGACTGGGATGCCACGCTCGCGGCGGTGCGGCTCGGCCTCGGGGTCGCGCTCGTCCCGCGGATGGCCAAGCCGGCGCCCCGGCCCGAGGTGACGATCCGCGCGTTCAGCGAGCAGGCCCCGTCCCGCACGGTCTTCGCGGCCGTACGGGAGGGCAGCCAGACCTCCCCGGAGATCGCCGCCGTCCTGGACGCGCTCCGCACGGTCGCCAGGGCGGCCGTCGCCGCCTGACCGGGCAGAACGCAATACGTCACGGCTCGTGGAAGGTACCGTCCACGAGCCGTTGCTGGACCCGCCCGTCCGCCGCTGCGAGGCTCGGTCCCGTACCGCGGACCACTTCGCGCGTCCCCTTTCTTCTCCCCTTGCCTTCCCCTGGAGCAGGAACACCCATGTCCAAAGCCACGTACGCGCGGCTGGCCGCGCTGAGCCTCGTCTGGGGCTCCGTCTTCCTGTGGATCAAGATCGCCGGATACGGCTTCTCGCCCGTCCAGATGGTGCTGATCCGGCTCGCCCTCGGCGCCGTCGTCATCCTCGCCATCGGCTACGCGAAGGGGCTCCGGCTGCCCAAGGATCCCGCCGCCTGGGGGCATCTGACGGTCGCCGCGCTCCTCGGCAACGCCGTCCCCTGGACCCTCTACGCCGAGGGCGAGATCGCCGGGTCCAGCAGCGTCGCCGCCGTCGTCAACGGCAGCGCGCCCATCTGGACCCTCGCGGCCGCGCTGCTCCTCGGCCAGGAGAAGCGGGTCTCCGCCTTCAAGGCCGGCGGCGTGCTGCTCGGCCTCGGCGGCACCGCGCTCATCGCCTCCCCCTGGAACGCCGCCTCGGCGGGCACCGGTTGGAGCATCCTCTGCTTCGTCCTCGGCTCGATCAGCTTCGGCGCCAGCTTCGCGTACATGGGCAAGTTCCTCGTGGGCAGGGGCATTCCGCCGCTGATGCTCGCGGGCGGGCAGCTCAGCGCCGCGACCGTGCTGCTCCTCGCCGCCTTCCCGTTCCTCGGCCTCCAGTCCGTGACCTGGCGCGCCGACTCGGTCATCTCCGTCCTCGTACTCGGCGTGGTCTGCACCGGCTTCGCCGCGCTGCTCAACTTCGAGCTGATCATCAAGGACGGGCCCACGGTCGCCTCCACCGTCACCTACCTGATGACCGCGGTGGCCGTCGTCCTCGGCGCCGTCGTGCTGCGCGAGCCGCTCGGCTGGACCGTGTGGCTGGGCGCCGTGGCGGTGCTCGTCGCCACCGGTCTGCTCCGGCGCAAGCCCCGCCCGGCGGCCGAACCGGCTCCCGAGGCCGCCCCCGTACCGGCGCCGGCAGCGGCCGATTAGCCGGACCTGACGTATTCAGCAGGACCCAGAAATGCCGGGCCGTCAGCCGCAACATTGTGTTCATTAATGGAGCGGGTGCCGGATGGTAGCGTCACAAGTGGAAACACCCGGCCTTTTATGGGGGAGTCGCACGTGGCTTTTGTGGTCGAACTCGTTTTCCGTGGCAATGAGACGGACCGGTTGAGTTTCGGAGAGGCTCACCGGGCCTACTGGAAAAGAATGGCCGCGCGCGGCATCCTGCTCGGCGGCGGGCCCTGGCGTGACGGCTCAGGGGAGTTCCTGGTCTGCGAGGCCCCCGACCGCCGCACGCTCTTACGGGTGCTCTACGCCGACCCGTACGCACAGGCGCAGGTCATCGGCGAGCTGCGGGTCCGGGAATGGAACGCCGTCATGGGGCACGTCGTGCTCGCCGGCCTCGAACGGTCCACCGGAGGCGCCGGGACCCACGAGCGAATACGCGGGGGCGCGCCGGCACCCGTCGCGCCGCTCGCCCCGCCGGCACCCGCCGCGCCGAGCGCCCGCGAGGAGCTGACCGCCCACGAGCGGCGCATCGCCACGATGATGCTCGACGGCCTGACGAACAAGCAGATCGCCGAGTCCTTCACGGTCTCCACCCGGGCCGTGGAGCTGCACATCACCCGGATCTACCGGAAGCTCGACATCCGCAGGCGCGCCCAACTGGCCGCTGCCATCGACCGGTTCGAAGCCGCGCTGGCCTGCTGATCCGCCCGTCCCGCCCCCCGTGATGAAAGGGAGTCGTCATGCCGCTCGTCGAGATAACCGTCCCCGAGGGCACCCTGTCCGAGGCCGCCGCGGAGGTCCTGCAGCAGCAGGTCGCCGACTCCGTGCTGACGGCCATGGAACTGCCCCGCACCGAGTTCTTCGCCGCCGCCACCTGGGTGTACGTCCGCGAGGCCGCCAAGGGGCTCGCCAGCACCGGCGCCGGCCGGCCCCCGGGCGTCCTGGTCGTCGTCACGCCCCTGGAGGGCTTCCTCACGCCCGAGCGCAACGAGGCGCTGGCGGTCGAGGTGACCCGGCACGTGCACGCGGCGACCGGGCCGGACACCGTCGTCTGGCTCGTCGTGAACGAGATCCCGGAGGGGAACTGGGCCGTGAACGGCGGACTGACCCGCCGCGCGAAGATCGACGAACTCGTCGCCGAGGCGAACCGCGCCAGCTGAATTTCATATTCCACTCGGAAAGGGCGCCGCACCGTATTCACGATGCGGCGTCATTTCCGTTTCCCGGGCCCTCGGGAAGGGGTGCGGATTCCCGTATCGATGTGCGAGTCGCCCGGCCCGTACGGTGATCTCAATGGCACCGACGGTTGGGAGGGACTCGTTCATGACTCTGCAATCGGCTCCGCGACTCGGTGTGGTGGTTCCGTCCGGAAACGCCGCCGCCGAACCCGAGATCGGCAGCCTCGTCAGCCCCGCATTCAATGTGCACACCTCACGATTTCCCGTGCTTCCCGGAAAAGACCTGCGCGGTCGTCTGGAGAAGTACAACGACGTGCTCCCCGAAGTGCTGGGGAATTTCGGCGGACTGCGTCTCGACGCGGTCGTCGTCTCCTGCACCGGTTCGCACTACCTCCTCACGCCCGAAGGCGACCGCGCGCTCTGCGCGGAACTCTCCGAGCGCGCCGGAGTGCCCGTGCGGTCCGCGGCCCTGGCCATCCTCGACACCGCGCGGGCGGTGGGCGCCGAGCGGCTCGTCCTCGTCTCGCCGTACGAACCCTGGCTCACCGAACTCTCCCAGGCCTACTGGGAGTCGGCCGGGCTCGCGGTCGACCGGGTCGTCAAGATCAGGGCCGGCGCGCGGTTCTCCCCGTACGACGTGACCACCGACGAGCTCGTCGCCCAGGTCCGGGAGGCCGAACTCCCCGAGGACGCGACGCTGTTGTTCACCGGCACCGGCATGTTCACCTTCGACGCCCTCGCCGAGCTCGGCCGGGACGGCGGGCGCACCCTGCTCACCTCGAACCTGGCGAGCGCCTGGTGGGCCCGCGACACCCTCGGCCTCCCGGCAGGCGGCCCCGACGCCCACCCGCTGCTGCGCCGACTGGCGGAGCGGTCGGCAGCTGCGACCGTGTCGTGAGCGGCCGATCAGCGGCCCACGGACCGGCGTCCCTCGGGCGGCCCGCCCCCCACGCCCCCGTCGCCGTCGTCGGCGCCGGTCCCGTGGGTCTGACCGCCGCGCTCGTCCTCGCCCGGGCCGGCGTCCCGGTGACCGTCCTGGAGTCCAGGAGCGAGCTGGCCACCGAGTCCCGCGCCTCCACCTTCCACCCCGCGACCCTCGACCTCCTCGACGAACTCGGCGTGGCGGCCGCCCTGCGCCGTCAGGGCCGCACCGTCGACCGCGTCCAGTGGCGCGACCTGGACGGCGCCGTGCACGCCGAGCTGGACTACGCCCTGCTCGCCGGGCACACCCGCCACCCCTACCGGCTCCACGTCGAACAGGCCCGGCTCACCCCGCTCCTGCTCGACGCGCTGACCGCGACCGGGATCGCCGACGTACGGTTCGGGGCCACCGTCACCGGTGCCGAGCAGACCGGCGCCGGGGTGCGGCTGCGCACCGAGGACGCGGCGGGACGCGCCGCCTCCACCCACCACCCGTACGTCCTGGCCGCCGACGGCAGCCGCAGCCGGCTGCGCGAGATCGCCGGACTGCCCGGCACGGCCCAGGAGTACCCGGACTACGCGCTCCGCGTGGTCACCGACGCCCCGCTCGACGCGCTGGTCCCCGGGCTCGCCGCGCTGACGTACGTCCGCGACCCGCGGGGCTCGGTCAGCGCGCTCGGGATGCCCGACCACTGGCGGCTCATCTTCCGGATCCCGCGCGGGACGCCCCGCGACGAGGTGCTCGCGCCGGACGCCGTGCGCGCCCGGGTCGACCGGGCCCTGCCGGGCGGCGCCGGACGGGCCGTGCGCGTCACGGACGCGCACACCTACCGGCTCGCGCGGTTCCTGCTGCCCCGCTACCGGGACGGCCGGATCCTGTTCGCCGGGGACGCGGCCCACCTCACCTCCACCGCCGGCGGCCTGAACATGAACTGCGGCCTGCACGACGCCGTGGAGACCGGCCGGGCCCTCGCCGCCGTGCTGACCGACGACACCGGCGACGAGACCCCGCTCGACGCGGCGCTCGCACACCGCCGCTCCGTCGTCGAGACGGCGGTCCTCCCCCGCAGCGAGGCCCGCACCGCCGGGCTGGACAGCCCCGCCGAACTCCGCGCCCGGATCGCCGACCTGCGGCGCACCGCCGCCGATCCCCGCACGGCCACCGACTACCTGCTCAAGGCATCACTTCTCGACGTCGCACCACGACCCAGGAAAGGCGAGACACATGCGGATCTGGTTTCACAAGCACACCGTTGAGGGACGCCTGCCGCTGCTCGACCAGTGGTACCGCGAGCACCTCGACGCGATCGCCGCACCCGGCACCACCGTCGACATCAAGACCCTGCCGGCCGACACGTACCCCGACCGCACCCCCTTCGGGCTCGTCGGCCACCACTCCGCCCAGGTGCTGTTCAGCCGGCACTTCTCCGAGTCCGCGCTCGTCGCGGAGCGGGAGGGCTACGACGCCTGGGTGATCGCCGCCGGCCAGGACCCCGGCCTGCGCGACGCCCGCCACCTCGCCTCCATCCCCACCCTCGGATACGGCGAGACGGCCTTCTTCCTCTCGGCGCTCACCGGCCAGCGCTTCGGCGTCCTCGGCTTCATGCCGCCCCTGGAGGAGCCCATCAGGGCCAACATCCGCCAGTACCGCCTGGAGTCCTCGCTCAGCTCGTACGAGGTCGTGCCCGGCGGCTGGGACTCCGTGCACCGCTCCCTGGAAGGCGACTTCGACGAGTTCGTCGAGGTGTACTCGGCGGCCGCCGAGCGCGCCGCCCGGGCCGGAGCCGAGGTCATCATCCCCGCCGAGGGCATCCCCAACGAGATCCTCTGGCACCTCGGCATCCACGAACTCCACGGCCTGCCCGTGATCGACCCCGCCGGACTCGCCGTGAAGCTCGCGGAGACCCTCGTCCAGCTCGGTGAGCTGAAGCTCTTCCAGCGCAGCGGGCACGGCTACTGGTTCAGCCGTCCCGACGAGCCCGTCTCCAAGCACCTGGAGCAGGTCTTCCTCGGCTCGGCCCTCTAGGAGATGCCGTGTCCGACGTCCCGCACCACCCGCGTCCCCGATCGCTCGCCGCCATGCCCCCCGAGGAGTCACGCCCATGACGTACGACGCCTACGGCCGCAACACCGCGGCCACCGACCCCGCCGCCCCCTACTACCGCCCGCGCCGGCTCCGCCGCACCCCCGCGCTGCGCCGCTTCGCCGCCGAGACCCGCGTCGGCCCCGCCAACCTCGTCCAGCCCCTCTTCCTCCGCGAGGGCCTCACCGAACCGCGTGAGATCCCCTCCATGCCGGGCGTCTTCCAGCACACCCGCGACACCCTCCGCAAGGCGGCCGCCGAGGCCGTCGCCAACGGGGTCGGCGGACTCATCCTCTTCGGGATCCCCGAGCACAAGGACCCCACCGGCACCGGCGCCGTCGACCCGGACGGCATCCTCCAGGTCGCCCTGCGCGACGTCGTCGCCGAGGTCGGCGACTCCACCGTGGTCATCGGCGACATCAACCTCGACGAGTACACCGACCACGGCCACACCGGCGTCCTCGACGCCGCCGGCGACGTCGACAACGACGCCAGCATCGAGCTGTACGCCCAGGCGGCCGTCGTCCAGGCCGACGCCGGCGCCCAGATCGTCGCCCCCAGCGGCATGATGGACGGCCAGGTCCGCCGCATCCGCGAAGCCCTCGACCAGGCGGGACACCAGTCCGTCGCCATCCTCGGCTACTCCGCCAAGTACGCCTCGCACTTCTACGGCCCCTTCCGCGACGCCGTCGAGTCCACCCTGCGCGGCGACCGCAAGGGCTACCAGCAGTACCCCGGCAACATCCGCGAATCCCTCCTGGAGGTCTCGCTCGACGTCGCCGAGGGCGCCGACCTGGTGATGGTCAAGCCCGCCCTCGCCTACCTCGACATCGTCCGGCTCATCGCCGACCACGTGCAGGTCCCCGTCTCCGCCTACCAGGTCTCCGGCGAGTACTCCATGGTCGAGGCGGCCGCCGCCAAGGGCTGGATCGACCGCGACCAGGTCGTCCGGGAGAGCCTCGCCTCCATCCACCGCGCCGGCGCCACCCAGATCATCACCTACTGGGCCTCCGAGTTCGCCCAGAGCCTGGACCGGTGACCCGGTGACCTCGTCCGCCACCATGCTGGTCCTCGGCATCAGCCATGCCAGCGCCCCGCTCGACCTCCTGGAGAGACTCGCCGGCACCGACCGGCCCGCCGAGGACCTCGTCTCCGACGCGACCTCCGTCGACGGCATCGACGCCGCCGTCGTCGTCTCCACCTGCAACCGCCTGGAGATCTACGCCGAGACCCGGGGCGGCACCTCCGACCTGGGTGAACTCGACGGTCTCGGCGAGCTGTTCGCCCAGCACACCGGCGTCGACCACGAGGAGATCGCCCCGCACCTCTACAGCCACCACTCCGACGGAGCCGTACGCCACCTCTTCGCCGTCGCCTCCGGACTCGAATCGGTCGTGGTCGGCGAGGACCAGATCCTCGGCCAGGTGAAACTGGGCCTCGAACGGTCCCAGCGGCTCGACCGGACCGGCCGCGTCCTCGCCAAGGCCGTCCAGACCGCCCTCAGGGTCGGCAAGCGGGCCCGCAACGAGACCGGGCTCAACGAGGCCGGCCGCTCGCTCGCCACCGCCGGGCTCGGCTTCTTCGAGCGCCGCGTCGGCTCCCTGCACGGCAAGACCGCCCTCGTCATCGGCGCCGGCGCGTTCGCCGGAGTCGTCGTCGCCGCCCTGCGCCGCTCCGGCCTCGACCGGGTCCACGTCGCCAACCGCACCCCGGAGAAGGCCCAGCGGCTCGCCGAGACCACCGGGGGAACGGGCTACGACCTGGCCGACCTGCCCCGGCTGCTCACCGAGGTCGACGTCGTCGTCGGCGCCACCGCCGCCACCGGGCACCTCGTCACCGCCCGGGACGTCGAGGAGGCGCTCGCCGCCCGGGACGGCCGCGAGCTGTTCCTGCTCGACCTGTCACTGCCGCACAACATCGCCCCCACGGCGGCGGAACTTCCCGGCGTCACCTTCGTCGACCTGCGGCGGATCGCGGAGGAGGGCCAGGAGGACGAGATCTCCGCCGCCAGCGTCCAGGCCGCCCACGAGCTGATCGACGCCGAGGTCGAGCAGTTCCGTACGGGCCTCCGGCTCGCCGGCGCCAAGCCCGTCCTCACCGCCCTGCGCACCGCCGCCACCGAGGCCGCCGAGGCCGAACTCGACCGGCTCGCCCGCCGCCTCGAAGGACTCGACGGCGCCGCGCGGCAGGAGATCGGCCGCAGCGTGCGCCGAATCGTCGACAAGGCGCTGCACCAGCCCACCGTCCTGGTGCGCGAGCTGGCGGCCGACCCGGACGGCGCCCGGCACATCGCCGCCTTCACCCGCCTGTTCGCCGCCGCGGAGACCACCGACGGCGGCGGCACCGACACCACGAACGAGAAGAAGATCGAGGCCATCGCATGAGTGACATCTCGGCCCTCTGGGAAGCCGAATCCATCGCCGTCATCGGGGCCAGCGAGCGCCCCGGCGCCCTGGGCCGCAAGCCGCTCGACTACCTCCTCCGGTACGGCTACAAGGGCCGCATCCTGCCGGTCAACCCGCGCTCCCCGGAGATCCTCGGCGTCCCCGCGTACCCCAGCGTCAAGGACGCCCCCGGCCCCGTCGACCTGGCCCTGATCATGGTCTCCGCCGAGCGGGTCCCCGGCGCCGTCGACGACTGCGTGGCCGCCGGCGTCAAGCTCGCCGTCATCGCCTCCTCCGGCTTCGCCGAGACCGGCGAGGAGGGCGCCCGCCTCCAGGCGGAGGTCGTCGCCAAGGCCCGCGCGGGCGGCCTGCGGATCATCGGCCCCAACTGCATCGGCGCCGTCGGGTACGAGAACCGGGTCCTCGCCACCTTCAGCCCGCTCTTCGGCGCCGAGTCCGTGCCCTTCGAGCCCGGCACCCTCGCCTTCGTCAGCCAGAGCGGCGCCCTCGGCTTCGGCGCCGCCAGCCTCGCCCTGGAGCGGGGCCTGCGCCCCGGCTGGGTCGTCAGCACCGGCAACGACGCCGACGTCACCGCCCTCGAAGTCCTCCGCGAACTGTCCGCCGTCCCCGAGGTCACCGGTCTCCTCGGTTACCTGGAGGACACCCCCGACATCGGGACCCTCCGCGAACTGGCCGGCTCCGGCAAGCCCGTCGCCCTCCTCAAGTCCGGCCGTACGGAGGCGGGTGGCCGCGCCGCCGCCTCGCACACCGGCGCCCTCGCCACCGACGACCGGGTCCTGGACGCCGCCCTGCGCGGCCTCGGCATCGTCCGCGTCGAGGACATCGACGAACTCCTCGACGTCGCCCGGGTCTTCGAGTCCGAGCGGCGCCCCGCCGGCAACCGCGTCGCCGTCGTCACCACCTCCGGAGGCTCCGGCATCCTCGCCGCCGACGCCGTCGAGGCCCACGGCCTGGAGCTCAGCGCCCTGGAGCCGCGCAGCAAGGAGGCGCTCGCCGAGATCGTCCCCGCCTTCGGGGCCATCGACAACCCGGTCGACATCACGGCCACCGTCCTCAGCGACCCGTCCCTGTTCGACCGCTCCCTCGACGTCCTGATCGCCGACGAGACCGTCGACATCATCGTCGCCGCCTTCTGCGTGATGGCCGGACCCGACGTCGAGAAGGCCGTCAACGCCCTCTCCCGCGCCGCCGTGAAGGGCGGAAAGCCGGTCCTCGTCGCCCGCACCGGAGCCGATTTCCTCGCCCCCGACGCCCCCCGCGACCTGCGCGAGGCCGGCCTCCCCGAGTACCCGACGCCGGCCCGCGCCCTGCGTGCCGCCGCCGCCCTCTGGGAGGTCAGCCGCCCCCGTACGCTCCCGGACGCCCCGCGCCCCGGGACGGTCGCAGGACCCGGTGCCGAAGCGACCGAGCCCGAGCTGAAGCGGCTCCTCGCCGACGCGGGGATCTCCGTGCCGAAGGGCCGGATCGCGGCGGACGCCGAGGACGCGGCACGGGCCGTGACCGAGGTCGGCGGTACGGCGGTGCTGAAGGCCGTGGTGCCCGGACTGCTCCACAAGACGGAGGCCGGAGGCGTCGAGATCGGCGTCACCGCGGACACCGCGTCCGAGGCGTACGGCCGGCTCGCCGCGTTCGGCGGCCAGATCCTCGTCGAGGAACTCGTCGAGGACGGCGCCGAGTTGATCGTCGGCGTCCACAGCACCGACCTGGGCCCGGTGCTCACCGCCGGCCTCGGAGGGATCTTCACCGAGGTCCTCGACGACGTCGGCCACCGGCTCCTGCCGCTGGCCCCGGGCGAGGGCGCCGAGCTCCTCGCCGGGCTGCGCGGCGCGAAGATACTCGCCGGCACCCGGGGCCGGGCCGCCGTGGACGTCGAAGCCGCCGCCGCGCTCCTCCACAAGGTCGGCGACCTGGTCCAGGACTGGCCCGCCGGCTTCGCCCTCGACCTCAACCCGGTGCGGGTCCTCACGAAGGGCGCGGTCGTCCTGGACGCGGCGCTGAGCGTCGACGACTCCGAGGAGACGGCCCGATGAGCGGTACGGAGAACAGCAAGGCCCTCTTCGAGCGCGCCCGCAAGGTCACCCCCGGCGGCGTCAACTCGCCGGTCCGCGCCTTCGGCGCCGTCGGCGGCACCCCCCGCTTCATCGCCTCCGCCGAAGGCCCGTACCTCACCGACAGCGACGGCAACGAGTACGTCGACCTCATCTGCTCCTGGGGCCCGATGATCCTCGGCCACCGCCACCCGGCCGTCGTCGAGGCCGTCACCCGGGCGCTGGAGCGGGGCACCTCCTTCGGGGCCCCGTCCACCGGAGAGGTCGAACTCGCCGAGGAGATCGTCGACCGGGTCGCCCCGGTCGAGCAGGTGCGCCTGGTCAGCTCCGGCACCGAGGCCACGATGTCGGCGATCCGCCTCGCCCGCGGCTTCACGGGCCGGAACAAGATCGTGAAGTTCGCCGGCTGCTACCACGGCCACGTGGACGCACTCCTCGCCTCCGCCGGCTCCGGCCTCGCGACCTTCGCGCTGCCCGACACCCCGGGCGTCACCGGCGCCCAGGCGAGCGACACGATCGTCCTGCCGTACAACGACCTGGCGGCCGTCGAGAAGGCCTTCGCCGAGATCGGCGACGAGATCGCCGCCGTCATCACCGAGGCGGCCCCCGGCAACATGGGCGCCGTCCCGCCGCTGCCCGGCTTCAACGCCGGCCTCAAGGAGATCACCGCCCGCCACGGCGCGCTGTTCATCTCCGACGAGGTCATGACCGGCTTCCGGGCCGGCCGCTCCGGCTGGTACGGCCGCGACGGCGTCGCCCCCGACCTGCTGACCTTCGGCAAGGTGATGGGCGGCGGCTTCCCGGCGGCGGCCTTCGGCGGACGCGCGGACGTCATGGCCCACCTCGCCCCGGCGGGACCCGTCTACCAGGCGGGCACCCTCTCCGGGAACCCGGTCGCCACCGCGGCGGGCCTCGCCACCCTGCGGCACAGCACCCCCGAGGTGTACGAGCGGCTCGACCAGGTCTCGGCCACCATCGGCGCCGAGGTCTCCGCCGCCCTCGCCAAGGAGGGCGTGGCGCACCGGCTGCAGTACTCCGGCACCATGTTCTCCGTCTTCTTCGGGGAGGACGAGGTGGTGGACTTCGACGGGGTCCGCGCCACCGAGTCGTACCGCTACACGCCGTTCTTCCACGAGCTGCTGCGGCAGGGCGTCTATCTGCCGCCCTCGCCCTTCGAGGCCTGGTTCGTCTCCGCCTCGCACGACGACCGGGCCGTGAGCCGGGTGGTCGAGGCGCTGCCGGCAGCGGCGGCGGCAGCGGCGTCGGCGAAACGCTGAGGACCCGACGTACAGGGGTCGTACACGAAGAGCCCCCGTGGTCCACGGGGGCTCTTCCGCCTGCCAGGAGATCTACTCGGCGAGATCGATCCGCACCTCGACGTTCCCCCGTATCGCCTTCGAGTACGGGCAGCGCCCGTGGGCGGCGTCCGCGAGCCGCCGCGCCTCGGCGGCGTCGAGGCCGGGCAGGCCGACGGTGAGGACCACCGACAGGTGGAAGCCGCTCTCCTCCTTGTGCAGCGCCACCTCGGCGGTGACGGTGTCGTCCGCGAGCGCGGTCCTGGACTCGCGCGCGGAGACCCGCAGCGCACTGTGGAAGCAGGCGGCGTAGCCGGCGGCGAAGAGCTGCTCGGGATTGGTCGCGGTGCCGGAGCCGCCGACGGCCTTGGGGCTCGACAGCGGCAGGTCGAGGAGCCCGTCGGAGGAGTGCACGGCGCCGTTGCGCCCGTCTCCGGTGGAGGTGACCTCGGCGGTGTAGACGACGGTCATGCGGCATTCCTTTCGCAAGCGGAGAAAAGGGAATCGCCTCAGTCTCGGGCGCTGCGGAATTCCCGGCGCTACGGATCTCCGCAGTCCTGTCCGGAGGGGCGCGCAATAGCGTGGAGGAATCAAAGGACCAAGAATTCAAGGGAGTTGGCCATGGCAGGACCGCTGAGCGGAGTGCGCGTACTGGAATTCGCGGGTTCGGCACCCACCGCGTTCGTCGGCACCGTCCTGTCCGGTCTCGGCGCCGATGTCGTACGGGTGGACAGGGCGCCCGCCGGCCCGCCCGCGCCCGACGCGGAGCGCCCGGCGGAGAACCCGCTGTCCCGGGGCCGCCGTTCGGTCGCCCTCGACCTGAAGAGCCCCGAGGGGACCGAGCAGGCGCTCCTCCTCGCCGAGCGCGCCGACGTCCTGGTCGAGGGCTTCCGCCCCGGCGTCGCCGACCGCCTCGGCATCGGCCCCGAGGCGGCCCTCGCGCGCAACCCGCGCCTGGTGTACGGGCGGCTCAGCGGCTGGGGCGGCGAGGGCGCGTGGGCCGGGCGCGCCGCCCACGACCTCGCGGTGCTCGCCCTGACCGGCGCCCTGGACACCGACCCGGAGAGCGGGGCGCCGGTGCCGCCGCCCACCGCGTACCTCTCCAGCTTCGCCGGCGGCGCCAACGCCCATGTGCACGGGCTGCTCGCCGCCCTCCACGAGCGGGAGCGCTCGGGCCGGGGCCAGGTCGTGGACACCGCCCTCGCGGACGGCGCCGCCCTGATCGCCACCCTGGTCCACCAGTGGCGCGCGGTCCCCGGCAACCACACCGTCACCGACGCCCCGCACTACTCCTTCTACTCTGCCGCCGACGGCCTGCACCTCGCCGTCGCCGCCATCGAACCCCGGCTCTACCGGAACCTCCTGGAGCAGCTGGGCCTGGCGGACGACGGCAGCCTCCCCGACCGCGCCGACCCGGCCGCCTGGCCCGGGCTGCGCGCCCTGATCGCGGCCCGTTTCGCGACCAGGGACCGCGAGCACTGGGTGAAGCTCTTCGACGCCGTGGACGCCGGAGTGGCCCCGGTGCTGACCGCCGCCGAGGCGGCCGAGCACCACCAACTGGCGGCGCGCGGGTCCTTCGTGGAGGTCGGCGGCACCCTCCAGCCGGCCCCCGCCTCCCGCTTCGACCGCACCCCGGCGGATGCTCCGGGCCGCGCCCCGCTCCCGGGCGAGCACACCGACGAGGTGCTGAGCGAGTGGGCTCAGGCCTCCAGGTAGCGCAGCACGGCCAGGATCCGCCGGCTGTAGCCGTCGGTCCGGTGGAGCTCCAGCTTGTCGAAGACGGCGTTGAGGTACTTCTCCACCGCGCTCAGCGAGAGGTGCAGCTGCCGGGCGATGGCCGCGTTCGTGTAGCCCTGGGCCAGTACCTCCAGGACCTCCCGCTCGCGCGGGGTGAGCCGGGCCAGCGGATCGGCGTGGGTGCTGCGGACGACCAGCTGGTGCACGACCTGCGGGTCGATCGCCGCACCGCCCGCGTGGATCCGGTCCAGCGCGTCGAGGAACTCCTCGACCTGGGCCACCCGGTCCTTGAGGAGGTAGCCGACGCGTTCGGCGCCGGCCGCGAGGAGCCGGGCCGCGTAGCTGCGTTCGACGTACTGGGAGAGCACCAGCACCCCCGTCTCCGGCAGTCTTTCGCGGATCTCCACGGCGGCCCGCAGCCCCTCGTCCGTGTGGGTGGGCGGCATCCGGATGTCGGCGACGACGACGTCCGGGCGCCGTGCCTCCACCTCGGCGACGAGCGTCTCCGCGTCGCCGAGGGCCGCGAGCACCTCATGGCCCTCCTCGACGAGCAGCCGTACCAGGCCCTCCCGCAGCAGGGTCGAGTCCTCGGCCAGGATCACGCGCACGGCAGCTCCGCGACAAGAGTGGTGGGTCCCCCGAGGGGGCTGTCGACATGCAGGGTCCCGTCGAGCGCGGCGACCCGGCTGCGCAGGCCGGTCAGACCGCTGCCCGCCGGGTCCGCGCCGCCCCGGCCGTCGTCCTCGACCCGCACGGTGAGCAGCGGGCCGGCCCGCGTCACGGCCACGGAGACGGCGGAGGCGGAGGAGTGCTTGGCGGCGTTGGTGACGGCCTCCGACACCACGAAGTACGCGGCGGACTCGACCGGCCGGGGGAGTGGCGCGTCCCCCGCCTCGAAGCGGACGCGCAGCGGGATCGCGCAGCGCTCGGCCACCCCGCCGAGCGCCTCTTCGAGGCCCAGGCTGTCGAGGGCCGCCGGATACACCCGCCAGGCCACGTCCCGCAGTTCGGCCAGGACGTCCTGGGCCTCCCGGTGCGCCTGCCGCAGCAGGGCGTCCGCCTGCTCCGGGTCGCGCTCCCGGCCCCGGCGCGCCCGGCCGAGCAGCATGGCCAGGGCCACGAGCCGCTGCTGGACGCCGTCGTGGAGGTCCCGCTCGATGCGCCGGCGCTCGGTGTCGACGGCCTGGACGACGGCGGCCCGGCTGAGGGCGAGTTCATCGATGCGGCGCCGCAGCAGCTCCTCCTCGGAGGGGCCGAAGCACGCGCGCGCGAGGCGGGCGTCGAGCGCGGCCAGCGCGTACAGGCCCTGGACGTCGAGGTAGAGCAGGACGCCGCCGAGGAGCAGCTGACCGGGGAGTTCGGGCCAGCCGAGCGAGCCCCGGACCAGGCCCCGGACGAGCAGGACGGCCAGGACCTCGCCGAAGACGAGGAGCCCGAGAACGATCCCGGTCACCAGGCCGGCCCCCACACGGGCGGCGAGGTAGCGGAGGATCCGCCGGTCGGGGACCTCGTACGCACCGGGGAACCGGTCGCCGAAGAAGACCGCGCGGCGCCTCCGCTCCAGGGCGGCGAGCCGCCGGGCCCCGGCCATCAGGAGCGGCCGCGCGCGGGGCCAGGGTCCGAGGGCGGCTCCGGCGACGAGCAGGAAGACCGCGCCGGGGAGGGCGCTCAGGCAGCCGAGCACCACGCCGACGAGCCGCATGCCCGCAGACCTGGCCCCCGTACCGTCCCCTTCGCCCCCTCGCACGGTCCCGGAGCCTAGTACGGGGGTCCGTTCCCCGCTCACGAGGTACGGCGGTGCTGGGCGCGCCCGCGCCCCCGGAGCCGTACGGCGAGGAACGCGGCCAGGGCCACGAGGACCAGCACGAGCACGGCCTTGGACAGCACGCCCACGTACCCCTCGACGAGGTCCCAGCGGTCCCCGAGCCAGTAGCCGGCCATCACCAGCACGCTGTTCCAGACCAGGCTGCCCAGTGTCGTCAGCGCGAGGAAGACGGGCATCGGCATCCGCTCGACCCCCGCCGGGACGGAGATGAGACTGCGGAAGATCGGCACCATCCGGCCCAGGAACACCGCCTTGGTCCCGTGCCGGGCGAACCACCGCTCGGTGCGCTCCAGATCGGAGACCTTCACCAGCGGCAGCCGGGCCCAGAGCGCGTGCATCCGCCGCTGCCCGAAGAGCGCGCCGATCCAGTAGAGGGCGACCGCCCCGGTCACCGAGCCCAGCGTCGTCCAGAACAGTGCCGAGACCAGGCTGATCACGCCCTGCCCGGCGGCGAAGCCGGTGAGCGGCAGGATCACCTCGCTGGGCAGCGGCGGGAAGAGGTTCTCGAGCGCGATGGCGAGCCCCGCGCCGGGGCCGCCCATCGTGTCGACGAGCCCGGCGGCCCAGCCGGCGAATCCGCCGGCGGGCTCCCCGGCCAGGGCCAGGGGGAGGGGCGGATGAGGGACGAGCGCGCTGATGGGCATGGTGGGTCTCCAGGATGACGAGCGACTTCCCGAGGCCCGCGCCCCGGCATGCCCTCACGCTAGAAATCCCTGCTCACCGCCGGTACGAGGCTTCCCACCCGACCCCCCTGCGGAAAACCGCAGGGGGCGGGGCCGTCGAGGGTCAGGCGCCCGGCCGGAACGGGCCGTCGAGGGCCGCCCACTGGAGCAGCATCACGGTCTTCGCATCGGCGATCCTGCCGTCGCGGACCATGGCGAGCGCCTCCGCGAAGGGGAGTTCCACGGTGGTGATGTCCTCGCCCTCGGCGGCGACGCCGTGTGCGCTGCCGGGGGAGTGGGCCGGGTCGTAGGGGGCGGCGAAGAAGTGCAGCCGCTCGGTGACCGAGCCGGGGCTCATGTAGACCTCGAAGACCCGCTCGGGGACACCGATGGCGTAGCCGGTCTCCTCCTCGGCCTCGCGGCGGATCGCCTCCTCCGGGCTCTCGCCGTCCAGGAGCCCGGCGGCGGTTTCGAGCAGCATGCCGTCGGGGTGCCCGTTGACGTAGGCGGGAAGGCGGAACTGGCGGACCAGCAGCACGGTGCGGCGGTCGGTGTTGTGGAGCAGGACGGTCGCCCCGTCCCCGCGGTCGTAGGTCTCGCGCTGCTCACGGCTCCAGTGCCCGTCACCGTGCCGGTAGTCGAAGGTGGTCTTCCGCAGGACGTACCAGTCGCAGGACAACACCTCGACGTCATGGATCCGCACCCCCGGGTTGCCGGTCAGGTCGCGGCCGTGCCGGTCGAGGCCGGTGCGGCCGCGGCGGTCGGGGGTGTCGATGCCGGCCGTCATCGGGCGGCCGGGACGGCGGCGATGTCCGTGTACACGGCCGCGCCCTGTCCGAGGGCCTCGGCGACCATCCGGTCCGCGCCCTCGGAGGGGCCGCCGATCCGCAGCACCGCGTCGCAGCGGGACAGCAGCCGCTCGGCCACGGGGTGGAAGATCTCGTCGAAGAGCGGGTCGCCGGGACCGGCGCTGCCGGCGGTCTCCACGAGCGGGAGGGCGAGGGCTTCGCCCGTGACGGGCAGGTGCCCGGCACGGAAGAGCACGAGCGCCGCCTCGTTCATCGCCCGCACGTTGGCTGCGAGTTTGTGGGGGTCGTCGCCGGTGCCGGACCGATAGGGCCCGGCGACGAGGATCATCAGGGGGCGGGGTTCAGGGGGCACGACCGCATCACTCCTTGAGCGGGGGTACGGGTGGGGGCGTAGGCGTAGGCGTAGACGTAGGCGTAGGCGTAGGTGCGGGGCGTCAGGGCTCAGGCGAGCACCGTCTCGACGCCCGCGTCGCGCAGGGCGTCCAGGGTCTCGGGGCCGCGGGGATGCGTGGCGGCGTCCTCGGCGGCCCGGTCGGTGACGAACCGGTGTACCGCGTCGAGGGGGGCGACCCGGCTGAACGCGCGCACGCCCAGCTTGGTCGCGTCCGCGACGGCGACCGTACGGGTGGCCCGGGCGAGTCCGGACTGCTTGACGGCCGCGTCGTCGAGGGAGAACTCCGACCATCCGTGCCCGGCGTGCACACCGCCGATGGACATCACGAAGCAGTCGAAGGCCAGGTCCCCGAGGGTGCGCAGCGCGAGCGGTCCGACGAGGGAGCGCTCGCCGGGACGCGAGCGGCCGCCCACGACGAGGAGGTCGATCCCGGGCCGGTCGGCCAGGACGACCGCCGCCTGGAGGCTCAGCACGGCCACCGTCAGCGGGCCGCGCCCGGCCAGATGCTCGGCGACGTGCACGGTCGTGGTCCCCGCGTCGAGGAGCACGCGCGAACCGGGCTCCACGAGCGCGGCCACGGCCGAGCCGAGCCGGTCCTTGGTCGCGGCCTGCCAGGGCTCCCGTGCGGTGAACCCGGCCTGCTCCGCACGCGCGCGCGTGGCGACGGCGCCACCGTGCACCCTGCGCACCAGACCCTGACGCTCCAGCGCGTCGAGGTCCCTGCGCACGGTCATCTCCGAGACACCCAGGCGAAGGGAGAGCTCCGACACGGAGACCCGGTCGGAGCCCTGCACCAGCCGCAGGGTCAGGTCCAGACGATTGGCGACACCCATGACACTTTTCTACCACGCACCTGTGCGAACGAACATCGCGATGTGCGAATCGTGAATGCGGGCTGCGGGCTGCGGGCTGCGGGCTGCGGGCTGCGGGCTGCGGAGTCCCCGTGCCGCCCGGCGGTCCGAGGGGGCCATTCCGCTCCGTCCGCGCTCACGCCCCGTCGAAGAGCAGCCCCAGCGCCACCTCGCGGTAGTGGCGGATGTGACGGAGGGAGCAGTCGGCCGCCGCGTCGGCGTCGCCCGCGGCGATCGCCTCGTACAGCATGCGGTGCTCCGCCCAGAGGGAGCCGGGGTCGTCGATCTGCTGGAAGAGCCAGCGGAGGCGTCCCTCCAGGGACTCCAGGGTGGTGGCGAGCATGTCGTTGCCCGCGAGTTCCACGATGTGGTGGTGGAAGGCGGCGTTGGCGCGGGAGACGCGCTCCGGACGACCGGACAGCGTCACCTTGCGCGCTTCCTCCAACAGGGCTCGGAGCTCTTCGAGTTGGGCCTCCGTGCGGCGTTCGGCGGCCCTGCGGGCGGCAAGCACCTCCAGAGCCTCGCGCAGGTCGAAGAGGTTCTCCACGTCCTGTCCGGAGAGTTCGCGGACGACGATGCGGCGCGGCGAGAGGGCCTGCAGGAAGCCCTCGCCGAGCAGGATGCGGATGGCCTCGCGCACCGGGACGCGGGAGACCCCGAACTCCTCGGCCACGTCGCGCTCGACGAGCCGGTCCCCCGGTCGCAGCCGTCCGTCGATGATGCGGTCCCGCAGCCCCTCGCAGACCTGGTCGCGGAGCCAGCCGCCGCCGCTGGAGATGGTCGCGGCGCCCTCGGTCTCGGTCATGTGCCCTCCCCGTATCGATGCGATCACGGTATACCAAACGCTTGACGACCCCTCGGCTCGCTGCTTTGGTATACCGAAACGCGGCTCGGGGCCCCGCCGCGCTCGACGTCTCACCCTGTGCGATCTGTGAATCGAGGGTTTGTCCGTGAGTACCACACCGCTCGGCAAGACCGTCCCCGCCGCGACCGCCCCCGCCGGCGGCCGCCCCAGCCGGGTCCGCTGGAAGATGTTCGTCCTGCTCCTCGGCGTCGTCGCGCTCAACTACATCGACCGCGGCTCCGTCTCCGTCGCCCTGCCCCTGATCACCGACGACCTGGGCCTCTCCAAGGAGACCACCGGTTTCGTCCTCAGCGCCTTCTTCTGGACGTACGCGCTGATGCAGATCCCCGGCGGCTGGCTCGCCGACCGCTTCGGCCCCCGCAGGATGGTCTCCGGCGCCTGTATCGGCTGGGGCGTGGCCCAGGCCGCGACCGCCGCCGCCACCGGCGCGGGATCCCTGCTCGGCTACCGCCTCCTCCTCGGCGCCGTCGAGGCCCCCGTCATGCCCGCCGGCGGCAAGCTCAACGCCCAGTGGCTGCCCGCGAAGGAACGCGGCCGGGGTGCGGTGCTGCTCGACGGCGGCGCCCCGCTCGGCGCCGCGCTCGGCGGCATCCTCATCTCCGCGCTCATCGCCTGGACCGGCAGCTGGCGGACCAGCTTCGTCATCGCCGGCGTGCTGACCGTCGTCATCGGCCTGTGCGCCGCCTGGTACGTCCGCGACACCCCGCGCGAGCACCCCGGCGTGAACGACGCCGAGGCCGCGTACATCGAGAGCGCGCACGCCGCCGAGGACGCGGCCGGCCCGGCCGACGAGCGCACCGGTCTGCGCCCGTACCTCAGGCACCGCTCGTTCTGGGCGATGTGCCTGGGCTGGATGGGCTTCAACGGCGTCTTCTACGGACTGCTCACCTGGGGCCCGCTCTACCTCTCCGAGACCAAGGGCTTCGACATCAAGACCATCGGCTGGTCGACCCTGGTCATCTTCGGCTCCGGCTTCGTCGGCGAGCTCACCGGCGGCTGGATCTCCGACCGCCGCAAGGCCGCCGGCGCGGGCGCCAACGCCGTGATGCGCACCATGATGGGCGTCGCGGGCGTGGCCGTCGTCGCGGGGCTGCTCGGCGTGGTCCTCGTACCGGACCCGACGACCGCCGTCATCCTCCTGTCCGCCGTCATGTTCTTCCTGCGCTGGGCGGGCCTCTACTGGTCGCTGCCCTCCACCCTGGCCGGCCGGTCCAACGCCGGCGTCGTCGGCGGCGCGATGAACCTCGCCGGCAACATCGCCGGAATCGTCACCCCCATCGCCGTCGGCTACATCGTCGGCGGCACCGGCTCGTACACCTGGGCGCTGCTCTACTTCGTCGGCGCGGGTGTCCTCTTCACCGTCTCGTCCCTCGTCATCGACTACAGCAGGAGGCTCGCCGTCCGATGATCCGTATCGGCATGCTCACCCCGTCCTCCAACACCTGTCTGGAGCCGGTCACCTACCGCCTCCTCGACGGGGCCCGGGACCTCGCGAGCGCCCACTTCGCGCGCGTCCCCGTCACCCGGATCGCCCTCGACGGCGGCTCCGACGCCCAGTTCGCCCCCGAGCCGATGCTCGCCGCCGCCCGGCAGCTCGCCGACGCGCGCGTCGACGTCATCGCCTGGAACGGCACCTCCGGCTCCTGGCTCGGCGTCGACCACGACCGGGAGCTGGCCGCCGCGATCACCGCGGAGACCGGCGTCCCGGCCACCACCTCCACGCTCGCGCTGCTCGACGCCTGCGCCGCGTACGGCGTGACCCGGCTCGGCCTGGCCGTCCCCTACACCAGGGACGTCGCCGAGCGGATCGTCACCACGTACGCCACCGAGGGCCTGGACTGCGCGCTCGCCGAGCCGTTCGGGGTCTCCGACAACGAGGCGTTCGCCCGCATCGCCGAGACCGACGTCGCCCGGCAGATCGAGCAGGCCGCCGCCGCGGACGCCCACGCCGTCGCCGTCGTGTGCACCAACGTGTACGGCGCGGGCGCCGCCGCCGGACTCGAGACCACACTTGGTATACCGGTCTTCGACAGCGTGACCGCCACGCTGTGGAAGGCGCTCGACCTGGCGGGCGCACACCCCGCCCTCGACGGCCACGGCGACCTGCTGCGCTCCGGAAGCCTCCGCGCCGGCTTCCAGCGGGTGCTCGGCGAGCTGCGCACGGCCATCGGCACCGACCGCACCACCCTGCGGCTCGACCTGCCCGGGCACGGCCTGCACGTGGACCTCACCGCCGGCGAGGCACTCGGCCCCGGCGTCCGCTCCATCCGCCGCGACGCCGGCCTCGACCAGCGCCGGCTCAACACCGTCGAGTGGCTGGAGCAGCACCGGACCCCGCTCGTCCAGCCCCACTTCCGGGACGACCCGAAGCCGCCGCAGGCCCTGATCGACGTCTACGGCGTCCGTGCGCAACTGCTCGCGCCGGTCGTCCGCGACACGGACATGACCGGCTGGATCTCCGCCCACAGCCTCGCGGAGCGGGAGTGGAGCGCCACCGGCCGGGCCGCCATGGCCGCCGCGATCGCCGATGTGCACCACCTGCTCGACACGTACGGAAAGGCTCACGCCGCATGACCACGAAAGACATCAAGATCGCCCTGGGCGTCGACGTCGACGCCGTCGCCGGCTGGCTCGGCAGCTACGGCGGCGAGGACTCCCCGAACGACATCCAGCGGGGCGTCTTCGCGGGCGAGATCGGCACCCCGCGCCTGCTCAAGCTCTTCGAGCGGTACGGGATCCGGACCAGCTGGTTCATCCCCGGCCACTCCATCGAGACCTTCCCCGAGCAGACCCGCATGGTCGTGGAGGCGGGCCACGAGGTCGGCGCGCACGGCTACTCGCACGAGAACCCGATCGCGATGAGCCCCCAGCAGGAGGAGGACGTCCTCGCCCGCTCCGTCGAGCTGATCGAGGAGTACACCGGCCGCCGCCCGCGCGGCTACGTGGCGCCCTGGTGGGAGATGTCCCCGCACACGGCGGCCCTGCTCCACAAGTACGGCTTCTCCTACGACCACAGCCAGAACTACCGCGACTTCACACCGTTCTACGCCCGCGTCGGCGACAGCTGGACGAAGATCGACTACGCGAAGGACGCCAAGGACTGGATGAAGCCGCTGGTCCACGGCCACGAGGTCGACCTCGTGGAGTTCTGCGGCAACTGGTACGTCGACGACCTGCCGCCCATGATGTTCAACAAGCACGCCCACAACAGCCACGGCTACGTCAGCCCCCGCGCCCTGGAGCAGGACTGGCGCGACCAGTTCGACTGGGTGTACCGCGAGCTCGACTACGCGGTCGTCCCGGTGACCCTCCACCCCGACGTGAGCGGCCGCCCGCAGGTCCTCCTCATGCTGGAACGCTTCATCGAGTACGTGTCGGGGCACGCCGGCGTCACCTTCTGCACCCTGGAGGACGTCGCCGACGACTTCCGCCGCCGCTTCCCCTTCGAAGGCGGGGCCCGCCCGGCGGACATGCGCTGAGGTGACGCCCGTGGATCAGCAGCCGATCACCTGACGTCGTCGCTCAGGCCCAGCACGCGCGGGTCGTGCCCGGGGAAATCCCCGGGCATGCCGCCCACCTCGACGGTGCGCCCGTAGACGCCCGCCAGGAACGCCACGGCACCGACCGGGAACTCCGACCAGTCGCCGTTGTCCCCGCGCACGACCACCGGCCACGCGTCCGGGTCGGCGGCCGGGCTCGTCTTCCAGTAGAACGTGTCCCCGGAAACGGACGACGCCCAGGCGATCAGACCGCCCGGCCGCGGGAAGGGGACGTAGTCCTCGGTGTCACCCGTCTCGAACAGATCCTGGAGGATCTCGTCGTCCCCGGCCTCGGACGCCCACAGCGCCTCGGTGCCGGGCCGGGGAACCGACACCGTCAGGAAATCGTCGACGACCAGGACCGGATACGCCTCCGCCAGGGAACGGAAGTCCGAGGGCAGCGCCGTCCCGAGGCCCGCCTCCAGGGCGACCCAGTCCACGCCGCGCCCACCGGGCACGCGCCAGGGCGTCATCGACGGGAGCACGGCCTCCAGCTCTTCGACGCCCACCATGCCGTCCGCCCCTCCGCGCTGTTCTCGACCACGACGAAGGCGAACAGTACGTGTTCGAAACGCGGCGGCCCGGTCGGCCGTGACCCGCTCATCGACATCGTGCCCGGCGAGGACGGCGGCCCCGCGCGCCGCAGCCTCGTGATCGGCGACCGTCACGCCCGGAGCGCCGCCGCCGTCGGAGCCTTCGGCCGCGCGACCCGCGCCGGGGGGTGAGGGCGGCGGCACCCGGGCCGTCGCCCCTCCGGAAGCACCTACCCTTGAGCCATGACCCTCAGCAGCGACCGGAGCCCGGCAGTGAACGTTCAAGGAACCAAGACCTACGAGATCCGCACCTACGGGTGCCAGATGAACGTCCACGACTCCGAGCGGCTCTCCGGTCTGCTGGAAGAGGCGGGTTACGTCCGGGCCCCCAAGGGCGCGGACGGCGACGCCGACGTCGTCGTCTTCAACACCTGCGCGGTCCGCGAGAACGCCGACAACAAGCTGTACGGCAACCTCGGCCGCCTCGCCCCGATGAAGACCACGCGCCCCGGCATGCAGATCGCCGTCGGCGGCTGTCTCGCCCAGAAGGACCGCGACACCATCGTCAAGAAGGCCCCCTGGGTCGACGTGGTCTTCGGCACGCACAACATCGGCAAGCTGCCGGTCCTCCTGGAGCGCGCCCGCGTCCAGGAGGAGGCGCAGATCGAGATCGCCGAGTCCCTGGAGGCCTTCCCCTCCACACTGCCGACCCGCCGCGAGTCCGCGTACGCCGCCTGGGTGTCGATCTCCGTCGGCTGCAACAACACCTGCACGTTCTGCATCGTCCCGGCCCTGCGCGGCAAGGAGGAGGACCGCCGGCCCGGCGACATCCTCGCCGAGATCGAGGCGCTCGTCGCCGAGGGCGTCTCCGAGATCACCCTGCTCGGCCAGAACGTCAACGCGTACGGCTCCGATCTGGGCGACCGCGAGGCCTTCAGCAAGCTGCTGCGCGCCTGCGGGCAGATCGAGGGCCTGGAGCGCGTCCGCTTCACCTCCCCCCACCCCCGCGACTTCACGGACGACGTCATCGCGGCCATGGCCGAGACGCCGAACGTCATGCCGCAGCTGCACATGCCGCTCCAGTCCGGCTCGGACTCGATCCTCAAGGCCATGCGCCGCTCGTACCGGCAGGAGCGTTTCCTCGGCATCCTCGAGAAGGTCCGCGCGTCCATCCCGCACGCGGCCATCTCCACCGACATCATCGTGGGCTTCCCCGGCGAGACCGAGGAGGACTTCGAGCAGACGATGCACACCGTCCGCGAGGCCCGCTTCGCGAACGCGTTCACCTTCCAGTACTCCAAGCGCCCCGGAACCCCGGCGGCGACCATGGAGGGCCAGATCCCGAAGGAGGTCGTGCAGGCGCGCTACGAGCGCCTGGTCGCCCTCCAGGAGGAGATCTCCTGGGAGGAGAACAAGAAGCAGGTCGGCCGCACCCTGGAGGTCATGGTCGCGGAGGGCGAGGGCCGCAAGGACGGCGAGACCCACCGGCTGTCCGGCCGCGCCCCCGACAACCGGCTCGTCCACTTCACGAAGCCGGACGAGGACGTCCGCCCCGGCGACGTGGTGACCGTCGAGATCACGTACGCGGCGCCGCACCACCTCCTCGCCGAGGGCCCGACCACGGCCGTCCGCCGGACGCGGGCGGGCGACGCGTGGGAGAAGCGCACGACCGCCGCCCCGAAGCCGACGGGCGTCCTCCTGGGCCTCCCGCAGATCGGCGCCCCGGCCCCGCTCCCGCCCATGGAAACCCCGGCCTGCGGCACCCACTGACCCGCACGGCCCGGGGCCCCGCCCCGTGTGACCCGGCCCGCCCCGGCGTGGCCCCCCGGGTGCGCCCGCGCCCGGCGGGGCGGCGCAGCGGGCGGCGGTGGTCCCGGTCCTGCCCGGACGGCAGCGCGCCGGCGCAGTAGGCTGCGGATCATGCTTGTCGCCGCAGCCGTCTGCCCCAGCCCCCCGCTCCTCGTCCCCGAGGTCGCGACCGGTGCCGCACCCGAGCTGGACGCCGCGCGGGCGGCCTGTGCGGATGCCGTCGGGCTGCTCGCCGCCTCCCGCCCGGACCGGCTGTACGTCGTCGGGCCCGCCGAAGAGGGCGGGGTGTACCCGGCCGGCGCGCAGGGCTCCTTCGCCGGTTTCGGCGTCGACCTCTCCGTACGGCTGGGAGAGGGTCCACGCCCGACCGACCGCCCCCTCCCCACCCCCCTCGCCGTCGCCGCCTGGCTCCTCGCCCGAGTCGCCTGGGCCGACGCGCCGATCGAGGGCCGGGCCGTCGCCGCGGCGGCGACGCCCGACGTCTGTGCCGGGCTCGGCCGCGAACTGGCGGGTTCCGCCGAGCGCGTCGCCCTCCTGGTGATGGGCGACGGCAGCGCCTGCCGGACCGTCAAGGCCCCCGGCTACCTGGACGAGCGGGCCGCCGGGTTCGACGCGGAGGCGGCCCGCGCCCTGGGCGCGGCCGACACGACCGCACTGCTCGCGCTGGACGCCGGGCTCGCGGCCGAGCTGAAGGCGGCGGGCCGCGCCCCCTGGCAGGTCCTCGCGGGCGCCGCCGAGGGCGCGGGGCTCGACGGCCGGCTGCTCTTCGAGGACGCCCCGTACGGTGTGGGGTACTTCGTCGCGGCCTGGTCGTAGGAGCAGGGACGACGAACGGCGGACGGCCGCGGAGCGCGAAGCTCCGCGGCCGTCCGCCGTGCGGAGGGACTGTCGGTCGACGCCGGTCGTCAGACGGCCGGCGGCGGCGTGGCGTCACCGCTCCCGGGCGTGCCGTCGTCCTTGTGGCCGATCCGGTCGATGGCGTCCTTCGCCTTGCCCGTACCGGACTGGATCTTGTCGCTGTACTTGCCCTTGGTCTTCTCGTCGACGAACTTTCCGGCCTTGTCCAGGCCGTGGTCGATCTTCTCGCCGTGCTGCTGCGCGAGGTCGGCGACCTTGTCCTTGGCCGGGGCGAGCTTGGCCTTCAACGAATCCAAAAGACCCATGGGGCACCTTCCCTCCGCGGACCTCGGGGGTCCGTGTTCCGTGTCGTGCGTTCCGTGTGCTGCCCCCAGGACCCCGGGGGCCTACCTGCGGGCGCCGTCGCCCGCCTCGTTGTCGGCGGCGGCCTCGGCCGACTGCTGCTTCGGGATCTCCACGGCCGCCTCGACGACCACCTCGACGTCCCCGGCACCGTCCGCCTCGTTCTCGGCCGGAGCCGTCAGGGCCTCGGCGGTGACGTCCGCCCCGGCGTCGGTCCCGGTCTCCTCCGGGGAGGTCTCCTGCTTCTTGCGTCGAAACATTGCAAAAACGCCCATATCCACTCCATAGCGTACTCGGATGGGAGCGGCTCCGAGCTGATCGACGGTCGGAACCTCGCAACTGGCAACGAAGTCGGACGGGGCCCGTCACGTAGCTCGTTCGGGGGCCGGTCCCGAGGTTTGCGAGACTGGGACGGTGAGAAGCGCAGCTCCCGCACCGCGGGTCATCGCCGTCGTCGGCCCCACGGCAGCCGGAAAGTCCGATCTGGGTGTATTCCTGGCCCAGCAGCTCGGCGGCGAGGTCGTCAACGCCGACTCGATGCAGCTCTACCGGGGGATGGACATCGGGACCGCCAAGCTGACGCCCGAGGAGCGCGGCGGCATCCCGCACCACCTCCTCGACATCTGGGACGTGACGGAGGCCGCCAGCGTCGCCGAGTACCAGCGGCTCGCGCGCGCCGAGATCGACCGTCTCCTCGCCGCCGGCCGCACCCCGGTCCTCGTCGGCGGTTCCGGGCTCTACGTAAGGGGGGCCGTCGACGCCCTGGAGTTCCCCGGCACCGACCCCGCCGTCCGGGCCCGTCTCGAGGCCGAGCTGGAGGAGCGCGGCTCCGGAGTCCTGCACGCCAGGCTCGCCGACGCCGACCCGGAGGCGGCCCGCGCGATCCTGCCCAGCAACGGCCGCCGCATCGTCCGGGCCCTCGAGGTGATCGAGATCACCGGCAAGCCCTTCACCGCCAACCTCCCGGGCCCCGACTCCGTCTACGACACCGTCCAGATCGGCGTCGACGTGGCCCGCCCCGAGCTCGACGAGCGGATCGCCACGCGCGTGGACCGGATGTGGGAGGCCGGTCTCGTCGACGAGGTGCGCGCCCTGGAGGCGCAGGGGCTGCGCGAGGGACGCACGGCGGCCCGCGCCCTCGGCTACCAGCAGGTCCTCGCGGCGCTCGCGGGGGAGTGCACCGAGGACGAGGCGCGCGCGGAGACCGTGCGGGCCACGAAGCGCTTCGCGCGCCGCCAGGACTCGTGGTTCCGCCGGGACCCGCGGGTGCACTGGCTCAGCGGAGCCGCCGATCACCGCGGGGAACTCCCGCGGGAGGCGCTGTCGTTGGTCGAACGAGCGGTTACAGCCTGATCACGTGATGGCATCGGGACGCACTGCCCGTCATTTCGGCGGTCATGAGCGTGCCATCATCGAGCATCGATCGACCAAGTGAAGTCCGAGTGGGGAGGGCGCGTGGCGATGGAGGCCGGCCCTCGCGACAGAGAACAGCACGAGGCGGCCCTGGGTGACCCGACGGCGGATCCGTCGGTCGACACGCCGGGCCACCCGACGGACGACGCACCCGTCGCGGCCCCGGGGCTGACCCCGGACGGTCCCGACGACGCCGTGGGCACGGCCGTCGAGGTCGACACCGACGAGGTCGAGGTCGAGCTGCGCCCCCAGCGCCGGCTGCGGATCTGGCAGCTCGCCCCGATCGTGGGCCTGGCCGCCGTCGGCTCGCTGATGTTCGCCTTTCCGCTCGCGTTCGGCTCGGGGGACGGCGGCGCCGTCGTCGCCATGCTCGGACTGCTGATCAGCTCCTGCGCGGCGGGCTGGGGCATGATGGCCGCCCGCAAGGTCGGCTACACCTGGCCGGGACTCCCGCAGCGCGGCTCGGGCGAACGCCCCGACTGGCGCGTCCTCGCCCTGTACCTGACGACGATCGCGGCCCTGGTCGCCCTGGCCGTCTGGCGTGTGGCGCGCCTCCGCTGAACCGCGGGACCCGCACGGGCGCATGCGCGCCCTTGCCCCTACGCGCCCCCGCCCGTACGGAGCCCCCGCCCCGTACGAAGCCCGGCCCGGCCCCGTGCGGGCATGGCCGGGATCGGAGGGGGCCGGGGGTGCCCGGTCCGGCCGGGCCCGGGCTGTGGACAGGCGGGTCGGGTGTCGGGGGTGGCACGTACAGTTGATCGTGTGACCAGCACGCAGACCTCGCCGCTCCCCTTCCTCAAGGGCCACGGCACCGAGAACGACTTCGTGATCGTCCCCGACGCGGAGAACGCCGTCGACCTGCCGCCCGCCGTCGTCGCGCGGCTCTGCGACCGGCGGGCCGGCATCGGGGGCGACGGGCTGCTGCACGTCGTGCGCAGTGCCGCCCACCCCGACGCCCGCCACCTGGCCGACGAGGCCGAGTGGTTCATGGACTACCGCAACGCCGACGGCTCGGTCGCCGAGATGTGCGGGAACGGCGTCCGGGTCTTCGCCCGCTACCTGGAGCACGCGGGGCACGTCACCGCGGGCGAGGTCGCGGTCGCCACCCGGGGCGGCGTCAAGTACGTCCACCTCGACAAGGACGGCTCCGTCACCGTCGCCATGGGCCGCGCCCTGCTCCCCGAGGACGGCGTCACCGTCACCGTCGACGGCCGCAGCTGGCCCGCCCGCAACGTGAACATGGGCAACCCGCACGCGGTCGCCTTCGTCGAGGACCTCGCCCACGCCGGGACCCTGTACGACGAGCCGCCGTACGAGCCGGCCGCCGTGTACCCGGACGGCGTGAACATCGAGTTCGTCGTCGACCGCGGCCCCCGCCACGTCGCCATGCGGGTCCACGAGCGCGGGGCGTCCGAGACCCGCTCCTGCGGCACCGGCGCCTGCGCCGTCGCCGTCGCCACCGCCCGCCGGGACGGCGTCGACCCCGCCGAGAGCGGCACCCCCGTCACGTACACCGTCGACGTGCTCGGCGGCACCCTGGTCATCACCGAGCATCCCGACGGCCGGATCGACATGACGGGACCCGCGGTCATCGTCGCCGAGGGCACCGTCGACCCGGAGTGGCTCCAGCCGGCTTCGTGATCGCCCGCGAGGGAATCGAAACTGTCAACGACTCGTTTATCGCTCGAATGGGTGATCCGATTCACGCTGAGCGAGAGCGTGACTGCGCCACGTGGTGGGGTCGGTAGCATCAAGCACCGGCCCCCCGGGCACGCCAGGCCCGCCCACCGCCGGTCCATGTTGCCGGAGGTGCCCCATGAGCGCAGAGGCCACCAACCCCGAGGCCGCCCCCACCGACGTGGCCGTCCGCAGACGCGGACGCGCCCGGATCGACCTGCGCCGCCTCGGCCGCGCCGCCCTGCTGAACGCCACCGCAGGACCGGCACCCCGTGACCGCCTGCCCGACGCCATCAGCCATGTGGCGGAGGCGCACCGCGCCCACCACCCCGAGGCCGACCCGACGGTGCTCGGCCGGGCGTACGTCCTCGCCGAGTCCTCGCACCGCGGCCAGTTCCGCAAGAGCGGCGAGCCCTACATCACCCATCCGCTCGCCGTCACCCTCATCCTCGCCGAACTCGGCGCGGAGACCACCACCCTGACCGCCTCCCTCCTCCACGACACCGTCGAGGACACCGAGGTGACGCTCGACCAGGTGCGCCGCGAGTTCGGCGACGAGGTCGCCTACCTCGTCGACGGCGTCACCAAGGTCGAGAAGATCGACTACGGCGCCGCGGCCGAGCCCGAGACCTTCCGCAAGATGCTCGTCGCCACCGGCAGCGACGTCCGGGTCATGTCGATCAAGCTCGCCGACCGCCTCCACAACATGCGCACCCTCGGCGTGATGCGCCCCGAGAAACAGGCCAGGATCGCCAAGGTCACCCGCGACGTCCTCATCCCGCTCGCCGAGCGCCTCGGAGTCCAGGCCCTCAAGACCGAGCTGGAGGACCTCGTCTTCGCGATCCTCCACCCCGAGGAGTACGAGGCCACCCGCGCGCTCATCGCCGACAACCCCGGCGCCGGCGACGCGCTCGGCGCCGTCGCCGCACAGGTCACCACCGTCCTGCGCGAAGCCGGCATCGGCGCGGAAGTCCTCGTCCGGCCCCGGCACTTCGTCTCCGTCCACCGGGCCCGCCTCAAGCGCGGCGAGCTGCGCGGCTGCGACTTCGGCCGGCTCCTCGTCCTCGTCGCCGAGGACGCCGACTGCTACGCGGTCCTCGGCGAGCTCCACACCTGCTTCACCCCGGTGATCTCCGAGTTCAAGGACTTCATCGCCGCCCCCAAGTTCAACCTCTACCAGTCCCTGCACACCGCGATCGCCGCCCCCGACGGCGCCGTCGCCGAGGTCCTCATCCGGACCCACCGGATGCACAAGGTCGCCGAGGCCGGAGTCGTCGCCCTCGGCAACCCCCACGTCGGCCAGGAGCCGGACGGCCCCCTCCAGGGGACCGGCCTTCCGCAGACCGACGACGGCGAGCGCGTCGACCCCACCCGCCCCGGCTGGCTCTCCCGCCTCCTCGACTGGCAGCAGTCCGCCCCCGACCCCGACACCTTCTGGACCTCGCTCCGCGCCGACCTCGCCGAGGACGACGAGATCACCGTCTTCCGCGCCGACGGGAGCGCCCCCGGCACGATCAGCCTCCCCGCCGGCGCCAGCTGCGTCGACGCTGCGTACGCACAGCACGGCGAGGCCGCCCACACCTGCCTCGGCGCCCGCGTCAACGGCCGCCTCGCCCCGCTCAGCACCGTCCTCGGCGACGGCGACACCGTCCAGCTGCTGCTCGCGCAGGACGCCGTGTCCGGGCCGTCCCCGGAGTGGCTCGACCACGCCCGCACCCCCGCCGCCCGGATCGCGATCACCGGCTGGCTCCGCGCCCACCCCGAGAGCGCCGCGCCGCCCGCCCCCACCGACCCGCGCCCCCAGGTCAGCGTCCCCGCCGACCGCCGCTCCGGCGCCGAGCTCCACGCCGACCTGGACGGCGAGCAGCCCGCCGCCGTCCGCCCCGCGGGCTGCTGCACCCCCGTACCGCCCGACGAGATCACCGGCTTCCGTGTCCGCGGCGGATCGGTCACCGTGCACCGCGCCCGCTGCTCGGCCGTCGACGCCATGCGCGGCCTCGGCCGCGAACCCGTCACCGTCCGCTGGGGCGACACCCCGCAGGGCAGGGTCACCCTCGTCGCCGAGTCCTTCGGGCGGCCCGGACTGCTCGCCGACCTCACCGAGGCCATCGCGACCTTCGGCGCCGCCGTCGTCTCGGCGAACGTCGAGCCGCCCAGCGAGCAGCGGGTCCGCCACACGTACACCCTCCACCTCCCCGACGTGACCGGCCTCGCCGCGCTCATCCGCGCCATGCGGGACGTGCCGGGGGTGTACGACGTCAGCCGCGCCCGCCCGTCGCGGGGAGTGAGCTGAGGAAGCCCCTTCTCCGGGTGCCCGCCGTTCCCGCGGCCTGAGCCGGTGACCCGCCTCGGGTGTCCCCCTTCGGGTGGCCGGTGCGCGCGCCGCCCCCGTGCGCGGCGGCCGCACTGGTAGCCGTAGGGCCATTCCTCCGGAAAGGCCCTGGCCCATGCCGCTCGTCCGAACGCCCCTGCCCCGCGCGCGGTGGCTCCGCTCCGCCGTCCTGGTCGCCGCCTCGGCCGGGCTCGTCGCCGCCGCACTGCCCGCCCCCGCGCCGCTCGGCATCGGGGACCCGCTCTTCCCCCATCTCGGCAACCCCGGCTACGACGTCCTCGCGTACACGCTCGACCTCACCTATCCCGGGGTCAACACCAAGCCCCTCGCCGCCGTCACCCGGATCGACGCGCGCGCCACCGAGGAGCTGGAGCGGCTCAACCTCGACTTCACCCACGGCACGGTCTCCGCCGTCACCGTCGACGGCCTGCCCGCCCGGTACGCGAGCAGCGGCGAGGACCTGGTCGTCACCCCCGTCGTGCCGATCGACGCGGGCGAGGAGGTCGAGATCACCGTCACCCACACCAGCGACCCCACCGGCCCCGCCGCCACCGGCGGCTGGGTCCGCACCGGCGACGGCCTCGCCATGGCCAACCAGGCCGACGCCGCCCACCGGGTCTTCCCCTCCAACGACCACCCGTCCGACAAGGCCTGGTTCACCTTCCGGATCACCGCCCCCAGCGAGCTCACCGTCGTCGCCAACGGCCTCCCCGAGGGCCGCGTCGACCACGGCGCCACCACCACCTGGACGTACCGCAGCCGGCACCCCATGGCCACCGAGCTCGCCCAGGTATCCATCGGCCGCTCCACCGTCGTCCACCGCGAGGGCCCCCACGGGCTGCCCGTACGGGACGTGGTCGCCACCGCCGACCGGCAGCTCATGGAGCCCTGGCTGCGCCGCACCCCCGGCCACCTGGAGTGGATGGAGCGGCAGGTCGGCCCGTACCCCTTCGAGACGTACGGCGTGCTCATCGCCGACGCGGACACCGGCTTCGAGCTGGAGACCCAGACCCTCTCGCTCTTCGAACGCGGCATCTTCACCGAGCCCGCCTACCCCGAGTGGTACGTCGACTCCGTCATGGTCCACGAGCTGGCCCACCAGTGGTTCGGCGACAGCGTCTCGCCCCGTACCTGGTCCGACCTGTGGCTCAACGAGGGACACGCCAGCTGGTACGAGGCGCTGTACGCCGAGGAGACCGCCGGCAAGTCGCTGGAGCTCCGCATGAAGGCCGCGTACGCCGCCTCCGACGGGTGGAGGGCCGACGGCGGACCCCCGGCCGCCCCGGAACCCCCCACGCCCGACCACAAGATCAGCCTCTTCCGGCCCGTCGTGTACGACGGCAGCGCCCTCGTCCTCTACGCGCTCCGCCAGGAGATCGGCACCGAGGCCTTCAAGACCCTGGAGCGCCGCTGGGTCGCCGAGCACCGGGACGGGACCGCAACCACCGCCGACTTCGTCGCGCTCGCCGGTGAGGTCGCCGGACGCGACCTCACCGCCTTCCTCCACGGCTGGCTGTACGAGGCGAAGACCCCGGCGATGCCCGGGCACCCGGACTGGCGCAGCCGCCCCGCCGAGGCGCCGAAGACCGCGGCGAAACCCGGTTGAGGGTCGCGGCGAACCCCGGGGTCGGGTCGCGGCGAAACCCGGATGACGGGCCCGGTGGGGCCGTGACACCATCTTCAGGTCGGCGACGCGGCCGCGGACGGGAATCTTCCGGCATCCGCAGGCGTTGTGACCGGCACAGGCACACACATCTCCTCATCGACGTTAGGACCCAATGACCTCCTCTTCTTCCCCTTCCCAGGACGAGCAGAGCTTCGCGGAGACGAGCCGTACCGAGAGCCTTCGGGCCGATGCCCTGATGGAAGAGGACGTCGCCTGGAGCCACGAGATCGACGGAGAGCGGGACGGCGACCAGTTCGACCGCTCCGAGCGTGCGGCGCTGCGCCGTGTCGCGGGCCTCTCCACCGAGCTCGAGGACGTCACCGAGGTCGAGTACCGCCAGCTGCGCCTGGAGCGCGTCGTGCTGGTCGGTGTCTGGACCTCCGGGACGGTGCAGGACGCGGAGAACTCCCTCGCGGAGCTCGCCGCCCTCGCCGAGACGGCCGGCGCCCTCGTGCTCGACGGCGTGATCCAGCGCCGCGACAAGCCGGACCCGGCCACCTTCATCGGCTCGGGCAAGGCGCGCGAGCTGCGCGACATCGTGCTCGAGACCGGTGCCGACACCGTCGTCTGCGACGGTGAGCTCAGCCCCGGCCAGCTCATCGCCCTCGAAGACGTCGTCAAGGTGAAGGTGGTCGACCGGACCGCCCTCATCCTCGACATCTTCGCCCAGCACGCCAAGTCCCGAGAGGGCAAGGCGCAGGTCGCACTCGCGCAGATGCAGTACATGCTGCCGCGACTGCGCGGCTGGGGTCAGTCGCTCTCCCGTCAGATGGGTGGCGGCGGCGGTGGCGGCATGGCCACCCGTGGTCCCGGTGAGACCAAGATCGAGACCGACCGGCGCCGCATCCGCGAGAAGATGGCGAAGATGCGCCGGGAGATCGCGGAGATGAAGACCGGCCGCGACATCAAGCGGCAGGAGCGCCGCCGTAACAAGGTGCCGTCGGTCGCCATCGCCGGATACACCAACGCCGGCAAGTCCTCCCTGCTCAACCGCCTCACCGGCGCGGGCGTCCTCGTGGAGAACGCACTGTTCGCCACCCTCGACCCGACGGTCCGCCGGGCCGAGACGCCCACCGGCCGGGTCTACACCCTGGCCGACACCGTCGGCTTCGTCCGGCACCTGCCGCACCACCTGGTCGAGGCGTTCCGCTCCACCATGGAGGAGGTCGCCGAGTCCGACCTCATCCTGCACGTGGTGGACGGCTCGCACCCCGCCCCGGAGGAGCAGCTGGCCGCCGTGCGCGAGGTCTTCCGCGACGTCGGCGCGGTGAACGTGCCGGAGATCGTCATCATCAACAAGGCCGACGCGGCCGACCCGCTGGTCCTCCAGCGTCTGCTGCGGATGGAGAAGCACTCCATCGTGGTCTCGGCCCGCTCGGGCCAGGGCATCGACGAGCTGCTCGCGCTCATCGACTCCGAGCTGCCGCGCCCGCAGGTCGAGCTGGAGGTCCTCGTGCCGTACACGCAGGGCGGTCTCGTCTCGCGCGTGCACGCCGAGGGCGAGGTGCAGTCCGAGGAGCACACCCCGGAGGGCACCCTGCTCAAGGCCCGGGTGCACGAGGAACTGGCGGCGCTGCTCGCGCCGTACGTCCCGGCCGCGCACTGACGAACGGCGAAGGCGCCGGTCTCCCCCTCTCGGGGGGAGACCGGCGCCTTCTGCTGTCCACCGCTCTTGGCGGGTCAGCCCGCGAACTTCTTGCTGACCATCTCGTGCACGGCCTGGGCGCCACGGCCGAGCTGCGGTCCGGCGAGCCAGCCGTTGCTGCCGGCCGGGCCGATCGAGGTGTTCGACACGAGCGCCGTCTTGCCGTTGGGCAGGACGCGGAACCAGCCGCCGCCCGAGGAGCCACCGGTCATCGTGCACCCGATGCGGTACATCGTCGGCGTGGCCGGAGCCGTGGTGAGGCGCGTCGGCCGGTCGAGGCACTTGTGCATGATCATGCCGTTGTACGGCGGCGCCGCCGGGTAGCCCCAGGCGCCCATCGTCCCGGCCTGCGCGGCCGACGGCGCGGAGAAGTCGACCGGCAGGGCGACGCCGACGGTCTCCTCCAGGGACTTCCCGCCGCGCTCCGGCTGCACGTGCAGCACGGCGTAGTCGTACGGCCAGGCCTGGTTGGTGCCGCCCGCGTTGATCCACTCGCCCGAGGTCACGGCCCAGTCGGCCCAGAACTGGCCGTACGGGTAGACCTCCTGCGGCTGCGCGTTCTCCAGCGCGGCGGGGGACTTGCCCAGGTCGTTGAAGGCCGGGACGAAGGCGATGTTGCGGTACCAGCCGCCCTTCTGGCCGGCGTGGACGCAGTGGCCGGCCGTCCAGACCAGGTTCGACTTCCCGGGGTGGCGCGGGTCCTTCACGATGGTGCCGGAGCAGACCATCGAGCCCTCGGGCGAGTCGAAGAAGATCTTGCCGACCGGGGCCGCGTTGCGGTGGTACGGCGTCTTCTCGCGCTGGGCCTTGACGGGGCGGGGCGTCGGGTCGGTGCCGCCGGTGCCCGCCTGCGCGGTGATCGTCTGGTCCGGGCTCTTCGCCGACTGCATGCGCGCCGGGTCCCAGAGGCCGTCGATCACCGGGTTGACGAAGTCCTCGGCCTCACGGAGCCAGGTGTCCTTGTCCCAGTTCTTCCATTCGCCGTTCTTCCACTTGTCCAGGTCGACGCCGTGCTTCTTCAGCTTGTCGGCGAGGTCCTTGGTGAGGTCGGCGCCACCGTCACCGGCGTCGGCGGAGCTGCTCGCCCCGGCGGCCGGAGTGCCGTCGGCCGGGGTCTCGGTGGGGCCGCAGGCCGTGGCGGTCAGCGCGAGCGCGGTGACCATGCCGAGGACGGCGGGTATGAGTCGTACAGAACGCATGAAGGTGATCCCCGTTGGTATTGCCCGGTGTTGCCATGGACACGCGCCGGCATGAAGGAGTGCCGCCATGGACGCGTGTTGCCATGGACGTGTCATGAGTGGTGCACAGTATGCCGGTCGGGCCGGACATGGGTGGAGGCGGGACCCCCGAGGGTCCCGCCTCCGGGCTCGATGTGCCTACTGGCCTGCGTACTTCTTGCTGACCTCGTCGTAGACGGCCTTGGCCTCCGGGCCGAGGCGCGGACCCGCGAGCCAGCCCGCCGTCGACGGGCCGATCGAGGTGTTCGACACCAGCGCCGGCTTGCCGTCATGGCCCTGGGCGACCCAGCCGCCGCCGGACGAACCACCGGTCATCGTGCAGCCGATCCGGTACATCGTCGGCTGCTCGGCCTTCAGGGACAGCCGGCCCGGCTTGTCCGTGCACTGGAACATCTTCTGGCCGTCGAACGGCGGCGCCGCCGGGAAACCGGTCGCCGTCAGGCTCGCGATCTTCGGCACGGCGGGGGCGTTGAACTCCACCGGGAGCGCCGAACCGACCGTCTCCTCCAGGGACTTGCCCGAGGAACCCTTCTCCGGGGTCACCTTGATGACCGCGAAGTCGTAGGGAGCACCGGCACCACCGGTGGACGCGCCCTCGGCGATCCACTGGTCGGAGGTCTTGACCCAGTCGGCCCACCACACGCCGTACGGGGCGATCTGCTCCCGCGTGGCCTTCTCCAGGTCCGAGGTCGCCATCGCCGAGTCGTTGTACGACGGGACGAAGGCGATGTTGCGGTACCAGCCGCCCTGCTTGCCCTTGTGCACGCAGTGGCCGGCCGTCCAGACCAGGTTGGACTTGCCCGGGTGCGCCGGGTCCTTCACGACCGTGGCCGAGCAGACCATCGAGCCCTCGGGGCTGTCGAAGAAGACCTTGCCGGACTCGGGGGCGTTGTCGTGGTACTTCGCCGCCACGGCCTTCGCCTTCACCGGGTCCGGAGTCGGGTCGGTGACACCCTTGTCACCCGAGATGTCCTCCTCCTCGACCGGCTTGTCGGGGCGCTCGGCCTCGCGCATCCGGTCCGGGTCCCAGAGGTCCTCGATGATCGGGTTGACGAAGTCCTTGGCCTCACGCAGCCACTTGTCGCGGTCCCAGTTCTTCCAGTCGCCGTTCCGCCACTTGTCGAGATCGATCCCGTGTTCCTTCAGGCGGTTCTTCAGGTCCTCCGGAATCTTGATCTTGCCCGGGTCCAGGCTCGCGGGCGCGGAGGGCGTACCCCCCGCGTTCTCCTCGCTCGGACCGCAGGCCGTGACGGTGAGCGTCAGCGCCGCGACGGCGGAAGCCGCCATCAGCAGCGGACGAATCGATCGCATTCGTGATCCCCCTGGGACTACGTCAACTTGTGGAACGTGTGCAGCTCATGCATGCGCGAACAGCGGCCGGGTCCTCGCGGACACGACCGACGGCCCCCACTATGCCGGTGCCGGAGGGGACGGTACGCGCCCCGTCGGCGGTTCCGTGCATGGTTCAGCCGTTGCCGTGCCGTGATCCGGGACACGCCAAGTTCCTGCCTTTCGGCCCGTGATCCCCGGCAGTTCCCGTCGTTGGTACGTACGGGGGACACAACGGTGGCGTTCAGGGCGGCCCTTGCGGCGGCTCCACGACGCCCCGATGTGCAACGCAACTGTTACAGCGGGAGGACACGAGCCGTGGCCGTGACCGAATCAGCTCCGGCCGCACCACCGGCCGCGCACACCCAGACCCGGCCGACGGACCAGGGGGCGGGGCAAGCGACTGGCCAGGGGACGGGCCAGGGGGGCGAGTACGAAGGCATCCTGCGCCGCCAGTCCCAGCGCGAGTCCGCCGCGCGCACCTACGCCCGCTCCCTGCCCATCGTCCCCGTACGGGCCCGGGGACTGACCATCGAGGGCGCCGACGGCCGCCGCTACCTCGACTGCCTGTCCGGCGCGGGGACCCTCGCCCTCGGCCACAACCACCCCGTGGTCCTGGAAGCCATCAGGAAGGTCCTCGACTCGGGAGCCCCCCTCCACGTCCTCGACCTCGCCACCCCCCTCAAGGACGCCTTCACCTCCGAACTGTTCGCCACCCTCCCCGGCGCGCTCGCCGACGACGCCCGCATCCAGTTCTGCGGACCGGCGGGCACGGACGCCGTCGAGGCGGCCCTCAAGCTCGTCCGGACGGCCACCGGCCGGAACGGGCTCCTCGCCTTCACCGGCGCCTACCACGGCATGACGGCCGGCGCCCTCGACGCCTCCGGAGGCGCGCCCGACGTCCGCGTCACCCGGCTGCCCTATCCGCAGCGGTACCGCTGTCCCTTCGGCGCCGGCGGCGAGCGCGGCGCCGAACTCTCGGCCCGCTGGACCGAGAACCTCCTCGACGACCCCAAGAGCGGCGTCACCATCCCCGCCGGAATGATCCTCGAAGCCGTCCAGGGCGAGGGCGGGGTCATCCCCGCCCCCGACGACTGGATGCGCCGGATGCGCCGGATCACCGCAGACCGCTCCATCCCCCTGGTCGTCGACGAGGTCCAGACCGGCGTCGGCCGCACCGGCGCCTTCTGGGCCGTCGAGCACAGCGGCGTCGTGCCCGACGTGATGGTCCTCTCCAAAGCCATCGGCGGCTCCCTCCCGCTCGCGGTCATCGTCTACCGGTCCGAACTCGACGTCTGGGAACCCGGAGCCCACGCCGGCACCTTCCGCGGCAACCAACTCGCCATGGCCGCCGGCACCGCCACCCTCGCCTACGTCCGCGAGAACAAGCTCGCCGAACGGGCCGGCACCCTCGGCGCCCGTATCCTCGGCCGACTCCAGGGCCTCGCCGCCGCCCACCCCTGCGTCGGTGACGTCCGCGGCCGGGGCCTGATGATCGGCGTCGAACTCGTCGACCCCGACGCGGCCGGACCGGACGACTCCGTCCCGCCCTCCGCCCCCGCCCTGGCCCTCGCCGTCCAGCAGGAGTGCCTCGCCCGCGGCCTCATCGTCGAACTCGGCGGCCGCCACTCCGCGGTGGTCCGGCTCCTGCCCCCGCTCACCCTCACCGACGAGCAGGCCACCGCCGTCCTCGACCGCTTCGCCGACGCCCTGGCCGCGGCCGAACGGGCCCACACCCCCCACCCGCCCGCCTCCCGCCGGGCCACGGCCCCCCGGAACGCCTCCGGCCCGTCCCTCTGACCCCGGACCGCCCCGGCCCCACCCCCAAGGAAGCCCCCGTGAACCCCACCCCCACCTCCCCGACCCCCACCACCAACCGCCCCCACACCACCCCGCTCCCCGAATCCCCGTTCGACGTTGAGGCCCTCAACGCGGAGGCCATCCACGCGGATGGCTTCCACGCGGAGGCCATCCACCAGGAGCTCCTCCGGCCGGAGCCCCTTCACCCGGCGCCCCTCCGTGCCGCGGCCCTTCGCGCCGAGGCTCTCCACCCCGAGGCCCCTCCCTCCGAGGAGCCGACCGTCCCGCGCCAGCACACCGGACCGTTCGAACCGCGGTCCCCGCGCCCGGCAGCCACCCCCGACCCCCTGGACGACCCCGACCCCCAGCACGCCGCCGACGCCGCCGCCGTCGAGAACCTCCTCCGCTGCTGGGTCCGGGAGAAGAACCTGCCCGCCCCCGGATCCGCCACCCTGCGCATCCCCCTCGACGCCAGCGGCACCGCCCTCCTCGTCCCCGTCCGCTACTGGTCGCCCACCGGCTGGCACCGCTTCGGCGCCCCCGCCCTCGAAGGACTCCCGGCCTCGGCGCCGGCCGCCGACGCCGTCACGGTGGCCGCCCTGCTCAGCCGGGAGACCGGCCGCTCCGAAGGCGCCGACCTCGTCGGCCGCGTCGCCGACTCCGCCCGCCGCACCGCCGACTTCCTGGCCGAGCGCCGCCGCCGGCCCGAGCCCCACCCGGACGCCGACCTCTTCCTCGCCGCCGAACAGTCCCTGCTGCTCGGCCACCCCCTCCACCCCACCCCCAAGAGCCGCGAAGGACTCTCCGAGGCCGAGGGCCGGCTCTACTCACCCGAACTCCACGGCTCGTTCCCCCTCCACTGGATCGCCGTCGACCGCACCCTCCTCGCCTCCGACTCCGCCTGGACCGAACAGGGCCGGCCCGTCAGCGCCGAACAACTCGCCTCCGGTCTCGCCGAAGGACTCACCCTCCCGACCGGAACCGCACCGCTGCCCCTGCACCCCTGGCAGGCCCGCGAACTCCTGCACCGCTCCGACGTCCGCGCCCTCCTCGACGCGGGCCTCCTCCACGACCTCGGCCTCCACGGCAGCCCCTGGCACCCCACCTCCTCCGTCCGCACCGTGCACCGCCCGGGCGCCCGGGCCATGCTCAAGCTCTCCCTCGGCCTGCGCATCACCAACTCCCGCCGCGAGAACCTCCGCAAGGAACTCCACCGTGGCGTCGAGGTCCACCGACTGCTCCGCACCGGCCTCGTCGACGAGTGGCAGGCCGCCCACCCGAGCTTCGACATCGTCCGCGACCCCGCCTGGCTCGCCGTGGACGCCCCGGACGGCACCCCCGTCCCCGGCCTCGACGTCATGATCCGCCACAACCCCTTCGGCCACGGCGACGACGCCGTCTGCATCGCCTCCCTCACCGCTCCCCGCCCATGGCCGGGATCCGCCACGATGCGCTCCCGGCTCGCCGACGTCATCGGACGGCTTTCCGCCCGCACCGGCCGTCCCACGGCCGCCGTCGCCGCCGAGTGGTTCCTCCGCTACCTCGACCAGGTCGTCCGCCCCGTCCTCTGGCTCGACGGCCACGCCGGCATCGCCCTGGAGGCCCACCAGCAGAACACCCTGGTGCTCCTGGACCCGGACGGTTGGCCGGTCGGCGGCCGGTACCGCGACAACCAGGGCTACTACTTCCGCGAGTCCCACCGCGGCGAGCTGGAGAGCCGCCTCCCCGGCATCGGAGCCGACAGCGACACCTTCGTCTCCGACCAGGTCACCGACGAGCGCTTCGCCTACTACCTCGGCATCAACAACGTCCTCGGTCTGATCGGCGCCTTCGGCGCCCAGCACCTCGCCGACGAACGCGTCCTGCTCGCCGCCTTCCGCAGCTTCCTCACCTCCGCCACCGGCCTCGGCTCACCCCTTCCCCACCGGCTCCTGGAAGCCGCGACCCTGCGCAGCAAGGCCAACCTCCTCACCCGTCTGCACGGCCTGGACGAGCTTGTCGGGCCCGTCGACACCCAGTCCGTCTACGTCACCGTCACCAACCCCCTCCGTACCTGAACCCGTCGGCGCCATCCCACGCCCGCCCGACCGCACCCCACCGCCGAGAGGAGAGCGACACCGTGTCACCCACCCGCCCACCGGTCGACCCGCCCGGGGACGACACCCTGGACCTGAGGGTCGACGACCTCGTCGCCCTCCTCGACGGCGATCTCCTCGACTCCGTCGCCGCCTGGGGACCCGCCGAGACCCCCGTGGGCTCCTTCCAGCTCGTACCCGTGCGACTCGAACGGGATCTGCCGCTGGTCGCCCGCTGGATGAACGACCCCGCCGTCGCAGCCTTCTGGGAGCTCGCCGGCCCCGACACCGTCACCGCCGATCACGTCCGCGCCCAACTCGAGGGCGACGGCCGCAGCGTCCCCTGCCTCGGCGTCCTCGACGGCACGCCCATGAGCTACTTCGAGATCTACCGCGCCGATCTCGACCCGCTTGCCCGGTACTACCCGGCGCGTCCCCACGACACGGGTATCCACCTGCTGATCGGAGGCGTCACGGACCGGGGCCGGGGCGTCGGCACCACGCTGCTGCGCGCCGTCGCCGATCTGGTCCTGGACCACCGTCCCCGCTGTACCCGCGTCGTCGCCGAACCCGACATCCTCAACACCCCCTCCGTCTCCGCGTTCCTCAGTGGCGGCTTCCGCTACGCGGCGGAAGTCGACCTCCCCGACAAAAGAGCCGCGCTCATGATCCGAGACCGGGCTCTTCGTCACGTTCTGTGATCACCCCTGCCTTGTAAACGCCGCTCCACCCACAGCGGTTCCCACTCCGAGGAGTCCCCGTGTCGACGTCCCCTGCACCTCACGACTCCGCACGACCCGCCCCCACCGCCCCGGCTCCCATCACCGAAGCCGATGCGGCTCCCGTACTGCTCGCGCCCCCCGAGCTGAACGCCACCGCCTGGGCGCGGGCGTCCTCCCGGCTCCTCGCCAAGGCCCTCTCCGAGTTCGCCTACGAGGAGATCGTCGAACCCGTCCCCACGGACGACGGCGAGTCCGACCGGTACGCCCTGCGCCTCGACGACGGCACCACGCTCACCTTCCGTGCCCGCCGCGGCGCCTACGGCAGCTGGCACATCACCGCCGGCTCGATCACCCACGAGGGCCGGCCCCTCACCGACCCCTTCGACTTCCTGGTCCGCGCCCGCCGCCTCATCCGGCTCGACGGCGCCACCCTCGGCCACCTGATCCGCGAGCTCTCCGCCACCCTGGCCGCCGACGTCCGCCTCGACCACACCGCACTCACCGCCGACCGGTTGGCCGACCTCTCCTACGCGGAACTGGAAGGCCACCAGACCGGCCACCCCTGGCTCGTCCTCAACAAGGGCCGCATCGGCTTCTCCGCCACCGACGCCGCCCACTGGGCCCCCGAGGCACGCCGTGCGACCCGGCTGCCGTGGATCGCCGTCAGCAACCGCATCGCCGCCTACCGGGGCGTGGCCGACCTGGAGACCCCCGACCGCCTCTACACCCGAGAGCTCGACCCCGAGGTCCACGCCGCCTTCCGCGCCGCGCTGACCGCCCGAGGCCACGAGCCCGACGACTACCTCCTGCTGCCCGTCCACCCCTGGCAGTGGGACGAGGTCCTGCTCCCGCTCTACGCCCCGGCCGTCGCCGCCGGGACCGTCGTCCCGCTCCCAGCCGACGACGATCTTCGCCTGCCGCAGCAGTCCGTCCGTACCTTTCTCAACACCAGCCGGCCCGAGCGGCACACCGTCAAGCTGCCGCTGTCGGTGCTCAACACCCTGGTCTGGCGCGGCCTGCCCACCGAGCGGACCCTTGCCGCGCCCGCCGTGACCGCCTGGGTCCACGGCCTGCGCGACGCCGACCCGTTCCTCCGGGACGAGTGCCGGGTGATCCTCCTCGGCGAGGTCGCCTCCGTCACGGTCGAGCACCCCCTGTACGACCGGCTGCCCGAAGTCCCGTACCAGTACAAGGAACTGCTCGGCGCGATCTGGCGCGAACCGCTGAGGCTGCCCCCGGGCGAGCGGGCCCGTACCCTCGCCTCCCTCCTCCACACCGACCCGGAAGGCCGGGCGTTCGTCGCCGAGCTCGTCGAGCGCTCCGGGCTCGCCCCCGCTGTCTGGCTCCAGCACCTCTTCACGGCTCTGCTCCCCCCGCTGCTGCATTTCCTCTACCGGTACGGCACGGTCTTCTCGCCCCACGGCGAGAACGCGATCGTCGTGTACGACGGCGACGACGTCCCGGTCCGGCTGGCGATCAAGGACTTCGTCGACGATGTGAACATCAGTGCCCACCCGCTTCCCGAACACGCCACCCTTCCGGATGATGTCCGCGACGTCCTGTTGACGGAGGCGCCCGGATTCCTGATCCAGTTCATCCACTCGGGGCTCTTCGTCGGCGTCTTCCGCTACCTGGCGCCGCTCTGCGAGGACCAACTGGGGGTGTCCGAGGAGGATTTCTGGGGCCTTGTCCGGGCGGAGATCCTGCGGCACCAGTCACGCTTCCCCGAACTGAAGGAGCGGTTCGAGCTCTTCGACCTCCTGACCCCGCGCATCGAGCGGCTCTGTCTCAACCGCAACCGTCTGCACCTGGACGGCTACCGGGACCGGCCCGAGCGCCCGCACGCGGCCGTCCACGGGACCGTCCGCAATCCGCTCGCGTGACCCGGCTGTCAGTCCCGCCCCGTAGGGTGGAAGCGCTATGACGAAGCCATCCCTCCCCGACCTCCTCCACGCCGCCGTCTCCGCCGTCGGCGGCACGGAGCGGCCCGGCCAGGTCACCATGGCCGAGGCCGTGGCCGAGGCCATCGACGACAACTCCCACCTCCTCGTCCAGGCCGGCACCGGCACGGGCAAGTCGCTCGGCTACCTCGTGCCGGCGCTGGCCCAGGGCGAGCGGGTGGTGGTGGCCACGGCCACCCTGGCGCTCCAGCGCCAGCTCGTCGAGCGCGACCTTCCCCGGACGGTCGAGGCGCTGCACCCGCAGCTGCGCCGCCGCCCGCAGTTCGCCATGCTCAAGGGCCGGTCGAACTACCTCTGTCTGCACCGGCTCCACGAAGGGGTCCCGCAGGACGAGGAGGAAGGCCTCTTCGACCCGTTCGAGGCGGCCGCTCCGTCGAGCAAGCTGGGCCAGGACCTGCTGCGGCTGCGGGACTGGTCGGACGAGACGGAGACCGGGGACCGGGACGACCTGACGCCGGGCGTCTCCGACAAGGCCTGGGCGCAGGTCTCGGTCTCCTCCCGCGAGTGCCTCGGCGCGAGCAAGTGCGCGTACGGGCCGGAGTGCTTCGCCGAGGCGGCACGCGAGCGCGCCAAGCTCGCGGACGTCGTCGTCACCAACCACGCGCTGCTCGCGATCGACGCCATCGAGGGCGCGCCGGTGCTCCCGCAGCACGAGGTGCTGATCGTCGACGAGGCCCATGAGCTGGTCTCCCGGGTCACGGGTGTCGCCACCGGTGAGCTCACCCCGGGCCAGGTCAACCGTGCCGTGCGCCGGGCCGCCAAGCTCGTCGACGAGAAGGCGGCCGACCAGCTGCAGACCGCCGCGGAGGGTTTCGAGCGGGTCATGGAGCTGGCGCTGCCGGGCCGCCTGGAGGAGATCCCGGAGGACCTGGCGTACGCCTTGATGGCGCTGCGGGACGCGGCCCGGGCCGTGATCACGGCTCTGGGCAACACCCGGGACCGGTCCGTGCAGGACGAGGACGCGGTGCGCAAGCAGGCCATGGCCTCCGTGGAGACCGTGCACGGTGTTGCAGAGAGGATCACCCACGGTTCGGAGTACGACGTCGTCTGGTACGAGCGCCACGACCGGTTCGGGGCCTCGCTGCGGGTCGCGCCGCTGACCGTCTCGGGCCTGCTCAGGGAGAAGCTCTTCACGGAGCGGTCCGTGGTGCTCGCCTCGGCCACGCTCAAGCTGGGTGGCGACTTCAACGGCGTCGGCGCGTCGCTCGGACTGGCCCCCGAGGGCACCGAGGGCGACAACCTGCCCGTCTGGAAGGGCATCGACGTCGGCTCCCCGTTCGACTATCCGAAGCAGGGCATCCTGTACGTCGCCAAGCACCTCTCGAAGCCCGCGCGCGACGGGCAGCGGGGCGACATGCTCGACGAGCTCACCGAACTGATGCAGGCCGCCGGCGGGCGGACCCTCGGTCTCTTCTCCTCCATGCGCGCCGCGCAGCAGGCGGCGGAGGAGCTGCGGAGCCGGGTCCCGGAGCTGCCGATCCTGCTCCAGGGCGAGGACACCCTGGGCGAGCTGATCAAGAACTTCGCGGCCGACCCGAAGACCTGCCTCTTCGGCACGCTCTCGCTCTGGCAGGGCGTGGACGTCCCGGGGCCCAGCTGCCAGCTGGTGGTGATGGACAAGATTCCGTTCCCGCGCCCGGACGACCCGCTGATGAGCGCCCGGCAGAAGGCCGTCGAGGAGGCCGGCGGGAACGGCTTCATGGCGGTCGCGGCGACCCACGCGGCCCTGCTGATGGCCCAGGGCGCCGGACGGCTGGTGCGGGCGACCGGTGACCGGGGTGTCGTGGCGGTCCTGGATCCCCGGCTGGCCACTGCGCGCTACGGCAGCTATCTGAAGGCCTCGCTGCCCGATTTCTGGTACACCACGGACCGCAACCAGGTCCGGAAGTCCCTCGCGGCCATCGACGCCGCCTCGAAGGCGGCCGACTAGCGGGTCGGGACACGGCAGGGCCCCGGGACCGGCGCAGTGGGTCCCGGGGCCCGGTCAGAGCCGGCGGGGAGCGTCACACCCGCCGCAGCACCGCCACGACCTTGCCGAGGATGGTGGCCTCGTCGCCGGGGATGGGCTGGTACGCCGCGTTGTGCGGGAGCAGCCAGACATGGCCGTCCTCGCGCTTGAAGCGCTTGACGGTGGCCTCGCCGTCGAGCATCGCGGCGACGATGTCGCCGTTCTCCGCGACGGGCTGACGGCGGACGGTGACCCAGTCGCCGTCACAGATGGCGGCCTCGATCATCGAGTCGCCGACGACCTTCAGGACGAACAGCTCGCCGTCGCCGACCAGCTGCCGGGGGAGGGGGAAGACGTCCTCGACGGACTCCTCGGCCAGGATCGGGCCACCGGCCGCGATGCGGCCGACCAGCGGCACGTACGACGCGGCCGGCTTGCCGGTGGTGTCCGTCGGCTGGGTGCTCGGCTGGTCGGAGCCGCGGACCTCGTAGGCGCGGGGCCGGTGCGGGTCGCGACGGAGGAAGCCCTTGCGCTCCAGCGCCATGAGCTGGTGCGCCACCGAGGAGGTGCTGGAGAGGCCGACCGCCTGCCCGATCTCGCGCATCGACGGCGGGTAGCCGCGCCGCTGGACCGAATCGCGGATGACTTCGATGACCCTGCGCTGCCGGTCGGTGAGTCCGGAGCTGTCGGCGCGGATGCCTGGAGGTCGTCCGGGGAGGGCGCGGGCGGGTCGCCCGGGCTCCTCGCCGTTCATGCTTGCGTCAGTCATGGCGTGCACCGGCTCGAGTCGGCCCTGGGAGCGGTCCTGGGCGGTGATGGTGGCACTGTCTGCGGTGGTGGTCACGTCGTCGGCCCCTCTCGAATGGTCTCCCTCGCTGGCACAACGGTAGTAGCTTTCGAAAGGTTGCGCCAAACACACGTTCGAGTGAAAATTCGCAGATTGCCTTACGTGTGTATGTGCGGGGGTGTATGAGCGTGCTCGCGGCGCCGCCCCAAATCGGTCGTTACGGTAGCCTTCGCCGCTGGGGTGCGAGCAACCGGTGCACCGCCCAGTGTCGCACCCGGAGGCCCGGATCCCGGGGAGTGCCCGGGCCGCGACACGCGGAGGGGTCGGAAGCGCCCCCAACCCAAGATCTAGTGGTTGGATGGCATCTGCCACCCAGGGGTAGTGGTCCCCGGTCTGCCGGGGGTGCTCGCATCGCCTATGCTGGTGGTCGCTTCGCAGGGCCTTGACGGGCCGGGCGAGGTGAGTCAGTCGTGCCGCGAGGAGGGTTGGAACCAATGCACTGCCCCTTCTGCAGGCACCCCGACAGCCGTGTCGTCGACAGTCGCACCACCGACGACGGGACGTCGATCCGACGTCGTCGCCAGTGCCCCGACTGCTCCCGTCGTTTCACGACGGTGGAGACGTGCTCGCTCATGGTGGTGAAGCGCTCCGGTGTCACCGAGCCCTTCAGCCGCACCAAGGTCATCTCCGGCGTGCGCAAGGCGTGCCAGGGGCGACCGGTCACCGAGGACGCCCTCGCCAAGCTCGGCCAGCGGGTCGAGGAGGCGGTGCGCGCCACCGGAAGCGCCGAGCTGACCACCCATGACGTGGGCCTGGCCATCCTCGGCCCCCTGCAGGAGCTCGACCTCGTCGCCTACCTGCGCTTCGCGTCCGTGTACAAGGCTTTCGACAGCCTCGAAGACTTCGAGGCCGCCATCGCGGAACTCCGCGTGCGGCCTCCCGCTGAGAACGGCGGGACCGGTGCGACCCCCGAGGTCCCCGTTCCCGCCACCGCCGCCGACTAGATCGGCGGTCCGGGCCTTCCGCGGCCCGGCGACCGGCCGCCGTGCGGCCTGGTAGACGTGCCCCGGGTGACCTCTGTGGTCCCTGTGGCAGCAGTACAGAACGACGTACAGAAGACGGTGCCCTGGGACTATCTGGGCGCCAAAGTGTGTTTTGCCCGTATATGGGAGGCGGCATGACAGAGACGGCGAGCGGCCCGGCACGTGGTTCCCGCACCAAGGGAGCCAAGTCGGCGAGCAAGGGCCTGCGTATCGAGCGCATCCACACCACCCCCGGCGTGCATCCGTACGACGAGGTGGCGTGGGAGCCCCGTGACGTCGTCATGACCAACTGGCGCGACGGCTCGATCAACTTCGAGCAGCGCGGCGTCGAGTTCCCCGACTTCTGGTCGGTGAACGCGGTCAACATCGTCACCAGCAAGTACTTCCGCGGTGCCGTCGGCACTCCGCAGCGCGAGACCGGTCTGAAGCAGCTCATCGACCGGATCGTGAAGACGTACACGAAGGCCGGCGAGGAGTACGGCTACTTCGCCTCGCCCGCCGACGCCGAGATCTTCGAGCACGAGCTCGCCTACGCCCTCCTGCACCAGATCTTCAGCTTCAACTCGCCGGTCTGGTTCAACGTCGGCACGCCGCAGCCCCAGCAGGTCTCCGCCTGCTTCATCCTGTCCGTCGACGACTCCATGGAGTCCATCCTCGACTGGTACAAGGAAGAGGGCATGATCTTCAAGGGCGGCTCCGGCGCCGGCCTGAACCTCTCCCGCATCCGCTCCTCCAAGGAGCTGCTCTCCTCCGGCGGCAACGCCTCCGGCCCGGTCTCCTTCATGCGCGGCGCCGACGCCTCCGCCGGCACGATCAAGTCGGGCGGCGCCACCCGTCGCGCGGCCAAGATGGTCATCCTCGACGTCGACCACCCCGACATCGAGGACTTCATCGAGACCAAGGTCAAGGAGGAGGAGAAGATCCGCGCCCTCCGCGACGCGGGCTTCGACATGGACCTGGGCGGCGACGACATCACGTCCGTCCAGTACCAGAACGCCAACAACTCCGTCCGCGTGAACGACACGTTCATGAAGGCCGTCGAGTCCGGCGGCAAGTTCGGCCTCACCTCGCGCATGACCGGCGAGGTCATCGAGGAGGTCGACGCCAAGGCGCTCTTCCGCAAGATGGCCGAGGCCGCGTGGGCCTGCGCCGACCCGGGCATCCAGTACGACGACACGATCAACCACTGGCACACCTGCCCCGAGTCCGGCCGCATCAACGGCTCGAACCCGTGCAGCGAGTACATGCACCTGGACAACACGTCCTGCAACCTCGCCTCGCTGAACCTGATGAAGTTCCTCAAGGACGACGGCAAGGGCAACCAGTCCTTCGACGTCGAGCGCTTCGCCAAGGTCGTCGAGCTCGTCATCACCGCGATGGACATCTCCATCTGCTTCGCCGACTTCCCCACCCAGAAGATCGGTGAGAACACCCGCGCCTACCGCCAGCTCGGCATCGGCTACGCCAACCTCGGCGCCCTGCTGATGGCGACCGGCCACGCGTACGACTCCGACGGCGGCCGCGCCCTCGCCGGTGCCATCACCTCCCTGATGACCGGCACCTCGTACAAGCGCTCCGCCGAGCTCGCCGCGGTCGTCGGCGCGTACGACGGCTACGCCCTCAACGCCGAGCCGCACCAGCGCGTCATGCAGCAGCACGCCGACGAGAACACCAAGGCCGTCCGCATGGACGACCTGGACTCGCCGATCTGGGCCGCCGCCACGGAGGCCTGGCAGGACGTGATCCGCCTCGGCGCCAAGAACGGCTTCCGCAACGCCCAGGCCTCGGTCATCGCCCCCACCGGCACCATCGGTCTCGCGATGTCCTGCGACACCACCGGCCTCGAGCCCGACCTCGCCCTGGTCAAGTTCAAGAAGCTCGTCGGCGGCGGCTCGATGCAGATCGTCAACGGCACCGTCCCGCAGGCCCTGCGCCGCCTGGGCTACCAGGAGGAGCAGATCGAGGCGATCGTCGCCCACATCGCCGAGCACGGCAATGTGATCGACGCCCCCGGCCTGAAGACCGAGCACTACGAGGTCTTCGACTGCGCCATGGGCGAGCGCTCCATCTCCGCGATGGGCCACGTCCGCATGATGGCCGCCATCCAGCCGTGGATCTCGGGCGCCCTCTCCAAGACCGTCAACCTGCCGGAGACGGCCACGGTCGAGGACGTCGAGGAGGTCTACTTCGAGGCCTGGAAGATGGGCGTCAAGGCGCTCGCCATCTACCGCGACAACTGCAAGGTCGGCCAGCCGCTCTCCGCCAAGAAGAAGGAGGACGAGAAGGCCGCGGTCACCGCGAAGTCCGAGGCGACGATCCGCGAGGCCGTCGAGAAGGTCGTCGAGTACCGCCCGGTCCGCAAGCGTCTGCCCAAGGGCCGCCCGGGGATCACCACCTCCTTCACCGTCGGCGGCGCCGAGGGCTACATGACCGCCAACTCCTACCCGGACGACGGTCTCGGTGAGGTCTTCCTGAAGATGTCCAAGCAGGGCTCCACCCTCGCCGGCATGATGGACGCCTTCTCCATCGCCGTCTCGGTCGGCCTGCAGTACGGCGTCCCGCTCGAGACCTACGTCTCGAAGTTCACCAACATGCGCTTCGAGCCGGCCGGCATGACCGACGACCCGGACGTGCGGATGGCGCAGTCGATCGTCGACTACATCTTCCGCCGCCTGGCGCTGGACTTCCTGCCCTTCGAGACCCGCTCCGCCCTCGGCATCCACTCGGCCGAGGAGCGCCAGCGCCACCTGGACACCGGCTCGTACGAGCAGGCCGAGGACGAGGACGTCGACGTCGAGGCCCTGGCCCAGTCCGCGCCCCGCGCCCAGGAGCCGAAGGCCGTCCCCGCCCCGGCCCCGAAGGCCGAGGTCCCGGCTCCGAAGCAGGCCCACACCTCCGCGGAGCTCGTCGAGATGCAGCTCGGCATCAGCGCCGACGCCCCGCTCTGCTTCTCCTGCGGTACGAAGATGCAGCGGGCCGGCTCCTGCTACATCTGCGAGGGCTGCGGCTCGACCAGCGGCTGCAGCTGACCCCGCCCCCGGTGCGCTGAGGGGCGGAAGCCGTTGAGCGCACCGGATCGCCCGTGAAGGGGCGCCGACCACCGGTCGGCGCCCCTTTTCACATGAGGGGCGTCAGGACACCGTGGAGCCCAGGAGAGTGCCGAAGGCCTGCGGGTCGGCGTCGAAGCCGCGGCTGATCGAGCGGTACGACCAGCCGTCCGTCCCGTCACGGGTGAACTCCACGACCGTCGCCGCACGGGCCCCGGGGACGTCCGCGAAATCGTGGGTCAGCAGGTCGGTGTAGCCCTCGCGGACCCGTATGCCCGTGTTCGCTATGTCGCCGAAGGTCAGCCGCCCGCCGCCCTGCTGTATGGCCACGCCCACCACCACCCGCGCGTACCGCGCGTCGAGGCGGTTCAGCTCCACGGTCATGGCCTCGTCGTAGCCGAATCCCTGCCCCGTGCGGCTGTCGCGGTGGAGCGTGATCGTGCCGTCCGGGGAGCGGCTGCCGAAGTGAACCAGATGGACCGGCGCACCGTGTGGATCACCCGCGGCGAAGACCCCGGCGACCAGATCGAGGTCGTGCGCCGGCGCGCCGGCCGGGGCGGGGTCCCACTTGAGCGTGACCTCGACGCGTCCCACCCCTTTGTTGAGTCCGCTCATGGTGCTTCCCCTCTCCGCGCACGCCCCCGCGCACGCCCTCGCCTCGTACCGTCGCTCCTTCAAAAGCCCTTGGTCGTGGGCTTCTTGCTCATGGTGTCATGTGCCTACGACAGAGGACCCGACGCTGAGGGGGAGAGCGGTTTGTGGAGTGGTGACGAGCTGGATCTCGACGCATATCTGGCTCGAATCGGATACGACATCGCGCGGGACGGGGAACTCACGCCCGATCTGAGGACCTTGACGGCCCTTCATCGGGCGCACGCCTCGATCATTCCCTTCGAGAACCTCGACGTCGCTCTCGGAAGGCCGATACCCCTGGATCTGAAGAGCCTTCAGGCCAAGCTCGTCGAGCGGCGCCGGGGAGGCTACTGCTACGAGCAGAACTCCCTCCTGGCGGCGGCCCTCGAACGGATCGGCTTCCACGTGGAGGGCCGCGGCGCGCGCAACCGCTCGCGGGGCGCTACGCTGCCGCCGGTCACCCACGCGCTCCTCGCCGTGACGGTCGAGGGCGAACACTGGCTCGCCGACGTCGGGTTCGGCTGGCAGGGGCCGCTGGAGCCCGTGCCGCTCCGGGACGGCGCGCGCGTGGAGCAGGACGGCTGGACGTTCGGCATCGGCGTCGAGGACGACGGCATCCATGTGCTGCGCTCGCTGCGGCCGACGGGCTGGACGGACGTGTACGCGTTCTCGCCGCAGGCGTACCAGCCCGGGGACTTCACCGTCCTCAACCACTACAGCTCCAGCCATCCGGAGTCACGTTTCCTCGGCCAGGTCGTGGCCCAGCGGCCGGGCGCGGACGTGCGGAGATCGCTGCTGCGCGAGACGCTCTCGCTCGTGCGCCCGGACGGATCAGTCGAGGAACGGATTCTGACGGCCCACGATTTGGCCGCCACCCTGGAGGCCGAGTTCGGCATCGAACTGGACGCCGAGGAGCGCGCGGGTCTGGAGCGACTGCACCCGGTGGGAGCCTGACGGGGTCTGCCGGGGTGCCCTCCGGCCCCGTACGATGGCGCGGTGCTGGTCAAGTGGATTCGCTGCACCGTCGTGGACCGTCGAGGGTTCGAGCGGGGACAGCGGAAATGGGCGGGGCTGCTCGGTGAGCCGGGATTCCGGGGACAGGGCGGCGGGTGGAGCCGGGGTCGCCCGGACGTCGCCCACATCTTCGCGTTCTGGGAGAGTCGCGCCTTCTACGACTCGTTCATGGCGAGGTCGCACGATCGTCTCGCGGCCTCCCAGGTCGGCACGTTCAAGGACGCCCAGGTCAAGCTCTTCGACCACCGCTTCGATGTGAAGACGGGCTTCGAGCCGCGGTTCGCCGACGCCGACGTGGCGCGGGTGGCGCACTGCCGGGTCCACGAGGACCGTGCCGAGCACTTCGCGCTCATGCAGGAGAAGGTGTGGAACCCGGCCATGGCCGGGTCCCCCGGCATGCTGCGGGGCCTGTTCGGCGAGGCGCCCGGCAGCGAGTTCCTGGTGCTCTCGATGTGGCAGTCCGCCGCCGAGCACGGAAAGTACCGGGTCGAGCGCGTGGAGCGGCTGGGACTGCGGGCCCGTACCGCGGCCGACGTGGCGGCGCTGAACGGGGACGTGGTGCAGCTCGAACCGTCCTGGACGGTCTGACCTCCCACCCCCTGCTCCCTCGGATGGACTCCGGTCCCGACCTCGGCTGCGCCCGCCGGAGAGCGGCGATCTAGGGTCGGGGTATGGCACGACCGCGGCGCATCGTTCTCGTACGGCACGGAGAGTCCGAGGGCAATGTCGATGACACGGTGTACGAGCGCGAGCCCGACCATGCCCTGAGGCTGACCGAGACCGGGTGGCGGCAGGCGGCGGAGACGGGGGAGCGGCTGCGGGAACTCTTCGGGGACGAACCGGTCAGCGTCTACGTCTCGCCGTACCGCCGCACCCATGAGACCCTCCGGGCCTTCAGGCTCCCCGCGGAGCAGGTCCGGGTACGGGAGGAGCCCAGGCTGCGGGAGCAGGACTGGGGCAACTGGCAGGAACGGGAGGACGTCCGCCTGCAGAAGGCCTACCGGGACGCGTACGGGCACTTCTTCTACCGCTTCGCCCAGGGCGAGTCCGGCGCGGACGTCTACGACCGCGTCGGCGCCTTCCTGGAGAGCCTGTACCGCAGCTTCGAGGCGCCCGACCACCCGCCCAACGTCCTGCTCGTCACCCACGGGCTGACCATGCGGCTGTTCTGCATGCGCTGGTTCCACTGGACGGTCGCGGACTTCGAGTCGCTGTCGAATCCCGGCAACGCCGAGACCCGCACCCTCCTGCTCGGAAACGACGGCCGCTACCGCCTGGACAGGCCGTTCGAACGCTGGCGTACCCCGGAACCGTACGGCCCTACCGGATAGAGTGGTAGATCGATGACCGCTGACTCCTCACCCGACCGGCGCTTCGAACGCGCCCTGGCCAGCCTGCGCGGGCTGTCCGTGGGAGACGCCCTGGGCTCCCAGTTCTTCGTACCCTCGAACTATCCCCTGCTGAAGCGGCGCGAGCTGCCCGCCGGCCCCTGGCAGTGGACCGACGACACCGAGATGGCCTGCTCCGTCCTGGCCGTCCTCGCCCACCACGACCGGATCGACCAGGACGCCCTGGCCCTCTCCTTCGCTCAGCACCACGACTTCGACCGGGGCTACGGCCCGGCCGTCAACCGGATGCTCCGGCTCATCCGCGAGGGCGGCGACTGGCGGGAACTCGCCGCCGCGCTCTTCAAGGGGCAGGGCTCCTGGGGCAACGGCGCCGCGATGCGGATCGCCCCGCTGGGAGCCTGGTACGCCGACGACCCCGAGCAGGCGACCCATCAGGCCGAGATCTCCTCGTACACGACCCACCAGCACCGGGAGGCCGTGGTCGGCGCCATGGCCGTCGCCGCCGCCGCGGCGATCGCCGCCGACCCCGCCGGACCGCCGACGCCCGAGTCGCTGCTCGACGGGGTGATCGCCCTGGTGCCGCGCAGCGCGGTCGGGGCAGGTCTGCGCAGGGCCCGCGACATGCTCGACTACGGCGACGCGAACACCGTCGCCGCGGTCCTCGGCAGCGGCCGCCGGACGAGCGCCCACGACACGGTCCCCTTCGCGCTCTGGTCCGCCGCGCGCGGGCTCGGCGACTTCGAGCGGGTGTTCTGGACGACCGCGCAGGTGGGCGGCGACGTCGACACGACCTGCGCCATCGCCGGCGGGGTGGTCGCCTCCACTGCGGCCGGCGCGCCGCCGGAGGACTGGCTGCGGCAGACCGAGGAACTTCCGGGCTGGGTCCCGGACGGGAGGGCCTGACGCGGGGTGATGTCTGTACGGGGGGCGCCGTACGGCACGGGTCCGAGTGGAACCTGAACCTGCCGGTACGGCGTCCCCCGGACCCCGACGTGTCCCCTGAGCCCCACGCGGGACTCAGGGGACACCGGCGTCCGGATCAGGCCATCGGCCCCGCGGCCTCCGCGCGGCCGCTCAGCGCCTCCAGGTCGCTCCTGCGGACCCGGATCACCAGGGCGGCCGTCACCAGTGCGATCAGCACCATGCCGACGGCGGCCGTGAAGGCCGAGGAGATACCGGCGGTCAGCACCTCGTGGCCCCAGGGCGCGGGCAGTTCCTTCGCCTTCAGTGCCTCGGCCTTCTGTTCGGGCGTCGCGTGCGCGAGGAAGTCCGGCAGCTGCTTCTCGCTCTCCTTCCGGCCGGCCGTGCCGAAGACGGTGACCAGGATGGAGAGGCCGAGCGAGCCGCCGACCTGCTGGGTCGCGTTGAGCAGACCCGAGGCGGCGCCGGCCTCGTGCTCGGCCACTCCGGAGACGGCCGTGAGCGTGAGCGTCACGAAGTTGAGGCCCATGCCGCAGCCGAACACGACCATCGGGCCGAGTACCCCGCCCAGGTAACTGCTGTCCGAAGAGATGAACGTCAGCAAGGCGAGCCCCACGCCGGTGAGCGACGCGCCGGTCACCATGAACGGCTTGGGGCCGAGGACCGGCAGCATCCGCTGGGCGAAACCGGCCCCGACGCCGATCGCGACGGTCACCGGAAGGAAGGCGAGGCCGGACTTCACCGGGCTGTAGCCCAGGACGTTCTGCACCCACAGCACGATGAAGAAGAACATGCCGAACATGGCGGCCGACAGGCTGAGCATGATGACGTACGTGCCCGAGCGGTTGCGGTCCGCGAACATCCGCAGTGGCGTGATCGGTTCCTTGGCCCGCGACTCCACCACGGCGAACGCCGCGAGCAGAACCACCGCCGTGACGAACGAGCCGATGGTCAGCTCGTCCTTCCAGCCCTCCTTGGACGCGCGGATGAACCCGTAGACCAGCGCCGCCATCCCCAGCGTCGACGTCGCGGCGCCCGTGAGGTCGAACCGGCCCGGGTGGCGCTCCGACTCCGCGATGTAGCGCGGGGTGAGGAAGGCGATCAGCAGGCCGATCGGCACGTTGACGAAGAAGACCCAGCGCCAGTCGAGCCACTGGGTGAGCGCTCCGCCGGCGAGCAGGCCGATGGCGCCGCCGCCGGCCGAGACCGCCGCGAACACGCCGAACGCCCGGTTCCGCTCCGGTCCTTCGGGGAACGTCGTGGTGATCAGGGCGAGTGAGGTCGGCGAGGCGATCGCGCCGCCCACGCCCTGCAGGGCACGCGCCGCGAGCAGCTGCCACGGCTCCTGGGCGAAGCCGCCGAGCAGCGAGGCGAACGTGAAGAGCAGGATGCCGGCCATGAACACCCGGCGGCGGCCCAGGATGTCTCCGGCACGTCCGCCGAGGAGCAACAAGCCGCCGAAGGTGAGGGTGTAGGCGCTGAGCACCCACGACAGGTCGGTGGTCGAGAAGGAGAGCGCGTCCTGGATGTGCGGCAGTGCGATGTTCACGATGGTGGCGTCGAGGACGACCATCAGCTGGCAGGCGGCGATGACGGTCAAGGCGATGCCCGGCCGACCTTCGGCGCGAGCTGGCTCGTCCTTGACCTGTGTGTCCACCGGAGAAGTTGTCACTATGGATCCCCCCACGGAAAATTAGTGAACGCACCCGTTCACTGTTCACCACGGTAGTGAGTCCCCCTCAGTGAACGCAACCGTTCACTGAGAACTGCCGACGAATCGAATCGCGTCAACGGAGAGATCCTGATGGTTACTTCGCGCTCCACGGCCGCCGCCCGGCCGGAGGGGGCGGCGCTGCGACGCCGCGGACCCGTGCTCGAGCGGGCGATCCTGGAGGCCGCGCTCGACCAGCTGAGCAGCGTCGGCTGGAGCGGTCTCACGATGGAGGGTGTCGCGGTCGGTGCACAGACGGGCAAAGCCGCGGTGTACCGGCGATGGTCTTCCAAGGAAGACCTCGTCGCGGACGCGCTCCAGGCCGGACTGCCCACGATCGACGAGGCTCCCGACACCGGTCGTGTGCGTCAGGATCTGTACGAGTTGTGCTGCCGGCTCCGGGACGTGATGTACTCCAAGCCCGGCTTCGCCCTGCGTGCTGTGCTTCACGAATGCGACGCCGAAGCTGCCGAGCGCTTCCACGGGCTGATCGAGACGGGTGTGATCCAGCCCTCGAAGCGCCTCTTCCGGGACGTTCTACACCGCGGAATCTCGCGCGGAGAGGTGCGGAACGATGTGATCGACGACCTCGTTCTCGACGTCATCCCCGCCATGATGATGTACCGCTCCAAAGTGTGCGGAAGCGAATGGACGGACAGTGAGATCACCGACCTGATCGACCGGATCATGGTGCCTCTGGTGCGTGCCTGAGTCGGACCGAGCGCTTTCGGGTGCGGTGGCGGCTGCTCCCCGGGCGAGGTGTCGGCGGCTTTCGGGGCGGGGGGCCGGTGGCTTTCGGTTCGGGGTGGCGGTGGGCTCCGGGGCCTGCTGGAGACCGGATCCCGGGCCTGGTGGGGCGGGCCTTCGGGCGCCCGCGGGTAATCCGGGTATCGCAGGTGACGTCAGGCGGCGTAACCTGTCTGGCGCCATGCCGTACGAACCTCCCACCCACACTGTCGAGCGGTCGCTCCGAGCCACCACCGGCGCCAAGATCGTCGCCGGGGTCGACGAGGTCGGACGCGGAGCGTGGGCCGGCCCCGTCACGGTGTGCGCGGCCGTCACCGGCCTGCGCCGGCCCCCCGAGGGGCTCACCGACTCGAAGCTGCTCACCCCCAAACGCCGGAACGCGCTGGCCGCGGAGCTCGGGGGCTGGGTCACCGCGTACGCCCTCGGCGACGCCTCCCCGCAGGAGATCGACGACCTCGGGATGACCGCGGCGCTGCGACTCGCGGCCGTCCGCGCCCTCGAAGGCCTTCCCGTACGGCCCGACGCGGTGATCCTCGACGGCAAGCACGACTACCTCGGCAACCCCTGGCGCGTCCGTACGGTGATCAAGGGTGACCAGTCCTGCATCGCCGTAGCGGCGGCCTCCGTCATCGCGAAGGTCCGGCGCGACGCCCTCATGGCCGAGCTGGAGGCCGAGAGCGACCAGTACGCCGCGTACGCCTTCGGTGCCAACGCGGGCTACCCTTCGCCGGTCCACAAGGCGGCACTCGAAGAGCTGGGGCCCACCCCGTACCACCGTCTCTCCTGGTCGTACCTGGACGCGCTGCCCCAGTGGCGCCACCTCAAAAAGGTCCGCCTCTCCGCCGAGGCGGCCGCGCTGGAAAGCGGGGGCCAACTCGGCTTCGACTTCTGAACTTCCGGTCACGGAGCCCTGCCCAAGGGGCGTCCACGCGGCCGGGGTGCACATGTGTGCCCACCCGCCGGTGCTCCGCGCAGCGGCGTTTGATAGACATCCATTCATGCCTCTCATCCCCGAGGAGCCTCAGATTCACGAGAGCGCCCAGGGTCCCCGCGCCACCGCGGCCGCCGGCCGCCCCGCGTCGACCCCCCGTCCCGTACCCGGCCCGCGTTCAGCGGCCTCCCCGCGTCCCGGACGCCCCGTCCCCGGTCCGGCCAAGCCCGCCGCGCCGGCCCCGCACCCGGGTGCCGGGCAGTCTCCGGCCGAGCGCCCGGAGAATCGTTCCGACCAGCGATCCACCCCGCAGCTCCAGCTGATCCCGGCTCCGGTCGACGGCGCGCTCGACGCCGCCGAGGAGGCCCTGGACCTGCTCCTGGAAAGCGGACGCGCCCCCGGCGAGATCCTGGTGCTCACCACCGGCGACCCGCACCCGTGGGCGGCTCACGAGCTGTCCTTCGGCGAGGCCGCCTACTGGGCCCAACAGGACACCCGTGAGGACGTGTTCTTCGCCGACGCCTCCTCGGAGCAGGCTGCCGCCCGCCCCGTGGTGATCGTCGCCGTCAACGGCGGAGCCGAGGAGACGGCCGCCCGGGCCCTTCCGTCGGCGATGGACCGCGCGGGCGCGCTGCTCGTCGTCTGCGGTGACCCGCAGCGCATCACGGCGCTCCTCGGAGTCGGCGCAGGCGTCTGACCGGCCGAGCTCCTCCGCCGGACCCCACCGGGGCCGGCGGGTGGGCCGGCGCCGCCGGGCGGGAGCCGTGCCCTGAGGCACGGTGCCGCCTGGCTTGGTCTGCGCCCGGCGACTCGACGTCGAGTGGCTTGATCTGCGCCCAGCGGCCCGGCGTTGCTTGGCGTGATCGACGCGCCGCAGCCCGGTGTCGCCTGGTGGATCAGCGTGCGGCGGCCGGGCATCGTCCGGCGTGATCAGCGTGCGGCGGCCCGGCGCAAGGGTTCGGTCGCGCCGCTCGCCGTCCTCGGCGTGAGCAGACCGAGCTCGGACGGCCCGTCACCCAGCGGCAGGGGCAGCGAGTCGGAGCTCGGCCGACGGCCTCCCCGGCCCTCGCCGAGCACCTGCCAGCCCGCTCCGGTCAGTGTGATGTACGCGCCGCAGCGGAGCCCGTGCAGCGTGCAGGCGTCCCGGAGCCCCCACATCCAGGCCCCGTCCTCCTCCGTCCACCGCTCGTCGCCGTCGCGGCAGTACAGCAGGACCGCCGTCCGCACAGGCGCGCGTCTGCGGAGGTCGTGCGGGATGACCCGCCGCAGATGCGCGAGCAGCGCGTTGCGGAACTCCCAGCCGTCCGCCGCGACGGGGCGGCGGACGAACGAGGCACTGGCCGCGAGCCGCTCCTCGTGGTCCAGGACGGCGAGCACCGCCGTCCTGGGCGTGGGCGCGTGGCGCGAGTGGAGGCCGCTGACGACCTCACGCGGGTTGCGCAGCAAGGGGATTCCCGCCGCGGCCCACTCGGAGGGTGCGAGTATCCGGGCGAGGCGGCTGGCGGACTCGGACGACGATCTGAGCGAGGCGGCTGTGGGCGGAGCGAATCCGAGGGCCACGGTCCTCCCTTCGGATACGCGCCCGCTCGGCGGCGGGCAAGGTCGGGTGAGGGCGCACCACAGCACAGTCCTTCCGGACCGCTGACGGGCCGTGCGGGGCGGTTTCCCAATTCTTGCTGGCCCGTGCGCGAGCGGCAACGAGCAATTGAGTCCGCTGACGGGAATGGGCCGGTATGCCACTCATATCCCTGCCCAGTTGCCCATTGTTCACTCCCCGTTTCCCCTCCTGTTTCACCCCTGGACGGCGAGCACCAGCGGGAACACGCCTTCCGCTCCCGACCGTCGCAGCAGCCGCGCCGCCACCGCCAATGTCCAGCCGGTGTCGGAGAGATCGTCCACGAGCAGAACAGGCCCGCCCGCGCCGGCCAGCCGCTCGCCCAGCTCCGGAGGGACCGTCAGCGTCCGCTGGAGACCCACGACCCGCTGGGCGCTGTTCGTCCGCGAGAGACGGAGCTCCTCCGCCTCCGGGGCGTACTCCACGACGCCGAGGAACGGCATCCTGCCGATCTCGGCGATCCGCTGCCCGAGCGAACCCACCAGACGCGGCTTGCGGTGGGAGGCGACCGTGACCACGCCGGCGGGCCGGGCCGGAGCGTCCGGCACCCCGGAGGCCCAACCTCCGGGCCCCTTGGCCCAGTCCGCCAGCACCTGCACCACCGCCTGCACGACATCGTCCGGAACGGGCCCGTCCGGCGTGGTGTCGGCAAGGAGCGGACGCAGTCGGTTGCCCCAGCCGATGTCCGAGAGCCGCCCCAGGGCCCGTCCGGCGAACGACTGCTCCCCGAGCGGAATGCGGCCCTTCAAGTCGACCCCGACCGCGGCGAGCCCGGTGGGCCACATCTTCCGCGGCTCGACCTCCACGCCGGGCCGTCCCAGCTCGCCCTTGGCCGCGTCCAGTGCCGCATCGGACACCTTCGGGTCGAACCGGGACCCCGCGCAGTTGTCGCAGCGACCGCACGGAGCGGCCTCCTCGTCGTCCAACTGGCGCCGCAGGAACTCCATCCGGCACCCGGTCGCCGCCGCGTAGTCGCGCATCGCCTGCTGCTCGGCCGCCCGCTGCCGCGCCACCCAGGCGTACCGCTCGGTGTCGTACACCCAGGGCTGCCCGGTGCTCTCCCAGCCGCCCTTCACCCGGTGCACCGCGCCGTCCACGTCCAGGACCTTGAGCATGGTCTCCAGCCGCGTCCTGCGCAGCTCGACCAGCGGTTCGAGGGCGGGCAGGGACAAGGGCCGGCCCGCCTGCGCGAGCACGTCGATCGTGCGGCGCACCTGCTCCTCGGGGGGAAAGGCCACCGAGGCGAAGTAGCGCCAGATGGCCTCGTCCTCCTGCCCGGGAAGGAGCAGCACCTCCGCGTGCTCCACCCCGCGCCCGGCCCGGCCGACCTGCTGGTAGTACGCGATGGGGGAGGACGGCGACCCGAGGTGCACCACGAAGCCCAGGTCCGGCTTGTCGAAGCCCATGCCGAGGGCCGAGGTCGCCACGAGCGCCTTGACCCGGTTGGCCTGGAGGTCGTCCTCCGCCTGCTGCCGGTCGGCGTTCTCCGTGCGCCCGGTGTAGGAGGACACCGTGTGCCCGCACTGGCGCAGATAGGCGGTGACCTCGTCGGCCGCGGCGACCGTCAGCGTGTAGATGATGCCGGAGCCGGGCAGCTCGCCGAGGTGGTCGGCGAGCCAGGCCAGCCGGTGGGCGGCGTCCGGAAGTCTGACCACACCCAGACTCAGGCTCTCCCGGTCGAGGGGCCCGCGCAGGACCAGGGCGTCCGTGCCCGCGCCCGTGCCGAGCTGCTCGGCGACGTCCGCCGTCACCCGCGCGTTCGCCGTCGCCGTGGTTGCCAGTACCGGAACACCGCGGGGCAGGTCCGCCAGCATGGTCCGCAGCCGCCGGTAGTCCGGCCGGAAGTCGTGGCCCCAGTCCGAGATGCAGTGCGCCTCGTCGACCACGAGCAGTCCGGTGGCCGCGGCCAGCCGGGGCAGCACCTGGTCGCGGAAGTCGGGATTGTTGAGCCGCTCCGGACTCACCAGGAGCACGTCCACCTCGCCGGCGGCCACCTCCTCCTGGACGGTCTCCCACTCCTCGGTGTTCGACGAGTTGATCGTCCGCGCACGGATGCCCGCTCGGGCCGCCGCCTCCACCTGGTTGCGCATCAGCGCGAGCAGGGGGGAGACGATCACGGTGGGGCCGCTGCCGCGCTCGCGGAGCAGCGAGGTCGCCACGAAGTACACGGCCGACTTGCCCCAGCCGGTCCGCTGCACCACCAGGGCCCGGCGCCGGTCGGCGACCAGGGCCTCGATGGCCCGCCACTGGTCCTCGCGCAGTCTGGCCCTGCCCGTCGGGTCGGAGACGAGACGGGCGAGCACGGCGTCGGCGGCGGCTCTGAGGGCGGCGCGGTCTTCCAGCGGAGCTGCTTGGGTCATGCCCCCATGCAACCCGATGCCTCGGACATCGCGCGAACCGGACGTCGAACCTGTGGACAACTCGGATGCCGCGTTCCGGGAGTTATCCACAGGGGTTTCGGATTTCGGGAGATCACGAGACCGTCCTGACCATGAACGCGAATCACCACGAATCCAGTGGACCTTCCCGTACCCAGCAGATCACCCTGCGCGGCCCGGCGGAGCTGGCCGACGCCCTGCCCTTCGTGCTGGGCTTCCATCCCACCGACTCCGTCGTCCTGGTCGCCCTTCACGGCGAGCACGGCCGCTTCGGGGGCCGGGTCAGGCTCGGGATCCCCCGCTCGCCCCGGGAGTGGGCGTCCACCGCCGATCACCTGGCCGAGTGCCTCGTCGAGGGAAGCTCCCGGACCGGCACGCGGCCGGACGGCATCGTCGTCTTCCTGTGCCAGGACCCCGCACCCGGTGAGACGGGTCGCAGGGTCATGGAGCGGCTGCGGCCCTTCGCCCAGCGCCTGAGGACCGCCTGCGGCGCGCTCGACATCCCCGTCTACGAGGCCCTCTGCATCACCGACGGGCTCTACTTCTCGTACTGCTGCCCCGACCAGCGCTGCTGCCCGCCCGACGGGACCCCGCTCGCGCTCAGCGGCACTTCGGTGATGGCGGCGGCCGCGACGTACGCCGGAGTGCAGGTACGGGGTTCCCTGCGGGACATGGAGGCCCGGCTGAAGCCGCGCGGGGGACCCGGGGACGAGGAGCAGCGGGCCGCTCTCGACGCGTCCGCCGCCTCGATCGTCCCCCGGATCCTCGAAGGCGCCGAAGGGCAGGGACGGGAGGAGGTGCGCGAAGCCACGCTGCGTCTCGCCCGCGAGATCCTCCGCCGGTTCGTGAACCCGAAGAGCCCGAACAACCCGAAGAGCCCGAACAACCCGAAGAGCCCGAACAACCCGAAGGCCCCGAACGGCCCGGGGAGCCAGGCCGGTGCGGCGGGTGAGCTGAGCACGGCACGCCCGGTGCGGCCGGTCGTGCCGGCCCGGTTCGCCCGTGCCACAACCGTTGCCGCGGACGACGCGGCCGACGACGCCCTGATCACGGCCGACGAGGCGGCGGCTCTGGTCCTCGGCCTCCAGGACCGGGTCACCCGGGACCGCGCCGCGGAGTGGATGGAGGGCTGGGAGGGGACAGCCGCCCTGCGGCTGTGGCGCGTCCTGGCCCGGCGCTGTGTCACGCCCTACCAGGAGCATGCCGCCGCGCCCCTCACCCTCGCGGGCTGGACGGCCTGGTCCACGGGCGACGAGCCCACCGCCCGGGTCGCCCTCGGGCTGGCACTCGACGCCGACCCCGAGTACGTCTTCGCCCGTCTGCTGCACCAGGCCTGCAACGAGGGGCTTGACCCCGAGTCGCTCCGCTCCTGTCTGAGGAGCGAGCGGGACGCCCGGGCCGCCGCGGAGCAGGAGACTCCGCCGCCCTCCCGGAGGGTCCGGATGAGGGCCACGCGCAGGCCGGGCACCCCACTGACCCTCAGGAAGCCGGGGCGACAGACCGGTGGGAGCGAGCGCCGGGCGACGGCCGGAGTCCGCCCCGGTGGGCCCGCGAGCGGGAGGCCGGGGAGCGGGACTCCACGGCACGGCGGGCAGCGCGGCTCCAGGAGTGACCGATGACGACCGTGACCCGGCCGCCCGCAAGCGCGTTCACCTCTCTGGCGGAGTCTCACGACCCCTCCCGCCGACACCCAGTCGGCCGCCCGGTTCGCACAGAGAGCACCCCGTACCCGCCATGGCTCCCAGCCCCGTACCGGCCCCCGGCCACCCCACCGGTCAGTCGTCCGGACACGCCTCCGGACACACGTCCGGCGCCGGCATCGCGTTCCCGCGCGCGGCCCGTCCCGCGGAACTCCCCGCGGTGCACGGTGCGCTCCTCTGCGTGGCCCTGCCCGCCCTCGCCGTCTGCGCCGAGCACGGCCAGCTCACCGGCGAAGGAGCCGAGGGGGTGTACGACGCGGGGCGACGGCTTCTGTCCCGCTGCGTTCTGCGGGTCGCCGGGCGGGAACCCGTCCCGCTCCAGGGGCGCATGGCGGCCTCGGACCGGGCGGTGTTCCTCAGCGCCCTGCGGGTCCCCGGCGACGCCGGGCCCGACCCCGCCCTCACCGTCGAACGCACGCGGAGCGCCGACGGAGCCGAGCGGATCACCCTGCGCAGCGCGGCGGCCCGGCCCCTCCGGCTCCCCGTCGAAGTCGCTCTGGGCACGGATCTCGCGGACCTGGGCACGGTGGCGTCCGGGAGAACCGGCCCCGAACTCGCCGCGACCGTCCACGGCACCGGACTGCGGTGGACCGGCGGCGACGGCCGGTCCGTCGCCGTCACGGCGGACCCGCCGCCCATGGACTCCCTGGCGGCGGCGGGAGTACTGCGCTGGGAAGCCGAGCTGGCGCCCCGAGGCACGTTCACGATCCGGCTGCGCCTACGAGGGGAGTCCGCCGCCCGACCCGCCGCCTCCACCGGTGTGGGCTCCGGACGGCCCGGCGGCCACCTCCTCGCCGAGGCCCGCGCCGAGGGCGACGACCCGAGGCCGGGAGAACTGCTCCGCACATCCGTCGAGGACCTGCGGTCCCTGCTCCAGCGCGACCCGGCTCACCCCGCGGACGTGTACCTCGCGGCCGGCGTCCCCTGGCGCTGCGGACCGGTCACCTCCGAGGCGCTCTGGGCGGCCCGCATGTCCCTGCCCCTCGGCACCCGGCTCGCCGCCACCACCCTGCGCGCCCTCGGACGCACCCAGCTCTCCGGCGACGGAGCGGAGGCCGGCCGCCTCCAGGGACCCCTCAGGGACGCGGGCCCGCACCTGCCGCCCCGCTGCACGGGCATCGAGGCCACCTTGGCCTTTCCGGCCGTGCTCGCCGAGGCCCGCCGCTGGGGGCTTCCGGCCACCGACCTGGAGGAGCTGCTCCCCGTGGCGGAGCGCTGCCTCGACTGGCTCCGGCGTACGACCGGTCGCGACGGGTTCGTGCCGGACCCGGGCCCCGCCGGGCCCTGGCGGGCCGAGACCCAGGCACACGCCCACCGCGCCGCGCTGCTCGGTGCCGACCTCCTCGACGGCTGCGGGAGGCCCGGGGGAGACACCCTGCGCGACCTGGCGCGGACCCTGCGCGAGCGGTTCCGGCGCGAGTTCTGGCTCGACGATCCGGCGGGCGGCCGCCCTGCCGTCGCCCGCGCATCCGACGGACGGACCTGGCCCCAGCTGGGAGGTTGGGCCGCGCACCTGCTCGACACCGGGCTGCTGGGCGGCGGGCGGTACGCGCCAGGCCTCCTGGACAGGACGGAGACGGAACAGGTGGCCAGGCTGCTCGGTACCCCGGCGTTCGACTCCGGCTGGGGGCTGCGGAGTCTCGGGACGAAGGAGCCGGGCCACAACCCCTTCGGCCACCGGGCCGGAGCGGTCCGGGTGCACGAGACAGCGGTCGCCGTGGCGGGCCTCGCCGCCGCTGGTCACGAGAAGGAGGCAGCCTCCCTCCTTCGAGGGCTGCTCGGCGCTGCAGAGGCCTTCACCCATCGGCTCCCGGAGATGTACGCCGGGGAGCAGCGGATGGCGGGTGGGCGCCCGGTGCCGCACCCCGCGGCGTGCCGGCCGGCGGCCGTCGCGGCCGCCGGGGCTATTCAGGCGCTTCTCGCCCTCGTGGGTGTCAGGCCCGATGTGCCGGGCAGGTCCGTCTCGGTGCACCCGGTGGCCGCGGCCCCGCTCGGTGCGATCAGTCTGTCGGGGCTCGTGGTCGCCGGTGAACCGTTCGCGGTGCGGGTGAGCAGGATGGGTCTCGGTATGGTCGAGGAGGCCGCCGAGGGCCTTCAACTGGGGGTGTGACGGGATGCCGGGCACAGAGACGCGGGAAGCCTCGCGGCGCGGCGAGGAAGTCGCGGCCGATGCTTCCGCGGGGCGTGTTTATCGTCAGGAAGACGACTATGATCGCGGCATGCCTCCCTACGACCCGTCGGCCTTTCCTCCCTTCGCCGTGACCGTCGATCTGGTCGTGCTCACCGTGCGGCGCCACGCACTCTGCACCCTGGTCGTACGACGAGGAGAGTCGCCGTACCAGGGGCGTTGGGCGCTGCCCGGCGGTTTCGTACGGGCGGAGGAGGACCTCGGGGCCGCGGCGGCGCGCGAGCTGGTCGAGGAGACCGGCCTCTGCGCGCACGACCCGGCCTCCCCGCCGCCCGTGCCGAGCAACGGCGCGCACCTGGAGCAGCTGGCGACGTACGGGGCGCCCGACCGCGATCCACGCATGCGGGTGGTGAGCGTCGCGCACCTGGCGCTCGCGCCGGACCTTCCCGCGCCGCGAGCCGGAGGCGACGCGAACAGTGCCCGCTGGGCCCCGGTCGAGGAGATCCTCGGCAAGGACGAGGCCGCCATGGCCGAGGACGGAGGGCCCGAGGCGCTCGCGTTCGACCACGCCCGGATCCTCGCGGACGGGGTGGAGCGCGCCCGCTCCAAGATCGAGTACTCCTCCCTGGCCACGGCCTTCTGCCCGCCGGAGTTCACGGTCGGAGAACTGCGCCGCGTCTACGAGGCGGTCTGGGGCGTGTCCCTCGACCCGCGCAACTTCCACCGCAAGGTGACCGGCACGCCCGGCTTCCTGGTCCCGGCCGGCGGCACCACGACCCGTCAGGGAGGGCGTCCCGCACAGCTCTTCCGGGCAGGTGGGGCCACTCTTCTCAACCCGCCGATGCTGCGCCCCGAGGTCTGAGAGCCGTGCGCATTCGGCACCCCTGAGTGTCAAACCTGCGTGGAAAGTCCGAAATGTAGCGTTATCTTGCTGCGGTAGCGCCGCCCTGCCGCGGAGCGGTGTCACCTACCGCGAGAGAAGCGATGCTCCAGGCAATCGGACTGACCAGCACTCCCCGCCGCGATCGCCCGCCCGCCGTGGACGATCTGTCCTTCGAGGCCCGGCCGGGCACCGTGACCGCCCTCCTCGGCTCCCGGGGAGCCGGCAAGACCACGGCCCTCCGGCTCATGCTCGAACTGGAGCCGGGCCGTGGGATCACGTACTTCCGCGGCCGTCCGCTGCACCGCATCGCCCACCCCCCTCGCGAGGTCGGCGTGCTCCTCGGCGACGTCCCCGGACATCCCTCCCGCACCCTCCGGGGACAGATGCGGATGCTCTGCGCCGCCAACGGTCTTCCCATCGCGCGAGCCGACGAGCTGGTGCGGACCGTGGGCCTCGCCGGTCTCGAGCGCCGACGGATCGGCACCCTGCCGATCGGCGCCGACCGTCGACTCGGGCTTGCCGCCGCCCTGTTGGGCACCCCGCACACCCTGCTGCTCGACGAGCCGGCCGCTGGCCTCTCCGCACCCGAGAGCGCGTGGCTCCACGAGCTGCTGCGCGCGCATGCCGCCGAGGGGGGAACCGTGCTGTACACCACGGAGGACCCCAAGGACGCAGCCGGGAACGCCGACCGTGTCGTCACCCTCGACTGCGGCCGGCTCGTCGCAGACCAGGACGCCGTCGAGTTCGCCCGGACTCGTCTGCGCCCCCGGGTCGTCGTCCGGACCCCGCACGCCGCGCGGCTGGCCGCGGTCGTCACGCAGGAGGCCCGAGCCGCCCGCCGCTCCGTCGAGGTGGTGGCAGAGGACGGCAACCGTCTGTCCGTCTACGGCAGCGACTGCGCGGCTGTCGGTGACGCCGCCTTCCGGCACGGCGTACCGATCCACCGCCTCGCCGACGAGAGGGGAGGCGACGGTGGCGCCGTGCAGGCGCGGCGTACTCGGAAAGGCGAGGACGCAGGGGAATCCGAAACCCCTGCCGTCTCGCCTCCCGGTGCAGGGGACACGACGAAAGAAGGCCGGCGAAGGCGGCGGGGTGCCGGACGGAGGCCCATGCGCTCCCCCCTGCGCCCGCTGCGGTACGAGCTCCACCGTCTCCTGGGCGTGCCCTCCACCCCGCTCGTCGTGGCTGCCGTCCTGCTCGTCTCCGTGACGCTCGCCCTGCTCCTCGGCCGTGGCGGCCGCGCCGAGCTGCCGGCCGTGCTCACCGGCTGGCCCGCGCTGTCCCCCCTGCCGCCCGCGGCTCTGGGCGCCGGGCTGCTCGGAGCCTTCTCCTTCGGCGAGGAGTACCGCTATCCCGCGCTCACCACGGGGCGCGGAGCTGTGCCCCGCAGGCCGGGCCTGCTGCTCGCGAAGCTCGGCGTGGCCGCCGTCGTCGCCCTTGCGCTCGGGACGCTCGTCGTGGCGGCCGACCTGACGGCCCTGCGATTCGTCTACGGCGGCGAGTTGGTCCCGGTACCGAAGAACTGGCCCACTCTCTCGGCGAGTTGGCTTGGCCTCGTCGTGGGCTGCGCGTGGGCCGGGGTGCTCGGTGCCGGGGTGTTCCGGGCTGCCGCGGCCGGCGTGGCGGCGGTGCTCGCGGTGCCGGTCGCCTTCGTTCCGCTGATGCAGAAGGTGCTGTCGGGGCCGTCGGTGCGCTCGGCGGCCGGACTCCCGGCGCGACTGCGCGAGTTTGCCGGTCCGCAGTGGTCGCCGGCCCTGGACCGTTGGCTGGCGGGGGCGCTGCGGGTGGTCGCCCAGCCCGCGGGGGTGGCGCTCTCGCTGACGTTGACGGGCTTGCTCTGCGCCTACGTGTTCACCGGCCTTCGTCGCAAGGCTCGTTGGTGATCACTTGTCGACTCAAAGATTCCGGTTCCTCGCCAACTCCCTTAAAACCTGACGTAAATGTCCGATTGATCGTCAATTGTGTAGGGGGTGCCGATCACCCTTTCGTGTGCTTTTCACCAAAGACCTCAAGGGTCACGGAGGCAACGCCGACAAAGGATGCGTGAGTACCCTTGCGCACACCATGATGACCGCCGCCCGCCCCGTCGACTCCGGCCTCGGCGCCCCGGGCGATCTCGACCGCTACCCCTACACGGAGGCGCCCGCCGCCGGTCGTGTGGCCCCGCCCGCCTGGGAGGGGGTGGACACCGACCTCGGCCGTGTCGGCCGCCGGACCGCCGGCAACCGGGGCCGCGGACTGCACGGGCAGCTCGTCCAGCAGCTCGGCCAGATGATCGTCTCCGGCGATCTGGGGGCCGACCGCCCGCTCGTCCCCGAGGAGATCGGCCAGCGGTTCGAGGTCTCGCGCACGGTCGTGCGCGAGTCGCTGCGCGTGCTCGAGGCGAAGGGGCTCGTGAGCGCCCGCCCGAACGTCGGTACGCGGGTCAGGCCCGTCAGTGACTGGAACCTCCTCGACCCCGACATCATCGAATGGCGAGCCTTCGGCCCGCAGCGCGACGACCAGCGCCGCGAGCTGAACGAGCTGCGGTGGACGATCGAGCCCCTGGCCGCCCGCCTCGCCGCCGGGCACGGCCGCGAGGACGTGCAGCAGCGCCTCGCCGACATGGTCGAGATCATGGGGCACGCGTTCGCCCAGGGAGACGGCATCACCTTCTCCCGGGCCGACACGGAGTTCCACTCCCTTCTCATCCAGCTGGCCGGGAACCGCATGCTGGAGCACCTGTCCGGCATCGTCGCCTCCGCGCTCCAGGTCTCCGGCGGCCCCGCCACCGGCTGCGACCGGCCGAGCGAGGCCTGCCTGGCGCATCACGCCCGGATCGTGGACGCGCTCGCCACCGGGGACGCCCAGGGAGCCGAGAGCGCCATGCGGCAGCTGCTCACGGTCCACCCCGAGGGGGAGCGCGTCGTCCCCGCTCCTCGCGAACACTGACTCCCGGGCCGTGGCCGGGAGTACGCGGGCGCACGCACGGCGTGCCGCCGGGTCCGAGCACCACCCGGGGGCCCGGCAGGGCCTCCCCGGGCGGCGCCCGGGTTCCGGCGGCGCGAATGTGCCATGATCGACCGCTCCGGGCGTTTCGTCGCAAATGAGGTGTGACTCGGGCCACGAAGATTGGGCGTAACACTCCTCCGAGCCGTGCGATGACCTAAGAGGTGACAGCCGAGGAAGGAATACAGCAGCCGATGGAGGCGCTGTGCAGTTCCCCGGTCCAGCCCGCGCCGTCGACACATTCCCCGTCGACGGTCGTCGGCTCCAGCCCGATCCAGGGTGGGGCCGGAAGCCGTTTTCCATCGTTCCGAGAGGTTGTTCGTGTCGGCCAGCACATCCCGTACGCTCCCGCCGGAGATCGCCGAGTCCGAGTCTGTGATGGCGCTCATCGAGCGGGGAAAGGCTGATGGGCAGATCGCCGGCGATGACGTGCGTCGGGCCTTCGAAGCTGACCAGATTCCGCCAACCCAGTGGAAGAATGTTCTGCGCAGCCTCAATCAGATCCTCGAGGAAGAGGGTGTGACGCTGATGGTCAGTGCAGCGGAGTCGCCGAAGCGCGCCCGCAAGAGCGTCGCAGCGAAGAGCCCGGCCAAGCGCACCGCCACCAAGACCGTCACCGCCAGGACGACCGTGACGAAGACCACCGTCTCGGCTTCCACGGCCTCCGCGGCCGAGGGCACCGACCCGGCCGACGAGGCCGGCTCGCCCGCCAAGAAGGCGGCCGCGAAGAAGACCGTCGCCAAGAAGGCGGTGGCCAAGAAGACCGTCGCCAAGAAGACGGCGGCCAAGAAGACCGCGTCCAAGAAGGACGCCGACGAGCTCATCGAGGGCGAGGAACTCCTCGAGGACGTCGCACCCGGCAAGGGTGAGGACGAGGAGACCGAGGGCGAGAGCAAGGGCTTCGTCCTGTCCGACGAGGACGAGGACGACGCTCCGGCGCAGCAGGTCGCCGTCGCCGGTGCCACCGCCGACCCGGTCAAGGACTACCTCAAGCAGATCGGCAAGGTCCCGCTGCTCAACGCCGAGCAGGAGGTCGAGCTCGCCAAGCGCATCGAGGCCGGTCTGTTCGCCGAGGACAAGCTCGCGAACTCGGACAAGCTCGCCCCGAAGCTCAAGCGCGAGCTGGAGATCATCGCCGAGGACGGCCGCCGGGCCAAGAACCACCTCCTGGAGGCCAACCTCCGTCTGGTGGTCTCGCTGGCCAAGCGCTACACCGGCCGTGGCATGCTCTTCCTGGACCTGATCCAGGAAGGCAACCTGGGTCTGATCCGCGCCGTCGAGAAGTTCGACTACACCAAGGGCTACAAGTTCTCCACGTACGCCACCTGGTGGATCCGTCAGGCGATCACCCGCGCCATGGCCGACCAGGCCCGCACCATCCGTATCCCGGTGCACATGGTCGAGGTCATCAACAAGCTCGCGCGCGTGCAGCGCCAGATGCTCCAGGACCTGGGCCGTGAGCCCACCCCGGAGGAGCTGGCCAAGGAGCTCGACATGACCCCGGAGAAGGTCATCGAGGTCCAGAAGTACGGCCGTGAGCCGATCTCCCTCCACACCCCGCTGGGCGAGGACGGTGACAGCGAGTTCGGTGACCTCATCGAGGACTCCGAGGCGGTCGTGCCGGCCGACGCGGTCAGCTTCACGCTCCTCCAGGAACAGCTGCACTCCGTTCTCGACACGCTCTCCGAGCGTGAGGCGGGCGTCGTCTCCATGCGCTTCGGCCTCACCGACGGCCAGCCGAAGACGCTGGACGAGATCGGCAAGGTCTACGGCGTGACGCGAGAGCGGATCCGTCAGATCGAGTCGAAGACGATGTCGAAGCTCCGCCACCCGTCGCGCTCGCAGGTCCTGCGCGACTACCTCGACTGATCCGTACGAGGTACGCACCGGCACACGGAAGGGCCCGGTTCCCCGAGAGGGGGAGCCGGGCCCTCCGGCTTTGCGAGGGTGCGGGGTTCGGGAGCGTGCTGGACGCTGGGTGAACCGACATCACCCGAGAGTCAGGAGGCTCCATGCGTGGTTCCCTCACCCGAGCATTGACGGGTGCTCTGGGCCTGGTCGCCGCAGCGGCGGGGCAGCTCGTCACCGCCGGTCCCGTGGCCGCCGACAGCGTCGTGGTGGGCGGGCGGGCGACCCAGATCACGGACGCGCCGTGGGTCGTGGCGCTGTCCAGCCGTGACCGGTTCGGGGGTACGCGCGCGGGGCAGTTCTGCGGGGGTGTGGTCGTCGCGCCGACCAAGGTGCTCACGGCGGCCCACTGCCTGGGCCGTGAGGTGCTCGGCGGGGAGCCCTGGGAGGTGCGCGACTTCGTGGTGATCGCGGGCCGTGCGGCGCTGCGGGGACAGGAGGGGCAGGAGGTCCGGATCTCCGACACCTGGATCAACCCCGACTACGACCCGACGACCAACTCGGGCGATCTGGCCGTGCTGACGCTGGTGAGCGCGCTGCCGCAGTCGTACGTGATCGGCGTCGCGCAGTCCGGGGACGCGGCGTACGCGCCGGGGACGGAGGCGGACGTCTACGGCTGGGGGGACACGACCGGCAACGGGACCTACGCCTCCGCGCTGCGGACGGCGCGCGTCCAGGTGCTGCCGGACGCGGCGTGCGAGCGGGCGTACCCGGGCGGTCTCGGCGTCCGCTACCAGAGCGGGACGATGCTGTGCGCGGGGGACCCGCAGGGCGGGAAGGACGCGTGCCAGGGTGACAGTGGCGGCCCGCTGGTGGCCAGGGGGCTCCTCGTCGGTCTGGTGTCCTGGGGCAGCGGCTGCGGGCAGGCGGAGAACCCGGGCGTCTACACGCGCGTCTCCGCGGTGCTTCCCGCACGCTTCTGAGACGCCGTCGGATACGAGAACGGGCGGTCACCCGCGCGAGCGCGCGAGTGACCGCCCGTCGTCCGGTCAGCGACCGGCCCTGGGCTCGTCGTGGATGGCGTCAGGCGTGGTCCTCGCCCATCGTGCGGGCCGGCACGTCCGTCAGCCGGTCCGTCTCATCCTGTATCTCAACGGCGATCTTCTTGAGTTCCGGCTCGAACTTACGTCCGTGGTGGGCGCAGAAGAGCAAGTCACCTCCGCTGGTCAGAACGACGCGCAGGTATGCCTGGGCGCCGCAGCGGTCGCAACGGTCAGCGGCCGTCAGGGGGCTCGCGGGGGTCAGAACAGTAGTCACGTCGCCTCTTCTCTAGCTCGACGAGCTGTCGTACCAGGGTCAACATCCAACCAGGCCGAAAACGTTCCCGCTCGTGGCTTTTCCTTGAAACTTCTTCCCAAGGTGGCTGTCTGCTGCCGGTTGGCGGCGAATGAGCCGTATTGCGTCGCTCTACGGATTTCGCGTTGCTTGTGTCGGTTAGCCCTCCCGGCGTGGTTGCCGGTTGTTCATGAGGACGTGCCCGGAGCCTAAATGGTTCATGCCTGGAAGGGAACGTGATGTTCACGTCACCCTATCGAGGGATCGAACATCCATACGACTCTGGACTAGCATGAGGAATCGGGGTGGGTGGCGTTACAACGGCTCTACCAGGCATCGGTACCCTCTGTGCGGTGACCGACGCAGGGCCTTACCCCACCGGGCCAGATTTCAAATTCAGCGAGGAGCGAACCGCGTGACCGCCGAGACGTCCGTGCCGTCCAGTGCGCTGCTGACCGCAGACCGTGACGGTTCCAACTACACCGCGCGGCACCTGCTCGTACTCGAAGGGCTCGAAGCGGTCCGCAAGCGCCCCGGTATGTACATCGGGTCCACCGACAGCCGCGGCCTGATGCACTGCATCTGGGAGATCATCGACAACTCGGTCGACGAGGCCCTCGGCGGCTTCTGCGACCACATCGAGGTCATCCTCCACGACGACGGCTCGGTCGAGGTCCAGGACAACGGCCGCGGCATCCCGGTCGACGTCGAGCCGAAGACCGGCCTCTCCGGCGTCGAGGTCGTCATGACCAAGCTGCACGCCGGCGGAAAGTTCGGCGGCGGGTCGTACGCGGCCTCGGGCGGTCTGCACGGCGTCGGCGCCTCCGTGGTGAACGCCCTGTCGGCCCGCCTCGACGTCGAGGTCGACCGGAACAGCGCGACCCACTCGATCTCCTTCCGCCGCGGTGTACCCGGCATCTTCACCGAGCAGGGCCCCGACAGCCCCTTCGACCCGGGCAACGGACTCATCAAGGGCAAGCGTGTCCCCAAGACCCGCACCGGTACGCGCATCCGTTACTGGGCGGACCGGCAGATCTTCCTCAAGGACGCCAAGCTCTCCCTGGAGACGCTCCACCAGCGTGCCCGGCAGACCGCCTTCCTCGTCCCGGGCCTCACCATCGTCGTCCGCGACGAGCGGGACCTGGCCGGCGTCGGCAAGAGCGAGGAGACCTTCCGCTTCGACGGAGGCATCAGCGAGTTCTGCGAGTACCTCGCGCAGGACAAGGCCGTCTGCGACATCCAGCGCCTCACCGGGCAGGGCACCTTCAAGGAGACCGTCCCGGTCCTCGACGAGCGCGGCCACATGACCCCGACCGAGGTCACCCGCGAGCTCGCCGTCGACGTCGCCCTGCGCTGGGGCACGGGCTACGACTCCACGGTCAAGTCCTTCGTCAACATCATCGCCACGCCCAAGGGCGGCACCCACGTCTCCGGCTTCGAGCAGGCCATCACCAAGACGGTCAACGAGGTGCTGCGCTCGGCCAAGATGCTGCGCGTCGCCGAGGACGACATCGTCAAGGACGACGCCCTGGAGGGGCTCACGGCCGTCGTGACGGTCCGCCTCGCCGAGCCGCAGTTCGAGGGGCAGACCAAGGAGATCCTCGGCACCTCCGCCGCCCGCCGCATCGTGGCGAACGTGGTGGCCAAGGAGCTCAAGACCTTCCTCACCTCCACCAAGCGGGACGCCAAGGCGCAGGCGCGCGCCGTGCTCGAGAAGACCGTCGCCGCGGCGCGGACCCGGATCGCGGCCCGCCAGCACAAGGAGGCCCAGCGCAGGAAGACCGCGCTCGAGTCCTCCTCGCTGCCGGCGAAGCTCGCCGACTGCCGCAGCGACGACGTGGAGCGCAGCGAGCTCTTCATCGTCGAGGGAGACTCGGCCCTCGGTACGGCCAAGCTCGCCCGGAACAGCGAGTTCCAGGCGCTGCTGCCGATCCGCGGCAAGATCCTCAACGTCCAGAAGTCGTCCGTCTCGGACATGCTGAAGAACGCCGAGTGCGGCGCGATCATCCAGGTCATAGGAGCGGGCTCCGGCCGCACCTTCGACATCGACGCCGCGCGCTACGGGAAGATCGTCCTTCTCGTCGACGCCGATGTCGACGGCGCCCACATCCGCTGCCTGCTGCTGACGCTCTTCCAGCGGTACATGCGGCCCATGGTCGAGGCCGGCCGGGTCTTCGCCGCGGTGCCGCCACTGCACCGGATCGAGCTCGTCCAGCCCAAGAAGGGCCAGGACAAGTACGTCTACACGTACTCGGACAACGAGCTGCGGCAGACCCTCCTGGAGTTCCAGCGCAAGGGGGTCCGTTACAAGGACGCCATCCAGCGCTACAAGGGTCTGGGCGAGATGGACGCCGACCAGCTGGCGGAGACCACGATGGATCCGCGTCACCGAACCCTGCGCCGTATCAACATCGGCGACCTGGACGCGGCGGAGCAGGTCTTCGACCTCCTCATGGGCAACGACGTGGCGCCCCGCAAGGAGTTCATCACCGGCTCGGCGGCGACCCTCGACCGCTCGCGTATCGACGCCTGAGGAACTCCACCCGTGGGTGGAGCCATACGCTCCACCCACGGGCCGATCACACGATCGACTACTCTCCGTAGCATTGAACCGTCGGAGGGGGCGATGGCGATGACGGGCGGGAAGCGCGATCAAGGATTCGCGGGTGCGGGCACGCGTGCGAGTTCGGGCGTAGGCGCAGGCGCGAGAATGAGGGAGCCGGCGGAGGCGAGCAGCGGTGTGGCGCTCGGCGCCTCATGGCGCTCCTGGCCATCGAGGGAGGCGCTCACCCGTGTCGGTTTCCCACGGGGGCGGATCGTCCTCGACTACACCATGATCGTGGGCTTGAGCGTCTTCGTGGTGACCGGCTGCTACACCTCGGGCGCGTTCGACGGCTGGTGGGCGCCGCTGCCTCCGCTGGGGTTCGGGCTCTGCGCTGCGGCGGCGCTGCGGTATCACCACACGACCCTCGACCGGCGCCTCGCGGCCTCGTTGGGGCTGCTCGCGGTGATCACGCTCTGCGGCTTGGGGGCCTATGCGGCGGGAGCCCCGAAACCTGCGACGGTGCTCTGGTTCGTCGTCGCGGTCATGGCGATGGAGAGACTGCCGCTCTCGGTCGGGCTGGCCACCGTGGCGGTGCTGGTGGCCGGGTTCGCGAAGGCAGACGAGACGGGGGTCATCGGAGCCGGTGTCACCACGGCGGCGGCGCTGCTCGCCGGCTACTCGCTCAGGCTGGACGCGGAGGCGCGGGGAGCCGGGTTCCAGCTGCTCGCCCAGGAGCGCCTCGCCCGAGAAGCGGAGGCCGCCTCGGCGGCGCTCGCCGAGCGGGCCAGGATCGCCCGGGAGATACATGACGTACTCGCCCACAGCCTCTCCGCGCAGATGGTGCGCCTGGAGGTCGCACGGCTCCAGATCGAGGCCGGGGCGGACCGTACGGAGATCCTGAAACTGGTGACCTCGGCAAGATCCATGGCCAAGGAGGGACTCACCGAGACCCGCCACGCGCTCTCGGCCCTGCGCGGGGACATGGTGCCGGTCGAGGACTATCTGCGAGAACTGGCGAGGGAGGACCGCGCCGAGGTCGATGTCACCGGCGAGCGCCGGGACCTGCCCGCCGAGGCCGCGCAGGCCGTCCGTCGGGTCGCACAGGAGGCCCTCGCCAATGTTCGCAAGCACGCCCAGGGGGCCAGGACCAGGATCCGGTTCGTCTACGGGACGGACGAGGTCTCACTGGAGATACGTGACTCCGGCCCGCCTCCGGTGGTCGACGGCGTGCGGCTGGGGGAGGAGCTGGGGTCCTCCGGCTCCGGGTACGGGCTGCTCGGCATGAGAGAGCGGGCCGAACTCCTTGGCGGCAGCCTGGACGCGGGACCCGAGGGGACCGGGTTCACGGTGCGGCTGCGGGTGCCGGTATGAGCGCCGCGGACGGCGACCGTGTCGCGCGCGTCCTCGTCGCCGACGACCAGGCCGTCGTGCGGGAGGGGATCGTGATGCTGCTGGGCCTGCTTCCAGGGATCGAGGTCGTCGGGTCGGCCCGGGACGGAGAGGAGGCGGTCGCGCTCACCGCCGAGCTCGGTCCCGATGTCGTCCTGATGGACCTGCGGATGCCGCGCTGCGACGGCGTCGAGGCCACCCGCCGGATTCGCGACCGGCATCCCGGGACGGAGGTCGTCGTACTCACCACGTACGCAGACGACGACTCGCTGTTCCCGGCGCTGCGGGCCGGGGCGCGCGGTTACCTCACCAAGGACGCCGGCGGGGAGGAGATCGAGCGGGCTGTGCGGGACGTGATCGACGGGCGGGCCGGACTGTCCCCCGCCGTGCAGCGACGGCTCCTTGAGAGGCTGATCGACCGGGACGGCAGGGATGACCGGGACAGCGGGGACGGCTCGGGCCATCGCGGCGACCGCGATGGCCGGGACGATCCGAACACCCGGGGCGAGCCGTCGGTGGCGGGCGGGGGCCTGGGGACGATGTCCGGGGCCTCGGGCGGGTCGTCCGGGCCGGGTGGCGACGGGCTGACCGAGCGGGAGACGGAGGTGCTCGTGCTGGTCGCGGACGGGCTGTCCAACCCCGAGATCGCCGGGCGGCTGCGGATCTCCACGGCAACGGTGAAGACTCACATCAACAACCTCTTCGCCAAGACCGGGGTGCGCGACCGTGTGCAGGCGGTGCGGTACGCATATCAGCACGGTCTGGTCAGGACACCTGGGAGAAGAGTCACCTGATGGGGTGAAGAGGGAGAGGAGAAGAGTCCGGGATCTTCCCGCTCTGTCCATCCTTGGGCATACGCGGCCGAAACGGTTCGCTGACAAGGAGAGTTGGTCGGTGGAGCAGGTGGACAGGCAAGAGGGGCGCGACGCCACGGCGATGGCGGTCGACGACCCCTGGTACGAGGCGACGGCCTCCGGTTGGAGCGGGGAAACGGCGGCCGGGGCACCCGGCGGCGGCCGCCCCGGCGCGGTGCCGCGGCAGCGGGTCCACAGTGCGGCAGAGATCTATCTGGAGGTCCAGCGGAGCCCCGCCTTCCAGGAAGTCCGCCGCCGCTACCGCCGGTTCGTCTTCCCGGCCACCCTGGCGTTCCTCCTCTGGTACCTCGCCTACGTGGTCGCGGCGACCGCGGCACCCGGGCTGATGGCGCGGCCGGTGGCCGGAGCGGTGAACGTGGCGATGGTCGCGGGGCTCGGGCAGTTCCTCACCACCTTCCTGCTGACCTGGGCGTACGCGCGGCACGCGCGGCTGCGCAGGGACCGGGCCGCGCTGGAACTGCGGTGGGACACGCAGGAGATGACCCGGGGGATGGTGCAGCCGTGACCGGGAGCCACCAGACGCTGGCGCTCGTGCTGTTCAGCGTCTTCGTCGCCGTGACCCTGGCGATCACCACCTGGGTGAGCCGCCACCGCCACGGTTCGGCGGAGGAGTTCTACGCCGGAGGGCGACTGTTCTCGCCCCTGGAGAACGGCTTCGCCATCGCCGGGGACTACATGTCCGCGGCCTCCTTCCTCGGCATCTCCGGGCTGATCGCGCTCTACGGCTACGACGGCATGCTGTACTCCGTCGGCTTCCTCGTCGCCTGGCTGGTCGTGCTGCTGCTGGTCGCCGAACTGGTGCGCAACTGCGGCCGGTTCACGCTGGCCGACGTCGTCGCGGCGCGGATGGCGGAGCGGCCGGTGCGGATCGCCGCGGGAACGTCCTCGGTGGCCGTCTCCGTGCTGTACCTCGTGGCGCAGATGGTGGGTGCCGGGAGCCTGGTGGCGCTGCTGCTCGGCGGTTCCAGCGAGGCGGCGCGCTCGTGGACGGTGATCGGCGTGGGCGCGCTGATGGTGATCTACGTGTCGCTCGGCGGGATGCGGGCCACCACGTGGATCCAGATCGTCAAGGCGGTCCTGCTCATGGCGGGCACGATCGCGCTCACCGTCCTCGTCATGCTCCGGTTCCACGGTGACGTGAACAGCCTGCTCTCCACGGCGGCCGAGCGCAGCGGGCACGGCCTGGGCTTCCTCGCGCCCGGGCTGCGGTACGGCGGGGACTGGACGGCCCGCCTCGACTTCATCAGCCTCGGCATCGCCCTCGTCCTGGGCACGGCCGGACTGCCGCACATCCTGTCGCGCTTCTACACCGTGCCGACCGCCCGTGCCGCCCGCCGCTCCGTCGTCTGGTCCATCGGGCTCATCGGCAGCTTCTACCTGATGACCATCGTGCTCGGTTTCGGCGCGGCCGCGCTGATCGGCCCCGACGAGGTCCGTGCGTCCAACGCCTCAGGGAACACGGCCGTACCGCTGCTCGCCCTCGACCTCGGCGGCGGCGCGGGCTCGACCGGTGGCACGGTGCTGTTCGCGGTCGTCGCCGCCGTCGCCTTCGCGACCATCCTCGCCGTCGTCGCCGGGATCACGCTGGCCTCCTCGGCCTCCGTCGCGCACGACCTGTACACCTCGCTGCGCCGCCCGCACGCGAAGCAGTACAGCGAGGTGGCCGTGGCCCGGGTCGCCGCAGCCGGGATCGGCGCCGCCGCCATCGGCCTCGGCCTGCTCGCCCGCGACCTCAACGTGGCCTTCCTCGTCGGGCTGGCGTTCGCGGTCGCGGCCTCCGCCAATCTGCCGGTGCTGCTCTACTCGCTGTTCTGGCGGAAGTTCACCACCCGGGGCGCGGTCTGGTCGGTGTACGGCGGCCTGATCCCCGCGGTGCTGCTCGTCCTGGTCTCGCCGGTCGTCTCGGGCAGCCCGGAGTCGCTGTTCCCGGGCGTCGACTTCCACCTCTTCCCGTTGCAGAACCCCGGGGTGGTCTCCATCCCGCTCGGATTCCTGGCCGGATGGATCGGCACGGTCACCTCGCCCGAGCCGCCCGACGAGGCCCGGCACGCGGAGACCGAGGTGCGCTCCCTGACAGGCGCGGGCGCCGTCTGACCGTTCCGTCGCCCGGCCCACTCGTCCGGGCCCGGGCGTCAGCCGCCGGTCGGTGAGCTCGCCCAGGCGTACCGGTGTTCGGGGCGGCCGGTCTCCCCGTACCGGAGGGAGAGGCGCACCCGCCCGGTGCGTTCCAGGAGCTTGAGGTAGCGCTGAGCGGTCTGGCGGCTGACGCCGGCCCGCTCGGCGATCTCCTGGGCGGACAGCGGCCCGCCGGCCGCGAGCAGGACCTGCCGGACCACCTCGGCGGTGGTGGGGGAGTGGCCCTTGGGCAGGTCGGGGGTGACGGCGCCCGCCGACAGGACCCCGAAGATCCGGTCCACCTCGGCCTGCTCCGCCTCGCCACCGCTCTCCAGGGTGCGGCGGAGCGTGGCGTACGCCTCCAGCTTGGCGCGGAGCCCGGCGAAGTTGAACGGCTTGACCAGGTACTGGAGCGCGCCGTGCCGCATCGCCGACTGCACGGTGGCCACGTCACGGGCCGCCGTCACCATGATCACGTCGCACTGATGGCCACGCGCGCGGAGCTCCCGTACGGCCGCGAGTCCGTTCTCGTCGGGCAGGTAGTGGTCGAGGAGGATCAGGTCGACCGGCTGTCCGTCCAGGGCGGCGAGTGCCTCGGCGGTCGAGTGGGCGGTGGCGACCACCCGGAAGCCGGGCACTTTGGCGACATAGGCGGCGTTGATCCGCGCGACCAGCACGTCGTCGTCCACCACGAGCACGTCGATCATCGCGACGCCTCCTCAGAGCGGTCCGAAGAGCGGTCCGAAGCCGGTTCCGGCTCGGTGGGCCCCGGCTCGGTCAGGGCGTCCGGGAGGACGACCGTGAACACCGCGCCGCCCTCGGGACCGTCGGCCACCTCGGCGGTGCCGCCCCGGCGCTCGGCGAGCCGGCGGACCAGGGGGAGGCCGAGCCCGCGCTTCCCGTGGGACGGCAGTTCCTTCGTCGTCCAGCCCTCGGTGAAGATCAGCTCGCGGCGGTCCTCGGGGACGCCCGGGCCGCTGTCCGTGACCCGCAGCACCACCGTACGGCCGTCGGCGCGGAAGGAGACCTCGACGCGGGCGCCGGGAGTGCCGGCGACGGCGTCCAGGGCGTTGTCGACCAGATTGCCGACGACGGTGACCAGTTCGCGCGGGTCGACGAGCCGGTCCGGCAGCAGGGAGTCGGGTGCGAGCCGCAGCGAGACGCCCCGCTCGGCGGCGACGGTCGCCTTTCCGACCAGGAGCGCGGCGAGGAGCGGGTCGTGGACCTTCTCCGTGACCTGCTCGGCGGTGGCCCGGTGCACGCCGACGACCTCCGTGACGAACTCGACCGCCTCCTCGTGCATCTCCAGCTCCAGGAGGCCGAGGAGGGTGTGCAGCCGGTTGGCGTGCTCGTGGTCCTGGGCACGGAGTGCGTCGATCAGGCCGCGGGTGGAGTCGAGCTCGCGTCCGAGGCGTTCCAGTTCGGTGCGGTCGCGGAGGGTCGCCACGGCGCCGCCGTCGTGCGTGGGCATCCGGTTGGCGATCAGGACCCGGTGCCCCCGGACGGTGAGCAGGTCCTCGCCGGTGACCCGGCCCGCGAGGACGTCGGCGGTACGGCCCCGGCCGAGGACCTCGTCGAGCGGCCGGCCCGCCGCCTCGGGGCCGAGGCCGAGGAGCCGCTGTGCCTCGTCGTTCATGAGGCGGACGGAGCCGTTGCGGTCGAGGGCCACGACGCCCTCGCGGATGCCGTGCAGCATGGCCTCGCGTTCGGCGAGCAGCGCGGAGATGTCGGAGAAGGCCAGGTCGTGGGTCTGGCGCTGGAGCCGCCGGGAGATCAGATAGGCGGCGAGCGCTCCGGCCGCGAGCGCGCCGCCCGCGTAGGCCAGCAGGCCGGGGATGGCGGCGAGGAGCCGGTCGCGGACGCTGTCGTACTCGATGCCGACGGAGACCGCGCCGACGATCCGCCCGTCGGCGTCCCGCAGCGGCACCTTGCCGCGCGCCGAGCGGCCCAGGGTGCCGCTGTCGATCTCCATCACCTCGTGCCCGGCGAGGACGGCGCTCGGGTCGGTGGAGACGAGCCTGCCGATCTGCGCGGGGTCGGTGTGCGACCAGCGCACCCCGCGCGTGTCCATGACCACGACGTACTCGGCGCCCGTGGAGGTCCTGATCCGCTCCGCCTCCGTCTGGACCGGGCCCCGCGCGGACGGCCGGCTGCCGGTGAGGTCCGCGGCGAGCCGGGGCGACGCGGTGGTCCCGGCGATGGCGAGGGCCCGCCGCATGGCCTGGTCGTCGAGCTGGGCGCTCAGCGGGGCGAGGAAGAGGCCGGTGGCGAGGACGGTCACACCGGTCGCGATGGCCAGCTGCATCAGCAGGACCTGCGAGAACACCCGCTGCGGCCACCCGAACCGCCGACGACGCGCGCGGGCGCGCGGCGGGCTGGTCTGTGCGGGGCTCATGGCGGAAACGGTAAGCGGCCGCGCCCCGGGACCGGAAATGGTGACGGAACGGGCGCCTATTCTGGGGGCTGCCCACGGCCGTGGGACCCGAAGGAACCGGAGGCACGTCCCTTGACCACGCAGCAGATCCCCGTCGTCGTCCTGGCCGGGTTTCTCGGGGCCGGGAAGACCACGCTCCTCAACCATCTGCTGCGCAGCGCCCGGGGCACCCGTATCGGAGTCATGGTCAACGACTTCGGTGACATCGGCATCGACGCGATGACCGTCGCCGGCCAGGTCGGGTCCACCGTCTCCCTCGGCAACGGCTGCCTGTGCTGTGCCGTCGACGCGGGCGAGCTCGACGAGTACCTGGAGGTCCTCACCCGGCCCGAGTCCCGGCTCGACGTGATCGTGATCGAGGCGAGCGGGCTCGCGGAGCCTGAGGAGCTGGTCCGCATGGTGCTCGCCAGCGAGAACGAGCGGGTCGTGTACGGGGGACTCGTCCAGGTCGTCGACGCGGCCGAGTTCGAGGCCACCCGGCAGCGGCACCCCGGGACCGACCGGCACCTCGCCCTCGCCGACCTCGTCGTCGTCAACAAGGCGGACCGGGTGGCGGAGGACGAGCTGCGGAGCGTACGGGAGACGGTGGCCGCGCTCGCCGGGCGCGCCGCCGTGGTCGAGGCCTCCCACGGGCGCGTCGATCCGGAGCTGCTCTTCGACCGGGTCGTACCGGAGGGCGAGATCGAGGGCCAGATGTCGATCGAGGACATCCTGTACGGCTCCGAGGACGACGACCACGCCCATCCGCACGCGACCTACGAGAGCCTCTCGGTGACGTCCTCGACGCCGCTGCACCCGCGTCGCCTGATGGCCTTCCTCGACTCGCGCCCCGAGGGCCTCTACCGGATCAAGGGCTTCGTCGACCTCGGCCCCGCCGACCCGGCCAACCGCTACGCCGTGCACGCCGTCGGCCGTTTCCTGCGCTTCTACCCCGAACCCTGGCCCGCCGGCGAGGAACACCTCACCCAACTCGTCCTGATCGGCTCCGGCACCGACGCGTCCGCCCTCCGCAAGGACCTCGCCGCCTGCGAACTGAACGGCCCGCAGGACACCCCCGACGAACACAGCATGTGGGGCGTCCTGCGGTACGTGCAGCGGACGGAGGAGGAGCCCTCCTGATCCGCCCCCGGGCTCAGAAGGCCTCCGCGAGCTCCGCGGCCTCCAGCGCCTCGACGTCGCTCTCGTCGAGGACGGCGGCGTCCGCCCCGTCGTCCACGATGACCTTGCCCATCTCGGCGGACACCCGGGCGAGCAGCGAGGCCTTCCGGGCGGCGAAGAACGCCGCGAAGTCGTCGAGCGCCATGAGCTCCGGTGCGACGAGGTGGGACCGGATGTGCCCGTGGACCACCTCGGGCGTGGACTCCGCGCTCTTGGCGAGCTTCACCAGGTAGTCGGAGGGCGCGCTGCCGCCGATGATCCGGTTGGTACGGGCCGTCAGCGGGGTCTTGTTGATGATCGAGTTGTAGCGCCCCGGGTCCTCGTCCTGCCCCTGACACCACACCTTCGGGAAGATGTGGTGGATGTCGATCGACTCGTCGAAGTACCCGGTGATCTCTGCCTTCTCGCCGGTGCGCCAGTCCATGGCGCCGGCCTTGAGCAGCAGCGCGTAGATGCCCTTGTACGCGGCGCTGTTGCGGGTCCTCAGCGTCAGCAGCCGACTGGGCGCGAACTCGGCGGCCCCGACGGTGCGGGGTTCGCCCGCGGTCCCCCTGATCCAGCCCACGACGTCCGGCAGGTCATGGCTGAAGCGGGTCTCGGTCGAGCCGCCGTACAGCTCGCCGAAGACCCCGCACCAGTACCAGCGGGCGAGCTTGTGCTGGGCCCCGGCGCTCTGGGCGTCGTCACCCGCGAGGGCCAGGATCGCGGCGAGCGGGATGAGCTGCGTGCCGTACGGCAGGAAGCGGGTGTCGAAGACGAACTGCTGGTGCAGGAACTTCGCCGCGTGCTTGAAGCCCTGCACGACCAGGGGCGCGAACCGCTCGTACTCGTCGAGCTGGAGTTCCAGCATGTCCTTGCGCTTGCAGCCGACGCGCGGAAGTCGCTCCTCCGCGACCCCGCGGGCCACCGCGTCCTCGCGCCGGGCGGCCGTGGCGAGCAGGGTCACCGACTGGAGGAAGTCCGTGTTCGACACGTCCTTGAGGATGCGGTACTCCGGCGCCTGCCAGGAGGCCTTCACCTCCTTGTCCCAGTGCCGCCTGAGGTCGAACTCGTCCGCTGCGAAGGTGGCGGTGAGCAGCTCGAAGACGGTGAGGGAGACGCCGCCGGTGTTGACGTTCTCGAAGACCTGGCAGACGGCCTGACGGGCGGTGTTCTTCCCGAGGGAGATCACCGGGACGTGGTAGCGGTCGAAGTTCCTGACGAAGATCTTCTCGAACCGCCCCCAGAGCCGCTGGGTCTCCTTGTCACGGTCCCACCAGTACTCCTCGAAGCCCGTGCGCCAGTCGTACGAGTCGAAGACGGCACTCAGCGGAAAGAGCAGCTCTGCGTACTCCTTCTCACGGGTCGAGCAGTCCTTGGTCACCTCGCCGTGGAAGTTCTTGACGATCTTGTCCTGCGGCAGGAACCGGATCGCGTCCTCGCGGTCCGTGTGCTCGTCCAGGACCGCGCGCATGTCGGCGTAGAACCAGCCCGTCACCCGGTGCTTGCGTACGTCCTGGGTCACCACGGGCTCGTTCAGCATGATCGACTGGAAGAGCGAGGTGAGGCGCTGCTGGCCGTCGAGGACGAGGGTCTCCGGCTCGGCGCCCGGCTTCGGAGTGGCCCCTTCGATCGGACGGTGCTTGAACCGGACGTCCCCGCCGGACTGCAGCGTCATGACCGTGCCGACCGGGAAGCCCTGCGAGACGGAAGCGAGCAGCGCCGTGATGTTCGGGTGGGGCCACACCCAGCCCCGCTGGAACTCGGGGAGCTGCGCCCTGCCGTCCTCGACCTGTCGGAGCAGGTCGTGGAGCGTGCGCTTGTCGATGCTGAATGCTTCGTCTGTCAACGCGGCCATCCTTCACTCGGGCGTCAGACGTGCCGGAGCAACCCCCCGGTCGGTCACCGGCCCGAGGCTACCCGGCGGTTCCGGAGGCCGTCCGGCGGTCCCGAGAGACGAGACCCCGCCCGTCAGGCGGTGTGCCTGTCGGGCGGGGTCTCGTTCCGTCGTGTTGTGGCCGGTCCGGTCAGGAGGCCGGGCTCGCCACCACGTCGATCGGCTTCGGGAGGGGGGTGCCCGAGCCGTCGCGGCGGGGGTCCGGGGACGGGAGGTCGACCGGGGTGCCGTTCTTCTGGGCGGCGTGGGCCGGGGTGGGGCCTGCCCAGGCCAGGGTCAGGACGTCCTCGCCCTTCAGGAAGCGCTGGCAGCGGACGCCGCCGGTGGCGCGGCCCTTGCGCGGGTACTGGTCGAAGGGGGTCAGCTTCGCCGACGTGCCCGCCGAGGAGTCCAGGGTGCCGGTGGAGCCCGCCACGGTGAAGACGACGGCGTCCGACGCCGGGTCGACGGCGGTGAACGAGATGACCTCGGCGCCCGCGGTGAGCTTGATGCCCGCCATGCCGCCCGCCGGGCGGCCCTGGGGCCGTACCTGCGAGGCCTGGTAGCGCAGCAGCTGGGCGTCGGAGGTGATGAAGACGAGGTCCTCCTCGCCCGTCCGCAGCTCCGTCGCGCCGACGATCCGGTCACCGTCCTTGAGGGTGATGACCTCCAGCTCGTCCTTGTTCGCCGGGTAGTCCGGCACCACGCGCTTCACGACGCCCTGCAGCGTGCCGAGGGCGAGGCCCGGCGAGGACTCCTCGAGGGTGGTCAGGCAGACCACCGTCTCGTCCGCCTCCAGGGAGAGGAACTCGGAGAGCGGCGCGCCGCCCGCGAGGTTCGGGGCGGTCGCGGTGTCCGGCAGCTGCGGAAGGTCGATCACCGCGATCCGCAGCAGCCGGCCGGCCGAGGTCACCGCGCCGACGTCACCGCGCTGGGTGGCGGCGACCGCCGAGACGATCGCGTCGTGCTTGGCGCGCTTGCCGTCCGTCACGGGCGGGAGGTGCTCGGTCACCGTGCGGGCCAGCAGGCCCGTCGAGGAGAGCAGCACCCGGCACGGGTCGTCCGCGACCTCGAGGGACACGGCGGCGACGGGCGCGCCCGCCGACTCCAGGAGGACCGTCCGCCGGTCCGTGGCGAACTTCTTGGCGACGGCGGCCAGCTCCGCCGAGACCAGCTTGCGCAGCTCCGCGTCGGAGTCGAGGATCCCGGTCAGCTCGTCGATCTCGCCGTTGAGGCGGTCGCGCTCGCTCTCCAGTTCAAGGCGGTCGAACTTGGTGAGGCGGCGCAGCGGGGTGTCCAGGATGTACTGCGTCTGGATCTCGCTCAGCGAGAAGCGCTCCATCAGGCGCTCCTTGGCCTGGGCGGAGTTCTCGCTCTCGCGGATGAGCCGGATGACCTCGTCGATGTCGAGGAGCGCGACGAGGAGGCCCTCGACCAGGTGGAGCCGGTCGCGCTTCTTGGTGCGGCGGAACTCGGAGCGGCGCCGGACCACCTCGAAGCGGTGGTCGAGGTAGACCTCGAGGAGCTCCTTGAGGCCGAGGGTGAGCGGCTGTCCGTCGACCAGCGCCACGTTGTTGATGCCGAAGGACTCCTCCATCGGCGTCAGCTTGTAGAGCTGCTCCAGGACCGCCTCGGGCACGAAGCCGTTCTTGATCTCGATGACCAGGCGGAGGCCGTGGCTGCGGTCGGTGAGGTCCTTGACGTCCGCGATGCCCTGGAGCTTCTTGGAGCCGACCAGGTCCTTGATCTTGGAGACGACCTTCTCGGGGCCGACCGTGAAGGGCAGCTCGGTCACGACGATGCCCTTGCGGCGGGCCGTGACGGTCTCCACGGTCGCGGTGGCGCGGATCTTGAAGGAGCCGCGGCCCGACGCGTACGCGTCCTTGATGCCGGAGAGGCCGACGATCCGGCCGCCGGTCGGCAGGTCGGGGCCGGGCACGAAGCGCATCAGCGCCTCGAGGTCGGCGTTGGGGTAGCGGATCAGGTGGCGGGCGGCCGCGACGACCTCGCCCAGGTTGTGCGGGGGCATGTTCGTCGCCATGCCGACCGCGATTCCGGACGCGCCGTTGACCAGCAGGTTCGGGTAGGCCGCGGGGAGCGCGACCGGCTCCTGCTCCTGGCCGTCGTAGTTCGGCCCGAAGTCGACCGTGTCCTCGTCGATGGACTCGGTCATGAGCAGCGCGGCCGGGGCCATCCGCGACTCGGTGTACCGCATGGCGGCCGGCGGGTCGTCGTTGCCCAGGGAGCCGAAGTTGCCGTGGCCGTCGACGAGGGGGAGGCGCATGGAGAAGGGCTGGGCCATGCGGACCATCGCGTCGTAGATCGACGCGTCGCCGTGCGGGTGGAGCTTGCCCATCACCTCGCCGACGACACGGGCGCACTTGACGAAGCCGCGCTCGGGTCGCAGCCCCATCTCGTTCATCTGGAACACGATGCGGCGCTGGACGGGCTTCATGCCGTCGCGGGCGTCGGGGAGGGCGCGCGAGTAGATCACCGAGTACGCGTACTCGAGGAAGGAGCCCTGCATCTCGTCGACGACGTCGATGTCGAGGATTCGCTCCTCGAACGCGTCGTCCGGCGGCGGTGTCTTCGTGCTGCGGCGGGCCATCGCGGCTGCGGCTCCTTCACCAACAAGGTTGATCTGACGCGGACCATTGTGGACCGTGCCACCGACAACGCCGACCGCGACCCGGAAGAGGGACATCACGAAGGTCCGGGAACTTCGCCAGGTGTCGGCGCGCTTGCATACAGTGGCAGGACTTTTTCACATCGCGATCGAAGGGACGTACATGCCCATGGGTCACACGGCCACGGCCGAGGCCGGCTCCGGCGGCCTGACAGCGACCGAGCACCGGTTGGCGAACGGCCTGCGCGTGGTGCTCTCCGAGGACCACCTGACCCCGGTCGCCGCGGTCTGCCTCTGGTACGACGTCGGCTCGCGCCACGAGGTCAGGGGCCGCACGGGCCTCGCCCACCTCTTCGAGCACCTGATGTTCCAGGGCTCGAAGCAGGTGCACGGCAACGGCCACTTCGAGCTGGTGCAGGGCGCCGGAGGCTCGCTCAACGGCACGACGAGCTTCGAGCGCACCAACTACTTCGAGACCATGCCCGCGCACCAGCTGGAGCTCGCGCTCTGGCTGGAGGCCGACCGCATGGGCTCGCTGCTCGCCGCCCTGGACGACGAGTCCATGGAGAACCAGCGCGACGTCGTCAAGAACGAGCGCCGCCAGCGCTACGACAACGTGCCGTACGGCACGGCCTTCGAGCGGCTGACCGCCCTCGCCTACCCGGAGGGCCACCCGTACCACCACACGCCGATCGGCTCCATGGCCGACCTGGACGCGGCCACCCTGGAGGACGCGCGGAACTTCTTCCGCACGTACTACGCCCCGAACAACGCGGTGCTGTCGGTCGTCGGCGACATCGACCCGGCGCAGACGCTCGCCTGGGTCGAGAAGTACTTCGGCTCCATCCCCGCCCACGACGGCAAGCCCGAGCCGCGCTCCGGCGACCTGCCCGAGGTCATCGGCGAGCAGCTGCGCGAGGTCGTCGAGGAGGAGGTCCCGGCCCGTGCGCTGATGGCCGCCTACCGCCTGCCGCACGACGGCACGCGCGCGTGTGACGCCGCCGACCTGGCCCTGACGGTCCTGGGCGGCGGGGAGTCCTCCCGGCTGCACAACCGCCTGGTCCGCCGTGACCGTACGGCGGTCGCCGCCGGCTTCGGCCTGCTGCGGCTCGCCGGGGCGCCCTCGCTGGGCTGGCTGGACGTCAAGACCTCCGGGGGCGTCGAGGTCCCGCAGATCGAGGCCGCCGTCGACGAGGAGCTCGCCCGGTTCGCCGCCGAGGGCCCCACGCCCGAGGAGATGGAGCGCGCGCAGGCCCAGTTGGAGCGCGAGTGGCTGGACCGGCTCGGCACGGTCGCGGGCCGCGCCGACGAACTGTGCCGGTTCGCCGTGCTGTTCGGCGACCCGCAGCTCGCGCTGACCGCCGTCGACCGCGTTCTGGAGATCACCGCCGACGAGGTGCGCGAGGTCGCCGCGGCCAAGCTGCGCCCCGACAACCGCGCGGTGCTCGTCTACGAGCCCCTGGCGACCGAGCAGAGCGACAACGCCGACGGCGATGACGAAGAGGGAGCGGACCAGTGACCGACGCCGCCGTGTCTTTGACGAGCATGGACTTCCACCCGCAGCCCCAGCCGGGCGCCGCGAAGCCGTGGGCCTTCCCGGCCCCGGACCGCGGCACGCTGGACAACGGCCTGACCGTGCTCACCAGCCACCGCCCCGGCCAGCAGGTCGTCGCCGTGGAGATCTTCCTGCCGGCGCCGCTGGACGCCGAGCCCGCCGGTCTCGACGGTGTCGCGACCATCATGGCCCGCGCGCTCTCCGAGGGCACCGACCAGCACAGCGCCGAGGAGTTCGCGGCCGAGCTGGAGCGCTGCGGCGCCACGCTCGACGCGCACGCCGACCACCCGGGCGTACGGGTCTCCCTGGAGGTCCCGGTCTCCCGGCTGCCCAAGGCGCTCGGGCTGCTCTCCGAGGCCCTCATCGCCCCGGCGTTCCTGGACACCGAGATCGAGCGCCTGGTGCGCAACCGTCTCGACGAGATCCCGCACGAGACGGCCAACCCGGGGCGCCGCGCCGCCAAGCAGCTCTCCAAGGAGCTGTTCCCGGCCGAGTCCCGGATGTCCCGGCCGCGCCAGGGCACCGAGGAGACCGTCGCCGCGATCGACGCCGCCGCCGTCCGCGCCTTCTTCGAGGCGTACGTCCGGCCCGGCACGGCCACCGCCGTGGTCGTCGGTGACCTGACCGGCGTCGACCTGGAGAAGGTCCTCGCCGAGACGCTGGGCGCCTGGACCGGTGAACCGGCCGAGCCGCTCCCGATGCCGCCGATCACCGCCGACGACACCGGACGGGTCGTCATCGTGGACCGTCCCGGCGCCGTTCAGACGCAGCTGCTGATCGGCCGGGTCGGCCCCGACCGGCACGACAGCGTCTGGCCGGCCCAGGTCCTCGGCACGTACTGCCTCGGCGGCACCCTGACCTCGCGTCTGGACCGGGTCCTGCGCGAGGAGAAGGGCTACACGTACGGCGTGCGGGCCTTCGGCCAGGTGCTCCGCTCGGACGCCGAGGGGAACGGCGCGTCGATGCTCGCCATCAGCGGCTCCGTCGACACTCCCAACACGGGTCCGGCGCTCGACGACCTGTGGAAGGTGCTGCGCACCCTCGCCGCCGAGGGCCTCACGGACGCCGAGCGGGAGACGGCCGTGCAGAACCTGGTGGGGGTGGCGCCCCTCAAGTACGAGACGGCGGCCTCCGTCGCAGGGACGCTCGCCGACCAGGTGGAGCAGCACCTCCCGGACGACTTCCAGGCCCAGTTGTACGCGCGGCTGGCCGAGACCGGCACCGTCGAGGCGACGGCCGCCGTGGTCAGCGCCTTCCCGGTGGACCGGCTCGTCACCGTGCTCGTCGGCGACGCGTCGCAGATCGCGGAGCCGGTGCGTGCGCTCGGCATCGGTGAAGTGACCGTCGTGACGGGCTGATTCCGGTTCCGAGACGCCAACGAGAGGACCCCGACGGCATAGTTCGTCGGGGTCCTCCGCTTTGTCCGTATTGCGGTCAAGGTGATCGTTTGCCCTGTGGCATGTCTTACAAAAGGCGTGTCCGGTTGGTGATTGAAAGACGATCCGCATAGCGTCGGTGCGGCTGTTCGTCAGTGCACGTGCCGCAACCGCGGCATCGGACAGTCATCGCCGAGTCCCCGTCAGGCGCGAGCCTGGGGAGCCGGGGACCCGCATCGTCCCTGGGGTGAATCGGGCGCCTTCGTCTCGTACGGAGGGGCTCGTAGGAGACCTTCCTGCTCCGAACCCGTCAGCTAACCCGGTAGGCGAGAAGGAAGGAAAGGATCAGCCTCTACATGGCGTTCACCCGTGCCACCGGGAAGCATCGTGGTCCGAGCCGGATGGCGCGCCGCAGCGTGGGCATCGCCGGCGTCGCGACGCTCGCCACCACCGGCGTCATCGGAACCCTCGCCTCCCCGGCACTCGCCGCCGACACGGACGACCGCTCCGTCGAGGACACCGGCCTCACCCAGGTGATCACCGAGGACTCCCTCGTCGACCCGATCAACGCCCAGGCCACCGCCCAGGAGCAGGAGGCCGTCGAGGCCATCGCCGAGGCGAAGGCCAAGGCCGAGGCGAAGCGCAAGGCGGAGGCCCGCGCCAAGGAGATCCGGCTGGAGCGCGAGCGCGCCGCCCGCGAGGCCGAGCGCCGCCGCCTCGCCTCCTTCCAGGCCCCCGTCGCCGGCTCGTACGTCTCCACCGGCTACAAGACCGGCGGCTCGCTCTGGTCCTCCGGCCACCACTCCGGCATCGACTTCCACGCCGCCTACGGCACCCGGGTCGTCTCCGTCGGCTCCGGCACCGTCGTCGAGGCCGGCTGGGGCGGCGCGTACGGCAACAACATCGTGATCCGGATGAACGACGGCACGTACACCCAGTACGGGCACCTCTCCTCCATCGGGGTCTACGTCGGCCAGACCGTCGAGCCGGGCCAGCAGATAGGCGTCTCCGGCTCCTCCGGGAACTCGACCGGCCCGCACCTCCACTTCGAGGCGCGCACCAGCCCCGAGTACGGCTCGGACATCAACCCGATCACGTACCTCCGCGCCCGCGGCGTGAACGTCTGACCCGCACCGCGTCTCAAAAGCCCCGGCTCGTACTGAGCCGGGGCTTTTCGCTGTCCAAAAGACTTCCATGGATTACGCCGGGGCATCGGAAATTCCGGCGGGCTGCAATAGAGTCGACGATCGGCGCAGAACAGGCGCCGCTGGAATTGTCTCGCGCGCACCAAGGCGGAGGTCGGACATGCGCATTCCCGCGCACTCGGTATGCACGGCGATCCGGGACGACATCGTCTCCGGCGTGTACGAGCGGGGCGGTCGGCTGACCGAGGAGCAGCTCGCCCGCCGGTACGGGGTCTCCCGGGTCCCGGTCCGCGAGGCGCTGCGCACCCTGGAGTCCGAGGGCTTCGTCGTCACCCGCCGCCACGCGGGCGCCCACGTCGCCGAGCCGACCGAGCAGGAGGCCGCCGACCTGCTCGACATGCGGGCGCTGCTCGAACCGCTGGGGGCCGCACGGGCCGCGCAGCGGCGCACCGAGGCGCACCTCAAGGTGCTGCGCGGCCTGGTCAGGCTGGGGCAGGAGCGGGCCAGGCGAGATCAGGGCGAGGATCTGCGCTCGCTCGGCGGCTGGTTCCACGAGACGCTCGCGCAGGCCTCCGGGAGCCCCGCTCTGACGGCGCTGCTCACTCAACTGAGGCAGAAGATCGCCTGGACGTACGTCGTGGAGCAGCCCGCCCAGCCGGTCGAGGCCTGGGCCGAGCACGGCGCGATCGTGGACGCCGTGGCGCGCGGGGACGCCGAGCGGGCGCGGGCGCTGACCGCGCTCCACGCGGAACGCTCGATGCCGCTGCACCGGCTCAAAAGTCCGGAGCGGGGTCGTGTGAGGGTTTCGCAACATGCCGTCAACACGGCGAGCGCCCGAAATTAACAGCCGCGCCGTATACAAAGAACAGGAATTCGGTGCGGGATTTGTGCTGCCCGAAAAAGGTCCTGATAATGCGCATGGCCGTGGCCGCCCGGAATACGGCGGCCCCCGCCCAGCGGGGTGGGGGGGGCCTGAGTGAGACGGTGGCCGGCAGCCCGGCCAGGCCCTCGGCGACCCGCATCGCCAGGCGGGCGCGCGCGGCC